>NZ_NOZA01000017.1:0-549026 GCF_002258465.1 Rhodococcus sp. 05-2256-B1 | reverse complement strand
GCAAGATTCTCACCCACCTGACCGCAACACACACCGTAGCGCTGGCCTGAATGAGCACCCCAGGGCCGAAAAAGAGGTGACCCGGGCATCGAACCCGAGTCACCCCTTTACAACGTCGAACTACCGCTCACACAAAATGCAACAGCCCCCAGAGGGCTTATAACCACGCCACTGCCGGAGGCACTCAGCTCGCGGACAGGATCGAGATAGCGAAGATCAGGCTGTCGCCCTGCTCGATTCCGGCTGCCGGATTGCCGGTCGCGTAACCGTCGGCCGACGTCACCGCTACGGCGACGGTCGAGCCGACGGTCTGTCCGGCGATGGCTTTCTGGAAGCCCGCCACCACGCCGGTCAGTGGGAACTCGACCGGTGCGCCGCGCTCGAAACTGCTGTCGAACGTCGATCCGTCGCGTCCGTTGACGCCCAGGTAGCAGACGGACACGTTCGCGTCGTCGGCGACGATCGGGCCGTCCCCGGCCTTCAGCGTTTTCACCTGCGTCTCGGCGACGCTGAACGGGGCTTCGACGTCGACGGCCGGGGCCGCTGTATCCGTCGATCCGGTGACGGCGATGCTGCCGGTGTCGCCTGCCAGTGTCCACTCCGGGGTGGCCGACGGGTCGGGTGTGCCCGTGGGGCAGCTACTCGAAGCCGTCGCATCGGTGGAGGACGTCGCCGAGGACGTCGTCTGCGTCGTCCCGGAATCCGAGTCGGAACTGCATGCACCCGTCAACAGGACGAGTGAGGTGGTGGCGGCCAGGAACAGGGTGCGGGTCGAGGTGAGTTTCACGGGGCCCACGCTACAAGTGGCACACGGGGCCCCGTGTATCCCATCAGATCGCGGAGCGGAACACCTCGGCGACCGGGGTGGACGCGCGGCCGATCAATGCCTGCAGGTCACCGGAATCGGTGTCGAGTTCCCCGCGGGAGATACCGGCATCCGCGCTCGCCAGCATGGTCGCCACGAAATCGGGCAGTCCTGCGCCCTGAAGAATCGAGGCGTACTCCGACTCGGTGACGTCCTTGTAGACGACCGGCTTCCCGGAGATGCCGGCGAGAACGTCCGCGAGTTCGGCATAGGTCAGGCGCTCGTCCCCGCCGAGCTCGTAGATCTTCCCGCCCTGGTTCTCGAGAGTCAGCACAGCCGCGGCAGCGGCGGCGTAATCGGCGCGTGAGGCAGCGGCGATCCTGCCGTTCCCGCCTGCACCAAGCCACACTCCACTGTCGATGGCCTGGCCGAGCGAGCCCAGGTAGTTCTCCCAGTACCAGCCGTTACGCAGAAACACAGCAGGAATCGGCGAGGCCGTCAATCGCTCTTCGGTGGCCTTGTGCTCCGGTGCAAGGCTGATGCCGGAGGTGTCGGCAGCGAGCACGCTCGTGTATGCAACGAGGCCCACTCCGGCTGCCTCGGCGGCGTCGATGACGTTGTTGTGCTGAGCAATTCGCTGGCCGACCTCCGATCCCGAGATCAACAGCACCTTCTCGACACCTGCGAACGCAGACGTCAGCGCGTCGGTGTCGCTGTAGTCGGCCACCCGCACCACCACACCGCGCTCGGCGAGTGCGGCCGCCTTGTCGGCGTTGCGTACGACGGCGACGATGTCGGCAGGCGCGACGCCGCGATCGATGAGTGCGGCGACGACGAGCCCGCCGAGATTGCCTGTCGCTCCGGTGATGGCTGTGGTCATGGAAAACGCTCCCGAGGTTGAAGTATCAAGTTCCGTTTCATCATGCACTTACTTTTCGTGCAGTGCAACATCAAAATTTAGCGCTGCCGGTACGGCCTGCGCTAACATGGAGAAATGTCCGAGGCCGTCGAATCTCTCGAAGCATCCGTCTTCGCACGGGAATGCGGGTCACGGCAGACGCTGCAGAACGCGACGAGCAGGTGGGGAGTGCTCGTCCTGGCGGCCCTCACCGAAAGCGACTACCGATTCAATGCCCTGCGCCGACGCGTCGACGGCGTCAGCGAGCGAATGTTGGCACAGACGCTGCAGACCCTCGAACGCGACGGCCTCATCGTGCGCACCGTGCTCGAGACCATCCCGCCCAAGGTCGAATACAGCCTCACCCCGCTCGGACGTGAGGTCGGATCACGGTTGACCGACCTCATCGAACTGATCGAGGGCTCGATGCCTGCCGTACTCGAAGCACGCGCCGAGCACGACGCCCGCTAGTCAGCTGAGGGGCGTCACCAGACACCATTCGTTGCCCTCGGGGTCGAGTAGCACCTGGAACGACCCGGCCGCAGTGGTGTGCCGGTCCCCCACCGCCGTCGCACCCAGACCCACTGCCTGCTCGACGGCAACGTCGATGCTGGGAACGTCCACGTCGAGATGAAGTCGATTCTTGCCGGACTTACTCTCAGGCACTCGCTGGAACGCCATCCGGGTGAACCCGGGAACATCGACGAAATGCCACGAGTCGTCGCGCACGACAGGCCGACCACCGAGCACACCCGCCCAGAATCGGGCCAGCACAGCCGGTTCCGTGCAGTCGAATACGACCTCGTCGATACGTCCGATCATGGAGCCATCGTAAGCACCAAGGGTGGGGGAACGCTGTTTACCGTGCTGTGATCATACCGAGATGTACTCGTGACCATGCGGATCTCTGAGCGCGTCGCTACAGGGTAACACTCGAGGAAGGTCGTCGGGGCGCACGAGCATGTCGATCCGGCAACCGCAGGAGCGCGGCACGCCCGGTGCCTGCGCCAGATCTTGGAGGCATCGACCATGTTCCACACCAAGAGAATTCTCGGCGGAGCGGCGGCATTCGGATTCGCCTGTACTTTCGCGACCCTGGTGCCCGGCACGGCCTCGGCCGCACCGGTCGCCTGCACCACAGCACCCGGAGGGGCCGACGTCGCCGCGCTCGTCGGAGGTTCACAGTGCGACAGCTCCGCAGACGGCGCAAGTGCCGCAGCAGGAGTCGGCCTCGAGGGATGGGGCTCGGCGGAGGCGATGAACAACGCGGCGGCACTGGCCCTCGGTCTCAACGGCGGAACTGCCGTCAGCAACGCCGGTTTCGGCGGCGCGCCTGCTGCGATCGCCTTCGGTCCCGGTGCCATCGCACAGAACACCGCGGCCGGCCTCGGACTGTCGATCGCCGTGGCTGCGCCGGGCTCGACGATCACCCTCACCCCCGAGGGTGCCGTCTGCAACGGTGCCGGCTTCGCCGGAAGCTTCACCACCCTGCAGGGCTGCATCGGCTGATGGCCGTCGTCGTCGGGGTGAAACACGACTTGCGCAGGCCATATCAGTGCCGCCGGGCCCAGGTTGATCTACAGTCTCACTGACTACAGTCTCGGTACGCGAGCCGGTGACGGCCCGCTGAACAAGGAGTTCGACGGCAATGATGTCCTACCTGCTCTACGACGTTCTGCTCCCCCAACTCGGCCACGATGTCGCGTCGTATTGGGCACACCTTCTGGTCATCGCCCCGATCTGACATTCGGATCCGGTGCTCACGAAAAATCCCCGCTCGGCCGCGTAGGCCGGGCGGGGATGATTCGTATGGGGTGACCGAAGATCAGACAGGCTCGGGCAGCAGCCGCGTCAACACATCCGACAGCGTGACAACGCCGATCGTGCGCGCACCGTCACCCGCCTCGGCCGACGGTTCGACCACCAGCGCCAGATGATGTCGGGTCTCGCGCATCGACTGCAGGGCGACGTAGACCGGTGTCGTCCGATCCAGCGTGTAGGCCGGGCGGGTGATCTCGGCGAGATACTCCGGCTCGGTCAACGTATCCCTCACGTGCACAACACCTTTCACTACGTCGTCGTCACTGACGAGGATGCGCAGATGGCCGCTGATCCGGGACGCCTCCCGCACGTCGTCGATCGACGCTGATGACGGTACCGACGTCGGCGCGCCACTTCCGGCCACCAGGTCACCGACGGTGAGATCCTGCAATTCCAATGCCCCGGATATCTGTGCCTGGTAACTCGCGTCCAGGGCTCCCACGTTGACCGAGTGCTCGACGAGCTGACGCAGGTCGTCTGCGTTCTGCCCGGTGCCGACGGTGTCGGCCGGCTCGACGCCCACCTTGCGTAGGCACCAGTTCGCCATGTTGTTCAGGGCCGTCAGCACCGGACGCGTGAGAAACATGAACGCGCGCATGGGGATTGCGAGCATCGTTGCCGACTTCTCCGGATGTGCGATGGCCCAGGACTTCGGAGCCATCTCGCCGACGACCAAGTGCAGGAACGTGACGATGATCAGGGCCAGGACGAAGCCGAGGACGTCCGCGAACCAGTAGGGCAGGCCGATGCTCTCGAACAGCGGCGTGAGCCAGTAGTGCACCGCAGGCTTGGTGGTCGCGCCGAGCGCGAGGGTGCAGACGGTGATACCGAGCTGCGATCCGGCGAGCAGCACCGTCAATTCCGAGGAGCTGCGCAGAGCAGCCCGCGCCGCCCGCGAGTTGGGGGCAGCATCCTCGAGGCGATGCCGTTTGGCCGCAAGAAGTGCGAACTCCACGGCAACGAAGAAGGCGCTCGCAGCGATCAGACCGATGGTGACGGCCAGAAAGACCCAGAGGTTGCTCATCGGTGCGCTCCTGCAGTATCGGACTCGGCCGAATTCTCGTCGTGCTCGGTTGTCCGCTCGTCGATGGTGAGGGTCAGTAGTGACGGCACGTGACTGTCGATCTCCTGCACCTCGATCGTGACGAATCGAATCGGCGACTCGTCGTCGTTGGCGAGGTCCGCGTTGTCCGGCGGCAGATCGACCTCGATACGGGTCCCGATGTCGGGTAGCGAACCATGATGGGCGATGGCGAATCCCGCGATGGTCTCGTAGTCACCGTCGGGGAGGTCGACGCCGATGGCGCGCTCGACCTCGTCGACGTGCACCTCCCCTGCCATCGTCCAGCTGCCGTCGTCGGCGCTGACCGGGCTCGGGTCGAGTACGCCGTCGTCGTGCTCGTCGGTGATCTCGCCGACGAGCTCTTCGGCCAGGTCCTCGATGGTGATCACTCCGGTGAGACCACCGTATTCGTCGATGACACAAGCCAATTGGTTCCGTGTCGCCCGCAGCTCGCGCATCGCGTCGGGCAGGCTCTGCATCTCGGGAAGGATCAGCGCATCGCGGGTGAGGTCTGCGATGGGGGTCGAATCCGGCGCGGTGGAGGCCAACACGTCGTGCAGATGCACCACGCCCACGATTCCGTCGTCCTCGTCGAGCACGGGGTATCGAGAATGCTCTTGGCCCATCAGTGTTTTCACCTCACCGAGGGTGTCGGTGTCGCGGACCGTCGCCGCACGCGAACGCGGGATCATGGCGTGTTCGACGTTGCGCGTAGGGAAGTCGAGAATGCGATCGAGCAGCGTCGACAGCTCGTCGGGCAGATCCCCGGTCTCCCGCGAATCCGACACGATGTGCTCGAGGTCGCGTGGGCTCGCCGAATGTTCCACATCGTGCACCGGCTCGATCTTGAGTGCTTTGAGCAACAGGTTCGACGACTGGTCGAAAATGGTGATGAGCCAACCGAAGAGCTTGAGATAGATGGTCGTCGACAGCGAGAGCCATCGAGCCACGGGCTCGGGGCGGGCGATGGCGAAGTTCTTCGGAAACAGTTCACCGAAGAGCATCTGTACGAACGTCGCGAACGTGATCGCCAGAACGGCACCGAGGCCGACACCGACTGCTGTCGGAACACCGACGCCGCCCAGTATCGCTCCGAACGACTGCCCGATCAGCGGTTCGGCGACGTAGCCGACAAGCAGGCCGGTGACCGTGATACCCAGCTGTGCACCCGAGAGCATGAACGAGGTCCGCTTGGTGACGGTCAGCGTGCGAGCTGCGACGGCGTCGCCGGCCTCGGCACGCGCCTTGAGCCGGGACCGGTCGACGGTCATGTACGCGAATTCCTGCGCAACGAAGTAACCGGTTGCGACGGTGATGAGAAAAACGACGAGCAGGCCGAGCAGAAGAGTGAGCAGAACGCTCATTCGCCGGACACCGCCTCGCACGTAGTAGCTGTAGTGCGGGGAGCCGTGTCCGGCCCGGGTTTATCGCTGTCCATGATTCCTCGAGGTCGAGTGGTGGGATATTTGTCCGATACTACCGGGTCACGGCGCTTTCACGACGAGGACGGGGACCGGGCTGTCCAACAGAACGCGCTGCACCGTGCTGCCCATCAGGAATTTGCCGACCGCCGATCTGCGCTTGGACCCGATGACGAGCATCCCCGCACCGACGTCGGCGACGAGATCGACCAGTGCGCCGGCCGGGTCGCCGCCATCCGGTTCGACGCGCACAGTCGTCGCAGTTCCGGGGAGAGTCCGCTCCACCTCGGCCTGCGCCGCGCTACGGTCTTCCGCCGATACGGAATCGCGGTCCACCACGGACAATACGATCAGCTCGGTCCGACGCAGCTCTGCCTCTGCGGCACCGCGTCGCAACGCTTCCTGGCCCTCGGGGGTGTTGCTCATCGCTACTGCCACTGCGCTCGCTAATGACACGGTCTCTCCCGTTGCTCGAATCCACCGAAGATCGACCTCGATGTTGTGAACTGGACTAATCAGACAAACTGTATCTAACCTGACGCTGTGACACACCACACGAAAGGTCTCTGATGGCGATATCGCCCACCCTGCTACGAACGGCCGGAGCCCTGGTGGTGGTGGGAGCAGTCACCGTCGCCGGGATCGACGCCGCTCGCAGTGCCAGCGGCTCCGACGCCCGAGCCAAATTGACACTGATAGCACCTGCTGCCGCCGGCGGTGGCTGGGACCTGGTCGCGCGCGAGTCGCAGCAGGCGCTGCGCAGCGACGGCATCGTCAACAACGCGCAGGTGGTCAACGTTCCAGGGGCCGGCGGCACCATCGGCCTGAGCCAACTCGAGAACCTCAGCGGTCAGCCCACCACGGTGATGATCACCGGCACCGTCATGCTCGGCGGCATCGCGATCAACAACTCCGACACCACCTTGGCCGACACCGTGCCGATCGCCAAGCTCGCCGAGGACTTCGAGGTCTTCGTCGTTCCCAAGGACTCGCCGATCCAGAACCTCGACGACATGATCGAGGCGTGGCGGGCCAATCCCGGCGGGCTTCCGATCGGCGGCGGCTCCCTCGGCGGAATCGACCACATCGTCGCGGGCCAATTGGCACAGGAAGCCGACATCGACCCCGCCGCAATCAATTACATCGCCTACTCCGGCGGCGGTGAGGTACTCACGTCGCTGCTGTCCAACACCGTCGGCGTCGCGGTCAGTGGATTCAACGACTTCCGGGACCAGATCGAAGCCGGCAACGTGCGTGCCCTAGCCGTGGCCGCGCCCGAGCCGCTCGAAGGATTCGACGTGGACACGTTCATCGAACAGGGCTACAACGTCGACCTCGTGAACTGGCGCGGAATCGTTGCGCCGCCCGGGATTTCGGACGAGGACCGGCAGACGCTCGTCGACATCGTCACCGAGATGGTCGAGACCGAGCAATGGGCGACGGCCGTCGAACGAAACCGCTGGAAGGAATCGGTCGTCACAGGAGACGAATTCGGGGAATTCCTCGAGGTCGAGCAGGCACGTATCACCGGAATTCTGGAAGAGCTGGGGCTGGTATGACAACGACGACTCCCGACACCGCAACCTCCCGCTCCTTCTGGACGGGCCGTAGCGGCCTGATCGTTCCGGCACTGCTCGTCGCACTGGGCGCATTCCTGGTCTACGGGACCATCACGATGGATGTGCCTCCCACCGCCACCTCCCCTGGCCCGCAGGTCTTTCCGGCCATCGTCGCCGGCGGTTGCTTCGTGGTCGCCGTGTTGGTCACCATCCAACTCATGGTCAAGCCCGACGTCGTCGATCGCGGCGTCGACGACGACGGCGTGCCGCACACCGGCACCGTCAGCAACTGGCGAACCCTGTCGATCACCGTCGGATCGGTGGCAGTGTTCATCGCTCTCCTCGACCCGCTCGGCTGGGTTCTCGCCGGTGCCATCCTCTTCTGGGGTGTCTCGGTCGGATTGGGTGGTCGCCGTTACGTGTTCGACGCGGCCGTCGCGCTGCTGGTCTCGAGCGCCGTCCAGATCGCATTCTCCGCGGGCCTCGGCCTGACCTTGCCCGGCGGCGTTCTCGCCCAGATCTTCTGACGGAGCTGAATTTTCGATGGATTCATTGAGCAATCTTCTCGACGGGTTCGGCACTGCGCTGACTCCGATGAACCTGGTGTGGGTGTTCGTAGGCGCACTGCTCGGCACCGCCGTGGGCGTGCTACCCGGACTCGGTTCTGCCATGGCGGTGGCGCTTCTGCTGCCGGTCACGTTCACTCTCGACCCCACCGCGGCGCTGATCATGTTCGCGGGTGTCTACTTCGGCGGCCTGTTCGGCGATTCCATCTCCGGCATCCTGATGAACACCCCCGGCAACAGCACCGCCATCGCCGGAACGTTCGAGGGCCACCGGATGGCCAAGAACGGCAGAGCCCCACAAGCTTTGGCCACCTCGGCCATCGGCGCGTTCATCGGCGGCATCGTCGCGACGACCCTGGTGGTGTTCTTCGCCCCGACGCTCGCATCGTTGGCGACCAACTTCGGTCCGGCCGAGTACCTCGCGCTGGCAGTGTTCGCCTTCATCGCTACCTCCGCGGTGGTCTCCGACTCCGCTCTCAAGGGATTGACCGCACTGCTGATCGGTCTCACCCTGGCCGTGATCGGCATCGACGGTCCGTCGGGCGCGTCCCGATTCACCTTCGAAGTACCTGCCCTGTTCGACGGCATTCACATCGTCGTAATCACGGTCGCGATGCTCGCACTCGGTGAGGTCATCCACATCGCTTCGAAGATCGGCCGCCCCGAGGACCGGTTGTTGATCAAATCGCAGGGCCGCCCCTGGCTGAGCAAGGCCGAGTTCCGCGAAGCACTCCCGGCCTGGCTACGCGGGACGGCATTCGGTGTGCCGTTCGGCGTCATACCAGCAGGCGGCGCTGAGGTGCCGAGCTTCCTGGCGTACGGCACCGAGCGTCGGCTCGATCGTAAACGCGAGAAGCCGATGTTCGGCAAAGGTGCCATTCGTGGTGTGGCAGGACCCGAGGCGGCCGGAAACTCCACGGCCGGTACGGCCATGGGAGCGCTACTGGCGTTGGGTCTACCGACGTCCGCCACGGCGGCGATCATGCTCGCAGCGTTCCAGCAGTACGGTATGCAACCCGGACCGCTCCTGTTCGAGCGCAGTGGAGACATCGTCTGGGCCCTGCTGGCCAGCCTCTTCCTGGCGATGATCGTGCTGCTGATCCTCAACCTGCCGTTCGCACCACTGTGGGCGCAGCTGCTGAAGATCCCGAAGAACTACCTGTACGCGGGTATCTCGGTGTTCGCCGCCCTCGGCGTTTATGCGTCCAGTGCGTCGATCGTGGATCTGATCTTCATGCTCGGGCTCGGCATCGTCGGATTCATGATGCGGCGCTACGACATTCCGCTCGCACCGGTGTTGATCGCCGTGATCCTCGGCCCACTCGCCGAGGAATCACTTCGACGCGCGCTGGCCGTCAGCGAGGGCGACCCGTCGATTCTGGTCAGTAGCGGCATCACAATCGTGCTCTACGCACTGATGATCATCGCCGTGGTGTTCTCGATCGTCAGCAAGATCCGCGCCCGCAAGACCGCCGACTTCTGAGTGCCCTCCGCGCAGTGGTGTGGCTCTGTTCTCGGGTCGTTCCGCAGGCTCCACTCCTGCGCGCCCGCAGGCGCATAACCACACCACTGCGAAGCACTCAGTGCTGCAGAGCCGGGTAATCCGTGTAGCCCTTGGCACCGTCGGTGTAGAACGTGCTCTGGTCCGGCTCGTTCAGCGGCAGATCCTCACGCCAGCGGTACGCGAGATCGGGGTTGGCGATTGCCGGACGTCCGACCACGACGGCGTCGCCGACGTTGTCGTCGAGCAGCGACAGCGCTTCGTCGCGAGTGGTGATCTCACCGAAGCCGCTGTTGACGAGCACAGCTCCGCCGAACGCCTGCCGCAGATCCTGTACCAGCTCGCCCGACGGATCCTTGTGCAGCACACTGAGGTACGCCAGACCCAACGGCGCGAGCCGCTCGACCAGCGCGCGGTAGGTGGCACGCACGTCGTCGGAGTCCGTCTCGAGCGCATCCTGAATGTTGTGCTCAGGCGAGATGCGGATGCCGACCTTGCCGGCTCCGAGCGCCGCGGCCACGGCCTCGACCACCTCGGCCACGAACCGCGCCCGGTTCTCCGGCGAACCGCCGTACTTGTCGTCACGCTGGTTCGAGGCGGGCGAAAGGAACTCGTGCAACAGGTAACCGTTGGCACCGTGAACCTCGACGCCGTCCATACCGGCAGCGACCGCATTCTTCGAGGCCTGTACGAAATCGGCAATCACCGAGGGCAGTTCGTCCTCCCGCAGTGCACGCGGGGTGGGGTACGCCTTCTTTCCCTCGTACGTGTGAGTCTCGCCGTCGATGGCGATGGCACTGGGGCCGACGACCTCACGGCCACCCGTCGTCGCCTCGTGGGTCACGCGCCCGGCATGCATCACCTGAGCGAAGATCAGCCCGCCGTCGGCATGCACTGCGTCGGCCACATTGCGCCAACCCTCGATCTGCTCGTCGGTCACCAGACCGGGCTGACCGGGGAAGCCCTGGCCCGCATGGCTCGGGTAGGTGCCTTCACTGACGATGAGACCGAGGGACGCCCGCTGCTTGTAGTGCTCGACCACCAGCGGACCCGGCACTCCGTCACGTCCTGAGCGCACCCGCGTCAGCGGAGCCATCACCAACCGGTTGTCGAGCTTCAGGTCACCGAGCGTCAACGGGGAAAACAACTTCATGGTTCTCTATCTCCTTATGAGTGCGTGCACAGTACTTGCCACTGATCACTCGAACGACCGAGATCCATGAAGCTATTCCGATCCGAGACATTGCTCACTCACAGGATGTACAGCATCTCCTGGTACGTCGGCAGCGGCCAGAGATCGTCGGCCACCATTGCCTCGAGGGTGTCGGCCGCAGAACGGACAGCCGCCATCGCAGGCAACAGTTCGTCCTTGGCGTGGGTGGCCTCGGCCAGAGCGTCGCCGCCCGGATTCGCTTCGAGGGCGGTCTTCAACGTCGCCAACGCTGCGCGCAGCTCCGACAGTGGAGCCGAGACTGCGTGCAGCGCAGTCATGTCCACGTCGTCGACGCCCGCGCCCTTGAGCGCACTGACGTTCTGCGCCAATTCCGTCTGGTAGCGCAGTGCAGCGGGAAGGATCGATGTCTGACCCATTTCCAGCGTCAACCGCGCTTCGACGAACACCGTCAACGCGTACTGCTCGAGCCCGATTTCGTAGCGCGAGTGCATCTCTCGGTGGTTGAACACCTTGTACTTCTCGAACAGTTCCATCGCCGACTCGGAAATCAACTCCGGCAACGCGTCGAGCGTCGTACGCAGGTTCGGTAGGCCGCGTGCCTGGGCCTCGATCTGCCAGTTGTCGGAGTAGCCGTCGCCGTTGAACACCACCGCGCCGTGTTCGGTGATGATCTCGGTCAGCAGATTCTGCACGGCGGTGTCGAAATCGGTGCCGTCGGCGACGGCCGCTTCGAGGTTGGTCGCCATGTAGTCGAGCGCCTCGGCCATGATCGTGTTGATCGTGACCATCGGGCCGTTGACGGTCTGCATCGAACCGGGGGCGCGGAACTCGAACCTGTTGCCGGTGAAGGCGAACGGGCTGGTTCGGTTGCGGTCGCCGGGATCGGTCGGCAGTACGGGCAGGGTGTCGGCACCGATCATCATGGTGCCCTTGCCTTTCGAGGATGTGGCTGCGCCCTTGGCGATCTGGTCGAACACGTCGGCGAGCTGATCGCCGAGGAAGATCGAGATGATCGCGGGCGGAGCCTCGTTGGCACCGAGGCGGTGATCGTTGGTCGCCGACGCCACCGATGCGCGCAGCAGACCGCCGTACTTGTGCACCGCGCGGATGACGGCGGCACAGAAGACGAGGAACTGCGCGTTGTCGTGGGGGTTGTCGCCGGGCACCAGCAGCGATCCCAGGTCGGAGTTGCCGAGGGAGAAATTGACGTGCTTGCCGGAGCCGTTGACGCCCTCGAAGGGCTTCTCGTGGAACAGGCACTCCATGCCGTGCTTCTTGGCAATGGTCTTGAACGTCGTCATCAACAGTTGCTGGTGATCGGCCGCGATGTTGCCGCGCTCGAACATCGGCGCGATCTCGAACTGTCCGGGTGCTACCTCGTTGTGCCTGGTCTTGGCAGGAATGCCGAGCTTGAACAGCTCACGCTCGGTGTCCATCATGAAGCCGAGCACGCGCTCGGGGATGGCACCGAAGTAGTGGTCGTCGAATTCCTGACCCTTGGGCGGCTTCGAGCCGAACAGGGTGCGACCTGCATTGAGCAGGTCGGGACGGGCCAGGAAGAAGTGCCGGTCGACGAGGAAGTACTCCTGCTCCGGGCCACAGAACGAGACGATGTTCTCGATGTTCTCGTGTCCGAACAGCTTCAGGATGCGCTCGGCATGTCCGCCCATCGCCTGCTGCGAACGCAACAGCGGCGTCTTGTGGTCGAGGGCCTCACCGGTCATCGAGACGAACACCGTCGGGATACACAGGGTGTTACCGTTCGGGTTCTCGAGGACGTACGCCGGGCTGGTGACGTCCCAGCCTGTGTATCCGCGTGCCTCGAACGTGTTGCGCAGGCCGCCGTTGGGGAAGCTCGACGCGTCGGGCTCGCCCTGAATCAGCGTCTTGCCTGCGAATTCGGCGAGCGCACTGCCGTCACCGACGGGATCGAAGAAGCTGTCGTGCTTCTCGGCCGTCAACCCCGTGAGCGGGTAGAAGACGTGCGCGTAGTGCGTTGCGCCCTTCTCCAGAGCCCAGTCCTTCATCGCCGACGCCACCGCGTCGGCCACCATGGGGTCGAGCTTCTTGCCCTTGTCGATCGTGGCCATCACCGACTTGAAGACCGACTTGGGCAGTCGCTTCTGCATGACGACCTTGCTGAAGACGTTCTCACCGAATATCTCGCCCGGCTTCTCGTCTCCGACGAAGCTGACCGCAGGCGGCACGTACGCCTCGACGTCTTTGATCGCCTGCAGGCGGACGGTATTTCCACTCATGGCTACCCCTTGGCAAGGTGCGCTCCGCACCTGGTGTGTGCGGAGTCCGACTCGGCGACTGTACGAATGCCTCGTGGCGGTGGTGTTTCGTCGCTGTGTCCACTGCAATGCAAAACCGTCCGAAGGCAGGAGTTTCCTTCCCCGCAGACGGGGGTAACTGCGTAGCCAGCGTAATCAACCGGAAAGCGTGGCCCCATGACCGACGAACTGACCGTCCGCCGCGTGATCGACGCTCCTCCCGCCTCCGTCTTCACCGCGCTCGCCAATCCCGAGGTCCAGGCCGCGGTCGACGGCTCGGAAATGCTCCGCGGCGCGATCGATCCGACGCCGCTGAACGCGGTGGGCGACACCTTCGCGATGGATATGTATCAACCGGAACTGGGCGAGTACGTCATGGAGAACACCGTGTTCGTGTTCGAGCAGGACCGACGCATCGGTTGGATTCCCAATCGCCAGGGCATGGAACCCCGTGGCACGCGGTGGTCCTGGGAACTCGAGGAGGTCGCCCACGACAGGACAGCACTGACGCAGGTCTACGACTGGTCCCGCGTCACCGATCCGGAGTTCCGAAAGATGGCCGGCTTTCCGAGGGTGACCGAAGAACAGATCGTCGGCACGATGCGCCGTCTCGCAGAACACCTCGGCGTCACCGTCGAGAACTGATCCATCGAAAGAGAGAACCTCATGGTCGACGTCACCCGAACCTTCACCGCCGCTGTCGCGCTCGACAAGGCCGCGGCATTCCTGCGCGACTTCTCCAATGCGTCGGCGTGGGATCCGGGAACCGAGAGCTGCACCCAGGTCTCCGACGGCCCGGTGGCCGTCGGAACACAGTGGCACAACGTCTCGAAGTTGTTCGGAGTCACCACCGAACTGACGTATACGTTGGTCACCGACGAGCTCGATCACGTCGTGCTCGAGGGGAAGAACAAGACGGCAACCAGCGTCGACGACATCACGCTGACGGCCGAAGGCCCCGCGTCGACCCGGATCGACTACCACGCGCACGTCGAATTCAACGGTGCGGCAAAGGTTGCCGGCCCGTTCCTGAAGGCGGGCTTCGAGGCGAAGGTCGCTCCGGAGACCGTGGAGAAGATGACCGCCGCGCTGGAAAGACTGTGACCTCGGCGCTTCCGAGCTCAGTACCTCGAAGTCACTTTCGTTCCAGCGCAGGCTTTTTCGCGAGGACGGTGAAGTTGTCGGCCGCGGACTCGTGTCGGTCCGGCGCGATGCGTTCGCCGTCGTCGCCGTAGACGGCGATCAGTTCGAGGCCTGCGCCGGCCACCAGAGTGCGGACGTCGTCGAAGGTCGAGAAGTGCATGACGAGTGCGAATTCGTGGGCTTGCAACGGGGCCAGAGCCCACGATCGGTGATCCTCGGCTTTCGACCGATTGACGAGCCAGTTCCGCACACCGCGCACCTGCGCAGACGGATCGAGCAGACGACGTCCGACGGCGACGAGAAGTGCTCGCAGCGAGAACTGTGGCCGAGTCGTCGGTCGCCGTAACTGAAACGGGCTCTCCAGATACGACCGGCCACCTCGGTTGAGCGTCGAGAAGACCACGACGCCTGTCTCGTCGGTCACCCGCGCGAATTCGGCCAGTACGCGGCGGCGTTGCTCGTGGGCCACGGTATCGAGTCCGTTGTTGCTGAAGACGACCAAGCCGAACTCACCGTCCTCGAACGCCGCCAGGTCACGAGCGTCGGCGACGTGCGCAGGCAGATCGGGAAAATTCTTCCGGAAAGCGTCGATCATGTTGGGGGCGTAGTCGATTGCCACGTAGCGGTCGGAAAGCAGTCGCAGCAGCGGCGTGGTGCGGCCGCTCCCCACACCCACGTCCAACACCGGAACCCCGCGGGCCAGGTCTGCGGCGGCGACCAAGGCTGCGGCCTCACCGCGATCGAGAAATCCGTCGGTGGGTCCCATGAATTCCACGTACGTGGCGGCGACCCGAGCATCGTCGAAAACACCCCGGTTGGAGTCGGTGGACAACTCGGACACCTCCCCGTTCACGAGCTGCGGACGTACCGCAACTGCCGACGACCGTACCGACGAATCCTGAGGCGCGCCTGAGGTGCTGCCCCGGCGTCTCGGCACAGGTATGGTCTGGTTCCCCTCGTCCGTGCATCATCGACATATGACGAATTCGTACGACGCGTGGCCCGAACTTCGAGTCGACAGCTGGGCGGACACTCGCGACACGGTGCAACTGTGGACCCAGATAGTCGGCAAGACCCGAATGGCGTTGTCTCCCCCGCTCAACCACTGGTGGGGAGTTGCGCTGTACGTCGACGCGTCGGGCCTGACGACGTCGCTGATGCCACTCGGCGATCGAGGCCTTGAGATTCGCTTCGACTTTCTCGCACACCAGTTGATCCTCGCCACCACCGATGGCGAGCGCCGAACCATGAGGCTCGAGCCTCGAACCGTTGCCGACTTCTACGCCGAGTACACCGATCTGCTCTCCGGGCTCGGCGTGGAGGCTCCGATCGTGGCAGTGCCGGTCGAACTGCCACACGCGACACCGTTCGCCGAGGACGTCGAGCACGCGTCGTACGACGCCGATGCCGTCCAGAAGTTCTGGCGAGCGCTCGTCAGCGCTGATCGGGTGTTCTCGGAGTTTCGAGCCGGCTTCCGCGGCAAATCCAGCCCGGTCCACTTCTTCTGGGGCGCTTTCGATCTCGCTGTCACACGATTCTCCGGAAGGCCTGCACCACAACATCCCGGTGGTGTTCCGAACTGTCCCGACTGGGTGATGCACGAGGCATACAGCGACGAGGTGTCGAGCGCCGGGTTCTGGCCGGGCGGGGCCGCGGAGGGCGCGTTCTACGCGTACGCCTACCCGAACCCGGACGGGTACGACAGTCATCCGGCCGTCACCGCCCCCGCGTACTTCGATCGTGATCTCGGCGAGTACGTACTTCCGTACGAGTCCGTCCGCACCGCCGAGGACCCCGACGCACTTCTGCTCGCCTTTCTCGAGAACACCTACCGCGCTGCCGTCGAGACCGCCCACTGGGACTAGCTCGGGTGGGGCGGTCATCGTTCCCCCCATTCGGGGGTATCCCACGGGTGACCCGGATCACTACCGTTCGTCGCATTCGGTATCGCACATATACCCGATACCCGACAAAAACGGAGGAACCATGACCGCTGTCTCGCCCGAGGATCCGGGCGTCGCCACTCCGACCCCACCGGCGGTGCAGACGAAGACGAGCGTCCGCCGAGTAGCGGTTGCCAGTGGTATCGGCACCACGATCGAGTTCTACGACTTCTTCATCTACGGCACTGCCGCCGCGCTCGTCTTCCCCACGATTTTCTTCCCGGCGCTCGGATCGACCGCGGGCACCGTGGCGTCGTTCGCGACGTTCGCCGTCGCGTTCATCGCCAGGCCCGTCGGTGCGGTGCTGTTCGGCCACTTCGGCGACCGCATCGGTCGTAAGAAGACCCTGATCTCGACCCTGCTGTTGATGGGGGTGTCCACCTTCGCGATCGGTCTACTGCCCGGCGCAGCGACCATCGGAGTCGCAGCCCCGATCATTCTGGTACTGCTCAGATTCGGGCAGGGATTTGCCGTCGGCGGAGAGTGGGCGGGTGCCACGCTGCTCACGGCCGAGTACGCACCGGCCGGCAAGCGTGGGTTCTATGCGATGTTCCCGCAGCTGGGACCCTCGGCCGCGTTCATCTTCTCCAGTGCGACCTTCCTCGCCACCGGCCTGCTGTTCGGCGACACCAACGAGACCTTCCTCAACTACGGGTGGCGAATTCCGTTCCTGCTCAGCGCTGTTCTGGTCCTCATCGGCCTCTACATGCGGTTGGCCATCGAAGAGACTCCGGTCTTTCGAGCCAACAAGCTCGCCGAGGAGCACGCTCCGGCGAACTCGGCACCGACCAAACTGCCGATCTTCGACGCATGGCGCATCCAGAAGCGTGAAATCATCACTGCGGCAGGCGCATTGGCGTCTCTCTTCGCCTTCTTCTACATGGGGACCGCATACCTGACGAGCTACGGCACCAAAACCCTCGGGTTCGACCGCCCGTTCGTGTTGGTCACCGGGATAGGCGCTGCGGTGATCTTCGGTATCGCCATCGCCACCTCGGCAACCTATTCCGATCGCGTCGGCCGACGTCGGGTCATCATGGCGGCGTGCATCGTCGCGGTGCCGTGGTCGATAGCACTGTTCCCCTTGCTGGACTCGGGCTCACCGGTCGCGTTCGTGATCGGCATGTGCGTGACGCTCGCGATCTTCGGTGTTGCGTACGGCCCGACCGGAGCTCTGCTTCCGGAGCTCTTCCAGACCCGATTCCGTTACACCGGAGCAGGTTTGGGCTACAACCTCGCCGGCGTTCTCGGTGGCGCGATTCCGCCGATGCTTGCCGCACCGCTCACGGCCGCGTTCGGCAGTATCTCGATCGGCGTGATGCTGGCTCTGCTGTCGGTGCTGAGTCTGGTCTGCACCAAGAGACTGATCGAGACCAAGGATGTCGACATGGCGTAGGGGCCCACAACCGACACACAAAAGAACCGCGGCCACCCGGAAGTCGGGTGGCCGCGGTTCTTACCAGCTGCCCTGGAACGAGACTCAGTCGTCGCCACGGGGCGGCGGCTGAACGTCGACGCCACCGGAGTTGTGCTCCGGTCCCGCCGCGGGGTGCTCGGCCGGTACGCGACCGCGAGTCTTGGCGGCCTCACTGTCCTTGGTGGCACCCTCGGCGAACTTGCGACGCCAGCTCTCCTCGGGACGGTAGGGGCCCGGCTTCGGCCGAACCTTGCCACCCGGGAAGGCCAATCGCGCGATGGTCCGCTGGACCATGCCCCACTGCTGAAAGAACGGCCCGGTGTTGTAGGGCAATTCGTAGCGCTCGCAGATGTCCTTGATCTTCGGCGCGACGTCCGAGTACCGAGTGCTGGGCATGTCCGGGTACAGGTGGTGTTCCACCTGGTAGCTCAGGTTGCCGCTCATCAGGTGGAACAGCGGTCCGCCGTCGATGTTGGCGGCACCGACGAGCTGGCGAACGTACCATCCGCCGCGGGTCTCGTTCTCCACCTCTTCCTGGCTGAACGTGTATGCCTGGTCCGGGAAGTGACCGCAGAAGATGATCGCGTTCGACCAGACATTGCGAATGATGTTGGCGGTAAAGTTGGCGGCCACCGTCGAGAGGAACGTGCTCTCGACACCACTGACCCGACTGTCCAACAGGGCGGCCGTCCGGCGGTTCTTGCCGAAACGCGCGGATCCCCGCAGCTTGGACGCGAGGCGAGACCTCTTGCTCTCGGGTAGACGACCACCCGAGGCGAGCTGCGCCAGCGCGAATGCCCCGGCACTGATCAGCGGCCAGCCCACGTAGTCCTTGACGAACTGCTTCCGTGCCTTGACGCCGATGCCCTTAAGGTCCTCGACGAGCTCCTTGACGGGCTTCTCTCCGCGACGGATAGCCTCGATGTCGAGATCGTGCAGGGCGACGCCCCACTCGAAGAACGCCATCAGCAGCACGTTGTAGAACGGCTGGGCCAGGTAGACGGGGCTCCACTTCTGACGCGGATCGATACGCATGATCTCGTAGCCGAGATCCTTGTCCTTGCCGCGAATGTTGGTGTACGTGTGGTGCACGTAGTTGTGGGAGTGCTTCCACGAGTTGGCCGTGGACGCGGTGTCCCAGTCCCACACGGAGGAGTGGATCTCCGGATCGTTCATCCAGTCCCACTGGCCGTGCATGACGTTGTGGCCGATCTCCATGTTCTCGAGGATCTTCGCAATGCCGAGGCATGCGGTGCCAGCCAGCCACGCCGGCTTGCTGGTGGAGCCGAGCAACAGCACGCGGCCGGCAACCAGCAGCTGACGCTGGGCTGCGATCACCGAGGTGATGTACTTGCGGTCCTTGTCACCGAGGCTGGAGTACACCTCGTCGTGAATGGCGTCGAACTCCTTGGCGAGTTCGGCGATCGTCTCGTCACTCAGGTGCGCCAGCGGGTTCACCGGCTCATCGGTGTCGGTGACGCGCCTGGTGGTTTCGTCGATAGACATACATTCCCCTGTTCGAATGGAAGATCAGAGTTCGATTTCGATGTCGCCCTCAGCAGTGTTGACACAGATCCGAACCGCTTGCCCCGTAGGTTCGGAGATATCCCCGTTACGTAGGTCACGTAAACGCCCCTTCCTCAGGGTACCTACGCACGTATGGCAGATGCCGATTCGGCAGCCGTACGTCAGATCCAGGCCGGCTTCCTCGCCCGCGGCGAGAATCGTTGTGCCGCCGTCGCACTCGACGTCCTTCTCGCTGTTGACGAAGCGCACGGTTCCGCCCTCACCAGCATCGTCTCCACCGCCGATGACGGGCTGGAAACTCTCGTAATGGAAGCGTTCCGACTCGCCCTGGTCTTTCCAGTACGAGCGCAGATCGTCGAGATGCTCGCCCGGACCAGAGCAGAATGCTTCTCGCTCACGCCAATCCGGGACCAGTTCGTCCAGTTCCGACGCCTTCATTCGACCTTCGTCACTGGTGATGCGTAGCTTCACCGTCAGCCCGTCGTGCTTGGCTTCCAGTTGCTCGAGCGTATCCGCGAACATCAACTGTTCACGGTTGTGCACCGAGTGCACCACGACCACGTCGCGGACCTGGTCGTGATGATCCAGGGATCGCAACATGCTGATGATCGGAGTGATGCCACTACCGGCGCTGATGAACACCATCTTGTCCGGAACCGGACTCGGAATCGTGAACTCGCCCTCGACCTCGCTGAGCCGGACGATATCGCCGGTTCTGATGGTACCCACCAGATACGGCGACACCGTGCCGGACGGCACGAGCTTGGGACTGACGCTGACCAACCCGTCCTCCGGGTCCGGATCGGACGTCAACGAGTACGCCCGCCAGTGATAGCGGCCGTCGATCAACACCCCGAGCCGTACGTACTGGCCCGGCGTGTGACCCTGCCACTCGAAACCGGGACGGATGTACACCGACACGGCCTCGGATCCCTCGGCAACCACACGTTCGACCTTGCCGCGGAGCTCACGAGTGGTCCACAGCGGATTGATCATCGACAGATAGTCGTCGGGCCGGAGCGGATTGAACAACGACCGGACTGCGCGCAGCATCGTCCGTCTCACAAAAGAAACCTGGGGCTTGGCCCCCCGTTCAGCCATACTCAACGGTAACCCCGGGCGGCCTGCCGCGCGCCGGAATTGCTCAGACTCGAATGAGACTGCTACACAACACGAACAGAACCGGGAAATACCGACCGGTCAGCGTGCTCGCGACACTCGGTCTCCCAAGGCGGCACTGACCTTGCCATACCAGCCCAGCGGCCGGGTACCTCGAGTGGGTACATCCGCCAACAACGCCTCGGCTGTTTCCTCGGCATCGATCTTGTTGTCGCCGATGCCACCGGTCGCCCCGCGCTTGGCCCACCCCACCACGTAACACCCGGGCACCGGAGTTCCGTCGGCCGCGGTGACGCGGCCGCCCTCGTTACGGATGGTGCCGGTGATGTCGTCGAACGGGACGCCCGGCGACGGTGTTCCGCGATAACCGATCGCGAGCAGCACCAGCTCCGTCGAGAGAGTGACCGCGTGTTCACCCACTCCCACCTCGATGGACTCCACCGAGCCCTGCCCATGCACAGCAGAAGGTGCCCGCCCGAAGGCGAACACGATGCGACGCCCGTGCGCGCCGGATCCGAGATCGACTCGGGCCGCGCCGGCCAGCGCCGATGCGGGAGCGGACAACGGCAGCCGGTCGATCGCGTCGAAAATTCCGTCCGGTCCCGCCACGACGACGTCGACTCCGGCGCGATCGACGAGCGCCTTGCACTCCGATCGTGTGAATGCCGCGAACTCCGGTCCTCGTCGAGCCAGGACGACCACCTCTCGCACGCGATTGCGACGGAGCTCTGCCAACGCGTGTGGGGCGATCTCGGTTCCGTTCAGAGAATCGGGATCGGCCGTGAGAATGCGCGCGGCGTCGAGGGCGACGTTGCCGTTGCCGATGATGGTGACGCGGTCGACGCCCGTGAGATCGATGGCGTCGGCGGGGACGTCGGGATGCCCGGTGTACCAGCCGACCAGGGTGCGCGCGCTGACCGAATTGTCGAGATCGACACCGGGAATCTCGAGCGCTCGGTCCTTGTCGGCACCGACGGCATAGACGACGGAGTCGAACTTTCGAGCCAACTCGACGTGATCGACGTCCTTGCCCACCTCGATGCCGAGCTTCATCGTCACGCGTGGGTGCGCGAAGATTCCACGAAAGTGCTCGCTGATGCGTCGAGTGCCGAGGTGGTCCGGTGCCACGCCGTAGCGCGCCAGACCGCCTGCGGTCGGCAGCCGGTCGTAGAACGTGATCGTGGTTCCCGGCACGCGCAGCAGGGCTTGCGCGGTGTAGCAGGCCGCCGGACCGGTGCCCACGATGGCGATGCTGACCGGAGGCAGCTCGTTGACCGTCGCCACCGGAAAGCGCGGCTCACCCCACTCCGCAACCGCCGGCTTGTCGCGGTAGTAATCCGCGTTGATCTCGGCGTAGATCTGCTGGTCCGGAGTCAAACGGGACACCCGGGTGATCGCGTCGACCGGGCACGCATCCGCACACGCACCGCAGTCGATGCACGATCGTGGATCGATGTAGAGCAGCTCGGTCTTACCGAAATCCGGCTCGTCGGGGGTCGGATGAATGCAGTTGACCGGGCACACCGACAGGCAGGATGCGTCGTTGCAACAGTTCTGCGTGATCGCGAACGGCATGGGTTATCGGATGTCCTTCACGGCCTCGAACAGTGTTTTCTCGAACAGTGTGGTCAGAGCATGTGCAGACGACGGTAGATCATCTCCGCCGGCTTGGTGATCAAACCGCAGTCGAGAAGAAATGCCATCAGATGCTCGCTCGAGGTGCGCATCATCGTGTGGTGGTGGGCGTTGTTCTTCGCTTCCTTCACCGCACGGTCGACGTCGAGGCCCGCTGCTGCGTAGACCTCCTTGTTGACCATGTTGGACACGATCAGTCGAGCGGCGATCGCGACGACGAGCGCACTGGCCTTGCGGCGAGCCGGACTCTTGCCTTCGATGTCCTCACGCATCTGCGCGCGCGCGAAGGTCATGTGTCGCGATTCCTCGACGACGTGGATCTTGCTGGTGGTGCGCACGAGGGGCAGTACGTTCTCGCCGCGCATCCAGTCGCGCTGCATGACGTCGAGAACTTCTTCGGCGACGAGGATGCCGCCGTAGGCGACCTCGGCGGAGGCCAGGGCCTTGAATCCGCGGCCGAGTTCGATGCTCGACCGGCGCGGCAGGTACGCCTTGATGCCCATCTTCTGGCAGGCCCGAGCGAACATGATCGAGTGACGGCACTCGTCGGCGATCTCGGTGAGCGCGAACTGGAAATCCGAGTTGGACGAGTCCTTGCAGTACTGATCGCGCAACACCATCTGCTGCAGGATCATCTCGAACCAGATGCCGGTGCTCATGATCGAGCAGACCTCGTGGCGAGTGAGCGTGATGCGCTGTTCTTCGCTCATCTCGTCCCACAACTTCGTGCCGTAGAGCGTGCTCCACTCCGGATTGAGACCGTAGAGGGACGGATCGAGATCGGCCTCCCAGTCGACCTCTTCGGCCGGGTCGTACGACAGCTGGGCGGCGGAATCGAGCAAACGTGCGGAAACATCCTCGGGCTCGAGGACATCGTTCCTGGAGAGTGTGCTGGTCATCGCCGTCGTTCCTTTCATCGTCGAACAGGAGTGGTTAGCTGTTACGGAGATTACCAGGTACTTGTCGACACAGATAGTCACTCGGGCAGAATCGCCCGAATTATTTTCGTCGGGGCACCTAGAGTTCGAGCGTGCAGAGAACGAAGAAGCGCCAGTGATCGCAGCACTGAGGTCCGCCCTCGCCCGCACCCCGATGCGCCTCTACGCGGCGGGAATGGTGTCGGCCAACGCCATCGGGGCGGTCATCGTCTTCGTGTTGGCGCGGTTCATCCTGCCGCTGCCGATCGGCTCCGAAGAGATTTTGTCCGACCGCAACTATCTGGCCTTCTTCGTCTATCTGCCGGTCGCAATCGGGCTCGGCATCGCGCTCGGTCTCCATGTGGCGAAGCCGCTCGTGCTGTGGCTGCACACGGGCGGCACACCGTCGGACGAGACCACGATCGCAGTGATCCGGCTACCCCTCCGGCAACTCGGCGTGCACGTTCTGTTGTGGGCGCTCGGTGTTGCGGTGTTCGTCGGCGTCAACGCCTCGGCCGGGGCTGCGCTGTCGATCATCGTGGCCATCGCCGTCAGCTTCGGCGGACTGGCGACCTGCTCGCTGGGCTACCTGGTGGCCGAACGCACCCTGCGGCCGATCACCGCCGCGGTGATGGAAGTCAGCGAGGTCACCGACGCCGCGGCGCTCGGCGTGAAACTGCGCGTCGTCCTGATCTGGATACTGAGCACGGCCATTCCCATCCTGGGGCTCGGGCTGATCGGACTCGGCCGCCTGATCGATACCGTCATACCCCCGGACGTCGACCTGTCCCCCGCGATGGTCTCGCTGTCTGCCATCGCCCTCGTCGTCGGCTTCGACGGCATGTTCCTCGTCGGTCGCTCGGTGTCCGATCCGCTGCATCAGGTGAGCTCTGCCATGCAGCGAGTGGAGGCCGGTGCCACCGATACCCGCGTCGACGTCTACGACGCGTCCGAGATCGGAAGACTGCAGAACGGGTTCAACAAGATGGTCGTCGGTCTCGACGAGCGGGAGCGACTCCGCTCGCTGTTCGGCCGGCACGTGGGCCACGACGTCGCCCAGCGCGCGTTGGCCAGCGCGCCCCGTCTCGGCGGCGAAAACCGAACCGTCGCCGTCCTGTTCATCGACCTGGTCGGCTCCACCGCACTGGCCGAGCGCGAATCCGCCGCGACGGTAGTGGACCTGCTCAATCGATTCTTCGCAGTGGTCGTCGAACACGGCGAGCGCAACGGCGGCTTCGTCAACAAGTTCGAGGGCGATGCCGCCCTGCTGATCTTCGGCGCTCCGGTCGATCATCCCGACCCGGCCACCGCGGCACTACGCACTGCACGCACGCTCGCCGCCGCGCTTCGAGCCGACGGCGGATTCGAGATCGGTATCGGCGTCACGTACGGGCCGGTGATCGCCGGCAACATCGGGGCCGAGTCCCGTTTCGAGTACACCGTCATCGGCGACACGGTGAATCAGGCTGCGCGGCTCACCGATCTCGCAAAAGACGACCCCGACACCGACGTGCTCACATCGTCGACGGTGCTCGAACACGCAACCTCGGACGAGCGGCAACTGTGGGAATCGGGTCGGTCCGTGACCCTTCGCGGGCGATCCGCACCGACGGTTCTGGCGGCTCCGATACTGCGCGG
Organism: Rhodococcus sp. 05-2256-B1; assembly: GCF_002258465.1. Taxonomy (NCBI): domain Bacteria; kingdom Bacillati; phylum Actinomycetota; class Actinomycetes; order Mycobacteriales; family Nocardiaceae; genus Rhodococcus; species Rhodococcus sp. 05-2256-B1. The sequence goes on along the minus strand of NZ_NOZA01000017.1, from coordinate 524,603 downwards.
CGAACAGGCGAGCACGCGGTAGAAAATTCGAAGGTTTCCCTTTCGGTGCCGATGGGGCATACCCCCCGAACCAACCCACCCATCGCGCTGGCGCGAGACATTTGCTGGTACAACGTCTCTCGCTCCGAAAGGCACCCATGCCCGCAATTCTGTTCGGCTCCATCAGCACTCTCGTCGACACCTCCGAGCTACAGCGACGCTCGTTCAACGAGGCCTTCGCCGCCCACAATCTGAACTGGAACTGGTCGCAGGACGACTACCGGTCCATGCTCGGATCGAACGGCGGTGCCGACCGCATCAGCGAATACGCGTCGAGCACCGGAACCGAGGTGGACGCGGCCGCAGTGCACGCCACCAAGTCCGAGATCTTCCAGCGATTGATCGGCGAATCCGACGTCAAGACGCGACCGGGCGTGGCCGACACGATCGACTCCGCGAAAGCGAACGGGTTGAAGGTCGGCTTCGTGACCACGACCTCGCGAGAGAACATCGACGCACTGCTCGCTGCCCTGTCTCCCGAGCTCACCGCCGATTCGTTCGACATCATCGTCGACGCCTCCTCGGTCGACGCAGGCAAGCCCGACCCCGCGTCGTACGAATTTGCCTTGAAGACGTTGGGCGAGAACGCGTCCGACAGTGTGGCCATCGAGGACAACGCCGGTGGAGTGCAGGCGGCAGCGGCAGCGGGCGTCACCTGTGTCGCGTTCCCGAACGAGAACACTGCCGGTACCGATTTCGGCTCGGCCACCGACACCGTCGATGCACTCGATCCCGAGCGCGTCCGCGCCCTGATTTCAGCCTGAGCGGAGCCTGCGGAGTGAGCATTTTGCCTGACCCTTCATACATCTCAGGAGCAACAAGTGAGTAATCTTCAGGCCCAGGTCGTCGCCGGCGACAGATCGTTTCGTGTCGAGGGATACGAGCGGATCGAATACGACTTGATCTACGTCGACGGAGTGTTCGCGATCGAGAACACCGAATTGGCCGACAGCTACCGTCCGTACGGGCGCGCCCTGATGGTTGTCGACGAATCGGTGCACGCCATCTACGGCGACCGGATCGGTGCATACTTCGATCACCACGGTATCGCCCTGACAGTGGTGCCGGTGCACATTGCGGAGACCGCGAAATCACTGGAGACGTTCGAGCGCATCGTCGGCGAGTTCGACGCGTTCGGTCTCGTGCGAACCGAGCCGGTCCTCGTGGTGGGTGGTGGATTGACCACGGACGTAGCCGGTTTCGCGTGCGCGAGTTACCGCCGAAACACTCCCTACATCCGCATTCCCACCACGTTGATCGGCCTGATCGATGCGAGCGTCTCGATCAAGGTGGCCGTCAACTACGGCAAGCACAAGAATCGTTTGGGGGCCTACCACGCCTCACAGAAGGTGCTGTTGGACTTCTCCTTCCTCGGCACATTGCCCGAGGATCAGGTCCGCAACGGGATGGCGGAGCTCATCAAGATCTCCGTGGTCGGCAACCTCGAGATCTTCGAGTTGCTCGAGCAGTACGGCCCGGAACTGCTACGCACCCGGTTCGGCCACCTCGACGGAACTCCTGAGTTGCGTTCGGTCGCAGACCGTTTGACGTACTCGGCAATCGCGACGATGCTCGAGCTCGAGGCACCCAACCTGCACGAGATCGACCTCGACCGAGTCATTGCATTCGGGCACACGTGGAGTCCCACGCTCGAGCTCACGCCGCCCGCGCCGTTCTTTCACGGCCACGCGATCAACATCGACATGGCCCTGTCGACGACGGTCGCCGAACAACGCGGCCACCTGTCGACGGCTGATAGAGACCGCGTGCTCGGAGTCATGAGCAGCATCGGACTGGCATTGGACAGCCCGTACCTGACACCCGAGTTGCTCACCGAGGCAACAGCATCCATCCTCAAGACTCGGGACGGGATTCTGCGTGCCGCGGTGCCCGACCCGATCGGCACCTGCCGCTTCCTCAACGACCTGGAACCTCGCGAACTGGCCGACGTCCTGTCGTTGCACAAGAAGATCTGTCTGGACTTCCCACGGGCGGGCGAGGGTCTCGACATGTTCACCGCACCCACGCCGTGACCGATGCAGCCATGACGCCGCGTCCGGTCACCCCGACGACGATCCTGGCGCGCGAGCTCAGCGAGATAGCCGCGCTACTCGACGCCGACGCCGGGGTGACCGACGAGCTGACCACCCGTATTCATCGGGCCCGCGATCTCGCCGCGGGACTCGACCCGTATCTCGACACCTGCACCACCTCCGAATCTGCGGCACTGGCCACGTTGGCGTCGCGGACCCGCTCTGCGGATTGGGGATCACGCGACGTGGTCTCCGGTTCCGGGCCCCTGGAGATGGAAATGCTCTCCGGCCATGTGGAGGGACGTTTCCTGGCGTTTCTCGTGCACATGACGCGGGCGACTCGGGTGCTCGAGATCGGTATGTTCACCGGTTACTCGGCGTTGGCCATGGCCGAGGCGCTGCCCGCGGGCGGCGAGGTCGTCGCCTGCGAGGTGGATCCGTACGTGGCCGAGTTCGCGCAGTCCTGCTTCGCGGAATCGACTGCAGGATCTGCCATCTCGGTGCAGGTAGGGCCTGCGCTGGATACTCTGCACGGGCTCGACGGGACGTTCGATCTGGTGTTCGTCGACGCCGACAAGAGCGGATACCGCGGGTACGTGGAGTACCTGCTCGAGAGCGATCTGCTCTCCGACGGTGCCGTGATCGCCGTCGACAACACCCTGTTGCAGGGTCAGCCCTACGCTCCGCAGCCGAACGAGAACGGCCGGGCCATCGCCGAGTTCAACGACTATGTCGCGAACGACCCTCGCGTGGAGCAAGTTCTGATTCCGTTGCGCGACGGTGTGACACTGATCCGGCGCACATGATCCGCACCGTTGCGGCGCTGATCGGCCTCACGGTCACCCTCCCCGTCGACCTCGCGGCGGTCGGGGTGGCCGCGCTGCGCGGTACCCGGCCCGTCGCCCATCGAACCGATTCGCCCAGAACGATTCTGATCAGTGGCGGCAAGATGACCAAAGCCTTGCAACTCGCACGGTCCTTCCATCTCGCCGGCCATCGGGTGATCCTCGTGGAATCGACGAAGTACCGCTGGACCGGACATCGTTTCTCCCGCGCTGTCGACCGTTTCCATTGCATTCCCGACCCGGGTGATTCGGGATATGCGCAGGCTCTGCTGGACATCGTGCGCCGCGAGGGCGTCGACGTCTTCGTGCCCGTGGCAAGCCCGGCCGCGAGTATTCACGACGCCGACGCGCGTGCACTCCTCGATGCGCACTGCGAGGTGATCCACGGCGACGCGGATACCGTACGGATGGTCGACGACAAGTCCCGATTCTCCGAGCACGCAGCGTCATTGGGACTCCGGGTTCCCGACTTCAAGCGCATCACCGACCCCGCCCAGATCGACGAATTCGACTTCGCGCCGGGCCGTGAGTACATCCTCAAGCGGATCTCGTACAACCCGGTCGGCCGAATGGATCTGACGCGGTTGACGGCGCACACGCCGGAACGCAACTCCTCGTTCGCCCGGAGCCTGCACATCACCGAGAACGACCCGTGGATCCTGCAGGAATTCATCGCCGGACAGGAGTACTGCACGCACGGCACGGTGCGCGAGGGTCGCCTGCAGGTGTACGGCTGCTGCGTGTCGTCCGCCTTCCAGGTCAACTACGAGATGGTGGACAAGCCCGAAATCCTGCGCTGGGTCGAGACATTCGTCTCCTCGCTCGACACCACCGGGCAGCTGTCGTTCGACTTCATCGAGTCCGCCGCCGACGGCCGGATCTACGCCATCGAATGCAACCCGCGCACCCACTCGGCCATCACGATGTTCTACGACCACCCCGACCTGGCTGCCGCGTACCTCGACGACGGTCACCCGATGACCGTGCCGCGTGCGACGGCCCGGCCGACGTACTGGATCTACCACGAGCTGTGGCGTCTGATCACCGAGGGTGATCGAGTATCTCGGCTCCGCACCATCTTTCGAGGCAAGGACGCCATCCTCACCGGTTGGGATCCCCTGCCGTATCTGTTGGTACATCATCTTCAGATTCCGTCGTTGCTGATCCGGAACCTCCGCGAGCGGCGTGGCTGGTCCCGAATCGATTTCAACATCGGCAAACTCGTGGAAAACGGAGGCGACTGATGACGTTGTCTGTCGTGGTGCTCGTCGGGTCCTCGGTGGACCGCTTTCACAGTGACCTCTCTCGGGTCTACGCCGGCGGCTTCCTGGATGCGCTCGGCACGAACCCGGCGTACAGCTTCGAGATCGCATTCGTCTCCCCGGGCGGCCTCTGGAGTTTTCCCACCGGTCTCGAGGATTCGAGTATCGCTGCGGCGCAGCAGATGCCGTTGGCACAGGCGGTGGAGCTCATCGCGGCGCGCGACTTCGACGTCATGGTTCCGCAGATGTTCTGCATGCCGGGTATGACGACGTACCGCAGCCTGTTCGACCTACTGGGCGTGCCCTACCCTGGCAACGGTCCGGACCTCATGGCGTTGACGGCGAACAAGGCCCGCGCCCGCGCCGTCGTCGCGGCAGCCGGCGTGGGTGTTCCCGACGGCGTGGTCGTCCGATCCGCCGACGACGTGATGGACCTCGCCCTGCCGGTCGTGGTCAAGCCCGTGGATTCGGACAACTCGATGGGTGTCTCGCTGGTCCACGGGTCCGACGGGCTGGCACCCGCGATTCGAGAGGCTCTGACGTATTCGCCTGCTGCACTGGTGGAGACGTACGTCCCACTGGGTCGTGAAGTTCGGTGCGGGATCATCGTCCGAGATGGCGAACTCGTGTGCTTGCCCCTCGAGGAGTACGCCGTCGACTCCGTCCGCAGTAGTGCGGACAAGCTGAATCGCACATCCGACGGCGATCTCTACCTGGTGGCGAAAGAGCAGACCAGAGCCTGGACGGTCGACGTCACGGATCCGATCACCGAAAAAGTCTGGGCAGCAGCACGATCGAGTCACATCGCACTGGGATGTCGGCACTACGGCCTGTTCGACTTTCGCATCGACCCGGACGGCGAGCCGTGGTTTCTCGAAGCCAGCCTCTACTGCTCCTATTCGCCGTCCAGCGTGTTGGCGGTGATGGCCGCAGCCGCGGGCATCACCGTCGAAGAATTGTTCGCATTCGCGCTCGAAGAACTGCCGGTGAAGGAGTCGTCGTCATGACGTTGGGAATCGAGATGGCCGATCTGAACTTGGAATCGGTTTCAATAGAGCAACTTCGAGAGCTCCTCGCCGAACACGGGGTGTTGATCCTGCCGAACCAGCCCGTCGACGATCAGCGCTTCCTGGCGTTCCTGCGCCGATTCGGAGAGTTGATATTCACCGAAGGCGAGACGCCTGTTCCCGACTGTCCGGATCTGAACGTCATCAGCAACGTCGGCCGTTCCACGCCGCCGAAGTCCACGTTCCACGTCGACACCACCTACATTCCGAATCCTCCCGCCTACACCGCGTTACGCGCGGTCGAAGTTCCCGCGGCCGGCGGCAGTACGTTGTTCAGCGACCAATACGCCGCATACGAGACGCTTCCAGCGGAAGTGAAGGAGCGTTTGGCCGGGCGCACGGTGACGCACCGAGTGACCGGCGTGGCGTCGGATTCCGATTCTTCCGCCGACCATCCACTCTTCGCCGTTCACCCGATATCGGGACGCACCGCGCTGTCGCTGTCCGCGCCCGCTCGCTGTGTCGCGATCAGCGGACTGACCGAAGACGAAGCACGAGACACCGTTCGCTACCTCGTGGAGCATTCCACGAGGGAGGACAACCTGCTGCGGCACAACTGGTCCCCCGACGACATGGTGATGTGGGACAACAGGTGTGTGATGCACCGCGCGGATCACAGCGGGGTGGTCGGCAACCGGGTGATGCACCGCGGGATGGTGGCGAGCACCCACCCGACTGCCTCTGTGTGACCGATGACTCAAAGATTTGCCGCCGCGGCGAACGCCCGGAGAATCGAGTCATGACTTCCCCCTTGGCGATCAGCCGCGAAACAGCCGTCGGCGCCGAAGCTCGTCTGTCCTGGATCCTGTCCGGGCTGGCAGGCATGGTGGGTGCGGTCGCGTTCCTGCATTCCGCCGGCTACTTCGTGACCTTCATGACCGGCAACACCGAACGAGCCGTCGTCGGACACTTCGGCCATCCGGAGGGCAAGGAGGTGGCACCGGGGGCGTCACCCTGGGCCGCATTGGCCCTCATGGCCGCGTTTCTCGGCGGCGTGATCGTCTCGTCGATCTGTCGGCGCCGCTACTGGTCCAACCACCCCCATGGAGCGACGGTGTTGACCACCGTTGCGCTGGGAGCGGCGGGTCTGATCGACATCGCCGTCTCCGGGTGGTCGTCGGCAAACGTGAACTTCTACCCGATCCTCCTCGTCGCCTTCGCGCTGGGCGCGTTGAACACCGCGTTCACGAAGAAGGAGGAGACGTACATCCCGCTCAGTTACGTCACCGGAACGGTGGTCAAGCTCGGCCAGGGAATCGAGCGTCACCTCTTCGGCGGCGGAACACACTACGACTGGCTCTGCTACGCAACGCTTCTGGGCTCCTTCGCGGCGGGAGGTGCTGTCGGTGCGTTCATCGGCGTCGTGATCACCGGGCCGCAGGTGCTACTGCTCACTGCGCTCATCAGCTTCGGTGCAACGATCTTCACGTTCACCCACACCGAACGGAACTCGTTGCTCGGCTGATCGGTGGCTGATCGGCTAATCGGTGACCATCGGGGATGCGCCGACGATCGTGCGCAGCATTCGGTCGACGACGGGACGTGGCAGCCGCGATCCGATCAGCACCTGCCTCCCCACGAGACCCTCGATCATGACGACGAGCATCTCCGCATCCCCCTGGGGGTCTTCGGATTCCAACGACGCGACTATCCACTGGGTGTACGCGACGAACGCGGCCCGCTGAGAGTCGAACAGATCGCGGATTTCCCGATCGTGTTGCGCTTCACCGAGCAGGATGCTGCGCGCGATCACTCTTTTCGTTGCTTCTCCGGTGGTCATCGCCTCGATGAAGTCGATGATGCGGTTCACGACGATGTCCACGGTGACTGGTTTGACGTCGACCAGACCACCGAAGGTCGCGCCGGCAGTGTCGTAGTCGCGGGCGAACAACAGCTCGAGCGCCAGGTGCAACAGTCGTCCGCGAGTGGGCGCGTGGTAGTTGACCGACCCGGGGCTCAATCCTGCTGCAGCGTCGACCGCCCGGTGCGTCAAGCCGCGAAAACCTTGCGTTGCCAACACTTCGATTGCTGCCGCGGCGATTTCGTCGCGCCGACGCACTCTCGACTCGTCGTCCTTGGGACGGGCAGGACTCATACCACGGAGTCTAGTGCCCCACCATTGACAGTCGCCGAAGTCACGTCGTAGTCTCAACCGATGTTGAGGAACCCCGCCCGATGAGCCGCGGCCCGTCGCGACGACAAATGATGGTGGGTGCCGCCGCGGCTGCGGCCACGGCTGTGTTCGGCCCCGCAGCACGAGCGGTCGCAGCTCCCGGCACCGGTTCGAGCGAACACTGCGGCGAGCGGTATCAGGGCTACCGCGACATCGACCGAGGACGGCCCTATGCCCATTTCTTCGCCGCACGGACGACACCGGCACCGGCCGTCGTGACCGACGCAGTCGGCGGGCCGCCGATAGCGCCCGAGTGGGTCCCGCACTTCGATTCCATCACAACCGATCTCGCGCCGACGGGATATTCGGCGATCGAAACCGGCTACGGACGACGCGCCGACGGCATGACGTTCGTGGCGGTGCGCACCGCGATGCCCCGGGTCACGGCAGCGATGTGGGATTGGTGGTTCGGTTGGCATTCCGCCGAGGCGGCCCGCTACAAACTGTGGCACCCCGATGCCCACCTCCACGCCGCACTCGCCGAGGACCGGACGGCCCACGCGATTCCGGACAAGGCGAAGTACATCGGCAACACATCGTTCGTGGACGAGTACGTCGGCCCGAAGCTTCAGCAGCTGGGTATCGGCTTCCGTGACCCTGTTGCACACGGTTTCGACGTTCCCCCAGACCAGACGGTCGTCTTCGGCCGAGTGGGAAGTTCCATCGCACCGGTGGATCTGGGCTGGCTCGCCCATCAGGTTCGGCCGGTGCAGGGCGGTGCCGAGATGCGCAGCCGGTTCTATCTGAACCTACGGGGATTGCACGTTCCCGATCCGAAGCAGGCCGTGTGCGCAGTTCGCCGGGGTGCGTCCGTGGATCCGGGCGACCTCGTTCTCGGACTCGACCTCGCCCGAGATCTGCTGCTGCACTGCGGACAGGAGATGAACCACCTCGCAGGGTTTCTGCCGGAGCTGCACGCAGAGTTCGGCGGTTGATCCGTCCACGAGGGGCAGCTAGTGGCCCAAGAATACTTTCGCCAGCACGATGAGAGCCGCGACGGCGGCAGTGGCGAGCCCGATCACCAGGGCCCGAAACGTCGGACGGTTCCCGCGAATTCGTTCCGTGACAATCGGTATGGTGGCGATTCGTACGACGATCACCGCACCGGCCAGTAGTTCGGCCCATTGCGCCGGAAGCACCGACAGCCACCCGAGCGCCAGCATGGCCGCCGGAAACGTCCCGGAGCTCAGAATGGGGACTGCATCCCGGAATTCCTCGATGGCCTCGAACGTGCGCTGTTCGTCCGTCGCATCACCGTGCGCCTCCGGTATCTGGCTCCCGGCGACGAAATCTGCGAACACATGCGCGAGAAAGGTCGTTGCCGCAGTGGCCGCTACGAGAACAGCCGCCGTCCCGTGCCCGATGGAACTCGGCGTGGAGGCGGCAACCGCGGCGAGGACCAGGATGTTGCCGTAGATGTACGCCGAGAGCCTCCTGGCCGCCCGAACGGGCGTCAAGGGGCCGTCGGACCGGGTGACCAACCGACGGTAGAGATGTGTGCCGCCGGGGCGGTGTCCGGGATCGGTCATGCTGCAGATCGTCGCACGTGGCGGGCGATCGGTCGACGAATCATCCCTGCTGGTCGGCCAACCACTGCCGAATATCGTCCGTGACGGGCTCGACCATGTCGTCGTACTCGTGATGTTCGCCGACGAACGCGGCCACCAACGGACAGATCGGGACGGCGTGCTTGTTCTCGGAACGCGTCGCGTCGAGCGCGTGTCGAACGACGATCGTGGCCAGACCACGTCCGCCGTAGGCCGCATCCACTTCGGTGTGGAAGAAGACGCGCCTGCCCTGCTCGTCGTCGGCGAACTCGGTGAAGCCGACCTGTGTGCCCTCGACCGAAATCGTGAACCTGTCTGCCTGCTGGGCGATCTCGACTTCGGCACCGGTTTTGTCGACCGTCATCGACGCTCCCCTTCTCTCGATGGCACGCCCCAGTCGGTTGGGTACGCGGTCGGGTCAGCCTACCCAGCTGTACACCGAAACCCAGTCCAGCAACAGATGCCCGTTGCTGTTTCCGGTGCCGTTGGTCTCGGTCTGCAGTTCCCAGCGCATCGGACCCGAGGGAACCCACTTGGTGCTGTCCAGAACCACGGTGTCGTCGAGGATGTAGCGAACGCGGCCCGGCGACCACTCGATGGTGTACGTGTGCCAATCGGTGAAGTTCGCGCCGATGTTCCGAGCGACGTCCTGGCAGCCGCCGACGCACGAACCGGCACCCGAGTAGTGATGGAAGCCGCCGACCTGCCCCGCGAGACTTCCTTCGGGGAAGTCCATTTCGCCGTCCGCAGGCCATCTTTCGGACTGCGGCCACAGCAGCCATGCAACGTAGTACTCGGCCAGAGTTGCCGAATCGACCTTGAATCGCGCTGTGTATCTTCCGTATGTCTGGTTCTGCCCGGCCGCGTTGATCACCGGTGAGACGCTGGCACCGGCCGGGACACCGTCGACATTGTGCAATCCGTAATCGAGCAGGCCGTCGTGCGTGGACAGCACGGCGTCCGCTCGGTACGGGCGCTTCTGATAGGTGTCCTTGTAGCACTTGGGGTATGTGCGCCACTGCTGATTCTGCGCACCGACGTAGACGATCTTGGTGGGATCGCAGTCGTTGGCCCAACTGCCGACGGCGGAAGGCTTCGCGAAGTCGTCGACGAAGATCTGCTTCCAACCGGGTAGGTCGCCCACCGGCGCTGCCACCCCGCTGGGAGTGGTGGACGGAGTGGTCGGTGGCGCCGTGGGCGGCGTCGTCGTGGGCGGTGTCGTCGGAAACGGCGTGGTCGCGGTGATCCACTTCTGAGCAGCAGACCCGTTGCATTTCGCCAACACCGGTCGGTTTCCGTTGACCTCACGCGAATTCTGAATGCACAGGCCGGTCTTCTGCAGCAACGAGATCGAGCCGTCCCCACGGATCGACCATTGCTGCGCGGGCTTGCCGTTGCACGCCCACGTCGTCAACGCGACGCCGGCCGCCGCGTAGCCCGATGCCGGCGACAAGCATCGGCCCTGCACTCGAATCGTGGCGTCCTCGGTACCGGTCCACGTCTGCGCGCCGGTACCGTTGCAATCCCAGATCTGGACGGGATTGTTCTGTCCGGTGAGACCGCCCTTGTTGTCCAGGCAGAACCCTGCGGGCGTCTTGATCTGTCCCGAGGTGGCGGCCGCGGCCTGTGGCGCGTGAACTACGAGAGCCGAAAGTAATACGGTGGTTCCGAGCGTCACCAAGGAACGCTTCAGAACAGCACGGCCCGAAACAGTCATGGTTTCATCCTTCGAGAGACCGAACATCGCATTGGATACACGGCGGATAAATACAATTGATTGCCGGCATCTCGAATCATAGGGATGATTCAGACATTGCGCAGTGAATTCGCATTCGCCCTGAAACGCCTGCTCAGAGGCGTAATTGAAAGAAATACGACCGGTACGAATTAGCGATTAAATATTAAACTAGTTGCTCCGGATCGAAAATCTATTCACGCGAATCGAATTGTCGAGCAAATCATGCATCTGGACTTTTTAGGACGTCATATCGATCATTTCGCTGGCAAACGAGCGCATCGCCAGCCCCGTGCAGGATCCGGCGCGACAATTCGAGGGACGGTGCGCACAGCATCGCGGCTTCCCGAGCACCGGGTCTGGAAAGCGGCACCGAACACCCTCTGTACGGTGGAGCGAAGGACCTCGACCGCGCATCACAAGGGAAAGGAACTTCATGGATCGGCCACAGAGGCTGGAGAAAGACCCGAACAAAGGCTTCGTAGCGCTGTTGGGCTGGAGTTTGGCCGCAGTGGAAGCCCTGGACGCGTTCGATCGACGCTACGTCGTCGTCGCGCCAGAGTGGGCCGAGGCGTACTGCACCGAGCATGACATTCCGTACCTACCGTGGAACTTCGAGCGACTCAACGACAGGTCGCTCGAGATCGCGGAGACTCTCCGAGACAAAGGCGTCGATGTAGCGATACCGCTGTACGAGGAGACAGTCGAGTGGGCCGGTGCCATCAATTCCGTGCTGCTGGGCAATCCGAGGTTGTTCGGCCAGGCGATGCTGCTCCGAGACAAGGCACTGATGAAGCGCCGCGCACAGCTCGGTGGCATTCGTGTCGGCATCTTCGAGGAAGCACACGATCGTGAGGACGTCATCCGCTTTCTGCGTCGGGTGAACCAGACGCTGCTCAAACTCGACGGCGACCCGAACGACCCCATCCACCTCAAGGCCTTCGACAAGGCAGGATGCCTGGGCCACCGCGTCATTCGGACCCCCGACGAAGTCGACTCCATCCCGGACGAGGAGTTCCCGGTACTGATGGAGTCGCATCTCGACGGCTGGGAGTTCGCTGTCGAGGCGTGGATCCACAACGGAAAGATCAAGTTCCTCAACATCTCCGAGTACGTCACGCTCGGGTATTCGGTGTTCGTCCCCGCGACGCCGGAGCTCGAGAAGTACCGCGAGCAGATCACGGTTCAGATCGAGAAGCTCATCAAAGCGTTCGACATCGAGTTCGGGTTCATCCATCCCGAGTATTTCGTCACCAGCGACGGCGAGATGTACTTCGGCGAGGTTGCCTACCGCCCACCAGGTTTCAAGGTGTTCGAGCTACTCGAGCGGGCGTACGGCTTCAACGCGTACCAGGGCCTGGCTCTCGCCTTCGACCCGAAGACCACCGAAGAAGAAATCGACGCCTTCTTCCCGCGCGAGGTAGTCGATGCCACCGGTCACGCGGGATGCTTCGGGGTGTACCCACGGCGACGCGTCGTGAGCGATCTCGTCATCCCCGACGTGACTGCCGACGACGACTACTACGAGACCAACGACCTGTCGGCACCGGTCGAGGAAACCGTCACCAAGAGAACGGCTTTCGGTACCCACTGGGGCTTGCTGTACTTCTTCGGCGATGATCCGTACCGGATGCGCGACCTGCTCAAGCAACAGGAAGAACTGGACTTCTACGTGTGAAGCAGCAACTCGGCAACGACCACGAACCCACGACGCAGACGATGAACGACGCTGCACCGATCGACAAGGCTCTGGTGTCGCGGCTGGCGCAACTCGATCACGCCGTCGACGCGCTGGCCGCCGCACCGGAGTTCAGCAAGAGCACCAAGGTGCGACGGGTTCTGGATTCTGTGCACCGAGTGTTGTTGCAGCCCGGCGGTTGTGGCGCGGTACGCGAACGCGCCGCGGCGCTGGAGAACGCCGGGCTGTTCGCCGGTACGGACTGGGCGCAGCCGGACATTCTCGTTCCCGCGTTCGTGGGTCCGAGCCTGCGCAGTGGCAACGACGACACCGTGGTTCTCGAAGCAGCCAGCGAGTTGCGGATGGTCGCGATCGTCGCCGGTGAGTACGAGCATCCCGCAGTCACCGCCGACGATGCGCGACGCTTCCTCTCCCAGGTACTCGCGTTGAACCTCGAGGTGTTGTTCACCCCGCCCTCGGAATCGGAGCGAGTCCGTTCGGGGCGGACAGCACACCTGATCCGCGATCTTTTCGGCTACGTCGCCGGGGAGATCGGTTACGACAGTGTGCTGGACGAGTTGCTCGAGGAGATCTGGCGGATTCTGCGTCAGCGTCCGATCCAGGTCGACACCATCAAGTCCATGGTCACGCGCATTGCGATCTATCGCGACGACCCAACCGTCGATCTCGGCACGTCCGGTCAAGGACTCGATCGGTTGACCACGGCGTTGTTCGGCACCACCGACGCATGCCGCGAGGACCCGGGCGTGGAGGTCTACCGGAACCGGCTCGAGGCCATGGACGTCGAGGCACTGCAGTTCGAGGCCCGCGGTTTCGCACGGGCGATGCACGACACCGGTCTCGTTTCGCCGTACCACGCCACACTCACGCAATATCTCGTCGACCACTACTCGTATGTCCTGCCCGAGGCCTTGGGGCTGTCCGACACCGGGCGTACGTGCCTCACTCGCTACCCGGAATTGGTCCACCGTCTGATCGAAGAAACCGTGTATCCCGAGACGGCGCAAAGTCTCTACGGATTGGCACTGCTCCTCGACCGCGGAATCCTGCATCAGCCGCCGATCGTGCCGTCCCTGTGGCGTCAACTATCGCTCACCCTCGCGCCCGCAGTGCGAGAACGCTTGATCACCACTTTCGGTCCGGTTCCGGCACCGGAGTCGCGATTGCTCGGTGGGTTGCTCTCCATGCTCGGACAACCGCTCGGTGTCGGCCAGGGCGACAATCCCACGTGCCAGTCGGCGCGCGCGCTGTCGATGTGGGCGTACAACGATCCCGACTATCTGCTGCAGATGGTGGTGTGGGCGGCACGAGACGAAGAGATCGTCATGCACTTCGAGGGCCAGTCGATCTCGTCCGTCGACAGCGAAAGTGGTGTCGCGACCTCGGATCCGGTCGATCTGGACCCGGCATCGCTCATTCTGGTTCCGCACCTGGACCGGATCTACGCCGAGATGGTCCGACGCTGCGCCGACAGACCGGGCGATCCGCATCGCTGGGTCAATCCCGAATTCCACGGGTGGTGGTCGGCCCGCGAGTTCCATATCGACGTGGACGTCGCGACCGGGAATCTGGTCGATCTCGATGGTTTCCTGCGGCAGTTCCATGCCGCTTATCACCCCGAGTACAACGGCCATCAGCCGCTGATCCACCCGCAACCCGCGGGGGTGGCCGTAACCGACAGCGCTGCACGGTATGTGGGGTGGCACGCCATTGCCATTCTGCGTGTTGCCCCCGATCCCGACGGCGTCATGCGGGTCTACTTCTTCAATCCCAACAACGACAGTGGGCAGGATTGGGGTGACGGAGTCGTCGTCGGAACGGCAGGGAACGGCGAACGCGCGGGCGAAGGCTCGCTACCGTTCGAGCAGTTTGCGTCTCGCCTGTATATCTTCCACACGGATCCGTTGGAAAAGGGTGAGCCGGAGAAGATTCCGAACGCGGACATCGACACGATCGTCGGTTACATCGAACGCAGTTGGGGTGCCGAGCGCTCGGCGCGGGCCGCGTATCAGCCGTTCCAGGAGTAGACCGAGACCCAGTCCAGGATCAGATTGCCCTCGCTGTTTCCGTCTCCCTTGGTTTCGGTCTGCAGCTCCCATCGCATCGGTGTGGACGGTACGAAGTCGGTGGAGTCCAACACGACCGTGTCGTCGAGGAGGTACCGGATCCTTCCCGGTGACCATTCCATGGTGTAGGTGTGCCAGTCGGTGAACTGCGCGCCGATGTCGAGGGCGGGCGTTTTGCACCCGTCGGCGCACGAGCCTTCGCCCGAGAAATGATGGAACCCACCGACGTTGGCCGACAGCGCACCTTCCGGGAAATCGAACTCGCCGTCGTACGGCCAGTTCTCGGATTGCGGCCAGAGCAACCATGCCGCGTAGTACTCGGACAGATCCGGTGAATCGACTTTCAGACGCGCCGAATATCTTCCGTACGTCTGATACTGGTCGGCACCGATCAGTGGGGAGATACTCGCTCCGGCCGGAACGCCGTCGACCTGACCTAGGTGGTACTGCAGAGCGCCGTCGGCAGTGGACAGCACTGCATCGGGCCGATACGGCCGCTTGTCGTAGGTGTCGGGATAGCACGACGGATACGTGCGCCACCGCTGGCCCTCGGCTCCGGTGTAGACGACCTTCGAGGGGTCGCACTGATTGGCCCAACTGCCGGTGGCGGACGGGGCGGTGAACTCGTCGACGAATATCTGCTTCCAGCCGGGCAGATCCCCGGTGGGTGCAGCAATTCCTCCGGGGTTGTCGGCGGTCGGTTCTGCGGCCGCTACCGGTGTCCATGTCTGCACCGACGAGCCGTCGCATTTGGCCAGCACGGCCACACGCCGAGAGGTCTGCCGTGCGTCGTCCGCGAGACAGAGGCCGGTGCCCGTCAGCCCGATCGCACCGGATTCGCCCGCTGTCCAACTGGCGACCGCACTGTCGTCGCAACTTCCGAGGACAACAGGTACACCGGCTGCGGTCTCGCTGTTCTTCGGCACCAGGCACTGCGATTGCGACCGAACCGTGCCGTCGGCCTCGGCGACTACTTGCTGCGCCGGCGTTCCGTTGCACGTCGCGAGACGGACGGTGTCGGTGTCACTTCCATCGAGGCAGAGCTTGTCGGGAGACTCGATCTGCCCGGTGAAGGTCACTGCAGACGGTGTGTCCGCGTCCGTGGTCGAGTTCCCGGAGAACACGCCGCAGCCCACGACGAGTAGGGACACGATCGCCAGCGTCCCCGTAGCGACAAGAGCCCTCCCCGTGCGGCAACCGCTACCCCACCGACCGAGACGCGAACGTGCACGAACAATCCGCATCGGGGTCGTCCCCATCGTTGCCTCCAAAGTGACGATCCGTCCCAGCCGAGGGTACAGATCGTCAGCAGGAGCAACTTTCGAGAAGCTTACGGAGCGAGATCAGTCCTTCTTGTCGAGCGATTGGGGCTTGTGCACTGCGTCCTTTCCGGACTTGTCACTTTCGACGCGGTACTGCGGGTCGTCTTTCGAGGCTTTGACCTTGCGGCCGGCGGCTTCGGTCTCGGAGGTGATCTTCTCCTGCACCGTTCCCTCGGTGGTAGTTCCGTGGGTCTGCCATTCGACCTTGTCGCCCTTGTGCAAATCGTCCTTCGACATGTTCGGGTGATCCCTTCGTCGGTGGTCTGTCCATCGACTCTTACCCACGAGCGCGTCGGCGCAATCAGCTGGTTTCCAGAGCCGGAGCCAGTGTGGTGAACCAGGCTTCTCGCAGCTGGTCCTCGAACAGCGGCCAGGTATGCGCACCTTCGTCGCGCATGGATACCGTCGCCGGAACGTCGGCCCGACGCAGGGCGTCGACGAAGATGGATGTGCAGTAGTTGACCATCGCTTCGACCGCCATGCCGCCGAACGGCGGAACGGCACCGTCGGGAATGCGATCCACGGCGCCGGGCGCACCGCGTGACGAGCTCACGTACACCGCCGTCCCACGAAGTCGTTCGACATTGAGCGACGGGTCGTGGTCTCGCCATCCCTGACTTCCCGGCAACCCCCACATGTTGAACGGGTTGTTGAGTCCGCCGGCGATCATGGCCGAGATGCCTGCGGTAGCAAGCGGATTGGACGGTGCCGGGCATCCGCTGAACGACGCGGCCGCGTCGAACACGTCGGGAGCCTGGATCGCCAGATCCAACGCCGGGCCACCGCTCATCGACAGGCCCGCGACGCCGCGCTTGCCCGTCGAGCCGTAAGCAGCGTCCACGGCCGCGGGTAGTTCACGGCTCAGATAGGTCTGCCAGAGGTTGATCCCCAGCACCGGATCGGTTGTCAGCCAATCGGTGTAGAAGCTGAACCGACCGCCGATCGGTGCGACGACGGTGACGTTCTTGTCGAGGAAGAACTGTTCGACGCCGGAGTTGTTGAGCCAGCCGACCCCGTCCTCGTTGCCGAGGGCACCGTTGAGCAGAACCAGCGTGGGCGCGGGACCACCTCCGGGCGAGTGCAGCACCTCGTTGGAGATGACCCGATTCATGGACGGAGAGAACACGTTCAGCACCGCGCGCGTTGCCGACACCTGGTGGATTCCGACGGCCCCGACTGCCGCGTCGGCCGATCCGGTAGTGCCCGGCAGCGCCTGCGCCGCGTTTCCGGCCAACACTATCGACGCCAGTACGGCCGCCGACACCACCGCGGTGGATCGAGTCAGCTTCTTTCTCATCTGTCCCACAGGCAACATCAGCACCATACGAGGGTTGCACGAATTCCGCTTTCGACCGCTAACGATCCGATTACAAAACCGCCCGGTCCGTTCGCTGTTTCCCGGTATCTCTACGAACCTGCGGTACGAATTCGAGTGGCGCGCAGCGTCAGATGATGCCGCTCGGCCACCGAGGACGCCGACTCGGCCGCACGCACGAACAGCTCGGCCGCCAACCGGAGATCGCCGGCCTTCTCGTGCAGATGCGCAGCCACCGCGTGGTACCGCGGTACTGCGGAATCGACGGCGGTGAGCGCCGCGAGTCCGGCGGCCGGGCCGTCCGCTTCCCCCACCGCGACAGCTCTGTTGAGCCGGACTACCGGACTGTCGGTGATCGCGAGCAACTCGTCGTACCACTCGACGATCTGTACCCAGTCCGTGTCCTCGACCCGTTGCGCATCGGCATGCAGGGCGGCAATGGCGGCTTGTATCTGGAACTCGCCCAGCCGATCCCGAGCGAGCGCCGCCTGCAGAATCGCAATTCCCTCGGCTATCGAGACGGTGTCCCAGCTCGACCGATCCTGCTCGGCCAAGGGAATCAGCCGGCCGTCGGAGCCTGTTCTCGCAGCGCGCCGGGCGTGGTGCAGCACCATCAACGCCAACAGTCCAGCGGTCTCCGCGTCGTCGGACAGGGTCGCGAGCTGCCTCGTCAACCTGATCGCCTCGGCCGCGAGATCGACGTTGCCGGTATACCCCTCGTTGAACACCAGATACAGCACCCGCCGAACCGTCGAGAGGTCACCCGGAGCGTCGAAACGGACGTCACGCACCGCCCGTTTGGCTCGGCTGATGCGCTGGGCCATGGTTTTCTCCGGCAGCAGATACGCCTGCGCAATCTGCCGCGTCGTCAGACCCCCGACGGCACGCAACGTCAGCGCTACCGCTGCTGCGGGTGTCAGCACCGGGTGCGCGCAGAGGAAGAACAACTGCAGTGTGTCGTCGACGCCGTGGACACTGCCCGGTTCCGGCTCGGCCGCAACCCGGTTCTCTCGATCCCGTCGAGCCTTCTCCGATCGCTGGGAGTCGAGAAATTTGCGCCACGCCACGGTGACGAGCCACCCCTTCGGGTCGGACGGCGCGTCACCCGCCCCTGCCGACGCTCCCCACACCGAGGCCGCCTGCACCAACGCCTCCTGGACGGCGTCCTCGGCCGCCGCGAAATCTGCTCCACGGTGGACGAGGACGCCGATCACGGACGGAGTCAGCTCCCGCAGCAGGTGGGGGTCCACGGCGACCTATTCAGTCTTCGATCGTGGCAGGGGCCTCCATGAACGGACGCAGCTCCAGCCACTCGTTGATCGGCTCACCACCGGCACCGGGTGCTGCCGAGAGCTGCCCCGCGAGTTCGAGTGCGCGGTCGTAGGACTCGACGTCGATGACCATCCAACCTGCGATCAAGTCCTTGGTCTCCGCGAACGGACCGTCGGTGACCGGGGGCTTTCCGGCCCCGTCCGACCGCACCCATGTTCCCTCGGGGGCCAGGGCCTGCGCGTCGACGAACTCGCCCGTCTTCTCGAGCTCGGCGGCGAAGTCTTGCATGAACTGGATATGGTCGTGCACTTCGGCCGGAGTCCACCGGTCCATCGGAATCCAGCCGGCAGGCTCGGGGGCCCCGCGGTAATGCTTGAGCATGAGGTACTTGGCCATGATGTCTCCTAGCGTCGGATGCAGTCATTCTTTCTGCATTCGCCCCTGGGACGGAGCCGGTCGGCCGATATCTACACACTCGACCGAGAAACTTCACCGCATCGTGCGTCCGACCGAGCCGAGCATCTGGGTTGCCTCGACCACGCGTGCTGCCATGGCCGACTCGGCCGGCTTGCCCCACGATCGGGGGTCGTAGGCCTTCTTGTTGCCGTACTCGCCGTCGATCTTGAGAACCTGGTCGTACTTGCCGATCATGTGGCCGGCGATGGACCGTGTGAACGCGTACTGGGTGTCGGTGTCGATGTTCATCTTGATCACCCCGCTGGCCACTGCCGACGCGATATCGGCGGCACTCGAGCCCGATCCACCGTGGAAGACGAGATCGAACGGCTTGTCCTTTCCGGTTTCGGCACCGACGACCGACTGGATCTCGTCGAGAATCTCGGGACGTAGATGTACCGAGTCCGGGTTGTAGACACCGTGGACATTGCCGAAGGTCAGCGCCGTCATGTAGCGACCACGCTCGCCTGCACCGAGCGCAGCGATCGTGGCGCGGGCGTCGTCGACGGTGGAGTACAGCTGCTCGTTGATCTCGTGAGACACCCCGTCTTCTTCCCCGCCGATCACTCCCACCTCGATCTCGAGAATGGTGTCCGCCTGGACCGACAGATCGAGCAGTTCCCGTGCGATACGCAGGTTTTCGTCGAGCGACACGGCGGAGCCGTCCCACATGTGTGATTGGTACAGCGGTGCCAGGCCGCGCGAGCGTCGTTCGATCGCGTCGGACAGCAGTGGGCGCACCCAATCGTCGAGGTTCTCTGCGGGGCAGTGATCGGTGTGCAGGGCCACCGAGATCGAATAGTGTTGCGCCACTTCGTGGGCGTACTGCGCGAGCGCCTTGGAGCCGGCGAAGCGGTTCTGCACGGCATTGCCGGACAGGTACAGCGCGGTGCCGACCGACACCTGGATGATGCCGTCGCTCTCGGCTTCGGCGAATCCCTGCAGCGCCGCGTTGAGGGTCTGTGAGCTGGTGACGTTGATCGACGGGTACGCGAACCCGCCCTCCTTCGCGCGGTCCAACATGGCGACGTACTGTTCCGGACTGGCAATCGGCATGGGCTGTTCTCTCTTTCGGGTGCGGCTGGTCTTCAGCGTGTTGCTGCAGCGCAGCCGCACGAATTGCGGTGGGTGAACGTAGTCGGTACCGAAATGGACCGCGGCGCGTCGTCACGGCCTTCGATTCGACCGATCAACAGGTCGGCAGCGGTTCTGCCGATGGTCTGCACGTCCTGCGCGGCGGCCGTCAGGCGCGGCTCGAACAGATCGGACCACTCGAAATCGTCGTAGCACACGAACGCCAGGTCGTCGGGAATCGACAAACCAAGGCAGCGAACTGCTTTGAGGGAACCGATGGTCATCGAGTTGTTCATCGACACCAGAGCCGAAGGCCGGTCCGAACCCGTCAGCAGTCGACGTACCTCCGTCTCGGCCACCTCGACATTGGACCTTCCCTCGAGGATCAACCGAGGGTCGAGTTCGATTCCCCGGTCGGCGAGCGCCCTGGCATAACCTGCGAAACGTTCTGTGGTGGAGGAGATTCCCTCGATCCCGCGGACGATCGCAATTCGTTCGTGGCCGGCGTCGAGCAGATGGGCCGTCAGCTCGTACGCGGATTGCTCGTTCTCCGGGCCCACCTGATCGCACGGGATATCCAGCATACGGTCGATCAGCACCAGAGGTGTTCCGCTGCGCATGATCTCGGGAATCGTCGACTCCTCCGAGCCGGCCGCAGGCGCAAGGATCATGCCGTCAACCTGACGGTCCAGCAGAGAATCGGTGACGCGCCGCTCCGACGTCGGCTCGTCGTGCGAGTCACCGAGAATCAACACGTAGCCGGCCTCCGACAACCGCTGCTCGACGGCATAGACGAGGCTGCCGAAATACGGATTGGTCAGCGCCGCGATCGACAGTCCCACCGTGTGGGTTCGACCGGCCGCGAGAGAACGCGCCACGACGTTGCGCCGGTATCCGATCTCGACGATGGCAGCGTCGACGCGTTGCCGGGTGGCCGGGTTGACCTTACGAGTTCCGTTGAGCACGTGCGAGACCGTCGATACCGACACTCCGGCGATCCGAGCGACGTCGTCCATGGTGGGCATGTCAGTCGTCTCCATGGGTATCGGTCGCCGGCGGTCTCATGTCAATCGCAGGATTCGATCGGCGCGCTGGGCGGTCGAACCGATGAGCTCGGCGTTGCGTTCGTCCGAACCCAATGCCCAGAACTGCGCTTCCTCGGGCGATTTCCCGTACGCCTCGTGCCGCGCGACGAGACGCTCGTGCCGAACGGCCGTGTGCGGAGCCAGGAACCACACCTCGTCGATCATCTCCCGTGCAGCAGGCCATGCGTCGGATTGCATCAGCAGGTAGTTGCCCTCGGTGATCACCAACGGAACGTCCGACGGGACCGGTACGGCGGACCCGATCGATTCCTCGATCTCTCGCCTGAACTTCGGTGCGTACACCAGCGGATCGCCGGGGCGTTGATCGTGAATCGCGGCGACGAGACGCGCATAGCCGCCGTCGTCGAAGGTATCGTGTGCGCCCTTGCGATCGAGCCTGCCCAGTTCGATCAACACCTCGTTGGCCAGGTGGAATCCGTCCATCGGAACCAGCACCGAAAGCTCGGGGCCCAGTGCATCCACCAACTGCTGTGCCACGGTGGACTTTCCGGCACCCGGTGCACCGGTCAGGCCGAGTATGTGCCGCTCTCCCGGCACGGCGAGCCGTCCGGCCAGCTCCACGAGTTCGTCGAGGGATGCTTCCTGCACCTGTCGGTCATTGCTCACTGTTGTCGCTTTCGAATACGTGGGTGGGAAGTTCGCGTAGCCACGCCCTGGGGCCGATGACCGAACAGCGCAGCGCCGCAACGCGAGCCGACCGTCGGATACGTTCCTGCACGGAGCCGAACTGCGTCGAGTAGTACGCGTACGCGCCGTGGAAGACGTCGCCGGCTCCCAGTGTATCGACCACGGTGACCGCCTCGACGGCCACGGAGCCGGAGTTGCCCTCGGACCAGAATTCGACGGGCTCTCCGCCGTGGGTGGTGACGACCGTGCGTACGCCCGAGCGCACCAACGTCGCTGCGGTGGCAGCTGTGTCCGACGCTCCGGGCGTGCGAAAGTCCGCTGAGCACACCATGTCCGTGACGAACGGAATCAGCTCGCTCATCACGGGTTTCCAGCGTCCGGCGTCGACGACCGACGTGGTATCCCGCGCCGCCGCATGTTCCACGGCGGCGCGGGCGATCAGGGGGTGGTGGCCGTCGACGAGTACGACGTCGGCACCGGCGAGCACGGCATCGAGATCGTTCGGCGGCGCGGCGTCGGAGTGCACGGCGTCGGCCGAGACGACCGACCGGTCTCCCGTCGACTCGATCACCGTCACGGCCGAGACGGGTACTGCTCTCACGGTGCCCGCGATCGAGTCGACCACGCGCACACAGCATTCCGCAAGCTCTTCCTTGACCAAGGCAGCCACCGGATCGTCCCCGAGCGCAGTGACGAGAACGGCCGTACCACCCAGTGCGGCGAACGTGACGGCGGCGTTGGCGGCAGGACCGCCGGCCGCAACGAACTGCGCGTTCGACGTGATCTTCTGGTTCGACGCCGGCGGCGACGACACTCGATGAATCACATCGAGTGTCGCCAGCCCGACGAAAACGCCGACCGGGCGAGACACATCAGAGACCGGCGCGTTCCTCATCGGTCGGCTCCTCCGCGCCGGTCATGAGCGCGACGACCTCGGACATGGTGCGCTTCTTGGGATCCACGACGCCTGCGCGTTTGCCGAGGCGGTGGATGTGGATGCGGTCGGCGACCTCGAACACGTGCGGCATGTCGTGGCTGATGAGCACCACGGGTATCCCACGGTCGCGAATCGTTCGGATCAGGTCGATCACCATGCCCGATTCCCGCACGCCCAGAGCTGCGGTCGGCTCGTCCATGATGATCACCCCGCGGCCGAACGCCGCTGCTCGAGCCACTGCGACGCCCTGACGCTGCCCACCGGACAACGTCTCGACGGCCTGGTTGACCGACTTGATCCCGATCTTGAGGTCCTGCAGATGCTTCGACGACTCGTCGCGCATTCTCGGCATGTCCAATCGCCGAAAGATGCTGCCGCTGATGCCTTTGCGCTTGATCTCGCGTCCGAGGTAGACATTCGAGGCGATGTCGAGCGCAGGAATGACGGCCAGGTCCTGATAGACCGTCTCGATCCCGGCCGCCCGGGCATCGCGGGTGTTCTTGAACGACACCGGCGAGCCGTTCATCAGGATCTCTCCCGAATCCGGAATGACAGCTCCGGCCAAAGCCTTGATGAGACTGGACTTTCCGGCACCGTTGTCACCGATCACTGCCAGTACCTCACCGGCCCGCAGCTCGAAATCCGCGCCGTTGATGGCCGTCACGCTGCCGTAGGTCTTGACCAGACCACGTGCTTCCAGAGCGAGGGGGGCAGTCACTGTGACCTCCTGCGTGCGAATTGATCGACGGCCACCGCGACGATGACGAGAATGCCGGTCGCGACGTTCTGGTACAGGCTGTCGACGCCGGCCTGGGTGAGCCCGTTGCGCAGCACCCCGACGATCAGAGTTCCGATGAGAGTCCCGATGACGGTGCCCCGGCCACCGAACAGGCTGGTTCCACCGATGACGACCGCGGTGATCGTTTCGAGGTTGGCGTTCTGATAGGCGTTCGGGTCGGCATTGGGGATTCGTCCGAGCGCTGCCCATGCCGCGATCGCGGCGATGACACCGGTGACGATGTAGACCGAGAACAGCACGCGACCGGACTTGATGCCGGAGCGGTCCGAGGCCTGCGGGCTACCACCCACCGCGTATATGTGCCTGCCCCAGGATGTTTGGGACAATGCGTACCACATCACGGCGTACACGAGCAGCATCACCACCACGCCGTAGGTAGTGGAGAAGCTACCGATCTTGAACGAGGTGCCCAGCAGAGTCAGCGGTCCGCTCGGCACCTGGTACGTCTCAGATCCGGCCAACAGTCTCGTGGCTGCCTGGATCGCGGTGAAGGTACCGAGGGTGACGATGAACGGCGGCAGTCGCAGCATCGTCACCAATCCGCCGTTGATCGCGCCGAACGCCACGCAGACGGCCAGTGTCGAGCCGAGCGCCACCACCGGGCCGTTGGCACCAGCGGTCTGCGCCATGACGATGGTGCCCATCACGGCCACCGCGCCGATCGACAGATCGATACCGGAGGTGAGGATGATGAGCGTCTGGCCGACGGCCAGAATGCCGACCACCACGGACTGCTGCAGAATCAGAGAAACGTTCTGCGGGTTGAGAAACGAGCTCGAAATCGAGCTGAACACAATGATGGCGATGACGAGCGCGGCCATGGGCCCGAGCAGCGGTTCACGCAGGATGGTTCCCACGTTGAACCGGCTCGGAGCCTTGGGAGGCGCGGCAGTATCGGTGCTCACGAATCAGTTCCTGGTCCTCGACGGATTTCTGCGATCAGCCCCAGCAATTCGCTTCGCCCCATGCGGTGTCCTGGGATTCGATTCCGGCAACAGGCTTGTCGGTGACCAGCTGAGAACCGGTGTCGTTGAAGCCACTGGGCTTGGTGCCGTCCTGGGCGAACTTGACCACAGCGTCGACGCCCTGCTCGGCCATCTTCGCCGGGAACTGCAGCACCGTCGCACCGATGATGCCGGACTTGACGTTCGCGATACCGGTGCAGCTACCGTCGATCGAGCCGATGGTGATCTGATCGGCGCGGCCTGCGGACTGAATCGCCTGGTAGGCACCCGCCGCGGCGGGCTCGTTGATCGTGTAGAGCGCATTGACACCCGGAGCGCGCTGCAGCAGGTTCTCCATGGCCGTCTGCGCCTTGGTCTGGTCGCCGTTGGTGTTCTCCTGGCCGACGATCTCGGGAGAGCTGTCGGTCAAGCCCATTCCTTCGAGGAAGCCGTCGTGACGGAACGTGTCGACAGTGCCGCCCGCGGTGCCGTCGAGCATGATGACCTGGGGTGCAGTGGTTCCCAACGTGCCCTTGACCCACTCGCCCTGGCTGACGCCTGCCGCCTTGTTGTCGGTGGCGAACGTCGCGTCCACCGCGTCCTCGGGATCGGTGGCCGTGTCGAGGGCGATGACGACGACGCCTGCGTCGCGTGCCTTCTTGATCGCGTCGAGGACTCCGGTGGAGGAGTTCGGGGTGATCAGAATGCCTTTGACACCCTGGCCGACCAAGTTCTCGATCGCCGCGACCTGACCCTCGTTGTCACCGTCGAATGCACCTGCGAGAGCGACCAATTCGGCTCCACTGGAGTCCGCCTTGGCCTGAGCTGCCTCACGAAGCTTCACGAAGTACGGATTGGAATCCGTCTTGGTGATGAGTCCGACCTTGACGCTGTCCGAATCCGAACCGCTGCATGCAGTCAGTCCGAGTACGAGGGAACCGGCCATCAACGCGGTTCCGATCGTCAGCGTGGTCTTCCGACGGTGATTGAACATCTGGACTCCCTTGTCCTCGCTCCGCAGGTCGCGTCGCTCGATTGCAGGAGCGTACGACCAATACAAGCGCTTGCGCATGCGCTTTCGCGAAATAAATCCGAAAACTTTTCCGACCGGCCGGCGTCAGCTCGTCACCACGCCGCTCAGCCCCAGTTCCCGCAAACGCGCGCGCGTCTGCCATCCGCGCGCGAAATAGTGCCCGATCGCCCAGCTATTCCGCGCGCATCCAACGAATGCGCGCGCGTTTGCCCACGCCGATCAGTCGCCTCGCGTGCTCGACGAGTCCTCGTCCACCACCGAATTCGGCTCGTCGTACGTGACGGTGATGTCTTGGAATCCTTTGTTACGCTGCGCTTCTGCTTGACCGGTGTAGGAGTTCTTGTCACCCTCGGTGAGTTCGACGTTGTCGGTGAACGGCGTCAGCAGAGCCCGGGGATGCAGGTGGTCTACGCGCACGGCGTTGATCTCGATGCACAGCACGATCAGTACCGACGCGACGTACAGGAAACCGAGCAGACCGAGGACGATGGCGAAGATGCCGTTGCTTGCACTCGCGTTGCCCACGACGTAGCGGATGTAGATGCCGCCGAACGACTGCAGCGCCTGCCAGACGACCGCCGCGATCGCTGCGCCGGGGAGTACGTCGCGCACGCTCAGGTCCCGCGCGGTGCCGATTCGGAAGGCCGCGGTGAAGACGGCGGCGTTGACCACCACCGCTCCGACGAGTGCGAGCGCACCACCGGCGAACCCGAACACGCCCGAGGACGCGACGCCGTTCAGCACCGTCAGTCCGATGATCGCCGTGCCGACAGTGCTGAGCAGCAACAATCCGCGCAGCCGACCCTTGATGGGGTCCGGTTGCTCGTTGCGCGGCACCGACCACGCCGTGTTCATCGCGTACTGCACGGCCAGCGACACTCCGAGTCCGCCGTACAGCGACCCGACGACGCCGATGACGATGGCCGTGGTTCCGCCACTGAGGCGATCCGGTTGACCGAGCTGGTCACCGATGACCGGGATCTGACTCATCGCCGAGTCGATGATGCGGGTCTGCAGCTCCGGGTCTCCGGCCAGCACGATGCCCAGCAGCGTGGTGAACAGCAGCAGAAGGGGAAACAGCGACAGGAACGAGTAGTAGGCGATCAATGCCGCGAGGTAGCCGCCCCGGTCGTCCATGAATTTGTAGAGCACCGCCAGCGGGAAACCTGCCGAGGGGTGCCTACGCTGGAAGTTGTCCACCTTCGCGACCATCATCGGTCGAATGTAGCCAGCGACGAGCCTGCGGAAACGTCGACGCTCCGGCTTTCGGTGTGACCCAGCTCTCACGATCTGGACGTGCGCTTCGTCGGTCGAGTTCCGACCAACCCTTCGAGAACAACCCGAACCGAGAAAGGAACTCGCCATGAGCTTCATCGACAAGGCCAAGAACGCAGCAGAGGACGCCATCGGCAAGGCGAAGGAAGTTGTCGGCGACGCAACCGACAACAAGGACCTCGAGGCCGAGGGCAAGAAGGATCAGGGTTCGGCCGGCGTCAAGAAGGTCGGCGAGAACATCAAGGACACCTTCAAGTAGGACGCGGTGCCCCGGAAGGGTCGTCGATCGAATGATCGGCGGCCCTTCGTGCATCCCGCGACGATGCGCGGAGATGCTCACCGGACCACCGCATCGCGAACCGTATAAAATCCATTGATCCGGCCTCGAGGTCGGGACAGGGCGTCCAGAAGCAGGCGCACGATCGAGGATCTCGCCGACGCGACGACGTCGACGGTCCACCGCGCGAGAGGATCGTGTGAATGACTGATTCACCGGCCGAGCAAGACACGTCTCGAACGTCCGAAGCACTGTCGCTCGCGCAGTTCGCTCGATCGCTGCGCGACACTCATCGGTCGATGCCGCAGACGTTGAGTGAGATTCTCCGAATGGCGATTCGGCTCATACCGGGCGCAACCACCGGATGCATCACCACGGTGAACAAGGGTGAGCGCACAGTCGTCGCGTCGACGGACCTGATCGCCGAGAAGCTGTGTCGGTTGCAGTACGAACTCGACGAAGGTCCGATTCCCACCGAGGTCCGACACCTCGACGTCGTCGTGTCCTACGATCTGGCAACCGAACCGCGATGGCCGCAGTTCGCTGCGATGGCCATCGAGGCCGGTTTCAAGTCGCTCTCGGCCTTTCAGCTCTACAGCAACGCCGATGACCTCGGGGCCCTGGTGTTGTACAGCGACGTCACCGGAGCGTTCGACGCCGATGCGGTAGCGATCGGGGAGGCCTTGTCTGCGCATGCTGCCATCGCAATGCTCAGTGCCCGCGACACCGAGCAATTCCGGACCGGCTTGGCCAGCCGGGACATCATCGGCCAGGCAAAAGGCATGATCATGGAACGCTACGACCTCGACGCGGTACAGGCGTTCGACCTACTGGCGAAACTGTCGCAGCAACAGAACCTTCCCTTGCACACCGTTGCCCGCAACCTGGTCGACGCCGACCACCCCACGAACTCGACGTTCTGACCCTTCCGCGGTCACAGCCCTGGCTCCGGCTGGCAGTGCGGACACCACCATGTTCGACGTCGATCGGGGTCGTTCGGCACGTCGGCCTCGACACGAATGACGGTCGCGCACCGCAGACACGGTTTACCGGCCCGACCGGCAACCCAGTGGGTCCGGCCGCGACGAGTGTCGCCGGTGGTGACCTGCATGGCCCCGGGGGTGCTCGCCGAATGCCGCATCGCCCGCTCGAGCAGAGTCACCAATTTCTCCGCGTCGACGCCTGCCGACGGAGCCCAGGGCCACAGTCCACGCAGAAAACACAGCTCGTTCGCCCATAGATTCCCGGGTCCCGCGATGACCCGCTGGTCCAGGAGGGTAGAGACGATCGGCCGGGAACCCTGCGCGAGGATGTTCGATGCCGCACGATCGGTGTCGAACTCGGCGTGTAATGGGTCCGGTCCCAGATGCGCGACCAGCGCATTCATCGAGGCCGTGTACCCGTAGTCGACGACCGGCAACAGGATTCCGTATGCGGTCGGCCCGTCCACCGCGGCCAGCCGCACTCGGACGTCGGGCTGCACGCGCCGCGGTATCGAGCGGCCGGTTCGCACCACCGTCCACGATCCCGTCATGCGGAGGTGGGTGTGCAGCGTGGTGTCGTCGTCGAAATCGGTGAACAGATGCTTGCCGTGCGTCCGGTGCGCGACGACGGTTCGCCCGGCGAGATTCTCGACGGCGTGTGCGGGCACGTTCAGTCGCCCTGCCCGTAGCGTGACGCCGTCCAGCGCTCGCCGCAATCGCGCGGCGAGCGCATGGACGGTGTCACCTTCGGGCATGGTCTCCGAGTATCCCGAGGGCGGCAGAAACAATCGGACCGACCGGCGAGAGCGCGTCGTCCTCCTCGCGTCAGTGCGCGGGCCGCCTGACGTATCCGACCATGAAGTCGACCGCCAGGAAGGCGACCAGGCTCAGCCCCAACAAGGGCAGGAACCAGCCGACGGCCACGGCAGCCGTGGCGAGGAGCACCGCGGAGATCGGCGAGATGCGGCGCAGTCCCCCACGCAGAGGCGGCCGGCCTGCGGTGAGTCCAGCGCTCTTCGTGGGGCGACGCTTCCACCACATCATGTAGCCGCGCACGATGACCGATGCCAAGGCGAGTGAAAGCCCAACCAGGGCAATCTGATTGGCCACGCCGAACAGGGTCCCCATGTGCAACTGAATTCCCCAGGCCGCCAGCTTGGCTGCCACCGGCCAATCGGCGAAGTATTGGGTGTCGATCACCGCGCCGGTGCTGCCGTCGATCGAGATCGAGTTGTTCGACATCACCCAGGGCTGACGGGTTTCGGCGACGACGAACGCCACGTCGTCCGACGCCGGGATCGACGCCTCCGCCGCTCCGTCGATGCCGTTCGCTGCGGCAGTATCGAGCACCGAATCGATGCGGCCGACATTGCTGTCTGTCGCCGACGCATCGGCCGACATGTCCATCGAATGCCCACCGTGGCCCGAGTGATCCCCCGAGTGATCCCCCATGGTCGCCGCGTCGGAGGAACCGATGGTCGTGGCGACGGCAGGGGTCGTCCAGCTCAATGCCGCACGGAGGTCGGTGACGTTCGCGCCCGCGTAGGTGGACCACGTGAGTCCGGTGGCGGAGAGGAAGATCAGACCTACAGCGATCCAGACACCGGCTACGCCATGCCAGTTCAAGGATCGGTTGCGGCCCTTCGATTCACGATCGAAGGTGAGCAGTGTCGCCCGGTCTCGGTTGCGTCGGTAGCGATCGATCCACAGGTACAGGCCGCCGAGCGCGATCACCCACAACCAGGATGCGGCCAGTTCGCTGTAGATCCGGCCCGGTTCACCGAGGTGCAGGTGTCGGTGCAGTTCCGAGATCCACGTTCTGGCCGGCAAGGCGCTCGAGGAGCCGTAGACGGCAAGTTCACCCACCGGTGACGCCGTGGCGGGATCGACGAAGACGGCCAGTCGTCGCGATTCGCCGAGGGTCGGGTCGGTGAACAGCACTCGGGTGGTGTCGCCGACTTCGGCGGCGGGTCGCACGGCCGACACGGTCAGATCCGGCCTCTCGGCCTGAGCGGCTCGGATCTGTTGGGCGACCGGGACAGCCGGTCCGGTGGAGTCGACGTGCAGATAGTCGCGGTAGACGAGTTGTTCGATGGTCGGGGCGACGGCGTAGAGGCCGCCGCTGACGGTGGCGATCAGGATGAACGGTGCGATGAGTATGCCCGCGTAGAAGTGCAGACGAAGAATCAGCGGACGCCAGCTGCGCGGGCCGGACGGACGGGTGGGCGGGGGAGGATCGGCGACGCGTTCCTTTTCCGGTGTGGACATGAGAGCTCGTTTCGTGAAGGCAGGGGTGGGCGCGCGCCGTGGGCACGGGTCGACTCGATGTCGAGCGAATCGTGCTGTGCGCGTGAAGAAATTGCCGCAGCTCTGCTCGCCCCCGCGGTGCAGGAGCGGTAGGTGGGAGGCTGCGGTCAGTACGACGCGGCAGGCGGTCCGCGGTTCCCGGAGCCCGAGAGATCGAGGAGCCGGTGGACGCCGGGTGTGCGATACAGCGGAAGCGGGGCGGCACTCTGCGAGTCGTCGACGACGAGAATTGCCAGTATCGGGAGTATTCGACGAACAACGGTGGCTGCGTGCGAGATCCCACGCTCGGCCCCGTGCACGATCACCGCGCCGACGACGATCGCGATCGCGTGGGCCGCAAGCATCTGCTGCGTCAGCACCGAACCGTGGTGATCGCCGTCGACGATCGTCAGCAGCACGTGTCCGATTGTCTGCGCAGCGGCCAGCGTCGCCATCAGCTGCAGGCGAGGCGCGATGACGATCGGCACTGCGCCTGCGGCGTAACCGAGTCCCGCGCACACCAGTGCCAACAGGACGATCGCGGCGTCGGAGGGGAACATACCTCCGCCGAATGCGTGCGCGGTGGCGGTGATCGTTGCCGTCAGAGCGCCGACGGCAGACCCGCGCAGGGCTGCGGATCCGTCCGGGGTCGCGGGCACGAACAGCAGACTACTACCCGTTTCGGCAGAGGCACTGGCGTCTCGCCTATGTCGCATGGTTTGTGCGCGAAAACCGATCCAGCGGTCTTTTTCAGGTCCGTTATGGTGATCGCGAGTATCACGCCACGTTCAGAGAGGATTGCCGTGCCGGACAGTTCGGATGTGGCTCAGGCCCGTGTGTTCGCCCACATGCTCGCGGCCGAAATTGCGTCGACATCGAGCCGAATCGAGGTCTCCGAGAACTACGCCCACAAGGCCTTCCGGGTGGGCGACCCCCGCAGCGCGAAGTGGCACACCGACGAGGCCCGCGCTCAGAAGCAGGCGCTGTACGAATTGCACCGCCAACTGGACGCACTGCACAGCCGCTTCCAGATCTCGAAGGGTGAACCCGAACCCGTGTGCTGACGTCCGGCTCGGTGTGTGAGGGCGCCTGGTCCGGGGTACCGCGACAAGATGGTTTTCGACAAGACAGACAACGGCTCGGGGGCCGAAAGCGAAGGACAACGAACGATCACGATCGGGTTGGTGGCCGACGAGGGATTCGCGTCGACGATAGCGGCCGCCATCGAACAGGAACTTCCGCCCACCATCACGATCGACGGAACCGATGCCCGACTGGACACGGCCCGGCCCGCAGTCACGCTGCCTCCCACCGAGGCAGGTTCTGCGCCGTTGGGTCAGTGGCTGGAGGCCATTCAGGCCACCAACACATTCGACCTGGTGCTCTGCATCTCCGAGGTTCCGCGACGCGTCGGGGCCAGCCCCGTCGTCGCCGAATTGCGTGACGGTTCGACCGGTGCGTTGTACGTACCCTCGTTCGGCACCATAGGAGTACGGCGTCGCGCTGTGGCGGTGGCCATCGCCATCGTGCACGATCTCCTCCGCAGCGATACTGCCTCGCGGCCACACCTGCGACGGTCGATGTCCAAGTGGGCTCCGGGCCCCGACCCCGACGGTGGCGGCGAGCGAATCCTGCTCACTCCCGGCATGTTCGGCCGAACACGCATGATCATGGGCATGATTCGCTGCAATCGGCCGTGGCGTCTCGTCCCCGCACTGTCGAGCGTGCTCGCGGCCGCGAGCGCCGCATCGGCGTTCGGTGTGTTCTACGCGAGCATCTGGCAGATGGCGGCCTCGATGACACCTGCCCGGCTCACACTGATCGGCGTCGCCGCCATCGTGGCCATCACGGTGTGGCTGATCTTTCCGCACGGCCTCTGGGAGCACCGACGGTTCCGCTCCTCGACCACCGATCGCTGGATATACAACTCTGCCACTCTCGGCACCGTCGTGGCCGGCGTGCTGTGTATGTATGCCGTTCTCTTCGCGGTCGTGTTGCTCTCTGCTGCCGTGGTGATCTCGCCCGAGTTTCTCACCGCTCAGATCGGGCGAGAAGCAAACACGGCGGACTACCTGTCACTGGCCTGGTTGGCGGCGTCGTTGGGCACGGTCGCCGGAGCAGTGGGCTCGTCGGTGTCCGATCGCAGCGACATCCTCAACGCTACGTACGGCCACCGAGAAATGCTCCGGCGCCAGCACAGCGCAGAACGGTCCCGCACCGACGACGCCGGTGCGGCTCAGCCCGCGGCTCGGTCCCAGGCCCAATGACCCAGGGCCGCGACGGCGGCGGTCAGCGCGGCACCGAGCAACACCGGTATCGCGATATCCACCCGAAGTAGCAGCGCACCGATGACGGCACCGACGAACAGCACGAGGATCGCCCAGAGCCGCCGGTTGAACAGCCGACCGGGGCCCTGGCCGACGAACGACTCGCCGGCGAGCGAGGTGATGGTCGACGTGACGACGACGGTCGTCATGTCCTTGACCGCGAGGAAGCGCGCAGCGAGCGCCTGAGCGCCCATGTCGACTGCGATGACACTGGCGATCGCGATACCGAGCGGCGAGTTGCCCTGCACGTCGACCACCAGCAGCGTGACGCCTGCTGCGAGAAGTGCCAGCGTTCCCACTGCGAAGATCGCGGTGACCCGAATGTTCCATCCCGGCGCAGCCGAGCGAAGCGTCACCCCAGCCAGCGCGGCACCGAGCACGAAGGCGAACAGCGCTACCAGCGGGCCGACGATCGGGAGTCCGTCCTCACCTGCCACCCCCATACCGAGGATGACGATGTTGCCGGTCATGTTTCCGGTGAAGATGCGGTCGAGCCCGAGGTAGCCGACGGCGTCCAGCATGCCGGTCACCATCGTCAGCACCATCATCGACCACAATCGGAGATGACCGTTCACGGCCTTGTCGATGCGTTGCCCCACGCTGGGGCTTTCGGAATGTTCTTCGGCCGATACCGACTCGTCGAGACTCATGCGGTCACCCACACGCCGCCGTCACTGCGCGGGTCCGCGCCGGCACCGAGCGTTCCGTCGGCTGAAACCCTGGCCACCATGGAATGACCTGCGTTACTGTCCAATTCGGTGCCATGCTTGACGGTGAACACCGTCTGCGAGATCTGTTCGACGGCGGAGTCCTCCAATGTCGGCTCGACCAGTACCGAACCGTTGGGTGTGCCGGCTTCCAATCCGCCGACGATGAATCGGGGCGCGGAGACGGTCTGCTGCGGATCGAATCCACGCAGCGCCCGCAGGATCAACTGGGTGTGAATCTGCGACTGCGCTTTGCCTCCCATGGTCGAGTGGGCGGACACCGCTCCGTCCGCCCAGTCCACGATTACCGGAACGAGCGTGTGCGCGGGCCGCTTTCCGGACTCGACGCGATTGGGCGACGCGGCATCGAGAGTGAAGAACGCAGCTCGGTTGTGCAGCACGAGTCCGGTGTCGGGCTCGAGGATCTGCGCTCCGAACGAGTGAAAGACGGACTGTATCAACGACACTGCTGTGCCGTCCTTCGCTACGACGGCGATTCCGACGGTGTCACCGCCCGGACGCGGAGACGCGGTCGATGTCTGACGTTCGGCTCCTGCCACCCGGGCTGCCGCCGCCTCGTGAATTGCCGCGAAGCCGGCCGGGGTCAGCTGATCGTGGATATCCACAGTGGCACAGCGTGGGTCGGCGAGGTAGGTATCACGATGCTCGTCGGAGTCGTAGAAGATCTCGGCCAATACCCCGGCGTCGACATCGCCCGCAGACGCGCTCCCGGACAAGGCGGCACCGAGAGATCGAATCAGTGTGTAGCCCTGCGAGTTCGGTGGTGCCGTGGCCACCGAGAATCCGTCGAATTCGCGCACCAGAGGTTCTTCGACGATCGGACGATGACGTTCGATCGTCGATCGATACCGGCACGTCGAGTTTCTTCAGTCCGGCGGCGAATCGGTCGGCCGTGTGACCGCGATAGAACGAACCGAGGCCGTCGGTCGCCAGGTCCGTCAGGGTCCGGGCCAACTCGGGCTGCACGACGAGGTGCCCGACGGGGATCGGCTGACCATCGACGAAGAAATTCGCGCGCAAGCCTGGATCGGTGATCAGTGCGTCACGGTCGAGCTCGATCATCTCGACGAGTCCGGGGCTGGCCGGAAACCCCTCTGTGGCAAGCGAAATTGCTGGTGCCAGTACGTTGCGTAACGGCAGCGAGCCACCGGCGTCGAGCAGAGCCGCCCACCCGGACACTGCACCCGGAACGGACACCGTCAGCGGACCGTTGATCGGCATGGTCTCGATCGTCTCGAACAGTTGGTCCACGGATGCGGCCGAACCGTATGCTCCCGATGCGTTGACACAGGTGGTGCTGCCGTCGCTCGTTCGCAGCAACGCGATGACGTCACCGCCCACACTGCACATGTGCGGGTAGACCACGGTGAGGGCCGCAGCTGCAGCGACCGCTGCATCGACGGCGTTGCCACCGGCTTCGACGATCGTGCGGGCAGCGTCGACGGCCGCGGTGTGCGGCGCGGCGATTGCCACGCCGGGTGCCGGTTGCGACTGTTCGGGCATGAATATCTCCTCGAGTGCGGCCGATCCGAGAGCAGGATCGGTCGGGGCATGTTCTGGGTTCGTCCGAAAGTGTTGCGTTGGAGCAGTGTCACGTCATGGAAGTGTCACGTCAGAGCGCTCGTGCGATGAGCGTGCGATAGGCACCGTACAGCACCGCCGCGGCGACGATCGACGCCGCCGCCGTCGCACCGAAGAACGTCAGTTCGGTTGTTGCAGAGTATTTCTGAGCGAGCAAGCCGGCCAGCGTCGATCCTCCTGCCATCGTGAGGAAGTACAGCGAGGTCATGCCGGCCTTGTGCGATGCGGGTGCGAGCTGCGCCGTGGCCGACAGGACGGACGGTACGACGGCTATCTCGCCGGCACCGAACAGCAACATCGCAACGAGAACCAGCACAACGGAATTCGTCGCCCCTGATGTGCCCGCCATTGCCGCGAACATGGCCATCGCCACCGCCAGCAGGCCGATTCCCACGACGATTTTCGTTCCGGGACTGGGCTGCCGGCTGCCCATCCGCGTCCAGACGACGGCATAGATCGGAGCGATGACAGTGGCGAAGAGACCTTCCAACGTGATCACGGTTGCCGCAGGGATCGTCAACGAGCCGACCGTCAGATCGACGCGGGTGTCCATGTACACCGCCAGGGTGGTGAACAACTGGAACAGCAACGTCCAGAACAGCAAGCTACTGAGGAACACCGGAATGTAGGCGAGCACTCGTCGATGCTCGGTGGCGTCGACTTTCCTCGAGAACAACAGCATTGCGAAGTAGGCGATGCTGGCGATCACGATGATCGCGGTCAGCACGGTTCCCAGATTGTCGAGATTCAGGAGGCCGCTGACGGCCGCGGCAACGATGACCAGGGTGACCGATCCGGCGAGAGCTGCGGCCGCGGCCCGACGCGAGCGCGGAAGCGGATTGGGTACCGTTCGGGTGGCCTCGGGCAGATGCTTGTACCCGACCACGTACTGGGCCAGGCCGATCAGCATGCCCACTGCCGCCGCGCCGAAGGCGATGTGGAAACCGGCCGAGCTCTGCAGGGCACCGGTGAGCAGCGGGCCGAGGAATGCACCGAGCGATATACCCATGTAGTACAGCGAGTATCCCGAGTCGCGTTTGGGATCATCGTTCGCATAGAGCATCCCGACCATCGCGGTGACGTTGACCTTGAGTCCGCCGGTGCCGATGACGATCAACAACAGTCCTGCGCCCATACCCACAGTCGTCGTGACCAGAGCGAGCACCACGTGGCCGAGGATGATGGAGATGGCGGAGTAGAGAACCACTGTTCGCGGCGCGACGAGCCGGTCCGCGACCCACGCTCCGACCATCTGCGCGATATAGACTGCGCCGCCGTAGGATCCGGCGATACCGACTGCCACTCCGACGTCGAGTCCGAGCCCGCCGTCGACGAGCGAGTAGTACAGGTAATACGCGAGGATCACCTGTAGGCCGTAGAAGCTGAATCGCTCCCACAACTCCGTGCCGGCCAGCGTCACGAGCCCACGCGGCTGATCACGGAACGTCGAGCCGATCGAGCCGTGATCTCCGCTCGCGTTCGGCATGTGGAGTGTTCCGTCCGTTGTCATGCTGGTCCACCTCTGGGGTCCATGAGAATCAGTGGTTCAGGAGAATGAGTGACCGTTGTCACGATGTCTTGATTAAAACTGGTAGGACCAGACCGTCAAGGTGAAGAGTGGGATATTTACACGTCAACGGATCTTTACTGGGGAAACAGAGTGAGTCTGGTATTTTGGTAGGACCAGTTCGTAACCTGCGGGGACGGGGCTTTCCATGACAGCGTGGTCCGAGATAGACGTCGAAGCGGCGTCGGTCCCCGAGCTGCTCAGCGCCAGGATCGCGCAGCTGATCGACAGCGGTCGCGTCGAGGCGGGATCGAAGCTGCCCAGCGAACGCGCCCTGGTGACGATGCTCGGAGCGTCGCGAATCTCGATCCGCCATGCACTTCAGGATCTCGAATTGCGGGGTTATCTGACGCGCAGGCCCCGCGCCGGCCGCATCGTCGCACCACTGGAGATGCGCGCTCTGGCCGAAGGAAGCATCTTCGGAAGCATGAGCAGTGACCAACGCACCGTTCGCGAGGTGATGGATCTACGCACGGTCGTCGAACCACCCATTGCCGAGCGTGCCGCCGTCCGCCACCGCACGTCCGAGTTACATGCCTTACGCACTCCACTCGAAACGTCCGAGCGAGAGCTCGTAAATCGGCCGCCGTCTCTGCAGGTGATGCAACTCTGCGACGTGCAGTTCCATCTCGCGATCGCCGGCCTTGCCCACAACTCCATGCTCACCAGGCTCGTGACCGAGACCAACGAGTGGATGGCACCGTCGAGGCAGGCGAGTTTTCAGACCGAGCAGCGGATGCAACGCTCCGTCGATGCCCACCGCAGCATTTATCACGCTATTGCAGAACGTGATCCGGTTCGCGCCCGGAAGGCGATGCACGATCACCTCGCCGACGTGCTCGAGGCGATCACACCGCTCGCAAACTGATTTTTACCGCCGATCACACCAGCCTATTGTCCGAAACGGTGCGCGAGAATGCGCTCGATTGGCCACTTCGTCGTGTGCGGATCGGGTGGATTCCGGACAGAATCGAAGTGCTATCGGCCCGGGCCGATCGACCGCGAACAAAGGAGCTCGACAGTGCCCACCCTCGACCGTGACGTCGCTATCGTCGGGGCCGGCCCTTCCGGCCTGGCCGCAGCAACCGAGCTCCGCAAAGCAGGATTGTCCGTCGCCGTGCTGGAAGCGCGCGACCGCGTCGGAGGACGTACCTGGACGAACACCATCGACGGTGCGAGCCTCGAAATCGGCGGTCAGTGGGTCTCACCCGATCAGGAATCTCTCATCGCGCTGATCGGTGAGCTCGGCCTCGAGACGTTCGACCGATACCGCGAGGGCGAGTCCGTCTACATCTCCGCCGCGGGCGAGCGGACCCGCTACTCGGGTGACTCGTTCCCCGTCGACGAGACCACCGAGAAAGAGATGGACCGACTCGTAACACTGCTCGACGACTTGGCCGCCCAGGTCGGCCCCGAGGAACCGTGGGCGCACCCGCTGGCGCGTGAACTGGACACGATCTCGTTCGAGCAGTGGCTGATTCGTGAGTCCGACGATGCCGAGGCACGAGGAAACATCGGCATGTTCATCGCCGGTGGCATGCTCACCAAACCTGCGCACGCGTTCTCGGCACTGCAAGCAGTCTTGATGGCCGCATCGGCGGGATCGTTCTCGCACTTGGTGGACGAGAACTTCATCCTCGACAAGCGCGTCGTCGGTGGCATGCAGCAGGTGTCGATCCGTATGGCGGCCGCCCTCGGCGACGACGTCATCCTCGACGCGCCGGTGCGAACGGTGCGGTGGAACTCCGACGGCGCAACAGTATTCGCCGACGGTGACATCGAGGTACACGCCAAGCGGGTCGTTCTCGCCGTTCCACCGAACCTGTATTCGCGCATCTCCTACGACCCGCCGCTCCCGCGTCGCCAGCACCAGATGCACCAGCA
Organism: Rhodococcus sp. 05-2256-B1; assembly: GCF_002258465.1. Classification (NCBI taxonomy): domain Bacteria; kingdom Bacillati; phylum Actinomycetota; class Actinomycetes; order Mycobacteriales; family Nocardiaceae; genus Rhodococcus; species Rhodococcus sp. 05-2256-B1. Next base: position 486,344 of record NZ_NOZA01000017.1, on the reverse strand, counting down.
TCAGTCCCTCGGACTGGTGATCAAGGTCCATGCCGTCTACGACACCCCGTTCTGGCGCGAGGACGGGCTGTCGGGAACCGGCTTCGGTGCCTCAGAGATCGTGCAGGAGGTGTACGACAACACCAACCATCAGGACAGCCGCGGAACACTGGTCGGCTTCGTGTCCGACGCCAAGGCAGACGCGATGTTCGAGCTCGACGAGCAGGAGCGCCGCGCGAAGATCCTCGAATCGATCGCACATTACCTGGGGCCCAAGGCAACCGAGCCGGTCGTCTACTACGAGTCGGACTGGGGTTCGGAAGAATGGACCCGTGGTGCGTACGCGGCCAGCTTCGATCTGGGGGGTCTGCACCGCTACGGCAAGGACAGCCGCACTCCCGTCGGCCCGATTCACTTCTCCTGCTCCGACATCGCCGCGGAGGGCTACCAACACGTCGACGGCGCAATCCGCATGGGTCACCGCACCGCCGCGGACATCGTCTCGAGAATCGTTTCCTGACACCCGATCTTCGATCGCACACCGCAGACCCACACCTAGCACCGAGGACACACATGCGCACTGTCACAAAACATAACTCGCCCGCTGCTGCGGCCTCGAACCTCGGGAGGCAGTGATGACGTGGACGATGCCGGCCGAAGGTGTTCGGCACGAACGGACCTGGATGGCCTACCCGTGCGAGGGGTATTCGCTCGGTGACACGCCCGAGGAGCACCACGAGGCTCGCACCACGTGGGCCGAGGTCGCGCAGGCGGTCGCTCGATTCGAGCCGGTCACCGTCGTCGTCGATCCCGCCGAAAGCGCCGTCGCACGCACGTATCTGACCTCCGAGAGCGCTTTCCCCATCGACATCCTCGAGGCACCGTTGAACGACGCCTGGATGCGCGACATCGGGCCCACGTTCGTGCTGTCCGAGGACGGCCGTGTCGGCGGCGTCGACTGGGTGTTCAACGGCTGGGGCGCGCAGGATTGGGCGCGCTGGGACAAGGACTCGAAGATCGGCGCGCTCGTCGTCGAGAAGTCCGGTGCCGAGATGATCGATTCACCGATCGTCAACGAGGGCGGCGGTATTCAGGTGGACGGGCTGGGAACGGTTCTCGTCACCGAGACGGTACAACTCGATCCCGGTCGCAATCCCACGCTGTCGAAGGCCGATGTCGAGGCCGAACTCGCCCGCACGATCGGCGCCACCACGGTGATCTGGCTTCCTCGTGGACTCACCCGTGACGCGGACGAGTTCGGAACCCGAGGCCACGTCGACATCGTCGCTGCCATCCCCTCGCCCGGCGTCGTTCTGGTGCACGACCAACGCAATCCCGAACACCCCGATCACGACATCAGTAAGGCCGTGTTCGAGATCTTCGAGAACAGCACGGACGCACGCGGTGAGAAGTGGACCATCGTGAAAGTTCCGGCACCGGAGATTCTCCGCGACGAGGAGGGCTTCGTCGATTACAGCTACATCAACCACTACGTCGTCAACGACGGTGTGATCGCCTGCAGCTACGGCGATCCCGCGGACGAAGAGGCTGCTGCCATTCTGTCGGCGGCATACCCGGGCCGCACCGTCGTCACCGTCGACGCTCGGCCACTCTTCGCCCGCGGGGGCGGAATTCACTGCATCACACAGAACCAGCCACAGGCTCAGACGGACTGAGTGGACGCGGGAGCAGGTATCGAATACTGCTCCCGCAACTCGTTCTTGCGGATCTTGCCCGTCGGATTGCGCGGGATCTCGTCGACGAGGATGTAACGCTTGGGGATCTTGTACCGCGCGAGCCGGCCGCCGAGCGCGTCCGCGATGGCATCGAGGTCGACGTCTGCTCCCTCGACGACAGTGATTGCGGCAACGGCGGATTCGCCCCATTTTTCGTCCGGTACACCGAACACTGCGCAACTGTCGATGCCGGGCAGTTCGAGAAGTGCCGCTTCGACCTCGGCCGGATAGATGTTCTCTCCGCCCGAGATGATCATGTCCTTGAGCCGATCGACGATCGTGACGAATCCCTCCGCGTCGGCAATTCCGACGTCGCCGGTACGAAGCCAGCCGTCGTCGAACACGTCGGCGGTCGCGTCGGGACGACCCCAGTATTCCTTCATCACGTGGGGACCCTGGATCTGGATTTCACCGCGCTCCCCCGGTTCCACCGGCTGTGACATCGCGTCGACGATCCTGACGTCGGAGAAGGTATGGGGAACACCCGCGGTACCCATTTTTCGTTCGGCATCGACGGCAGCGAGCATCGTTGCGCCAGGACCACTTTCGGTGAGCCCGTAGCCCTGACACATCTTGATCCCGCGTTCGGAATACGTACGGAGCGTGCGCGGCGGCACCGGCGCCGCGGCCACCACCACCCGGCGTAGCGACGTCAGATCCGTGTCGTCCCACGCGGGATGCGACGCGAGCGAGTCCAAGATCGTCGGCACTCCGAACGTGTACGTGACCGAGCGTGATTCGACGAGATGGAGCACACGTCCGGCATCGAACCCTTCCTCGATGACGACCGAGCCGCCCTTGAACAGAACGGGTAGTGCCACCATGTCGAGCGCGGCGGTGTGAAACAGCGGAGCGCAGACCAGGGCTACCTCGTCGCTGCACAGGTCCAGATCGAGGACTGCGTTGAGAACGGCGAACAGCACGTTGTCGTGAGTCATCACGACGCCTTTGGGTTTACCGGTCGTACCGGAGGTGTACATGACGAAGCATAGATCCGCACCCTCCACCGATTCGTCGATGCGCGTCGAGGGGGCCGCCGCGATCAGCGATTCGTACTCCTCGCCGAGCGTGAGGCGACGCGTGGGGCCGTCACCGACCGCCGAGGTCGCGACGTCGTGCAAGGCCTCGGAATGCACCAACAACGACAGCCCCGAGTCCTGCACTGCGAAAGCAACTTCCGGTGCGGTCAACCGTGCGTTGAGTGGCACGAAGATCGCTCCGAGCACGCCACAGGCGAACAGTACTTCGAGGTAGGCGGGATGATTGGTGGACAACAGCCCGACCCGGTCCCCGGGACCCACCCCCAGCTCACGTAGACCGTGCGCGAGCCGGGTGGTGCGCTCGTCCAATTGCTCGTAGGTCGAGACCTGGCCGCGGAACTCGATTGCCGTTGCTCGCGGGCACTGCCTGGTACGTCGACGGATCCACGAACCGACGCCTTTATTACGCATCTGAAATCTGTTCCTCTCGGGTCCGTGATCTCAGTCGAACATGCGGTAGACGGCCTCGACGACGACCGCGGGGCGCTCGCTGCCTTCGAGTTCGATCGTCGCGGCGACGGTCAGCTGAGCTCCGCCCTTGGGCAGCTCCTCGTACCCCTTCAGCGTGGCGGCCAGGCGCACTCGGCCGCCGGCGGGGACCGGGTTGGTGAAGCGAACCTTGTTCAATCCGTAGTTGATCTTCGTGGTGACGCTGTCGACGACCAGTAGCTCGTCCCACATCGGAATGATGAGCGACAGAGTCAGATAGCCGTGCGCTATCGGACCGCCGAAGGGGCTTTCGGCCTTGGCCCGTTCGGGATCGACGTGAATCCACTGATGGTCGTCGGTGGCGTCGGCGAAGGTGTCGATGCGCTGTTGCGGCACCTCGATCCACGAGCTGGTTCCCAGTTCGGTGCCTTCGAGGTTCTTCAACTCGGCGAGAGTGGCGACGCGGGTGGTCATGATGTCTCCTTGGCGGACAGGCCGAGTGCGGCCAGTGCATTGGTCTTGAACACGAGTGGACGGATCTCGTCCTTGATGTCGAGCTCGGCGAAGTCCTTCATCCAACGATCCGGCGTCAGAACCGGAAAGTCCGAGCCGAACAACACCTTTCGCTTCAGCATGGAATTCGCCGCCCGCACCAGTTGGGGCGGAAAGTATTTCGGTGCCCAACCCGACAGGTCGATGTACACGTTCGATTTGTGCGTGGCGATCGAGATCTGCGCGTCCGCCCACGGCACCGCGGGGTGCGCCATGATCATCGTCAGTTGGGGGAAGTCCGCGGCGACGTCGTCGAGCAGCATCGGATCGGAATAGCGCAACTTGATGCCGTGCCCGCCGGGAAGTCCGGCACCGATACCGGTTTGGCCGGTGTGAAAGAGCGCGGGTACTCCGGCTTCGGTGATGGCCTCGTAGATCGGATAGAAGCGGCGGTCGTTCGGCTCGAAGCCCTGCATGCTCGGATGGAACTTGAAGCCGCGCACCCCGAACTCCTCGACGAGCCGGTGCACCCGCCGCACGGCGGCCTTACCCTGCCACGGGTCGACCGAGCCGAAGGGGATCAACACGTCGTTGTGGCGTGCCGCCCCCTCGGCGATCTCCTCCACCGAGTTCGGTGAATGTCCCGACGCTGCACCGGCATCGACGGTGAACACCACTGCGGCCATGTTGCGGGCCCGGTAGTACTCGGCGATGGTGTCGATCCCTGGAGTACGGTCCTCGCCCGACTTGAAGTACTTCTCCGACGCGGTCATCAATTCGTCGTCCAGTGCGCGGTGTCCGCACCCGTCGATCTCCACATGGGTGTGCACATCGAGTGCGAGTATCGAGTCGAAGTCAATGGCGCACTGGTATTTCGAGCTCATCGCGCCGGCTCGACGGGGAGGTTCTCTCCGACCGATTCGAGGCTGTCCGCGAACGTCGACGGCCACACAGCGGCGATGTCCTCGGCCGACCAGCCACCGTCGTGATAACTCGTGGCGATCATGTCCGGGTGCGTCCACAGTGCCAGGCGGTCACCGCCGACGGCGAATGCCTGACCGGTCACGTCTGCACTCGCGTCGCTTGACAGGAAAGAGACGATTCCTGCGGCGTCCGCGGGGGTCCCGAACCCGAGTTCACGACGGGCGAACGGCGGCAACGGATCCCCGTTACGCATGGCCTCGATGTACGGCTGCAGGAACGGAATGGTCTCGGTCATCGCCGTGGCCGCCACCGGGCACACCGCGTTCACGGTGACACCTGCACGCTGGAGTTCCATCGCCCAGGTCCGCACCATCCCGACGATCCCGGCCTTGGAACCGGAGTAGTTGGTCTGTCCGAAATTTCCGCGCTGACCGGCAGGAGAGCCGATGCACACGATCCGGCCGCCCTCACCCTGAGCGCGGAAGTGAACGGCTGCTTCGCGTGCGCAGGTGAACGTGCCGCGGAGATGAACGTTCACGACGGCATCGAAGTCGTCGTCGGTCATCTTCCACAACACCTTGTCGCGCAGGATCCCCGCGTTGGTGACCATGACGTCGAGGCGACCGAACGCCTCGACCGCGCCTGCCACCAACTTCTGTGCGGTCTCGGTGCTGCCCACCGGAGCCACGACGGCCACTGCCCGTCCACCCGCGTCGACGATCGAGGAGACAGCCGCGTCGGCTGTCGCCTGGTTCACGTCGTTGATCACGACTGCTGCACCGTGGCGCGCGAGGTCCTGGGCATACGCAAGTCCGAGCCCCTGGCCGCTTCCGGTGACGACAGCGACCTTGTTGTCGAGATTCATAGCTCTCTCCTCTTCGTGGTTACCAGACTGACAAAACCATCAATAATTGAGAAAGTCAATGATTTACGTTTGCTAGAATTACCGCCGATACGAGGAGTCTCATGACCGACATCGCACCCCTGTCCGACGACATCGGATTCCTGCTGACGCGCGCGGGAACGTCGCTGACGGCCGCCGCCAAAACGGCACTGGCACCCTTCGAGCTGCGCGTACGTTCGTACTCCGTGCTGGCCCTGGCCTGCGAACATTCGGACGGACTCGGCCAGCGGCAGCTCGCGGAGGAACTGGGCTTGGACCCCAGTCAGATCGTGGCGTTGGTGGACGATCTGGAGGTCCGCGAGCTGATCACCCGACGGGTCGACCCCGGCGATCGACGAAACAAGCGCATCTACGCGACCGACGCCGGCCGCGCGCTGTGCGTGGACGCACAGCGCGCGCTCGCGGCGACCCAATCCGCCACGCTCTCAGCCCTCGGCGACCGCGGTGTCCGAGAGCTGCGGCAGTCACTGCAGTCCATCGTCCGCGCACAGTAGACCGTGCACAGTAGATCGTGCACACGTAGGCCGATCACCGTTCGTAGACAACCCTGCCACCGACGACCGTCGCGATGATCGGTAGTTCGGGAATTCGATCCGCCGGGCCCATCAGGTCGCCGCCGACTGCGGTGAAATCTGCGGGACCACCGACGACGATGGTTCCGGTTCCGTCGGTCAGACCGGCCGCCGCCGCGGCGTGGGTGGTGTACCCGTCGAGGGCTTGTCGAGCCGAAATCGCCTGCCGGGGTTGACGAGGAGGGTCGGCCGGCAGGCCTGCGGGGCGGCGTAGCCGGGCATCGGCCATCACGACTCGGGGATCGAAATGTGCTACCGGCCAATCGGATCCGAGCGCAACGGTCACACCGAGATCGAGAAGCTCGGCCACCGGCCAACCACGGTCGATACGATCGCGGCCCATGCGCCGAGACCAGTCGTCGGCCTCGTCCGCTCGGGTGTACCTGGTGCAATGGGTCGGCTGCATCGATGCGGCAATACCGGCGTCCGCGATCGTTGTCAGATCCTCGGGACAGACGGTCTCGAGGTGTTCGAGGCGATGCCGAACCCCCTTCCCGAGGGCTGCCAGCGTCCGTACGCAGTGGTGCACAGCGGCATCACCGATCGCATGAGTAGTGGTCGACACTGCACGGCGGTCGAGCTCGCGCACCACGGCCGCATACCGTTCCGGGTCGGTCCACGACGGCCGGGTACCGTCGCCGTACAGGTCCGGGTGACACAACCACGCCGTCCCACCTTCGACGGTTCCGTCCATGAACAGTTTTGCGCCCGCGTATCGCCACCGCGCCCCGGCGGTACCGTGCACCAGCGCAGCCAGTTCTGCGACCCGATCGGCAGGATGATCCGGCTGGACCCAGCCGTACACCCAGAACCGCAGTCCGGCGTCGTCCTCGTCGAGCGCCCGGATCATCTCGACGGTCCCGGGGAGGTCGTCCATGACGTGCACCCCGGTCAGCCCGACCGACGCCATCTCCTCGGTCACGGTGCGTAACAAAGACTTCGCCGCGACGACGTTCTGGGCAGGCATGACCGCCTCCACCAGATGGATGGCCGGCTCCTCGATCAGGTGACCGGTGGTCTTCCCGCCACTGTCCACCGCCACTCGGGCACCGCCGTGGTCGAAGGTCTCTCGGCCGGTCACGCCGGCAATATCGAGTGCAGCCCGATTGGCCAGCGACGAATGCGCGTCGTAGAACCGAATGAGAACAGGGGTCGTGACCGAGTCGGAGATGGCTTCGAAGCTCGGAGCTCGGCCGCCGAATACGTTGTGGTTCAGGCCCCAGCCGCGAATCCAACCGTCCGTCGGGTGCGCATCGTGCAGTACCCGACGCACGTCGTCCAGATTCTCGCACCGACTGAAATCCACGCCGAGTGACATCAACGCGCCTTGCACCACGTGCGTGTGGGCGTCGACCCATCCGGGTGTCAGAGTGCTCCCGGCCAGGTCGATGATCTTCGTTCCGGGACCACTGCACCCCAGGACGTTGTCGGTACTCCCGAGTGCGATCACTCGGTCGTCTCGAACGGCGACGGCCTGCTGCGGCTCGGCACCATCGACCTGGGTGAGCACCGTGGCGTTCATCAGAATCAGTGTCGCATCAGTCATGTCGCACTCCTCGTGCATCATCGGTAGGTAGTGCGGTCGACGGTCCGGCCTGGGTATCGGGCAGTATCTCGGAATCGATGTCGGTCGTCCCCAGCCGTGCGTACACCTGGGGGCGGCGTGCCCGGATCCACAGGGCCACTGCCGAACCCAACGCGAACACCACGACGGATCCGATGGAGGCGACGGTGTTCACCACCGGGTCGGTCGTCAGGGTGGCGATTTCGATCTTGTCGACGACGAGGTACAGAGCGATTCCGATCAGGACGAACGCGGCGATTCCAGCGAGTGCCGCGCCCCGATCCCGTGCCACTTCTCTACCGCGCAGGAAGAACACGGCAACCGAGAGAGAGGTGAGCCATTGCAGCGCAAGGATTCCCACGGTTCCCGTACTCGCCGTCCACGCAGCCAACTGCAGGACCGGATCGACGTCGGCCGCGGCGAAACACGCGATGGCCACTACGGCCGTCGCCGTCTGCGCGATGCTGGCGATGTGCGGAGACAAGTGCTTGCTGTGCACGTGGCTGAGCCGCACCGGGAAGATTCCTTCACGACCGAGCGCATAGCCGTACCGGGTGATCGCGTTGTGGAAGGCCAGCAGAGCCGCGAGTCCACTCGAGACGATCAGCACGCGCATCACATCCGTTGCCGCACTACCGACGTAGGTCTGCATGGCGGTGAAGAAGAAACCGGCAGGATCCGATGCAGCCGCGGCGATCGCGTTCTCGGCGCCGAACGCCATGACCGCAACCCAGACGATGAAGCAGTAGAAGACCGCGAGGAAAATGACCGCGGCATAGGTTGCGCGGGGGACCGTCCGGTCCGGTCGTACCGCCTCGTTGCGGAACAGGGCGGTTGCCTCGAAGCCCACGAACGCGGCGAACGACACGGCCAGTACCGCCCCCATCGATCCGGTGAAGACGTTCTCGGGATAGAACGGCTGCAGGTTCAGACCACTCGCACCGCCCTTGGCGATCACTGCGATCGCCAATACGAGCAGCACCAGCACTTCGAGAACGAGCAGCACGCCGAGGACCTTGGCCCCCACCCGAATCGATCGATATCCCAGCACGGACACGATCGCCGCAGCGACCAACGCCCACAGCCACCAGGGTAGGTCGACTCCGACGAAGTCGTTCATCGTCGCCTTGGTGACCGCTCCGAACAACCCGTAGGTGCTGATCTGCAGGAGGGTGTACCCCGCCACGGCCACCAGAGCGCTACCGAGACCGGCAACTTTGCCCAGACCCATCCGGATGTAGGAGTAGAACGCGCCGTTGTTGTGCACGTGCCGCGCCATCTTGGTGAAGCCGATGGCGAACACCGTGCTGATCAGACCGGCGCACAGGTATCCGGCGGGAGCGCCGATCCCACCGATCAGCAACGCGATCGGAGCAACGGCCACCATGACGGTGAGCGGTGCCGCTGCCGCGACGACGAAGAAGACGATGTCGCGTGAGTTGAGGCTGGAACTATCGAGGGCATTCGGCTGCCCGGAATGTTGGGGGATGGTCATGGCCGGCTCCGTGTGATTAATCCAACGATGTTTGGTTTTGACGTAACGTAGACCACAGAAGACAGTTTGGAAAGACCCCGGCGAAATGGAGTACACGTGGCAAGGCCGAAGACAGCACTACTCGATGTCGATCGCATCGTCGATGCCGCACTTCAGATCACCGACGCCACAGGCGATTTCACAGTTGCACAGCTCGCCTCCAAACTCGCCGTGCATCCATCCTCGCTGTACCACCACGTGTCCGGAAAAGACGAAGTGATCGATCGAATGCGGGCTCGAATCGGTCGCAAGATCGACAACACGGGCTTCGGAACGGGCCCGTGGGACGAGGCATTGAAGAGGTTGGCGTGGTCGTATCGAGCGGCGTTCGCCCGTCACCCCGGGTCCATTCGCTTGTTCGCGACCTCACGCATCCGCGACCGCGAATCGCTGTCCGAGTACGAGCGAATCGCCGACGGTCTGCACGATGCGGGCTTCGCTTGGCCCGAGGTACTTCCGATCATCATCGCGTTCGACAACTTCATTCTCGGCTCGGCCCTCGACATGGGCAGCGGCGGTAACCTCTACACACCCGACCCGCAGATGCACCCGGCCCTCACTGCTGCGGTGGGCGATCCCGAGGAACAGCCGAACCCCACCGACGTCGCCTTCGAGCTGGGACTGTCGGCACTGCTGACGGGCCTGCAACACCGCCTGGGCAATCGCTAACGCACCCTCCGCTCCTCGGGGCTCAGTGCGCCCCGGTGTGTCCGAGAGCCAGGCGACAACTACGGAGGAAGCCGCGGAATTCGTCTCGTTGACGCGGCGACAGATCGGCGACCATGCGGTCCTCCAGGTCACCGATCTGCGCGTCGTACTCTGCGAGCAAGCGTCGTGCTTCCTCGGTCAAGCTCGTGAGCATCCGCCGTTTGTTGGCCGGATCCGTTCGGCGAGTGACCAATCCACGCTTCTCGAGTGCGGCGATCATCTCGCCCATCGTCTGAGCCGTCACGAAGGAATTGCGTGCCAACTCCGCGGACGACAGCCCGTCGCGTCGACGTAGCACCGTCAGCGCGGTGTACTGCACGGCAGTGATGTTCATCGGCCGCAACAGCGCATCCATCTGGGCCCGCACCGCCAGCTCGACCTGCTTGATGGCGTAGAGCAGCGTCGGCTGCTCGCCTGCCGACGACGGCCTCGATGGCACGTTCACCACCTCGCTTTCCGAACTCGCGTGTGGCTGCAGCCTAATTACCGAATGCCGCCGACCGGCACCTGGATCGCCTATTGCTTTCCGCGCATGCGCGAGGTTGTATATAAGGAACCCTGTTAATCAGGTCACAGCCGGCCATCGAAGCGAGGCGTTCATGACGATCACCGACGACAGCGTCACTCTCACCCGACCCGACGTCACTCCCGGACGGCTCTTCGTCGACGGTCACTGGCGTGACGCTGCCGCAGGTGGCCGATCCGACGTACTCGATCCGTCGACGGGAGCGGTGCTCACCTCCGTGTCCGAGGCGTCCGCTGTAGACGTCGACGCAGCAGTGTCCGCAGCTCGCACCGCCTTCGACGACGGCCGCTGGTCGTCGCTGCCCGGACGCGAACGGGCACGCATTCTGCACCGAGCCGGTCAGCTCATCCGCGAACGCGCCGACGAGATCGTTGCCGTCGAAAGCGCCGATGTGGGTAAGCCGGTGTCGTTGTGCCGCCCGGTGGACGTACTGACCTCCGCGGAGCAGTACGAGTACTGCTCCGCACTGGCTCAGACGCTCGGTGGATCGCATCGCGACACTCCGCTGTCTGCGCACGCGTACACGCGCAGAGAACCGCTCGGTGTGGTCGCCGCGATCACCCCCTTCAACTTTCCGCTGATTTTGTCGAGTTCGAAGATCGCGCCTGCACTCGCCGCGGGTAACACCGTGGTCCACAAACCCAGTGAGGACACCCCGCTCAGCGCATTGCTGATGGCTGAAATATTGACCGAGGCGGGCGTACCGCCAGGCGTGATCAACGTCGTCACCGGAACAGGTTCCGTTGCGGGAGAGGCACTTCTGCAGCATCCGGGAGTCGACAAGATCGCATTCACCGGGTCAACGGCTGTGGGCAGGCACGCTGCCGGGGTCGCAGGCCGCAATCTGGTACCGGTGACGATGGAACTGGGTGGCAACGCCGCGCACATCGTGTTCGAGGACGCCGACATCGACAAGGCGATCGGAGCGATCATCAAAGGGTTCGTCTTCAACTCCGGGCAGTTCTGCATGGGCGGCCCGCGCCTGCTCGTCCAGCGCTCTCGATACGAAACGGTGTTGGACATTCTGGCCCAGGCGGTTCCCGGTGTTCCCGTCGGCGACCCGTTCGATCCGGCCACGGTGGTCGGACCCATGGCCGGAGAGCGGCACGTGCACAAGGTCGAGGAGTACGTGGACATCGCCCGCCGCGACGGCGGCCGTATCGTCGTCGGCGGGCACCGTCCAGACCTGTCCGGTACGCCCCTCGCCGGTGGCTCGTTCTACTCCCCCACCGTTATCGCAGACTTGCCCGCCACGTCGCGGGTCGTTCGAGAAGAGATCTTCGGGCCCGTTCTGACGGTACAACCGTTCGACACCGAAGACGACGCGGTCCGCCTGGCCAACGGCACCGAATACGGCCTCGCTGCCGGTCTGCAGACGACGAATGTGGCTCGCGCACATCGTGTTGCAGCACGACTGCACGCCGGCATCGTGTGGGTCAACGACTGGGCGATGCTCGATCCGGCCGTTCCCTTCGGCGGAGTCAAGAACTCCGGCTTCGGCCGTGAGTACGGCCCCGAGGGCCTCGACTCGTACACCAAGGTCAAATCCGTCGTCATCTCGCTCGACTGAATCGAAGGCTCGACCGAATCGAAGGCCTCGACCAAATCGAAAGGGCAGTGCCATGACCACAACCACAGCGGCAGTAGTCGAATCGGGCGGAGCCGCGTTCACATTGTCCCCGGTCGAACTGGGCGAACCCCGCAGCGGAGAAGTGCGCGTGCGCATCGTCGCAGCCGGCTTGTGCCACACCGATCTGGGCGTCGCCGCGGGCGGGCTGCCGTTTCCGCTTCCCGGCGTCCTCGGCCACGAGGGTGCGGGGGTCGTCGAAGCCATCGGTCCCGGAGTCACCGGCGTGCAGGAAGGTGACCACGTTCTGCTGTCGTTCACCTCGTGCGGTACCTGCGGAAACTGCCGATCCGGTCATCCCGCCTATTGCGCAACGTGGTTGCCGCTCAACCTCATCGGTGGGGCTCGCGCCGACGGCTCCAGCCCGATCACGCGCAACGGCACTGCGCTCGGTGGCCATTTCTTCGGCCAGTCGTCGTTCGCGAATCACGCGATCGTGGACGAGCGGAGCCTGGTTCGGGTCGATTCCTCCGCACCGCTGGAGATCCTGGCACCGCTGGGCTGCGGGGTGCAGACCGGAGTCGGTGCCGTGTGGAATGTGCTGCGTCCACGCCCGGGAGATACCGTCGTGGTGACCGGCGCAGGCGCAGTGGGGCTTTCGGCCATCATGGCTGCCGCTCTCACTCCCGCGGCCAAGATCATCGCGGTCGATCGGGTTGCCGAACGTCTGGAACTGGCCACCGAGTTGGGAGCGACCCACGTCGTCGACGCCACCCGCGAGGACACCGCGGCTGCGTTGGCAGAACTGACCGAGGGCTCCGGCGTCGACGGAGCCATCGAAACCACCGGGAACGTAGGGGTGCTGCGTACCGCGATCGATGCCCTGGCCCCTCGTGGAACCGCCGTCGTCGTCGGCGCTCCGCCCTTCGGCACCGAGGTCCCGGTCGACGTCAACGCCATGCTGCCGGGCCGACGCATCGTGGGACTGACCCTCGGCGACAGCGAAACGCAGACCCTGATTCCGGTGCTGGTGGATCTTGTCGTGTCGGGTCGATTGCCCCTGCAGCGCTTGATCACTCACTACCGATTCGACGACATCAACTCCGCGGTGGCGGACATGATCAGCGGTGCGTCGATCAAACCGGTCCTCCTCTTCTGACCGGGATTCCGACCGGGCTTCCGGCATCCGGAAGTCCGCTCGCACCGGCGGGGTGGCGTGCCACACACTCGATGTCACGATCGCTGACGAGACGTCAAGCGACCGAACGACTTCTACGTGTTCAGGAGAATCGATGACGACAATCGTCCGTAACCAGTGGTATGTCGCTGCGTACAGCAGAGAAGTGGGCCGAGAGCTGTTCTCGCGCACCATTTGCAGCGAGCCCATTCTGTTGTGGCGCAACGAGTCCGGGGCTGTGACCGCAATGAGCGATCGTTGTGTGCACCGGCGGTACCCACTCTCCGCGGCCCCCAGCCACCTCGATGGCGACACCGTGGTCTGCGGGTACCACGGATTCACGTACGGCAGTGACGGCGGCTGCGTCTCTGTTCCCGGACAGAAGCGGGTGCCGAGGACGGCCAGGCTCACCACCTATCAGGTGCACGAGCAGGATTCGTTCGTCTGGGTGTGGATTGCCGACCCGGACGATCCGATCGACGGCGACATCACTCGTATTCCCCGGGCCCCGTGGATGGACTCCCCGGACTACACCGTGGTGAGCGGAATGGAGCCGATCTCGTGCAACTATCAGTTGCTCGTCGACAACCTCATGGACCTTTCGCACGAGACCTACCTGCACGGCGGTTACATCGGCACTCCCGAAGTCGCCGACACACCGATCACCACCGAGATCGACGACGATCGCAACGTCATCTACGTTTCGCGGCACATGGACGACGCCGAATGCCCACCGTTCTACTCGAAGTCCACCGGCATCGACACGCGCATCTCGCGTTGGCAGGACATCGAATACACGCCCCCGTGCCTGTACCTACTGCACAGCCGCATCGCTCCGCTCGGATCACCGCTACCCGCGGACGACGGCTCCGACGCCCACGCGTTCCACAGCGAGATCGTGTACGCGATCACTCCGGAAACCGAGACCTCGACACACGACTTCTGGGCTGTTGCTCGCGATTTCGCAATCGACGACAACGAAGTGTCCCAGTTTCTGGCCGAGAACAATCGCACAGTGGTCATGCAGGACGTGGTGGCGCTGAACATTCTTCAGCAAGCACTGGACACCGAAAAGGCCGGCTACCAGGAACTGTCGATCAACATCGATGCGGGCGGCCTCGGTGCGCGTCGGCTTCTGAGCAAACTCCTCGAGGGCTCGCGAGCAGGTGCCGAGGTGGTGTCGTGACACCGGAACCGAATCGAATGCTGCAGGGCCCCAACGTGCTGCGTGTGGTGTGGGTTCCGGGTACCGACCGGCTGCGCGGCGTCTGCCATTGTGGCTCGTCCCGGCTCGAGGAGGATCCGGCACTGCTGTGGGAGTGGTTGCTCGCGCACCCCATCGGGCACTTCTCGACCGTCGACCCCGGCCATCCCGAGTTGCCCTCGGTGCGAGGCGAACTCGTGAGTCACGTGGGGAGAGCCGAGTGACGCGAAACCTCCCCGAGTGCGACCTGGATCTGATCGTCTCGGACAAGTGCAGCGGCGCGGATGGCGTTGCCCTGCTGCAGTTGCGCAAGCCGGACGGCACAGACCTGCCGAGCTGGACGCCGGGAGCTCATATCGATCTGGAGTTGACTTCCGACATCACCCGCCAGTACTCGCTGTGCGGAAGCCCGGCCGACCGCGACACCTGGCGCATCGGAGTCCTACGAGAACCGGCATCCCGCGGTGGTTCGCTCCATGTCCACGACACCCTTGCCGTCGGCGACACCGTCCGTGTCCGTGGACCGCGCAATCACTTCGAGTTGACCGAATCCGAGAACTATCTGTTCATCGCCGGCGGTATCGGAATCACACCCATCATCACGATGGTGGCCGAGGCCGAGCGGCGTGGGGCCGGGTGGTCGCTGGCGTACGGCGGCCGGTCCCGCGACAGTATGGCGTTCGTCGACGAGCTCGTTTCCCGCTACCCCGGCAACACGACCGTGGTCCCGCAGGACGAAAAGGGACTGCTCGATCTCGACGATCTGCTCGGGACTGCGCGCGTCGGCACGGCCGTCTACTGCTGCGGACCGGGGCCCCTGCTGGACGCCGTGACCGAACGGGCGGGGCACTGGCCCGAAGGAAGCGTGCACCTCGAACGGTTCCGTGCCGACACACTCAATCGGCCGACATCGGGTGCGTCATTCGAAGTCGAACTCTCGCTGAGCCGACGAACCGTCACCGTGCATCCGGACGAATCGGTGCTCGACGCCGTGACGAACTCGGGAGTGCAGGTGCTCTCGTCGTGTAGAGAGGGAACGTGCGGAACCTGCGAAACAGCCGTTCTCGCCGGCACCGTCGACCATCGCGACACACTGTTGACCGAGGAGGAACGCGGTGCCAACGACACCATGATGATCTGTGTGTCCCGGTCGACGGGCCCCCGGCTCGTTCTCGAACTGTAGAGCTCGTTGTACGACATTCCTTACGAATCGAAGCCCGACGAATCGAAGAAAGCACTCCATGACGGCCGAGGGCCCCGCTCGCACCGGTCCGGTGGCCGTACGCGCGCTGACACTGCTGGAGGCGTTCACGCCAGAGCATCCGACCTTGACGTTGAGCGAGCTCGCTCGACGATCGGGGTTCCCGCTCTCCACCACGCACCGGCTCGCGCTCGATCTCGTCGGGTGGGGAGCGATCGAGCGCGATGACCGGACGGGCAGATTCCACATCGGTCTGCGACTGTGGGAGATCGCGTCACTCGCACCGCGGGGCCTGGTCCTCAGGGAAAGCGCGTTACCGGTCATGGAAGATCTCGCCCACGTCACTCAGGAGAACGTGCAGCTGGGAGTACGCGACGGTCACGAGGTCGTGTTCGTCGAGAGAATTCGCAGCCGTGACTCGGTGGCCCTGCGCACGCGCGTCGGCGGCCGTTTCGCATTGCCGCCCACCGGAGTCGGTCTGGCGCTGCTGGCCCACGCGCCCGCCCACGTTCAGGAGGAGGTGTGCTCGGCACCGTTGACCAGATTCACCGAGCACACCATCTGCGATCCGGACATCCTGCGGCGCACGCTGGCCGATATTCGGAGAACCGGTGTCGCCGTCAGCGACAGACAGATCACCTCGGACGCCGTATCGGTTGCCGCACCGATCTTCGACCGCAGTCGTACGATCCGCGCGGCCGTCTCGGTCGTCGTCGATGCCGATACCGCAGCCCCGCACATGCTCGCCCCGTTGCTGCGGGCCGCCGCCCTGAGTATCGAACGCGCACTGTCCCCGCCCGACATATCGGCGCGCTCGTAATGCGCGGAGCACGGTCGGTGTGATTACCCGATCTCGTGGTACCCCTGGAGTATGAGTGAATTCGCGACGGGACCGGTAGCTGCGTCCGACAACCCGCCTTCATCGGTCCCATCGTCATGGGGACTGGAGTCGACGTTGGTGGACGACGTTCCCGGCTTCACGGTGCCGTGGCAGGGCGCACCTGCACCGGATCCGCGGGTGCTGATCCTCAACGAGAACCTCGCCAGGTCACTGGGGCTCGACCCGTCGATGCTGCGCTCCGAGCAGGGCGCAGGCGTGTTGTCCGGGGCTCTCGCACCGGCCGATTCGACCCCCTCGGCGATGGCGTACGCCGGTCATCAGTTCGGCGGATTCGTGCCGTTGCTGGGCGACGGTCGAGCACTACTGCTGGGCGAGCTGCACGACGAACACGGCCGACGAGTCGATCTGCATCTCAAGGGCTCCGGTGCCACGCCGTTCTCCCGCGGCGGAGACGGGCGCGCGGTGGTGAGTGCGATGCTGCGCGAGTACCTGATCAGTGAGGCCATGCACGCTCTGCACATCCCGACCACCCGCTCGTTGGCCGTCGTCACGACGGGTGAGCAGGTGGTTCGGGAAGCAGGTCCGCAGCCCGGCGCAGTGCTGGCTCGGGTTGCCTCGAGCCACCTGCGCGTAGGTACCTTCGAGTTCGCGGCCCGCCGCGAGGGTCTCGCGCAGAACCTCGCCGACTATGCCATCGCACGGCATTATCCCGAGCTCGCCGACCTCCCGGCAGAGGGCGCGGAGAGTCGATACCTCGCATTCTTCGAGGCCGTCGTCGACAAGCAAGCACAGTTGGTGGCGCAGTGGATGTCCGTCGGCTTCGTGCACGGCGTCATGAACACCGACAACACGACGATCTCCGGTGAGACGATCGACTACGGGCCGTGCGCGTTCATCGACGCCTACGATCCTGCAACGGTCTTCAGCTCGATCGATCACGGCGGCCGCTACGCGTACGGCAACCAACCCGCCGTCCTGGGTTGGAACCTGGCACGATTCGGCGAAACACTACTGCCGCTGGTCGATTCGGTTCCGGACCGCGCCATCAGCGCGCTGACGACGGTGTTGGACTCCTACGGTGATCGCTACCGACAGCACTACGAGAACCTGATGGCCGCCAAGCTCGGCCTCGATGCGATCGAACCGGACGGCAGTCTCCTCGACGAACTGCACGTGCTTCTGCGGGATCATCGTGCCGACTGGACCCTGACCTTCCGCGCGTTGGCGGAGAATCTGCGGGGCAACGACGCAGATTTTGCGTCACTCGTACCGCACGAGGCAGCTGCACCGTGGCTCGAACGATGGCGCGCAGCGGTGCTCGAGCGGGGCCACGACCTCCGGTCCGTCTCGGACGCCATGGACCGAGTGAACCCCGCGTACATTCCTCGAAACCACATGGTCGACGCGGCGCTGGCAGCAGCGACCGAGGGCGACCTCGCGCCCTTCGACCGCGTGTTGTCGGTCGTGACGAATCCGTTCGACGGTCGGGACGAGCTGTCGCAGTACGCCGGACCCGCGCCCGTCGACTTCAGCGCAGGGTTCCGAACGTTCTGCGGGACGTAGTCAGCTGACCGCAGCAGTTGCGACGCGATGTTCGCGTCGCAACTGCTGTGCGGCACAGGGAGTTCGGGCCTACTTCTCGTCGGGATCCAGGGCGTCCTTGATCTTCCCCATGACGCCCTTCTCGGTACCCAGTGCGGCCGACGCGGGATCCCCCTTGGCCCCGTCGTACGTCGCGTACAACTTCGGATCGGGTGCAGGCGCGGATGCCTTGCCGCCCAGAGGCTGCGGATCGGCGAGGAACCCCATCTGCCGTTTGCCGTCGGGCGCAAGCCGATTCGCCCAGCCACCGGTCGAGGAGAACTCACCGTCCGAGAGGTGCCACAGATCGGTTGCGTGCTCGGATGCCTCCTCGTCGAGAAGTGCACTCGGCGCTACGACGTCCTCGAGTCCGTCGGCTTGCAGCTCTTCGATGGCAGCGAGCCACAGATTCTGATGGTGCGTATCGCGAGCGAGATTGAACTGCAGCATGGCCTTGACGCCCGGGTCGTCGGTCATGTTGTACAGACGCGCGGTCTGCAGCCGCCCTTGCGCCTCGGCGGCGACATTCGCACGAAAATCTGCGAGCAGGTTGCCGCTGGCGATGATGTACCGACCGTTCCACGGGTAGCCGTTGGAATCCGCCGGAAGCGCACCGCCGCCGGACACGATCGCCTGCTGCGGGTCCATGCCGCCCATCACTGCCGCTACCACGGGATCGGTAGCAGCGGCTTTGGTCGACTCGGTGGCCGGTGCACCCTCGAGCAGACGAGCGACCATGGTGGCCAGCATCTCCACGTGACCCATTTCTTCGGTCGCGATGTCCATGATCAGGTCCTTGTACTTGCCCTCCATGCGACAGTTCCAGCCTTGGAACAGATACTGCATGGTCACGGTCATCTCGCCGAATGCACCACCGATGAGCTCCTGAAGCTTGTGTGCGTACACAGGATCCGGCTTCTCGGGCTTGGCATCGAATTGTAGGTAGTCGGTGTGTCGGAACATAGGGACTCCAGTTCGGGTCGAAGTTCGAGCAGGTGACTCGATCCGGCTACCCGCCGAAATTCGCAGCAAACACATTGCACTGCAAGGGTTTAGAACTCGATACATAGGTCGGGACCGCGACTTCTCCACGCCTCGACGACGGACACCGGCGGAAAATCCGGGTACACACGGCTTTCCGCAGCACCGTCCGCACGAGGGCCGCGGTGCTATCGACCTACAGGTAAGTCCCCTGCAGTGCGTCCACTGCAGCGACTCGAGGTCGCCAAGGCGTCGTCGACGCGAAGACGACCTGACCGAGCGAGCCGGCACGCTCGACGTGCACACGTTCGCTGAGCCGTCGCACATTACGGTCGGCAGCGGAGGTGGCCAGGACGACGGTGAGGCGATACCCACGGCACAACAGCCGATGGGCCGCGTCGACGATGTACTCGGTTGCGGCATCACCGATCTCGGTGACACCGACCAGGTCGACCACCACCGGTCGGTCAGCGAGCACGGACCCCGCCAGGCAGTCTGCCAACAGGCGGGTATTGCCGGGGATCTCGAGTGCGCCCTGCACCGAAACGACGATGGGGCCGTCGTCTCCGCGGTCGACGGACATCGAAAACGACGAGGATTCGGGAATCATGGGCATTGACCTCCACAGATCGAAGACTGTGGCAGGGGAAGATCGTGGTTCGTACCGTAGTCGATTCTGCGGGCGTGGTCTCCACCCAATCACTGTGTAGGATACCTCGACTCGGGCCTGGACGCGACCACCCCTGCGTTCGGCGGGGCCGTTGGCGTGCGCTCGGGACAGGTGCGAATGCACCCGCGAGGCTCTGTATATTATGACCCCGTTCGGTCGAGTCGGGGCCGGGAGTTGACGAGTGGCTGCCTGCTGTCCATGCGGGGGCCCGACCGAAACGAGCCCACCAGATGAGTGACTTTTCCATCGAAGACGACCGTCTTCACGACGCACCGGACGCCTCGGGTTCGGCGTTCGCCCGGATCGGGCAATACATCCAAGCGTTGCGCCGAATCAAGGGGAAGATACTGACCGGTGCCGACGTCGATGCCGTTCTTCAAGCCGTGTGCTCCGAGGTCGCAGCCGTGGTTCCCGACGCGGATCTCGTCGGCATCACCATGCTCGACGACACCGGACGACCGCGAACCGTGGCGTCCACCGACCCCGCTGTGCACGACATCGATTCCGACCAGTATCGCGCTGGTCAAGGCCCCTGCCTGCACGCCATCCGCAGCGGACGTATGGTTCGCGCACAGGCGCACGAGGCAGTAGCTCGCTGGCCTCGCTTCGCTGCCGCAGTGGCCGATCTGGGCGTCCACAGCTATTTGTCGGCCCCGCTGACGCCCGACGAGCACCGCCACGGGTCGCTGAACATCTACGGGACGAGTGCCGACGGCTTCGACCCACTCGACGAGGTCTCGGTGGCCCTGCTCGCCACCTCGATCGAGACCGTCATCGCGATCACCGAGCGCGCCCGGTCGGCCGAACGAGAAATCACCGGCCTGCGGACAGCGATGAAAACGAGAGCTGACATCGACCAGGCGAAAGGAATCATCATGGCGATGCGCGGAATCTCCGCCGACGACGCGTTCGCCCTGCTGTCCGAGCAGTCGCAGAACAGAAACATCAAGGTCAGCGAGATTGCGTCGGCGATGATCGAATCGGTTGCCGAACATTCGAACTCTCGAACCGGCCTGCACGAAGAAACGAACAGTGGGTATGATTCGGACAGCGTGGTGTAGCCCCTGCCCGCAGTCGACAGCGCCGCTCGCACCGGGTTCGCCTCAATTCTGCAATCCTTGCCGGTCTCGGTTACGCCGCAGTGCGCTGTTCGACGAACATGCCACTGCACAGGGTAAGGACGGTGACCCCCTATGAAACACAACGAGTTGCTCGGGATCGCCAGCGAACACCATGACAACGCAATTGTTCTGCGGGTCAACGGAGAAGTGGATCTCGCGACCGCCTCCGATCTCGCCCACCACATCGAACAAGCGGTCACGGCAGCGCCGGCAGCCGTGATCGTCGATCTGTCGGGGGTGTCCTTCTTGGCCTCCGTCGGCATGAGCGTGCTCATCGCAGCTCGCCGAAAGGCATGCTGCTCAACCTCGTTGGTGGTGGTCGCATCCGGGCCGACCACGGGGCGGCCGATGCATCTGGTCGGACTCGATGCTGCGATTCCGATTTTCACCGATATCGATTCGGCCCTCGAGTCCGTCGGTTCGTCGCTGAGGAAGTCCGTAACCGGGGCATCGGGCTCGTCCGAGTCCGGTGCCGGGTGTCCAGAGTGTGCGACCGGCACGTCGACCGCGGATGTACACACTGCGTGAACCGGTCCAATTTCCACCGCCTACCCGTCGAGATCGCACTAGTCTTGGTCGATGACGACGGGTGACGCGGACGAAGACGAGGACCACCGTGCGTGGAACGACAAAGCGCGCAACGAAACTCCCACTCAGCAGTTGGATCGCAATTGGTCGTCGTTGCTACAGGAACTCCGTGTCGTACAGACCGGTGTACAACTTCTGACCGGGTTCTTGTTGACCCTGCCGTTCCAGGCCCGCTTCGACGGGCTGTCCACGGCCGGCCACGTGGTCTATCTGATGACGGTGTCGGCGTCGATGCTTGCGACGATCCTGTTGGTGGCTCCCGTCAGCATGCACCGACTCCTGTTCCGGCAGCGTGCAATAGGGGTCATAGTGCGCGTCGGCAACATACTCGCCATCAGCGGTCTCGCCATGTTGGGAGTGACACTGGTGGGTGCTGCCGCCCTGACGTTCGAGATAGTGCTCGGTGTGCGCGCCGCAGCCGCCGCGGCCGCTGTCGTGGCGTCGACGGCCGTCGCGTTCTGGTTCCTACTGCCCCGGATCCACCGCCGTCGATAACGTCTCGTCGACGGTGCCTCAGGGCCGGCAGTCGACGGCCGTGCGCCACCACCGATCGTCCGGCCCCACCGGCATGGCGCGCTTGTGCCGGGTCTTGTCGAACCAGCGCTCGATGGTGTCCACCGCATCGTCGTCGACGGGTCCGCCCTGCAGGTATGCGTCGATCTGTGCGTAGGTGACGCCGAGTGCTTGTTCGTCCGGGAGCGCGGGACGGTCGTCCTCCAGGTCTGCTGTCGGCACTTTGCGCCACGTCGATTCCGGTGCGTTCAGGTGCCGCAAGAGCTGCGCACCTTGGCTTTTGGTGAGACCGCTCAGCGGAGTGACGTCCGCGCCTCCGTCACCGTATTTGGTGAAGAAGCCCGTCACCGCCTCGGCCGCGTGATCGGTACCCACCACCAGAAGATTCTCCTGGCCGGCGATCGTGTACTGCGCGATCATGCGTTCGCGCGCCTTGATGTTGCCCCGTACGAAGTCCGCGATACGCGGAGTATCCAGCGCCGAGGCGGCCGAGCGCGCCGAGGCGTCGACGGCGTCGCGGATATCGACAGTGACCGTCCGGTCCGGCTCGATGAAGTCGAGTGCGACGACGGCGTCGGCTTCGTCCGCCTGAGTTCCGTACGGCAGACGCACCGCGACGAATGTGGCCTGGTTACCGAGTTCCGCGGCCTCGCGAACGGCCAGCCGAGCGAGCTTTCCTGCCAGGGTGCTGTCCTGTCCCCCGCTGATGCCGAGCACGAAACCCGCTGTGCCACTGACCCTCAGACAATCGGCGAGGAAACCGACCCGGCGGCGGATTTCCTCGTCGGGATCGATCGACGGCCGAACACCCAGCTCGTGCTGAATACGGCTTCGGATACTGGAATCGGTACTCATACTGCGCTCCGATCTCGTTGACGAACAGTTGTCTGCACTCCCCCGGCGTCAGCTACCCGTGGGCCCGTTTCCGCGCGTGGCGCAGGAGGGTATCGAGGGAAAACGCCATGGTCCGGGCCAGAACTTCTTCCGGTTCACCGTCAAAGTGCTTGCATTCGGTGCTCACGTCGCCGCGGTCGTACACCGCTGCCCACACCGTCCCCGGTGGTTGGTCTTCCTGGCTCTGCGGCCCGGCTTCGCCGGTGACGGCGATCGTCAGATGTGCGCCGACCAGCGACGCCGTCGATCGAGCCATCGCCGTCGCGGCCTGTTCGCTGACGACCGGGCCGTCGGGGACCTCGAGCAGCGTGTGCTTCACGCTCTCGTGGTACGCGACGATTCCGCCGCGGTACCACTGCCCCGAGGACGGTGCCTTGCCGAGCGTGGCCGCGAGATTTCCGGCGGTCAGCGATTCGGCGGTGCCGATCGCGATGTCGTACGTCTGCGCCAGGTCGGCAATCTTCCTACATACCGAGGAGGCGTCGGCCTCGGTCGGTAGACGCTGTTCTGCATCGGTGTCCATCACACACTCTCCGTACCTGATTCGTCGAAGGTGTTCGCCGGATTGTTTCAGCGACTGGTTCTGTGGGCGCGGGGCCGGAGGCTGCAGGGGTTGAACCTCCAGCCCCTGGCTCGACCGCACGGCCCGGGCGCGTACGCCGAGCTGTGTATCGACTTCCACGCACGACGGCAGTCCAAACACGGGGCTTACGACCCGATATTCGGGTCCTTATCGCAGATACCGGACCCTTGGCACGTGTTCGCGAGCAGTGCTAATTTCGGATCGACAGTCAGTTCCAGGAGGTGTGTTATGCCGAATCGACGTACTTCTGCGGGGGCAGAGCGACCGGTAGCGTTCTACTCCGACACAGACCGCGCCATGATCGACTTCGCCCTGAGATGGGTCAATCACGGAGGCGGACCGGACGACGAAATCCGGTCCGCCTTCGCGATGTCGACTCAGGACTACTACCGCACCGTGCTGGAGATCCTCGACCGCGACCCCGGCAGCGTGTTCGGCGAGTTCGGCCTCAGCCCTGTCATGGTGACGCGAATCAAAGCCATTGCCAGAAGGCGCATCTGGTTCACCCGGTGATCGGCTCCGCGCTACCGGATGTCGAATCGATCGTTGTCTGCCAGCTTCGCCCACGCGGCCACGAAGTCGTCGACGAACTTGCCACCGTTGTCGGCCTGGGCGTACACCTCCGACAGCGCTCGCAGTTGTGAATGGGACCCGAACACCAGGTCGATGGATGTCGCTGTCCACTTCTGGCTGCCGGAGCCACGATCCGTGCCGACGTAGGTGCCGTCCTCACTCGTCGTCCACTCGGTGTCGGAGTCGAGCAGATTGACGAAGAAATCGTTGCTCAGAACTCCGGGGCGATCGGTGAACACTCCATGGCTCGAACCACCGTGGTTGGCCCCCAAGGCTCGAAGACCGCCGAGAAGAACCGTCATCTCGGGCGCAGTCAGATTCAGCATGTAGGCGCGATCGAGGAACAACACCTGCGCGGGAGTGCTCTCCCCTGCAGCCATGTAGTTGCGGAACCCGTCGGTTCGTGGCTCGAGTACCGAGAACGATTCGATGTCGGTCTGCTCCTGCGTCGCGTCGGTGCGACCCGGCCGGAACGGGACGGTCACCTCGTAACCGGCGTCGCGTGCGGCCTTCTCGACGGCCGCATTGCCGGCCAGCACGATGACGTCGGCGAGCGAGACCTTCTTGTCACCGGCCGCCGAGCCCTCGAACTTTTCGCGTATACCGTCCAAGATTGCGAGCACCTCGCGGAGGACCTCGGGTTCGTTTGCCTCCCAACTCTTCTGTGGCTCGAGCCGAACCCGAGCGCCGTTGGCACCGCCGCGGTAATCGGTGACTCGGAAGCTGCTGACCGACGACCACGCGACACCGATGAGCTGAGCGATCGTCGAGCCCGAGTCGAGGATCGCCGACTTCAACGCAGATGCGTCCGCCTCGTCGATCAGGTCACCGTGCGGCGATGGAACCGGGTCCTGCCACAGCTGAGGTTCGGGAACCCACGGCCCGAGGTACCGGGACACCGGTCCCATATCGCGGTGCAGCAACTTGTACCACGCCTTGGCGAACGCGAGCGAGAGCTCCTCGGGGTGATCCAACCACCTCCGAGTGATCCTCTCGTACGCCGGATCTGCCCGCATGGAGATGTCGGTGACGAGCATCGTGGGGGCACGGCCCGGACCGCCGAACGGATCGGGAATCGTGCCCGCACCGGCACCGTCCTTGGCAGTGAACTGCCACGCGCCGGCGGGGCTCTTCGTGAGCTCCCACTCGTATCCGTAGAGATTCTTCAGGTAGCCGTTACCCCACTGCGTCGGAGTCTCCGTCCAGACCACCTCGAGCCCGCTGGTGATCTGGTCCTCGGCCTTGCCCTTGCCGTAACCGTTCTTCCAGCCGAGGCCCTGCTGTTCGATGGGGGCACCCTCGGGTTCCGGCCCGATCTTGTCGGCCGGTCCGGCTCCGTGTGTCTTACCGAAGCTGTGTCCACCGACGATGAGTGCCGCCGTCTCCTCGTCGTTCATCGCCATCCGCGCGAAGGTTTCCCGGATGTCGTGGGCCGCGGCCACCGGATCCGGCTCTCCCTCGGGGCCTTCGGGATTGACGTAGATCAAGCCCATGGTGGTGGCGCCGAGGGGCTTGGAGAGCTCCAGTTCGCCGGAGTATCGCTTGTCGGTGCCCAGCCACTGATCCTCGGGACCCCAGAAGACCTCTTCCGGTTCCCAGATGTCCTCCCGACCGAAGCCGAATCCGAACGTCTCGAACCCCATGGACTCGAGCGCCGCGTTACCGGCGAACACCAGCAGATCGGCCCACGAAATCTTGTTTCCGTACTTCTGCTTGACCGGCCACAGCAACCGACGCGCCTTGTCCAGGTTGGCGTTGTCCGGCCAACTGTTCAGTGGCGCAAAGCGTTGCGCGCCCTGACCCCCACCGCCTCGTCCGTCGAACGTGCGGTAGGTGCCGGCGGCGTGCCAGCTCATACGAATGAAGAGTCCGCCGTAGTGGCCGTAGTCGGCCGGCCACCAATCTTTCGAAGTGGTCATCACCGAGATGACGTCGGCTTTGAGCTCGTCCACGTCGAGCTTCTCGAATTCCGCTTTGTAGTCCAGCTTTTCGCCGAACGGGTTCGATTTGGAGGTATGCGCATGCAGGATGGACAGGTCCATCTGCTCCGGCCACCAGTCCTTGTTCGTCAGCGGTGCGTGCGCCTTGGGCTTCGGCGACTCGATGACCGGATTCTCGCTCTCGCTGGTGCTGGCGGTCTCGGTGGCGGAGTGGGGTGGGCGTGCGTCAGAGGTCACGAATTGTCCTTTCCGATGGGCATTGTGGATGGACGATCGCGGGCTGCGATCGATCGGTCGGATGCACAACTGGGGCACGTTCCCCAGTAGGTCACCTCGGCCTCGTCGAGGACGAAACCATGATCTCGGGCGGGTCGTGCACACGGTGGCTCACCGGTGGCGCAGTCGGCGTCGACGATGAAACCACAGGAACGGCAGACGATGTGGTGATGATTGTCTGCCACCCTGGTTTCGTAACGTGCGGAGTGACCCGCGAGGCGGATACGACGAACCAAACCCGATGCAGTCAACGCATCGAGCACGTCGTACACGGCCTGCTTCGAGACCGTGGGCAGGGTGGCGCGCGCCAGTCGCAAGATGGTGTCGGTATCGGAATGCGGTTGTGCATCAACGATATCGAGAACCAACTCTCGGGGACGCGTCACCCTCAGTCCGGCGTCACGAAGCATGCTGGCGGACGTGCTTGCCATGGCTTTCACGATAACCACCTTCGGTCGCATCGTCGATCGTTTCCTGGAATCGGTCGAGTGTCGCGGCGCGGGCACGGCCGCCTGCAGACGAGGCCGACCACCGCGATCAACCCGCGTCCTGTGCCACCGGCGAGTTCCACTCGGCAGTAGTGAAACGGGCTGCGTGAGCAGCGACGGCGGCAGCGTCTGCATTGCGCGAGAAGATCCGGCGTTGGCGTTGCGCGCCGTTCCCGAGGTGCGTCAAACGTTCGAGAGAAGTCTGCACGCAGCGGAGGTCGCCTGTGCTGGTCAGCGCCGGTTCCACGTAGCGGACGAGCGACCGGAGCAGACTCGATGCCGACACCGGTCTCCCGGTGCTCGGATCCACTGCGACGCCGGTCAATCCATCCATGCGGGCACGGTGGTATGCCGCTGCGAGGTGATTGCCGGCCACGACGAGTGCCGGCTCGCCGCGGTCGATGGACCGAAGGGCCGTGACGACGAGACCGCGGACCAGTGCAGCGGACAACACCACCTCCTCGGCGACGGCAGGTACGTCGCCGACCCGCACCTCGACCGTCGGCTGGTGGGAGCTGGGCCGTACATCCCAGTAGAGCGATGCTTCGTCGAGAATCATCCCGGTCTCGATCATCGAGCCGACCAGGTCGTCGTACTCCGCCGTCGAACTCAGGTGAGGGGGCGGACCAGCCGTCGGCCACCTGCCCCACACCGTCGAACGCCAACTCGAGTGCCGAGTGTCGACGCCGTCGTGTATAGCGCTGTTGCACGTCAACGCCAGAAGTGTCGGGAGCCAGGGTCGCGCGACATTGCATACCCCGATCGCCGTCTCCTTGTCCGGCACCTCGACATGAATGTGACCCCCACACGTGGCAACGCTCTCTGCCAGTGCCCCGTAGGTCTCGGCCAGACGCCGATAGCGGGAGCCGTCCGAGATGGGCAGGCGGCCACGATCAGCAGGCGCAACCGGCGAGACACCTGCCGCCAGTAAGTGGGCACCCTGCGCCAGGGCCACCGCCGACAGCGTGGCGCGGGTGGAGATCACGTTCTCCCGCAATTCGCGAAGACACTGCAGCGGAGGCGAATTGGCCTCCACCTGCACCTCGGTCAGCTCCGAGACGGCATCGATTCCCGCAGCTCGGGCATGCGCGACGACACCGGGGCCGACCGCCACCGGACGCAGCATGTCGATGTCGGCGAGAAAGAACTCCTCCTCCACTCCAACCGTGGGGACTGCCTTTGCACTCATCGGGCGCTGTCGCCCGGGTGATCGCCGACGACCACCGCGAGATACACCGCGGCGACGATCGTGCACGGTGCGGAACTGCCGGTCACGCTGACCGCGCAGGCGTCTCGCCTGTGCAGGGATTCGAAACCTGTTCGGATCTCGCCGGTTTCACCGCACTTCGAACGGCGTCCGCGACGCTGCGGACGCATTCCGTACCGAGGTGAGCGCCACTCGGATCGAGTTGTCGCTGCAGCTCGGGTGTACAGGCGACGATCGCGCGACACCGGTGCGCAGCGAGCCGCGAGGCAGCTGCCGAGAGGACGGGAACCACTGCGGGGTCGACGAATTCGACAACGAGCAGATCCACGACCAGCGACCGCCCGCACACGATGGCCTCCGACACGCATTCGCCTATGACCGGAATTGCCGATCTGTCGATCGACCCGACGATGCGGATGACGACCGGTCCGCCGACGAGTTCGTCCACGGACAGCGCGAATGCGCCGTCCTCGGGATTGTCCGGCCCACAGAACGACAATCGAATCGATTCCGGATCACTGTGCACCGACCGTAGAAACACCATTGCCCACCTCCACCGGCTCGCGACCGGAGACTGTCGGCTGCCTCTGACACCAGTTCTCGAGAATACGAGTCTCGGACCATCAGGTGTCGAAGAGCGCGGTCGGGCACATCTCGCAGTCGCTACTTCCTGACTACGGGGCTTCTCCTCAACCGCGTGGAAACAGTGTATACACAAATGCGCCTGGCGAAACACGCTACGCTGCTGCGATTTTCGGCGGTCGACGGTTGAACCGACCGCAATCCAGTGCCCGGTAGCCGTACCGAACACGCTCCCCGCTTCGGCCGCAAGGCACGTCGGTTCGGCCCGTTGTGAGCGTTCCAGCGATGGCAACTCCCTCGTGTGAGGTTTCGCAACGCGGCTGCACGTAATAGGGTGTTGTTCGACGCCCAGTTGCGATGACCGTTCTGGCCGCGTCTCGAGCACGCTGACTCCAAAATCGGGTCGGCATATCCCACACCCTTCACCGGTGCCGGGCTATGCGCCCGAAAGGGGCCGTGCGAACCCATCAGGGATCGAATCGATATGCACGTTGCGCTTGTCTCCGAACACGTGAGTCCGATAAATGATGCGGCCGGCATCGAGGCAGAACAATCGGCTGCCCAGCTCGATCGGCTGGCCTCGTCGCTGGCCCGCGCCGGCACCCGAGTCGATGTGTACACCAGGAAGCAGAACCCGGATCACGAGGACGAGCTGCTCACCCCCGACGGTTACCGGGTGGTCAACCTGTCTGCGGGGCCTGCTGTCCCGATGACCGAAGAGGAATCGATACCTCACACGAGTGCGTTCGCCTCCTCGCTCCGCGATCACTTGCTCCGAACGAAACCCGATGTAGCACATGCACATTCATGGGTGTCGGGGCTGGCAACCGTACTGGCCGCCGGCGCGACGGGCGTCCCCACGGTGATGTCGTTCCACGGTCTCGCCGCGACCGACCGATCCGGGCCCCCGACAGCAGGCACCGATTCGGTGGTTCCCCGGGCGGCTATGGAGAAGAAGATCGCTCGATCGACGAGCCGCATCATCGCGTCATGTCCCGACGTGGCCGACATGTTGACGCGGATGGGCGTCGCCAGAGCCAAGGTGTCCATCGTCCCGACCGGGGTGGATCTGAGTGACTTCGATCCATCCGGACCGACTGCACCACGCAGCGGTGCCGCGTGTCGGGTGGCGACCGTCGGGTCGGATGCCGAGGTATCGACGATCATCGAACTGCTCGGAAAACTCGACGACACCGAATTGGTCGTTGTCGGCGGCGAGCCACGCGAATCCAGCGGCGTGGCGCAGCTACGCACGGTCGCCGCAGCACACGGCATGGCCGGGCGCACGGTGTTCACCGGCCCGGTCCGCCATCGCCACATGTCGTCGCTGTTGAGGTCGGCCGACGTGTTCGTCTGCCTGTCCCCGACCGAATCGGCAGGGATCGCCACCCTCGAAGCCATGGCGTGCGGACTTCCCGTCGTCGCATACGGAGTGGGCTACGCCGGAGAGTTGGTGATCGACGGGGTCACCGGCCGCTCGATCAGGCCGGGCGACCGTCGTCGCTTGGCACGAGAGCTGGCCCAGCTGCTACGCAACGAGTCCAGGCGTTTCGAGCTGGGAGTGTCCGGCTCCGATCGTGCGCAATCTCGCTTCTCGTGGGACCGCATCGCCGAGGACACTTCACGCGTCTACGAGGCAACCGCACAGACCGGGTCGACAGTGAACGCCGGGTCGACCCAGCAAGCCGGCTCGACTCACGACCATCCGGTGCCGCCGACTGCACCCTCTCGTCGGCACACGGTGTGAACAGCCGGCGAGCCTATCTGGACGAGCGTTCCTTGTTCGATTCGGAACCGAGGTCGACGAGTTCTGCGGCCAAGGTGGCCACCGGGACGTTCTGGGTTTGCGACAGCCGTGAAATCAAGTCGAACGCCTGTACCGCATCGATTCCGTACCGCTCCATCAACATGCCCTTGGCTTGGCCGATGATGTCCCGTGAAGCCAAGCCGGACTTGAATTGCTCGGTCTTGTTCGCTGCATACAACGCCACCGCAGCGTGGGTTGCGAGCACGCGACCGAGTTCCTCGTCCTCGTCGCTGAACGCATCACTGGTCAGTGCGAACAGATTGAGCGCCCCGATGGTGTCCTCGTTGGTGTAAAGGCGGAAGGACAGGCTGCTGAGAACCCCTGCTCCCACCGCCTCCGGACCGAAACGTGGCCAGCGGGAATCGGAGCGGAAGTCGTTGCACCGCACGAACAGCTCGCTTCGTGCGGCATCGATGCACGGCCCCTCGTCGAGGCGTTCCTGCATTGCGTCCAGGCGCACCGGCAGCTCACTGGTCGCGGCGTGCGACTGGTACTTCTTCGGCCCCGCCACCACGAGAATGTCGGCGCAATCGACCGCGGGTATCAGAGATCGGGCGCTCTCCGTCACGCCGCGCAGAGTCTCGTCGAGACTGGACGGTGCGAAAAATGACCTCGTCGCTTCGGCAATCGCCTGTGTGAGGTCGCGAGCTGTCATCGATCGATCGGGTCCCATACCTGACGATGCTAGTCAACAGGAATCGACCGCTCGACGGTTGAGTCCACCGGAAGCGGGGCATGCAGAGCGCAGCAACCAACCGACCGACGATCAGGAGTGCTCATGACCATGCCGACCGATGCAGGTGCAGAGATCCCATCCGAAGGCAGCAACGACGGTCCGCGCGAAGAATCTCCCGACGAGGCTGCAGTCGGTGCTCACGTCGATGAAGAGAACGTCCCACACCCGCCCGAGGACGACACGCAGAACTGATTCACTCGGCGGTCGGGGTCAGACGGAAGATCGGAAACCGCCTGCCCTCGGCCGTCTCCGTGTATTTCGCGAATCCGTCCGAGGCATCGAGGAATTTCTGCCACTGCCGGTCCCACTCGGATTCCGGAATCTCGTCGGCGTCGACGGCAACGGTGCGAATGCCTCCGTCCCCGGGTGCCTCGATGTCGATGGCCGGATGGGCTCGCAGATTGTGCACCCACGCTGGATCTTTCGGTGACCCGGCAGCCGAGCCGACCACCAACCAGCTCTCTCCCTCCGGAATCGCCATGAGCGGGTTCAGCCGCACCGCACCGCTCTTGGCACCGATCGTGTGCAGAACGACGAGCGAATCACCGAAGCCGGCCGTGGACACGTGGCCATTGTTGCTTCGGAACTCGTCGATGATGATCTCGTTGAAGTCGGCCATGGGCCGATTATGCCGCCCATGCGGCGCGGCCACTCCGCTTTTCGCCGGCGTTCGACGGTGTCAATTTCCCGGTATTCCGTCCTCGTGATCGACGAGCAAAGACAACGACTCCCAATTCTCCTGCACGGCAGCGGCCGCACCGTCCGCGTCACCCTCACTGCAGAGCTTGATGATCCGTTCGTGTTGGGCTATCGAATCTCGGCCCACCAGCGAGGCGAATCGTAGCCGTTCGAGTCGGCGCAGGGTCGGCGTCACCTGCTCGAGAACCGTGACCACGACCTGATTCTGACTCGCTTCGACGGCGACTGCGTGGAATGCGTCGTCGCCGGCCAGCGCGAGGTCCACATCGCCTCGGGTGAATGCGGTGGCGAAATCCTTGTTGGCGCGACGCATCGCGGCGATGTCGCGCTTGTTCATCAGCGGTACAGCCGTCCGGACCGCGAGTGCATGCATCGATGCCGCGACCGCCTGCGCGTCCAGCACCGCCTTGCGTTCGATGGTCGACACGATGGTCGAACGCCCGGGCTGCGTGTGTACGAGGCCCGCCAGTTCCAGCCTGGCCATGGCGTCGCGTATAGGTGTACGCGACACCCCGAGCCACTGCTCGAGTTCGGCATCCCGCAGCCGCTCGCCGGGCGCGAAGGTGCCGTCGACGATAGCGTCGCGAATCGAGACGTAGGCGTTGTCGCGCAGCAGGGAGCGCTTGTGTTTTCCGAGCTCGACGGGGACCGGCATGCAAAATATCGTAGCCCACCGCTTTCGCTGGCGAGGCGTCCCACGTACAGTATGCGATATATTGCATCCTGCATGACACACCGATCAAAGGAGAACCACGTGGCGATCGCGGACTTCGAGCGTTATCCCCTCACCTTCGGCCCGAGCCCGATTCACCCGATGGAACGATTGAGCGCACACCTCGGCGGGGCCAAGATCTGGGCCAAGCGAGAAGACGTCAACGCAGGATTGGCTTACGGCGGCAACAAGACTCGCAAGCTCGAGTACATCGTCCCGGACGCTCTCGCGCAGGGTGCCGACACATTGGTCTCGATCGGTGGCGTGCAGTCCAACCACACGCGGCAGGTGGCTGCGGTCGCGGCAAAGCTCGGACTCAAAGCAGTTCTGGTGCAGGAGAAGTGGGTCGATTGGCCGGATTCGGTCAACGACAAGGTGGGCAATATCCTGCTCTCCCGCATCATGGGTGCAGATGTCCGCCTCGATCCGTCGGGCTTCGGAATCGAATTCAAGGACAGCTGGCAGAAGGCCATCGAGGACGTCGAGCGAGCGGGCGGCAAACCCTACGCCATTCCCGCAGGCGGCTCCGACCACAAGCTCGGCGGACTGGGCTTCGCCAACTGGGCGTACGAAGTACAGAAGCAGGAAGAGGAGCTCGGCGTCTTCTTCGACACGATCGTCGTGTGCAGCGTGACCGGGTCGACGCATGCCGGCATGATCGCCGGGTTCGCCGGACAGGAACGGCCACGTCGAGTGATCGGCATCGATGCATCCGCCAAGATCGCCCAGACCCGCGACCAGGTGGCCCGAATCGCCCGTAACACAGCAGAACTCATCGAACTGGGACGCGAGCTTCGCGACGACGAGATCACCGTCCTCGAAGGCTGGGCCGGCGACTACTACGGAATTCCCGTCGACTCCACGATCGAGGCGATCAAGCTCACCGGCCGTCTCGAAGGCGTGATCATCGACCCGGTGTACGAGGGCAAGTCCATGGCCGGACTGATCGATCTGGTTCAGCAGGGCGATATCGGCAAGGACTCCACCGTTCTCTACGCACACCTGGGTGGTCAACCCGCCCTCAACGCGTACAGCGGAATCTTCTGAGCTGGACTTCGCGGTACCGGTGCCCGAGGATCGACAGGTGATCCTCGGGCACCGGACCTGTTTCTGCACCGGCCGACCCGATTCGGCACGACGAGCGAAGGTGTACGCATGAGGCAGCGCTCCGACGAATTGGACTCGCTGAGTTGCCGAATCACGGCGGCGCTGCAGGTCAATCCCCGGGCGTCCTGGGTCAGCATCGCCGAGGCGCTCGGTGAACCGGAGCGCACCGTCACCCGACGCGGCAAGGAACTACTCGATTCCGGGGACGTACGCGTGGTCGGCGTCATCGGCGCGACGGGCGCGGTCGTTCTGCGAGCTCGATGTCACGTCGGTATGGCACGTGCGGTGGCAGTCGGGTTGGCGCGCCGCGACGACACGATGTTCGTGTACGCCACGTCGGGGCACGAGGAATGCGTCGCCGAAGTCCTGGTCGACGATGCCCATCTGGCGGATCTGATGCTCGACGACCTACCCGGCATCACCGGGATCAGACGCGTTCGGGTCGATCCCATCACGCGGGTCTATCGCTCGGTCCGCGAGTGGCGGCCGGCGATTCTGAATGCGCACCAGATCGCGGCCCTGACGCCTCCCGTACACGAGGGCTACCAACCGGACGGCCGCGTGGGACCGGAGATCTCGACCCTGCACCGCAGCATTCTGCGCGTCCTGGCCGAGGATGCCCGGACGCCCACCTCGGACATCGCGCGCGTCGTCGGCGCTACCGAGAACACTGTCCGACGCCACATGGACACGCTGGAGCAGACCAACAAATCCAGACTGCGGGTGGTCGTCGAACCGGCGTTGCTGGGGTATTCGGCGGAAGCCCTTGCCTGGGTCAAGGTTCCGCCTCGACACCACGAAGCACTGGTCGAGCTACTGCTCGCACATTCCGAGGTTCGGTACGCGGTGGCCCTCGCGGGCTCGGACAGTCTGCTCGTCAACCTCGCGTGCCCGGACCGAATGGCGTTGCATCGCATGACAACTGCCTCGGACTGGGCCACCCTGGCCGACGCGATCTCGGTGGTGTCGATTCTGCGGGCCACCAAGCGCAGCGGCAACCGTCTGCTGGCCGCGGACTCCGCGTCGTACCTGTATTGATCCGGTACGACGCGGCAGTCACTGCGGTCAACGGATCGGTGCGCCGGGGCCGAGCGGGATGCCGAGCATGTACCAGACTGCGAACAACGCCGCCCACACGATCAGCATGCCCAGCGCGACGGGGATGGTGAACGAGGCGAGGGTACCGATGCCCGCATTCTTCTTGTAGCGCTGGATGAGTCCGAGGGTGAGCACGAAGTAGGCCGACATCGGAGTCATCGCGTTGGTGCAGGAATCGGCGATTCGGTAGACGGCCTGGGTGGTTTCGGGGTTGACATCGATGTACATGAGCATCGGCACGAGAACCGGGGCCAACATCGACCACATGGCCGAACCACTGGTGACGAGCAGGTTCATCACCGAGATCAGCACCAGCATCATGGCGAACACCACGAGGGGGTGTAATCCCCCGGCTTTCAACAGTTCCGCGCCCTCGACCGCAACGACGTTGCCGATGCCGGTCCACTTGAAGTAGGCGAGAAACTGCGATATCGCGAAGAACAGCACCAGGATCGGAGCAAGGGTCTTGATGCCGACGGCCATCGATTCCGGAATCTCACGGAGCTGCCGAAGACTGCCGGTGGTGCGTCCGTACACCCATCCGACCAGGACGAAGGCGATCGCGATGAAGAACGCGATGTTCTGCAGCACGATCGACTGTACGAACCCGCCGTCCTCACCCCGCAGCGGCGACGAGGGAGGAAGCAGTGCCGCGACGACGACGGCCACGTACACCGCCAAAGCTGCTCCGGCGCGGCGCATTCCCTTCTTCTCGATCGGCTCGAGATCGAGTGCCAGCTTTTCTGCGCCGTCCTCGACGCCCTCGTCGGCATCGAGGTTCATGTGCTTGGCCATCACCAACTCCACCACCAGGGTGATGAAGATCGAAATCACCAGAGACGACGCGAGACTGAAGAAGTAGTTGTCCACCGGGGTCACGCTGTAGTCGGCATCGACGATCTGAGCGGCGGAGGTCGTCAACGACGACATGATGGCATCGCTGGGTGTGATCAACGGTGACGCGTTGTAGCCACCGGCGATGGCGACGAACGCCACCATCATGCCCAGTACAGGACTTCGGCCCGCCGCTTTGAACGCCATTGCCGCCAGCGGAAGGACGACGATGAATGCCGCGTCGAACATGACGTGAGACATGGTCCCGGCGAAGGCAACCGAGAACGTCACCCACTTGGCGGGCAGCTTCACGATGGTGGCGCGCAGCAGCGTGGTGAGCACACCGGAATGCTCGGCGACGGACACGCCGAGGATGACGGTCACGATGATGGGGAGCGGCGCGAACCCCGCGAAGTTGTCCAGTGCCGTTCCGAAGATCATGGCTACGCCGTCACTGCTGAGCAGGCTGCGAACCATCGACACCTCACCGGTGCTGGGTAGCACCACCCCGGTGCCCAGTGCGGCCAGGATCGCGCTGACCACTGCCAGCACTGCGGCCAGAAGCCAGAACAGCAGGAAGGGGTGCGGCAGTTTGTTGCCGACGCGTTCGATGCTGGACACGAGACGGAACAGTGTCTTCAGTCCCCAGGGCATTCGTGTTTCGGGCGCATCCGCAGTTGCCGGTGGACCGTCGATCTGACTGGACATGATTGACTCTCTTTCGCATACCGTCGGATTGCGACCGAGCCCCGGGCTCGGATGTCCTGCTCACTCAAGTCGGTTCACGTTGCCGATATGTTGCATGTGTGAAATTTTCGGCCGTCTGAGCGAAACCGCCAATCCAACGGCGAAAACGCTCAATGGACGACGATAGCCCGGTGGGCTCCGCGCGGTGGTGCAGTCTTGAAACAGGCTTCCGACAACAACTCCGGCCGATCCGGATCGAAGCGAGGAGTTTCATGACCGGCGACATTCAGTCACTGTCCCTGCGCGCGCTCGCGGCACACATCCGTGATCGCGAGATCTCGGCCCGCGAGGCGCTCGAGTCGCATCTGGCTCGCATCGAGGACGTCAACCCTGTCGTCAACGCGATCGTGACCTTCGACATCGATGGGGCGACCGAACGTGCGAGTGCAGCAGACCGCGCAACGGTGTCCGGCGAGGCACTGCCCGTTCTGCACGGCGTCCCGATGACGCACAAGGACAATCACCTGACCGCCGGTCTGCGCACGACTTTCGGCTCGCCGATTCTGGCCGACAACGTCCCCACCGAGGACTCGGGCATCATCGCCCGCCTCAAGCGCGCAGGTGTCAACACCACCGGCAAATCCAACGTTCCCGAATTCGCTGCAGGTTCACACACTTTCAATCCGCTGTTCGGTACCACCACCAATCCGTACGATCCGACTCGCAGTGCCGGCGGCAGCAGTGGCGGTGCCGCCGCCGCCATCGCCGCCGGGATACAACCAGCGGGCGACGGGTCGGACATGGGCGGGTCGCTGCGCACTCCGGGATCGTTCTGCAACCTCGTCGGATACCGGCCGTCGTTGGGCCGAATTCCGATGCTGCCCGCCAAGAACCCGTGGGCCTGGATCGCTCGGCAGGGCGTGCTCGCGCACGACATCGAGGACGTGCGCTTTCTGATGCGCGCACTCGCCGGTCCGGATTCGTCCAGCCCTCGTGGTCTCCCGCTCGACGACTCGTACCGCTCGGAGGAGGCCGACTCGCTGCGTGGGCTGAAAGTAGCGTGGACAACGGATTTCGGTCTCGGCGTACCCGTCGACCGTGAGGTGATCGACGTCCTGAGCCGCCAACTGCACGTGTTCGAGCAACTCGGTGCCAGTGTGGACGTCGATTGCCCGGACCTGTCCGACGCGGACGAGGTGTTCCAGACGACGCGTGCGTTCGACTTCGCCACCGCCTACGGGCACCTGTTGGACGAACACCGGCACCGCATGAAGAGCGCCGTGCAGTGGAACGTCGACAAGGGAATGGCGCTCACGACACGAGACATGATCTCCGCCAACACCGCTCGCAAGAATCTCGATACTGCAGTGCGGCAGTTCTTCTCGCGATACGACGTATTGATCGCGCCTGCCGTTCAGGTACTTCCGTTCCCCGCGGACGAGGAGTACCCCGCCGTCGTCGACGGCACGCCGATGAACAACTACCTCGATTGGATGCGGGCCGCTTCGCTGATCTCGGCGACAGGCCTACCGTCACTGTCGATGCCCGGCGGCTTCAGCTCCTCCGGTCTTCCGGTTGGATTGCAGATCGTCACCGCCGACCGCGCCGATCACCTGCTGCTCCGGGTCGCGCATGCCTTCGAGGCCGAGACGGCATTCCACCGTCGTGCGCCCGAATCGGCGGCCGCCACCGTCTGACAGATCCGGCGGGCCGAGTTCAGGACCTGGCGACCGCGGCGACGATCAGATCGGTCAACTCCCCGATCGCTTCGGCCGGTGTGAGTGACCCGGATACGGCACCGTGGGACAACGCGTCTGCGGCACCGAAGACGGCGGTCAGAGATGGCGTGGACATGCCGTCGGCATCGGTGAACGGACGCAGAATCTCCCGACACCGCTCGAAGTAGGCGCGCTCGGCGGTGCGCTTGACCTGTTCGAGTTCGGGCGAACCTTCGAGTGCCGCAAGGACACCCGTCAATTCCCTCCCCTGGGCCAATGTGCACCCCACGTAGGAGTCGGCAATGGCCTGCGCCCGACCGCGGACCGTCATGGGTGCCGAGTCGAGAGATTCCTCCAGCATCGCCGCCTGCCTGGCATCGAATTCGGTGAACAGAGCGGCAAGAAGTTCGGCGCGGGAGGCGAAGTGGCTGTACACCACCGGTTTCGCGACACCGGCATGTTCTGCGAGCCGTCCGAGAGTCAACGCGTCGGCCCCTTCGGCGCGTACGAGAGCCCAGGACACCTCGATCAACTGGGCGTTTCGATCGGAGCGCGACAGCCTCGTCCGTGCCATTCCGCTACCTCCTTGCTTATATACTAATAGTAACCTACTGTTCGTACATAGCCGATCTTCCCCAGCCGAAGGAACAGCCATGAACACGCTCGTCGTAGTCTCCCATCCCGACCCGCACTCTCTGACCCATCAGGTCGCTCACTCCGTAGTCGAGGCCATCCGATCCACGGGCACCACCGTGGAGACCGCAGATCTCGCCGCGGAGAGCTTCGATCCACGATTTTCGGCTGCAGATCTGAGCCTGTTTCGTGGAAACGGGAGCACACCGTCCGATGTAGCCGAGGAGCAGACACGGATCGACCGCGCCGAACACCTGGTTCTCGTCTTCCCGATGTACTGGTGGTCGATGCCGGCGCTACTGAAAGGCTGGATCGACCGCGTGTTCGTCGAGGGTTGGGCCTACGAATACGGGGACAGAGTATTCGTGAAGAAGCTGGACCGACTCACCATCCATCTGGTCGTCGTCGCGGGAGACGATGCAGACAGCTTCGAGCGCCATGGCGTCCATCAGGCCATTCGAACGCAGATCGAACGCGGCATCATCGAATACTGCGGTGCCACAGTGGGATCCACGAACTTCGTATACGGGTCGGACACCAGGAGTCGCGCGGAACTCGCTACCGAGATCTCCGCTATCGGTAGCACGGTCGCGGACCGGGTCGCCGCGCAGCGCGCGCTCACCTGACCTGCCACAGCCACGCGGGACGAGGGTGGTCAGCGATTCCGCTTCTGCTCGGCACGGATCAAACCGCCGCCGACGATCAGCCGCTGAATTTCGCTCGTGCCCTCGTACAGGCGGAGAAGACGGACATCTCGATAGATTCGCTCGACGGGAACGCCGCGCATATACCCTGCGCCGCCGTGGATTTGGACCGCGAGGTCGGCAACTGTGCCGACCATCTCGGTGCAGAACAGCTTCACCGCCGATGGCGCGATCCGTCGATCGGTGTCCTCCACCCAGGCTCGGGCAGCCTCACGCACCATGGCCCGGCCTGCCATGACTCCCGTCTGCTGGTCGGCGATCATGGCCTGGACGAGTTGATGATTGCCGATGGGCTCGCCACCCTGCGTGGAAGACGCAGCGTAGGAGACGGATTCGTCCAGGGCACGCTGCGCTTGACCGACGGCGAGCGCTGCGATGTGGACGCGGCCACGCGCCAACGACGTCATCGCCGCCCGGTATCCGATGTCACCGTTGCCGCCCACCAGAGCGTCGGCGTCGACCTCGACGTCGGTGAACGTCACATCCGCGGTTCCTGCTCCCTGCTGACCCATCTTCGCGTCCTTGTCACCGACCTCGACACCCGCAGCGTCGGCGGGGACCAGAAACACCGCGATCCCGTTGCCGCTGTTCGGCTTCGGGTCCACTCGCGCGAACACGACGAACAGGTCCGCGATGGGCGCATTGGTGATGTAGCGCTTGCTTCCGCTGATGATCCAGCCAGTACCGTCCACTACTGCCGTCGTTCTCAGCCCTGCCGGGTTCGAGCCGGCACCGTCCTCGGTCAACGCGAACGACGCGACGACGTCGCCGGCCGCCATGCCGGGCAACCACGTTGCCTTCTGCTCGTCGGTGCCGAACCCGACGAGCACCTGGCCCGCGATTCCGTTGTTGGTGCCGAACATCGACCGCAACGACAGTGTGGTGTAGCCGAGCTCCATGGCAATCTCGACATCCTGAACCAAGTCCAGGCCGAGACCACCGAACTCTTGCGGAATCGCGTATCCGAACAACCCCATCTCGGCGGACTGTCTCCGGAGATCGTCGGGAATCGAATCGGCGTTCATGATCTCGAGTTCACGCGGAACCACCCGCGATCGGACGAACTGGGAGACCTGCTTCTTCACGTCCGCGAAGACGTCGTCGGGTACCTCGGCATTGCGCACGGTCATGGCACCACTATCGACGCTGCCCACGGATCGGACAACCGACAACCGACAACCGACAACCGCGAGTAGTTGACACAACAATCATAGTGGGTACCATCGAATACAGTTGACATCGCAACTACTTCGGATGTCCACCCGACGAAAGGTCTGATCGATGACGAAGATCGCAATCATCTACTACTCCGCGACCGGCCACGGATCCACGATGGCGAACAAGCTCGCCGACGCAGCGACGGCAGCAGGAGCCGAAGTACGCGTGCGGCACATCGCGGAGACGCGCGACCCCAGCACCTTCGCCGAGAACCCGGCCTGGTCCGCCAATTACGAGGCGACCAAGGATCTTCCCGCTGCCAGCGGCGACGACATCGTCTGGGCCGACGGTGTCATCCTCGGATCTCCGACGCGTTTCGGTAGCACCGCAGCTCCGTTCCAGAACTTCATGGACTCACTCGGCGGCTACTGGGCCAAGGGTGAACTTGCGAACAAGGCATACGCAGCCTTCACCTCGAGCCAGACCGCGCACGGCGGCCAGGAGACCACCCTCATCGGTCTCTACACCTCGCTGATGCACTTCGGCGGCGTCCTGGTTCCGCCCGGATACACCGACGGACTGAAGTTCGCCGACGGCAACCCCTACGGCGTCAGCCACGTCACCGGACCCGAGAACAAGAACGAACTGGACGACGCGACCACCGCAGCGCTGACCCACATGGCCACGCGCGTCGTCACCATCGCCGAGGCTCTGGCGAAGTAAAGGCCGGCTCTCGTCACCTCGAGAAGACCGACCGATTCGCGTCCGGGTCCGCACATCGCCAGTGCGGACCCGGACGTAGTACATGCGTGATGACAAACGGCGTGTTTGTCATCTCGGGCGCGCACCGCCATGCTGTGTGCAGGGAACAGCAACTCCGCTGACTTCTGCGAGCGGTCGGTGGCGTCGCCCACCGACTCGTCGCTGCGACCAGTGCGAAACGGACATCGATGAAGGATCCCGGCTTCGATCCGCTCGTTCTCCGCGCCCTGTTCGACGAATCGCCCGACATGGTGGCCCTGTCCGCGTTCTCCGGCAGCGTGATCGACGTCAATCCGGTCGGCCTCCGCCTGGTCGGCCTGGAGGAACTGCCGTCGACAGGCCTGTTCACAGCAGATTTCTTCACGGCCCGCGGGCTCGAAGTCTCCGGTGACGTCGAACATGCGTTGCAGACGACCGGTCACTGGCAGGGCCGTACCGAATTACGCCACTTCGTCTCCGGCGCGGGCATTCCCGTTGCCCTGTCCACGTTCGTCGTCAGACGTTCCGGGCGAGAACCCGACCTGATCGCCACGATCGTCCGCGACCGCACCCGTGGCCACCAGCGCGACCTGGACCTGCTGGCCGCGGCTGTATCGGCGGAGAGAATCGCAGTCGAGCAACGGGCACTGGCCGAATTGAGCGCACTTGCCGTCACGGCGGACTTCGATACTGTGCTGACTGCGGCCACGAGCACGGCGGCCAAGTTGGTGGGCGTCGAGTCTGCGGCCCTGGCCCGACGTTCGGAGGACTCGACCGACCCGCTTCTGTCCGTCGACGCGATCACCCGCACGCTCCCACACGATTTCGTGCTTGCCACCGGCGACGGGTCGTTGACCGGTTACGCCCTGGCGCGAAGGGCGATCACCGTGTGTTCCGACGTCGAATCCGAAACACGATTCGACACCTCGGCCATGGCTGCCCTGGGCTTTCGCAGCGGTGCCGCCGTTCCGATCACCATCGGTGCCGGGCTGTGGGGCGTACTGATCCTGTTCGGCCGAGAACCACACGTTTTCGGCGACGGAGACATCGCGTTCGTCTCCGCAGTCGCCGGAGTGCTCTCCGCTGCACTCGAACGAGTGGAACTCGACCGCGAGCTGCGCTGGCGCAGCGCGCACGATCCCTTGACCGAACTGCCGAATCGCGCGGTGGCGTACGATGCGATCGACACTGCGCTCGCACAGGTCGCGGACACCGGCGGCCGAGTGGCCCTGCTGTTGCTCGACGTCGACGATTTCAAGATCATCAACGACAGCCTCGGCCACGACGTCGGAGACCGCGCACTCGTGCACTTCTCACGCCGCCTGGCCGCGACCGCGAGACCTGGCGATACCGTGGCCAGGCTCGGCGGCGACGAATTCCTGATGATCTGCAATCACATCGACGACGTCGCACATGCCGAACGCGTCGCCGAGTGCATCCGTTCCGCTCTCACGGCCCCTACCGCGGAAGACGAGGGCGACGACCCGATTCCGGTGAGCGCCAGCATCGGAGTTGCGGTGTCCACTGCGGGCTCGACCCGACGCGAGCTCCTTCGATCGGCCGACCTGGCGATGTACCGCGCCAAGGACACCAGGGCCGGGCACGCCGTCTTCGACTCCAGCGACCTCTACGACGCCGACCGGGTGCGCTCCATGTCGGTGGACCTGCGCCGCGCCGTGGCCTCCGGCGACCTGACACTGGACTACCAACCCGTGATCGACGTCGAGACCGGACACATCGTTTCCGTCGAAGCTCTGGCGCGTTGGCAGCACCCGAATCTCGGTTCCATCGAACCGTCCGAATTCGTTGCCGTGGCCGAACGCACCGGTGTGGCAACGCTTCTCGACGATTGGGCCCTCACCACCGCCTGTCGACAACTCGTCGACTGGCGCGGGCTGGGCTGCGTCGGCATGCGCGTCAACATCAGCGCGCTGCAACTGCGCGACCCGGCCTTTCCCGATCGAGTGGCTGCCGCCCTGCTCACCACCGGTGCGCACGCTGACGGCGTCGTTCTCGAACTCACCGAGACGGAATGGCTCGCCGACACCGGCACCGTTGCGTCCAATTTGGCGAGACTCCACGAGATGGGAGTTGCGTTGTCACTCGACGATGTCGGGAAGGGCTACAGCAGCCTGGCCTACCTCGAACGCTTCCCGGTGATCGGCAGCTTCAAGATCGACCGAACGTACATCGACGCTCTCGACACCGAGCGAGGACGAGAAGTGTTGACCGCCATCGTGTCACTGGCGAAAGCCTACGGCGTGACAGTCGTGGGCGAAGGCGTCGAAACGCAGGCGCAGCTCGACGCTCTCACCGCAGCGGGATGCAATCTGGTGCAAGGATTTCTGCTGGGTCGGCCCGCCGACGCCGAGCACACGGCACTGCTGCTGTCCCGTGAGAGCGCAGCGCGACAACGCTGAGCGCGTCGAACACGGGTCTCGATCTCACCGCCGGGGGCGCGCCGATGCGACGAGCATCGCCAGACCCATCTCGAAGGCGCGGGTGGCAATGGGATCGTCGGCATCCTCGTGTTGGACGGTCTCGTAGGCCGCGGCCAACCGCGGGAAAGCCTCCTCCTGGCCGGCAGGATCGAATACGACACTCGGGCCGGACATGTCGAGGACACTGCCGAGGATGAACGATTCGAACGCGGTCAGCAGAGGTAACACATCCCTGCTCGCCCAGCCCACCGCCTCTGCGGCAACAGAGAAATCCTCGTACTCCGCCAACAGCACCGGGGTCGATGCGCGTGTGGTCATGAGGAGGGGAACGGCGCGGTGATGCTCCGCGAACGCCAATCGATAGGACCTCGCCCATTCGACGAGGCCCTCCTCCCACGGCAATTCGCGTAGCGGTGCCGAGTCGATTCGGGCCGAGACCAGCGCTCGGACGTCTTCGATCATCGCCGCGCGGTCGGCGACGTGATTGTAGAGGGAAGTAGGGTTCACGCCCAATTTCAGCGCCACGCCCCGCATGCTCGCACCGTCGGCTCCGTGCCGATCGACCAGGGCCAATGCGGTGCGGGCGATCAGGTCACGGCTGAGAATGGCGCGAGGTGGTCGTGCCATGGTCGCCTCCTCTCGGGCAGTCGTCGAGTACGGACAGCCTTGCATGTCGGGATTTTTTTCGATTCACCCGTTCCCAAAACCGACAGTGTGTGTTTTAGTTCTGTCATGACTTCTGCTTCCTTCACCGTGGTCGAGGCCGATGTCGCCGGCGTTTCCGCCGCGCTCGCCGAGGGCACTGTGACGAGCGTCGAACTGGTAGCGCGTTACCTCAATCGAATCGGGCACTACGACCGCACCGGCATCAGCCTCAACGCCGTCCCTGTACTGAACCCGGACGCGTTCGAGGAAGCCCGCGCAGCCGACCGGCGCCGGAGCGCTGGGCAGACTCTCGGCCCGATGGACGGAATCCCCTACACCGCCAAGTCCAGCTACAAGGTGCGCGGTCTTCCGGTGACGGCCGGCTCGCCCGCATTCGAGACCCTCGTCGCGACCGACGACGCCTTCGCCGTGGCCCAGCTGCGAGCGGCAGGCGCGATCTGCCTGGGCCTGACCAACATGCCGCCGATGGCAGCGGGTGGAATGCAGCGCGGACTCTACGGACGCGCCGAAAGTCCCTACTCCGCACAGTTTCTCACCTCGGCGTTCGGCTCGGGATCCTCCAACGGCTCGGGTACGGCGACAGCTGCGAGTTTCGCCGCCTTCGGGCTCGCCGAGGAAACCTGGTCCTCGGGCCGCGCACCCGCGTCGAACAATGCGCTCGTCGCCTACACGCCCTCTCGCGGGGTGATCTCGGTGCGGGGCAACTGGCCGTTGGTGCCCACGATGGATGTCGTTGTGCCGCATGCCCGTACGGTCGACGACCTACTGCACCTACTGGACGTGGTCGTGGCCGACGACGCGGTCACCGAGGG
Source organism: Rhodococcus sp. 05-2256-B1 (assembly GCF_002258465.1). Classification (NCBI taxonomy): domain Bacteria; kingdom Bacillati; phylum Actinomycetota; class Actinomycetes; order Mycobacteriales; family Nocardiaceae; genus Rhodococcus; species Rhodococcus sp. 05-2256-B1. The sequence continues at coordinate 441,396 of NZ_NOZA01000017.1, read as the reverse complement.
CGACCTGTGGCGCATGCAGGAATGGGTGTCGATCCCGCCGGCCTCGGATGTTCGGCCCGCGTCCTTCACCGATCTGCCGCCACTGCCGTTGCAGGGGCTCCGCCTCGCCGTACCTCGCCTGTACGTCAACGGCGATCCCGACAGCGCATATCCGATCCACACCCGCGATTCGGTGATGACCCTGTGGCAGACCATGCGTGACGATCTGGTCGCTGCAGGCGCAGAAGTGATCGACACCGACTTCCCCGTCGTGGAGAACTACGAAGGCCTGCACCCGAACTCGCAGACCATGGTCGACCGCGGTCTCGTTCCCGCCGAGTTCCTCGAACGCGAGCTGGAAGAACTCTCCGTGTGGGCGTTCGACAGCTTCCTCACCGCGAACGGTCAGCCAGGCCTGCGCGGCCTGGCCGAGACCGACGGGGCGCGCATCTTCCCGCATCCCACGGGCGCGCTACCCGATCGCTACGGCATTCTGCCGTTCGACACGGCCTACGATCTGGCGGACTACGTTCCCATGGCGAAAGCAGGGGTGACGCCGTTCGATCGCATTCCGTCCGTGGAGGCCGGCATGCGCGGATTGGAAGAGGTCCGCCGCGTCGACTTCGAGAAGTGGTTGCAGGACAACCGCTTCGACGCAGTCGTCTTTCCGGCCGTTGCCGATGTCGGCCCCGCCGACGCCGATGTCGACGTCGCGTCCGCCGACATCGCCTGGCGCAACGGAGTCTGGGTGGCCAACGGCAATCTCGTGCCCCGCCACCTCGGCATACCCACCGTCACCGTTCCCATGGGGTCGATGAGCGACACGTCGATGCCGGTCGGCTTGACCCTGGCCGGTGCTGCCTACTCCGATTCGACCCTGCTGCGTCTCGCCCGTTCCGTCGACGCCCTCGGGGCCCGACGAATGGCTCCCGCACGCACCCCGGCACTGACCGACGAGCACGTGTTCGACGGCATCGTCGGTGCCGGTGACTCGGATGCCTCCATCGCAGTGACCGACGTGCAGATTCGGCCGGGATCCGCGGGCGACGAACTCACCTTCGCCGTCCGGATCGACGGCGGTTCCATCGACGACGTACAGGCTTTCGTCGACGGAGTGAGAGTGCCGCTCCACACGACGGGCAGCGCCGTCACCGGGACAGTGTCGATTCCTCCGGGTTCGTACGACACCCTGCACAGTGAGTGGCGGGCACCGTACGGTCCCCTCGTCGTCGCCGTCGCCCGCTGCGCAGACGGTGGTGTCGCCGGTGCCATGGCGACCACCGACGGATCGCCTCTCTGATCATGACCATTCCACTGACGCCCGACGCCACCCGGCTTCCACTGAACACTCGACGAGCGACGTCGACATTCGGTATGTCCGACATCGCCACCACGAGACGCTCGGCCACCGACCACTCGCTACCACCGAACGAGCCGCAGTTCGCGGTGCCGCTCGACGCCGCCCTACGCCACGCGACATTCGACTCCGCCGCGTCCTTCGATGCCGATTCGCGGGTCGGTCGAGTGCAACCCGGCATGTACGCCGACCTCGTCGTACTGGACGGTGACGTACTCGACGGAGGCAATCTGTTGGCTGTGTCGGTCGTACGCACCATCGTCGGCGGCAAGACCGTGTTCGAGAAAGAGACCGAGGAAACCCATGTCTGACACCGTGTTCGACTTCTTCGCCCAGCCCGAGCTACCGACGCCGACCCTCGAGTCCGACGAGGTTCGTAGGCTGATGGACGAAAACTTCGGATTGGCCTGCACCCTCACCGAACTCGGCAGCCAGCAGGACCAGAACTTCGTGGTTCGCGACATCGACAGCGGCACCCCGGTCGGCGTCCTCAAGCTGAGCAACCCGGTGTTCAGCGAGTCCGAGATCGAGTTGCAGGACCTCGCCGCAAGCATCGTTGCCGAGCGAGAGCCGACGCTGCGTACCCCCAAGGTGGTCGTCGGCCCGCGCGGACCGATGTCCGCATGGTGGAACTCGTCGCAGGGGCGCATCCACGGCCGTGTCATCGAATTCATCTCGGGCACAACGCTGATGGGCTCGAACTATCTCTCCCCCGCCACGACCGCGCGGATGGGTGAACTCGCAGGAAAGGTAAGCGTCGCACTCTCCGATGTCGACCACCCGGCGTCGGGCCGGGTGCTGCAATGGGATCTGCGCCATGCCGATCGCGTCATCGCGACGCTGTTGCCCGACGAGCCGGACCAGGATGTCAGCGATTTCATCACCGACGTCACCGCATCGGCCTTGCGTCAGTTGCATTCGGTGTCGGCCGACCTGCCACTTCAACTCGGTCACTTCGACATCACCGACGACAACGTTCTCGCGCCGACGGCACCCGGGTCGCTCCCCGACGCCGTCATCGACTTCGGCGATGTCAGTCGATCGTGGGCGGTCAACGAAATTGCGGTGACCTTGTCCTCGCTGCTGCACCACGACGGCTTCGCGCCGGTCGACGCACTGCCCGCCATCCTCGCCTTCCATGCCGCACGTCCGCTGAGCGAGAACGAGATCGAGGCACTGTGGCCATTGGTCACCCTGCGCGGAGTGGTCCTCGTACTCAGCGGCCGTCAGCAGGTACGCCTCGACGCCGGGAACTCGTACGCCGACTCCGCGCTGGATCGCGAATTCTGCATCCTCACCCAAGCAGCATCGGTGCCCTGCGCCGTGATGACCGAAACCATCCGTCGGGTTCTGGGTTTGGACGCCCGGCCGCGACCGACCTGGCAGGGCGAACCGTTGGTCGCCGGTATGTCCGACGCCGTGACCATCGACGCGGGCACCACGTCGACCGTCAACGACGAAGGGCGCTGGCTCGACCGACACACCCTGACGGCCGCCGCGCTTGCCGCACTCGATGCAGGCGCTCCCGCCGCAGTGGTACCTGCGTGGTCTGCTCGGCTCACCGGTGGACCCAGCCGCACTCCCACAGAGCCGGCCACGATCTCGACTGCGCTGACCATCTGGCTCGCCCAGGACACCACGCTCGACGTACCTGCAGACTGCTACAACACGCACACCGACGACGGCATCACCGTCACGTCCGGTGACGACGCCGTCCACTTCGTGGGCGTACCGAACTCACCGAATACCCTGGTGCTGCCGGCGCGTACACCGATCGACGTTCAGCTCACCCGATCGAACTCGGGGCCGATACCACTGCGCGTCGAGCCCTCGTACTCCCACGGTTGGTCGGTACTCGCCGGTGACCCAGCGCCGGCACTCGGGCTGCCCGCTACCGTCGTCGCCCCCGAGGACGACACCCTCGAGCGCCGCGAACGGCTGCTCGCCGAGGTCCAGGAGCACTACTACGCGGAGCCGCCCCGCATCGAGCGTGGATGGCGTGAGTATCTGGCCGACGTCGACGGCCGGGTCTATCTCGACATGGTCAACAACGTCGCCTCCGTCGGCCATGCCCACCCGAAGGTGGTGGCGGCCGCCCATCGGCAGATGCAACTGCTGAACACCAACTCGCGCTTCAACTATCGTGCGATCACGGAATTCGCAGAACGCATCACCGCGACCCTCCCCGACGAACTCGACACCGTGTTCTTCGTCAACTCCGGTTCGGAGGCAACCGATCTCGCCATCCGGATCGCGATGGCCGCGACCGGACGTACCGATATCGTGGCCATGAAGGAGGCCTACCACGGGTGGACCTTCGCCAGCGACGCCGTCTCGACCTCGATAGCCGACAATCCCAACGCCCTTGCCACCCGGCCGGACTGGGTACACACCGTCGATGCCGCGAACTCCTACCGAGGAAAGCACCGCGGTGACGACGCCTCGAGGTACGCACCCGAGGCCGTACAGTTCATCGACGACCTGGCTGCGGCAGGCACTCTCCCCGCCGGGTTCATCTGCGAGTCCTACTACGGCAACGCCGGAGGAGTCGCACTTCCCGACGGCTACCTCCAGCAGGTCTACGCCGCCGTCCGCAAGCACGGTGGCGTCGCGATCTCCGACGAAGTGCAGGTCGGTTACGGCCGACTCGGCGAATGGTTCTGGGGCTTCGAGCAGCAGCAGGCGATTCCCGACGTCATCGCAGTCGCGAAATCCATCGGTACCGGCCAACCTGTCGGCGTCGTTGTCACCACCCGAAAGATCGCCGACCGCTATCGCACCGGTGGCTACTTCTTCTCCTCCACGGGCGGATCCCCGGTGTCGTCGGTGATCGGTCTCGCCGTGCTCGACGTCATCCAACAAGAGGGGTTGCAGGAGAACGCGCGTGTGGTCGGTGGCCACCTGAAGTCTCGACTGCAGGCCCTCGCGGCCGAGCACCCCATCGTGGGCACGGTGCACGGCTCAGGGTTGTATCTCGGACTCGAATTCATCCGCGACCACTCCACACTCGAGCCCGCCACCGAGGAAACCGAGGCCATCTGCAATCGACTCCTCGAACTGGGAGTGATCATGCAACCGACCGGCGACCACCAGAACGTGCTCAAGATCAAACCGCCCCTGTGTGTCTCGAAGGAATCGGTCGACTACTTCGTCGACTCGTTGAACAGAGTCCTGACCACCGGCTGGTAAGGGCGAATCGGCTCCTCGGCGGGGCTCCGCGGGCGGCAGTGATGAGAGTATTCAGGGCATGACGCAACTCGGCCTCGGACTTGCCGCACTCGGACGCCCGGAGTATTTGACCATCGGGCATTCGCGTGCGGTGGACGGGCGGTTCGACCCGGCTGCGCTCGAGCAACATTGCCACGCAGTACTGGACGCCGCCTGGGACAGTGGCATTCGGCACTTCGACGTCGCCCGCTCCTACGGCCTGGCCGAGCAGTTCCTCGGCAGCTGGTTGTCTGCCCGTCCGAACCGGCGCGAGGAACTCGTGATCGGCTCGAAGTGGGGCTACGCCTATGTCGCCGACTTCCAGCGGGGCGCGGAGGTACACGAGGTCAAGGAACACTCGGTCGCACGCCTGGCCGAACAGTGGCCGCAGACCGTGCGCGACCTCGGCGGAACGCCCGACCACTACCTGATTCACAGCGTCACCCCGGACAGCCCTGCCCTTCGCGACGCAGCCCTGCTCGACGATCTACGCGCGCTGGCAGCCGGTGGCACCCGCATCGGCATCAGCACCAGCGGGCCGCACCAGGCCGATGTCGTGCGTGCCGCGCTCGCTAGCGGGGTGTTCGGCTCGGTGCAGTCGACGTGGAACCCTCTCGAACCGTCCGTCGCCCCCGCCCTGGCGGAAGCGCACCAGGCCGGCTGGTTCGTCGTCGTCAAAGAGGCGATGGCGAACGGTCGACTTGTCGCTGAGAACTCCGCACTCGCCGCGCGCGCCGACTCGGCCGGAGTCGGCCGCGACGCGCTCGCACTGGCCGTCGCCCTCGCGCAACCGTGGGCCGATGTGGTGCTCTCCGGTGCCGCCACGGTGGCGCAACTCGAACAGAACATCACTGCGCTCTCCATCGACCGCGCCGTGATCGCGCCCGGCGACCTGAGCATTGCCGACCTGGACATTGCCGAGTCGCCGCAGAGTTACTGGGACAACCGCTCCCGCATGGCCTGGACCTGACCTCCGTCCACCTTCCCGAATCGGCGCGTTCAGTGGCGTCGAGGCATTCAGTGACGTCGAGGCATTCAGTGACGGGTCGCGCTGAACACGTCGACCGGATGCGGAACTCGAAGCCCGCCAACCGCATCCGGAACCGATACCGCCGCGAGGTAGGCCCGCACCGGCTCGTGCAGCTCGGGCGTCAACCGGGCTTGCACCGCGAAGTCCAGCACGTCGTCGCTCGCGGCGGAAAGATCGACCAGCGCATCGAGAGTCACCGTGTCGTCGAGGACGATCTCGGCGTCGACGAATGCTTTCTCGACGTCGGCGCTGAACCACTGCCGATGGCCCTCGAGTGGAGGGGCGAGGACTTCGACGAGTGCGTTGAGCGCGGCCGTCGGCGCAATCGCCACCCACAGTTCGCCGCCGGGTCGCAGCAGGGCGAGCGCGGCACGCAACGTTGCTCGTAAGTCTGCGACGTAGTACATCGAGTGCACGAACATCACGACGTCGAAAGTCTCGTCGACGGGTGCGTCGTCGAACGATGCGACGTATGCGCGAGCGTCGAGTTCGGTGGCCTCGAGCGCCGCCATCGTGGCGGCGAAGAGCTCGGTACTGCCGATCCAGGGGTCGATGCCGACGTACCTGACCGTGCGGCCGGGTGCCCGCAGCACCAGGCCCGCTGCAAGCCTGGCATCGAGCGAACCGTCTCCGCAGCCCACCGACAGCACCGAGAGCGGTCCATTCCCCATCCCGGCCAGCCGATCTGCGAAGTGCTGGGCGATCAGACCGCGCTGATCGGAGAGCATCTCGAAGGCGGCGTGGTGCTCGGCGTAGGACTCGGGCGGCAGGCCCGCCAGCGCCTCGGCCCCGCGCCGCATCGCCCGCAATCCGTCGATGAGCACGACGGCAGTGTCTGTCGGCGAATTCGGAGCTATGTTGGACATTGGACCGAGTCAACCATGACGCCCCGTCCGGTGCGTCGTAGTTGGCTTCCTAGGAGGAATCTCGTGAGCAGCGGAGACACAGCCGAACGCAGTCTCGAGCACTGGAGCGAGGCGGGCCGCACGGGTATGGAGGCGTTCTACGCTCTGGCCACCGAGGACTATCACCAGCTGGCGTTGGCAGCCGATTGGCCGACGCTGCTCGCCGGCCGGGCTCACGAGGGCTGGTCGCTACTCGACGTGGCTTGCGGCAGCGGTAAATTCCCCACTGCGCTCCGCCGGTACACCGACCTGTCCGCGGTACCCGAGGTCGCCTACGACCTGCTCGACCCATCCGAATTCTCGGTGGCCGAGGCACGCGGAGCTCTGGCCGCGCCTTTCGTCGCCCGGCACGATCTGGTGATGACGCTGCAGGATCTGCCCGCAGATCACGTCGGCTACGACGTCGTGTGGGCCACTCACGCGCTCTACGCCCTTCCGCCCGCGGAGTTGGATGCCGCAGCCGAAAGATTCGTGGCCGCACTGGCTCCCGGTGGTCTCGGTCTGGTCGCGCAGGCTACGGAAGCCTCCCACTACATCGCGTTCTACGATGCCTTCCGCGCCGGCGTACGCGAAGCAACGCCGTACACGACGGCCGAGCAGGTGCGCGACGCGCTGATCCGCGCGGGCGCGGACGTGCGCGATCAGCGCGTCTCGTACACCACCGGAACGTCCGATCGCGCTGTCGCCGAAGGCTTTCTGCAGCGCTGCGCCTTCGACGACTCCGTGTCCCTCGACGAGATGGAGGCGGCCCCCGTGCTCGGCGACTACCTCGCTTCGTGCCGCGACGCGTCCGGTTCCTACACCTTCTCGCACGAGGCGGCCCTGCTGTGGCTCTGAACAACCCTGCCACCAACGAGCTTCTGCCCGAACGCAATCGCGAGGGCGGTATCGACCAGGACTGGGCGGGCAACGATCAGGACTGGTGGGACTGGTACGTCACGCTGGCCGCCAACGACGCCGCACCCGCCGAACTCGTCGATGGCCCTGGACTGCCGGATGTCGAGGCCGCCACGGACGAACAAGTCGAGCGTGAACTCGCCGAGCCCTACGATCTCGACCCGGCGGCCGTCGACGCATTCGCGCGACACGCCTTCGTGCGGCTGCCCGCGGTGTTCTCGCCTGCCGTCGTACGACGCCTCGCCGAGCGGCTCGAGGAGTTACTCCGAGCCGAGCACGGCGATGACGTTGCGGGCCGGTTCACCGCGCTCGAGCAGATGTGGCTCCACGACGACCTGATGCGTGCCGTAGCACTGTCACCCCGGATCGGCGGCCTGGCCGCGGCACTGCTCGACGTGCCCGGCGTTCGGCTGTACCACGACAATGCGCTGTCCAAGGAGCCCGGCTGCGGACGCACACCGTGGCACCACGACGCCGAGCACTTCCCGTTGCAGACCACCGACGCCGTCACCGCCTGGATGCCGATGTCGGCCATTCCGGGCCCGATGGGTCCACTGTCGTTCGCGCGCGGACGCGACGTTCTCGGCGAAGTCGCAGACCTCAAATTCGACAAGGTCGGCACCTCCTACGACGAGGCCGTCACCCAGCGCTTCCGCACGCGCAACGTGGCGGTGGAGTCCGAGCCGTTCGCCGTGGGAGACGTATCGTTCCACTCCGCGCTGTGCTTCCACACCGCAGGCCCGAACCGGACGACACAGCCGCGTCGCGCACTGGCCACCACCTACTTCGCCGACGGCACCCGCGTCGTCGAGTCGCCGACCCTGATCAGCGGCACCTGGCGCGAATTCCTCCCCGGCATCGAGCCCGGTGGCCTCGCGAACTCCGAGCTCAACCCGGTGGTCGGCCAACGAGACTGAGACGCCGATTCTGCGGAGTCAGCAGTTTCAGTGGACGTGCGTACACTGAATCCAGTGGGGACGAAACCTGGACCGGGGAAGAAATCTCGGCGCACACAGGAGTGGGGTGAGCTCGGCGAGCTCACGCTCCGCGAGTTGGCATCGGCTGCGGGTGGCGTTCGCGCCGTCCACTCGGCAATTGCACGACGCACGTTTGCTGCCGTGAAGCTCGGTATCGGTCCCGCCGCCCTGCCGACACAACTGATGCACGACGCGATCGCCGCCGGCACGTACGCGAGCATCGCGGCCGCCTGCACCGGCGCAGCCAAGGTCGTCGGCTCCTTGACCGACGGCTCCCTGGCTGACGGCTCCCTGACCGACGGCGACGACGTGGCCGAGGACGACTCGCGGCCGTCACCGTCGCACACCAGCCGTGGCGCGCAAACCATCGCCGTTCTGAACGGTCTCATCGGCGACGACATGGAGAGAACAGCCCGGGTACTGGCCCATCCGATGTCGATTCGAGTCGACGGACGCCCTGTACCCCCGGAGTACCGAGCCTTGGCCGCCGGGTTTCCCACTGCGGGAGCGCACCTCGTGGTGTTCGTCCATGGGCTGGTCGAAACGGAATACGCATGGCGGCTCGGTGGGCGGCCCACATACGGAGAGCGGCTGGACGCCGAAGCCGGGACGACCTCGATCTTTTTGCGCTACAACACCGGACGGCGAATTGCGTCGAATGGCGTCGACCTGTCGGACTTGTTGGAGCAGCTCGTACCGGCATGGCCCGTCCGGGTACACCGGATCACGTTGGTCGGACATTCCATGGGCGGGCTGGTCTCACGCAGCGCCGCTCATCACGCCGCCGAAAGCGGTCGACGATGGGTGGATCTGCTGACGGACGTATTCACTCTGGGGACACCACATCTGGGCGCGCCACTTGCTCACGGCGTCCACGTCGCCGCGGCCGCAATGGCACTCGTACCCGAGACCCGGCCGTTCGCGAACCTACTGGCGCGTCGAAGTGCCGGAATCCGTGATCTGATCCACGGAGCGATCACCGACGAGGACGGTCATGCTCGTTACACCGACAGCTTCGATATCGGTGCAGCCATGGACATCTCGGTTCCGGAACGGGTGCGTCATCATCACGCGTCCGCGGTCGTCACCGGAAGTCCGCGCAACCCGGTCGGAGTCTTCGTGGGCGACGGTCTGGTCCGTACCGACAGCGCCGGAGGTCGAAACAAGCTCCGCAACATAGGACTTCGACCGGACGACGGTCTCGCGATCTACAGTGCTCACCATTTCACCCTGCTCAACGACGAGAGGGTGTACAGCTGGATGCGGCGCAGCCTGATCGATAACACTGCAGATCTCGGCCCGACATTCTGAGTCAGAAGTTGCCCGGTCTACTCGGTTCGGATCGCCCGGCTCTACCCGAGTACCGAGGTCAGCTCCGGCCGCTTGGCCATACGGCGGTCGCCCGAGGATCGTCTGCGGATTCGACGAGTCAACCACGGCGCGAGGAACATTCCGGCCCAGGTGAGGTCGGCGCGAACTCGGGAGTGCAGGCGCGGGCTGGCGAGCGGTGCCAACGGGAGATTCCATGCGTCGGTAGCGCCCGGTAGACCGAGGGCGTAGGCGGCGGCCGCAGCGAGTCGCGCGTGCCCTGTCTCGTTCAGATGCAGGCGGTCCCAGCTCCACAGCCGAGGATCGGAGGCCACAGCGTGCTTCTCGAGGTCGATCACGACGACATCGGATTCGGCTGCGACTCTGCGAATCTCGGCGTTCAGCTCGGTCATACGCCTGGCGATGACGGTCCTTCCGGGGACCGGGTGAGCGAGGCGGGGGAACGTCATGGTGATCACGGTGCAGTCGGCCGCTCGGAGCGCGGCGAACATTGCGCCCACTTCACCTGCCACGGTCCGGGCATCGAACTGCGGACGCAAGATGTCGTTGACACCGGCAGCGACGGACGCGACCGTCGGCTTCAACGCCAAAGCGGCCGGCAACTGCTCGGCTTTGACCTGCGCGGCCTTACGACCACGTACCGCGAGGTTGGCATAGACGACCTCGTCTGCGCTCTCGGCCATGAGCTCGGCGAGCCGATCAGCCCAACCACGAAAGCCCGTGTCGTCGTTGCCGTCGTTCAGCCCTTCCGTCTGGCTGTCGCCCAGGGCTACGTATCGCAATTGTTTCGTCCGATCCACCACGTCCACCGTTCTTTCGCTCGACGTCAATATACAACAAATTGTCTAGCGCCTGGCCTGCCCGCCGCCTCGCGACGGGTACTGTGCTGGATCATGTCGCTACGTGATGCCGTGCTCGCCGCACTGGTCGACGGGGAGATGTCGGGTTACGACCTGTCCAAGGCGTTCGACGCAACCGTCGCCAACTTCTGGACTGCCACTCCCCAACAGCTCTATCGCGAACTCGACCGAATGGACCAGGACGAGGTGATCTCGGCGCGATTGGTCGAACAGGACGGTCGACCCAACAAACGCCTGTTCAGCCTCACCGAGAAAGGACGGACGGCGCTACGCCAGGTCAGCCATCGGCAACCGAAGCTTCCGGCCATTCGCGACGAGCACCTGGTTGCGATCCACGCTCTCGAAGCCGGGGACCTCGAGCCAATGACCGATGCGATCCGAGAACGAATGCAGCTCTCACGAGACAAGCTGGCTCGGTACGACCGGATGGCGCACCGCCTGCTCGACGGACGTACCGAGACCGAGTTCCTGGCCACCGCCGATCGCATCGGCCCATATCTCACCCTGATGCGCGGACGGATGTTCGAGGAGGAATCGCTTCGCTGGGGTGCCCGCGTCCTCGAAGTACTCGACACCCGCGCGGGACGCAGATGAAAACGCCGATCACCCGTTCATAGTCGCAAAATTGTGTATGGTTCGGTCACCAGCCGAGGGTGTCTCAGGCCCTGGCCCCACCCAGGAGATGACGCGTGCAGCAGTTCCGACAGGCCGTCGAGGCCAACGACCACGATGCCATGGCCGCCACCCTGGCCGACGACGTCGTCTTCAGCTCCCCCGTCGCATTCAAGCCGTACCGCGGCAAGGAGCTGACCGCGGCGATACTGCGCGCCGTCACGCGCGTCTTCCAGGACCTCCGCTACGTGAAAACCGTCGAAGACATCGGCGGCCGTGATCACGTCCTGCTCTTCGAGACCCGCATCGACGACGTGACCGTCCACGGTTGCGACATCCTCCACCTGAACTCCGACGGCCTGATCGACAATTTCACCGTGATGGTGCGTCCGCTGTCGGCTGCGCAGGCACTCTCCAAAGCCATGGCGACAGAATTCGCCGCCGAAATGGGTTCGATGGCTTCCGCGGAGAAGCAAGACAAGCAGTGATTCAGGACTTGTGGAACGAAGAGAGCCGCGCACCTCTTGGTGCGCGGCTCTGATCAGTATTTGGGTGACGGTGTTCGCCAGTGCGCCTCTCGGCAGGTGGCCGCTCGTAGCGGCTGATGGTTGGTACCCGGGGCATTGGGATCGAACACCGTCGATGGAGTCAACGACGACTCGGCTCGTCGTATTCCGCCTCGTAGCGATGTGGTGGGCCCGCGGTTGCGCAGCGAAGACTTGAATCCACGCCCCCAATCGGAATCGACACCTCCTACGAAGGGTGTGGATTCCGACGAAGGGCGTAGATGCGGGCCGTCCGCTCGATCAGCTCCGAAGTTTTGGACACCTGCAGCACTTTGCCCCCAAACCTGATACGTCTGCACATCTGGGACGAGCGAACGGCGAAAATCCGTATCAGCGGTCGCATCGCGGGGAGCGTGCGCCATCGCCGCACTGAATAGCCGTCACGACGGTCTCGAAACAATGAGTGCAGATTCCGAAGGTTCGTTCTCCGGTACTGACTCCTTTGATCACATCTGCCACCGAACCGGCCTGGAAATGATCTTGGACAGCCGGCGACGGTAGTATTTCGCGGTTTCCTGGACGAACGCGCTCATGGTGTCGGCTGCCGCATCCTCGTCGCGGGCCCGCATCGCGTCGAGGACGTCCTGCTGCATCTCGATTGCGGCGAGCCGTGTGGCGATGGGGTGCTCGTTCGGCTCGGCGTCCCGCACCAGCAGCCAGAGAGTCTCCATCACGATGTTCAGGACCGGGTTTCCTGCGGCGTCGTACACGCTGCGCTGAAAGGCCGCATTGTTGTCCTGAAAGTTGCCGTAGTCGCCTGGGTCCTCGCGCATTCGGTCCAACGCGGTCTGCATGACCCCGACCTGTTCGTCGGTGATGTTCGCCGCGGCTTCGCGCGCCACGATCGGTTCGAGCATCAGCCGAACGTCGATGACGTCGCTGATGTTGGCTCCGTCGATCTGTAGGAACAGCTTCATCGTGTTGCCCAGCGATTCCAGCTTAGGGCGTTTCGCCACCGGCCCACCACCGATGCCCGATTTGATGGTGACCAGGTCACGGCTCTCCAGGAGCCGAAGCGCCTCGCGGACGGTGGTCCGTGCGACGCCGTGCTCTGCGACCATGTCCTTCTCGGTCGGCAGCCGCTGCCCCTCGATGATGCCGCCGGTCAGGATCTGGTCGGCGATGAGGTTCGCTATCTTGGCGGACATCTTGGGTGCCCGCGCGCGCGGGACGATCTCACCGTCTGTGGTCACCATGGGACAACCATAGCGTCGAGCGTGTGTGATCTAGCTTAAACCTATACATAGTTTGTGTGGTTAGTTACTGTAGTTGTTGTCAGAAAAGTATCGAACCTCGAGGTAGGGAGTAGCGATGTTGCCGACCAGGCCGCCGAGCGCCGACCTCGCGCACTCGTACCGGACCGGCGGGCAGTGGAACGACCGGCCGATCGGGTACTACCTGACGCGTGCCGCTCGCATGTACCCGGACGCCGTGGCCGTGGTCGACGGCGCGCGCCGCGTCACGTTTGCCGAGATCGATCGAGATGCGACGCGATTGGCCGCCGCCCTGCACGCCCGCGGCGTCACGTCCGACGACGTCGTGTCGTTTCAGCTCCCGAATTGCGTCGAGGCAGTAGTCGTCTTTCAGGCCGTCATGAAGCTGGGTGCGGTCGCCAACCCCATCGTGCCCATCTATCGGTCCCGAGAGCTCCGTTTCATTCTCGGACAGTCACGAGCGAAGGTCGCATTCGTCCCCGCCGAGTTGCGCGGAGTCGACGTGGACGCCATGTATCGCGATCTGGCAGACGATCTGCCGGGCCTCGAATTCGTCGTGTCCTTGGCGGGGTGGGACGATCTGCTCGACCGAGTCACGGACGAGATGATCTCGGAATTGCGTTCGCGCACAGCACCTTCCGCCGACGAGGTCTGCCTGTTGCTCTACACATCCGGTACTACCGCCGACCCCAAGGGTGCCCTGCACAGCCACAACACCCTGGTCTACGAGAACTCGTCGATGATCGACTGGTTCGGACTCAACGAGACCGACGTGATCTTCAACCCGTCGCCGGTCACCCACGTCACCGGCGTCAATTGCGCCCTCGTTCTGCCGTTTCTTCTCGGTACATCCGTTGTCCTACAACAAACGTGGGATCCTGCTGTCGCGCTCGGCCACATCGTCGACGAACAGTGCAGCTTCATGATCTTTTCGACGCCGTTCCTCCGCGGACTGCTCGACGAAGCCGAGTCGGCGCAGGTTCGGACACCGTCGATCAGGTACATCGTGTGCGGCGGAGCCGACGTACCCGACACACTCACCGCGGCGGCCACGACTCGCCTAGGCACCGTCGTTCGCATGTACGGGGCCACCGAAGGTCCGTCGGTCACCACTGCCGATCGGTGGGATTCCTCGGCCGTGCGCCAGAAATCCGACGGACGCCCCATCGCACCCACCGAGGTCATCGTGTCGAACGGAGCGGGCGGCGTCGGCGAGATACTCTGGCGCGGACCGGATACGTTTCTGGGCTATCTCGACCCCACCCTCAACGATGACGCCTTCACCGACGACGGCTTCTTCAGGACCGGTGACCTCGGCCGCTTCGACAGCGACGGTGCCATTCACGTGGTGGGGAGAATCAAGGACATCATCAACCGTTCCGGGGAGAAGATCAGCGCCCACGATGTCGAGAACCAGCTCGGTGCGCACCCGTCCGTGATCGAGGTCGCCGTCGTCGCAGGACCCGATTCCCTTACGGGAGAACGGGGTTGCGCGTTCGTCGTCACTCGCGATCGCCGAGACCTCACCCTCGATGAAGTCCACCGATTCCTCGTCGACCGCGACATAGCCGTACAGAAGATTCCCGAAAGCATCTTCGTGGTGGACTCGCTACCCAAGACCGCCAGTGGCAAGGTGCAGAAATTCGCACTGCGCAACTGGACCCGCGATCGCGCCGCCGTACCGGCGCAGATGGCGGCGATGACCTTCGCCGCGTCACACGAGAGATAGAGGCTCCCATGTCTTCACAGACCGAGTCATTACAGCCTGCCGGAGTCGACCACGTTGTGGTCACCGAGCCCGAGCCCGGCATCGCAGTGGTCGAATTGGCCCGGGGCAAGGTCAACGCGATCGACACGCAGATGTATCGGGAGATCGCCACCGTCTTCGAGGCACTGTCGGACAACCAGGACGTCCGCGTGGTGGTATTGACCGGGCGCGGCCGCATATTCTGCGCCGGAAACGATCTCGGTAGTTTCCGCGTCATGGATGCGACGAGCGGCGTGGTGGACATGCGCGAGGCCAAGCGCGCGATCTTCGGAGTGCTGGACTGCGCCCTGCCCGTGATCGGCGCGATCAACGGCCCCTGCCTCGGTAGTGGATTCGGTCTCACATCGGTGTGCGATCTGGTGGTCGCCTCGGAACGGGCCACCTTCGGTCTCCCCGAAATGGGCGTCGGTGTCCTCGGCGGTGGACGCTTCACCGCTCGGATGCTGCCGCAACAAGCAATGCGTCGGATGTTCTTCACCGCCGAGGCAGTGGACGCGGCAACGTTGAAGAACTGGGGTGCTCCGATCGAAGTCGTTGCGCACGAGACGTTCATGGCCACCGCGATGTCCCGCGCACGGTCGATCGCAGCCAAGAGCCGCTATGCGCTGACCTTGGCCAAACAGTCCCTGAACGGTTGCGAGGACGTCGACATCAAACGCGGGTACGAGCTCGAGCAGTCGTACACCCTTCGCCTGTCCGAACACCCGGATTCCAAGATCGCGGTCGAGGCGCGGATCGCGGAGATGTCGGGAGGAACGAAGTCATGACGATCGACGTACAGGCATTCGCCGAGAAGTCCGAGGCGTGGCTCGCAGAGAACCTCGAACCCCGGACGAACACCACGATGTCCGACCCCAACTATGCGATCTTTCACAACCGCAGTCACGACGAGGAACGCGAGCTGATCGAGGCTGCGGCACAGTGGCAGAGCCGCCGTGTCGATGCCGGATTCGGTGCGATCACCTGGGCACCCGAATGGGGTGGCCCGGGTCTCACCGCGAGCCACGAGCGCGCGTACGTCGGGCTCGAACGGCGGTACGAAGCACCGGAGCGACACGAGACCATTCTGGTGACAGTCGAATTGGTGGCACCGACCATCCACGCTGTGGGTTCCCCCGATCAGAAGAAGACATTCGTCGAGCCCTTCCTGCGGGCCGACGAGCTCTGCTGCCAACTATTCTCCGAACCCGGAGCAGGCTCCGACCTTGCCGGATTGTCGACCAAGGCAGTCAAGTCCGGCGGCGGCTGGCGCGTGAACGGCCAGAAGGTCTGGAGTTCGGGGGCGCAGTTCTCCAAGTGGGGTCTGCTCATCGCCCGCACAGACACAACCGTCCCGAAACACCGCGGCATGACTGCGTTCATGATGCCCATGGACGCACCCGGGGTCGACATCAGACCCATTCGGCAAATGTCCGGCGGGTCGACGTTCAACGAGGTGTTTCTCGCCGACGTCGAGTTGCCCGACTCGTCGAGGCTCGGTGACGAGGGCGACGGCTGGACCGTCGCGCTGACGACACTCGGGTTCGAGCGGAGTTCGAGCGCCGGGATCGTGAGCGCCGGCGGAAACGGCGCCGATCTTGTCCGGCTCGCCAAGAGCCTCGGTATCTCGGACGATCCGCTCGTCCGGCAACAACTGGCCGAAGTTGCTGTCTACGAACGAGCGTCGGCACTCATGGTCGCCAGGTACGCCGAGCGCGAATTGGCCGGAGCTGTTCCCGGAGTGGAGGGTTCGATCGGCAAACTGGTGTGGACTCAGAATCTCAAACGCATCGGCGACGCGGCCGCGGCATTCCTCGGGCCCCGGATCCTGGCGGACACCGGTGCACCCGACACCTTCGCGTGGACCGAACATCTTCTCGGAGCTCCCGGGTATCGAATCGCCGGCGGTTCGGACGAGATCCAGCGCAACATCATCGGCGAGCGCGGGCTCGGCTTGCCTCGCGAACCACGATAGGAGCTTGTCATGACACTCGAATTGACCGTCGAGCAACGGGATCTGCAGGCCGGCCTTCGTTCGTCCTTGGCCAGAACGACAGTCGGCGAGGACGTTCGACCGGCATTGGTGGAAATGGGCCTCACCGAAATCCCGTTCCCGGAACGGTTCGGCGGTGCCGGCTTCACTCTGAAGGACACAGCAGTGGTGATGACCGAGCTGGGTCGCTCGCTCGGCAGCGCCCCTTACCTGTCGTCGATCGTCCTGGCAGGCTTCTGTCTCCTGCATGCAGGGTCCGAACGTGCTTGCTCGCAGAGTCTTCCGGCGATCGCCGACGGTACCGAGACGGCCGCGCTGGTGGCCTCGTTCCCCTTCGCCGCGTCCTCCATCCAGGCTTCGGCGGGCAGCGGCGGCACCCTCGTGCTCGACGGCCTCCAAGACGCCGTGGTGGACGGGGCCGATGCGGATCTGCTGATCGTGGTGGCCGTGGGTCCGGACGGCACCGAGCTGGCAGTGATCGAGGGTACCGCTGAGGGAGTGGTCCGAACACCACGTGAGGCGTTGGACTTCACCAGAGGGCTGGCACGAGTCGAGTTTTCTGGAGCGGTCGCTCACCGGGCGACGGGCGACGACATCGGTGCCGGCCTCGACCGGGCACAAGCGGCCGCTATCACAGCTCTTGCGGCCGAACAGGTGGGATCGGCTCGCGCATGCCTGGACATGTCGGTGGAGTATGCAAAAACCCGTCGGCAATTCGGACGGGCGATCGGGTCGTTCCAGGCGATCAAGCATCGTCTCACGGACATGCTCATCGCGACCGAACTGGCCGAGGCGGCGGTGCTCGATGCAGCCGGGGCCGACGCGCGCAGCACTGGCGAGTTCGTCGCCGCCGCCGCGACTGCCCGAGTGCTCGCGTCCCGTGCGGCCACCTTCGCCGCCGAAGAATCGATTCAGGTCCACGGGGGAATCGGCTTCACCTGGGAACACCCCCTGCACCACTACTTTCGGCGGGCAAAGACCAGTGAGTTGCTGTTCGGCACCACCAGCGTGCACGCCGAGACGATCGCCGCCGCCCTGATCTGAGTCAGGGCGGCGGGCTGTTACGCCACCACCAACAGAAGATCTCCACCGTCGACCTGGGAGGCACGGCCGATCGGAACGCGGGTGACCGTACCGGCCTTGGTCGCGGTGATCGTCGCTTCCATCTTCATGGCCTCGATCGAGCCGACAGATTCACCTTGCGCGACCACCTCGCCCTCCTTGACCGACAGCGTCACGACACCACTGAACGGTGCGGGTATGTGACCGGGGTCGGTGCGATCGGCCTTCTCGGCAGACCGGGTGGTGGTTTCGATGCTCCGGTCACGGATCGGCACCGGACGCAGCTGTCCGTTCAGGATGCACAGAACGTTGCGGATTCCCTCGGCGTCCGGGTCGGATATGGCCTCGAGCCCGATCAGCAGTTCGACGCCCTGCTCGAGCCGAACACGGTGTTCCTCCCCCTGCCGCAAACCGTAGAAGTACTGGTTGGTCGACAGCTGTGAGGTGTCGCCGTAATCCTCGCGATGCTTCTCGAACTCCCGCGCAGGGGCCGGAAAGAGTAAGCGGTTCAGCGTGGTTCGTCGTGCACGACCGGGCACGGACAGCGTGAGCTCGTCCGCGTCGGTCAACGGAGTTGAGGGGTGCGGCTCGGCCCGGCCGGTCAGCGCCCGGCTTCGCAGCGGTTCCGGCCAACCACCCGCGGGTTCGCCGAGATCGCCGCGGAGGAAGTCGATCACCGACCCCGGAATGTCGTAACTCGATGGGTCCTCGGCAAATTCGGCGGCCGTCGCGTCGGCGCCGACCAGGGCCAGCGCGAGGTCGCCCACCACCTTCGACGACGGCGTGACCTTGACGAGTCGGCCCAGCACCCGATCCGCCCCGGCGTAGGCAGCCTCGATGTCCTCGAAACGGTGCGCGAGCCCCAGCGCGGACGCCTGTTGGCGCAGATTGGAGAGCTGACCGCCCGGGATCTCGTGGGTGTAGACGCGCCCGGTCGGCGACGGGAGGCCGGACTCGAACGGCGCGTACGTCGAACGCACTGCTGCCCAATACGGTTCGAGGTCGCAGACCGCCGCGAGATCGAGTCCTGTGGCGCGGTCGGTGTTGTCTGTTGCCGCGACGATCGCCGACAACGCGGGCTGACTCGTCGTGCCGGCCAAGGCCGCACTCGCCCCGTCGACGGCATCGACGCCGGCTTGCCACGCCGCGTAATACGTCGCCAGTTGGCCGCCGGGGGTGTCATGGGTGTGGAGGTGCACGGGTAGATCGAAGCGCGACCGCAGCGCGGAGACCAGAGTCGCTGCGGCAGGCGGGCGTAGCAGGCCGGCCATGTCCTTGATCGCCAGGACATGGGCACCCGCGTCGACGATCCGTTCGGCCAGGCGCAGATAGTAGTCGAGGTCGTACAGGGTTTCGTTCGGATCGGCCAGATCTCCGGTGTAGGACATCGCCACCTCCGCGACAGCGGTCCCGGTGTCCCGGACTGCATCGATGGCCGGTTTCATCTGATCGACGTTGTTCAGAGCGTCGAAGATTCGGAAGATGTCGATTCCGGTGTCGGTGGCTTCCTGGACGAAGGCGTGCGTGACGCGATCGGGGTACGCTGTGTACCCGACCGTGTTTTGCCCACGGAGCAGCATCTGCAGACAGATGTTGGGCATCTCCGCGCGCAGGGCGGCGAGTCGTTCCCACGGGTCCTCGTGCAGAAACCGAAGCGCGACATCGTACGTCGCGCCGCCCCAGGCCTCCACCGAGAGCAATTGCGGGGTGAGGCGCGCAACGTGGGGTGCCACCTCGACGAGATCCCGGGTGCGCACCCTGGTAGCCAGCAGGGACTGGTGTGCGTCGCGGAAAGTGGTGTCGGTGACCGCAAGTGCGGTGGCGGATCGCAGCTCGGTTGCGAAACCGGTCGGTCCGAGAGCGATCAGCCGGTCCCTGGAACCGGCCGGAGGCGGGAACCGGGTGTCGACGGATGGAAGCTTGTCGATCGGATAGACCGGCGACGGTCGCTCGCCGTGCGGGCGGTTGACGGTGATGTCGGCCAGGTACTGCCGGATGCGTGAGCCACGATCGGCAGAGATGTTCTGCGTCAACAGTTCCGGATGCTCCTCGATGAAGGTCGTGGTGACCTTCCACGAGAGGAAGTCATGGTTGTCCAGCACCGCCTGCAGGAACGGAATGTTCGTCGCGACGCCGCGTACCCGGAATTCGGCGATCGCCCGTCGTGATCTCGCGGACGCGGTCGCGAAATCACGCCCGCGGCAGGTCAATTTGACGAGCATCGAATCGAAATGCGACCCGATCTCCGACCCCACACCGACATTTCCGTCGAGGCGCACACCCGATCCTCCTGGGGTGCGGTAGGCGGTGACGCGCCCGGTATCAGGACGGAAACCGTCGGTCGGATCCTCGGTGGTGATGCGGCACTGCATCGCGAAGCCGCGGATCACGATGGACTCTTGGCTCAATCCCAGATCGGCCAGGCTTTCCCCGGACGCGATGCGCAGTTGCGAGCCCACCAGATCCACGTCGGTGATCTCCTCGGTCACCGTATGTTCGACCTGAATTCTCGGATTCATCTCTATGAACACGTAATTCCCGTGCGGGTCGAGCAGGAATTCGACGGTACCCGCGCACGTGTATCCGATGTGGCGGGCGAACCTGACCGCGTCTGCGCAGATTCGTTCTCGCAGTTCGGGATCGAGTCCGGGTGCCGGGGCGACCTCGACTACCTTCTGATGCCGCCTCTGCAGAGAACAGTCACGCTCGAACAGATGGATGACCTCACCCGTCGCGTCGCCGAGAATCTGTACCTCGATGTGCCGGGGGTCGACCACCGCCTGTTCGAGAAACACGGTGCCGTCGCCGAACGCGGTCCTCGCCTCACGGGATGCGGCTTCGATGGCGTCGCGTAGATCTTCCGGCGCGGCCACCCGGCGCATTCCGCGACCGCCACCGCCGGCGATCGCCTTGACGAACATCGGAAACGACATCGTCACGGCCGCCGCGAGCAACACGTCGGGATCCTCCGACGGAGCCGATGATGCGAGGACCGGAAGCCCTGCCGCGGCGGCTGCGGCAACGGCGCGCGACTTGTCGCCGGTGAGCTCGAGGATCTCGGCGGACGGGCCGACGAACGTGATATCTGCCGCCTTGCAGGCTGCGGCCAAGGCGGCGTTCTCCGACAAGAAGCCGTACCCCGGATAGACCGCATCGGCACCGGCTTTGCGTGCCGCCGCGATGATCTCGTCCACCGAGAGGTAGGCGCGGACCGGGTGACCCGGCTCGCCGATCTGATACGACTCGAACGCCTTGGCGCGGTGCGCAGAGTTGCGGTCCTCGTAGGGATAGACGGCGACGGTCGAGGCACCGAGTTCGACCGCCGCACGGAATGCGCGGACGGCAATTTCTCCGCGGTTTGCAACGAGGACTTTTGCGAACACGATGTTCCTCCCGGGTAGGGGCCGACGAAAAGGGCGACAGACGGGGTGTGAGCTGAGTCTCCCACACAACCGGACTACTTACTAGATCACAAGTAAAGTTAGTGCAGCGGAACCTTCTCAGGAATCAGCTCCTCAAACTGCTGCGCAATATCTCTGTGCATGTTTCTATTGACCCGTTGTTTCTATAGTGTGACTTGAAATACAGTCCACGACCACGGATGAGGAGGACCCGATGAGCAGCGACCAGAATCCCGACAGCTGGATCACCGATTGGGAGTTCAGCGAGCGGTACCCGGTCTACACACGGGCGAACGCCGGTGAGGTTCTGCCCGACCCGTCGAGTCCGCTCAACGTGACCCTCGTGTGGAACAAGGGTTTGAACATCGGTTGGCGTGAAGGCTACGTCGAGCACCTCGGGACTCACCTCGCGTCCGAGATCGACGAGGAGATGCCGGAGATCATCGGCAACTTCGGCGGGTACCACTACACGAACTTCTCGATGACAGAACTCAACGGTGCCCGACTTCCCGGACTGACCGTCCCGGTCTGGAACAGCCTGTGGGTCGGCGACCATCCGGACATCCCCGAGTACGTCGAGCAGCCCGGCCACCAGAACGCCCAACTGACCGCGGGCCTGGCGGAGAAGACCGCGTGGTCGCTGACCACCGACACGTTCCCCGAGGCCGAAGAAGCCAAGCACCGTGCCGATCTCGCGCGCGCGAATCGTCCCGATGTCACGGCCATGAATGACCAGGCGCTCGTCGATCACGCCCGCTCCTTCGTTCCGGACCTGATCTTCTGCTACGCCTACCACCCCGTCACCACCACCCTGTCGACGATGGGGCCGGCCGTGGCGGGCGCGCTGCTCGAATCCATCGGCGAGGCAGACAAGCTCGGCGATCTTCTCAGCGGCCTCGGCGGAGTCGACTCCGCGGAGCCCTCCTACGCGCTGTGGAGCATGGGCCGCCTCGTCGCCGGGTCAGCAGAACTGACCGCTCTGTTCGACGACGGCCTCGCCACGTTGCTCGAGGCCGTCGATGCGAGCGGCACCCCCGACGCGAAACAGTTCCGAACGGACTTCGACGACTTCCTTTACAAGTACGGATCGCGCGCACCGAACGAATGGGACATCCGCTCGGACAGTTGGGAATCCAAGCCGGTCCTGGCGCTGCTTGCCGTCAACGGCATGCGGATGAGCCCCGCCGAGAACGACCCGGAGCTCATCCGAGAGCGTAACCAGGCCAAGCGCATCGCGCTCACCGCCGAACTCGCCGCCAAGATGCCCGACGACGCCACTCGGCAGAGCTTTCTCGACGCAGCCAAATCCATCACCAAGTTCATGCCGTGGCGTGAACGAACCAAGACCGCATGCGTGAAGGTCATGGGCGAAATGCGGACAGCTCTGTACGAGTTGGGCCATCGCATGGTGGATCGAGGAGTCATGGGCGATCACCACGACGTCACCATGTTGCTCGACGACGAACTCGACGCCTTCGTGGCGGACCCCGAGTCGTTCGTGGACACCATTGCGGACCGGCGTGAGCAATATCTGGCACTGTTCGACCTCGAACCACCGTTCTTCCTGTTCGAAAAACTTCCGTTGTCACAGTGGCCCAGGCGGACCGAGCACAAGGCACAGATCGCAGCGCCGGGCGACGCGCTGTCCGGTGTGGGTGGCGCACCGGGCGTGAGCCGTGGCCGTGCCCGAATCCTGCACGATCCGTACCAGGTCGGCGATCTGGCCGAGGGCGACATCATCGTTGCGCCGCAGACCGATCCGGCGTGGACGCCACTGTTCGTCTTCGCCGGCGGTGTGGTGGTCAACGTCGGTGCCACCATCACCCACTCGTCGATCGTCTGCCGCGAGCTCGGCATCCCCTGTGCCGTGTCGGTGCAGGACGCCACGTCCCGGATTCCCGACGGCGCGATGATCGAGGTCGACGGCAACACCGGAACGGTGACCGTCCTGTGAGTCTCCGTGTCGGATTGAGCCTCCCCCAGCTCGGCGAACACGTCGACGTCGGTGCGGTGCGCGAGTTCGCTACCTCGGCCGAGGAACTCGGGTTCGCGAGCCTGTGGGTCCAGGAACATCTGTTCTATCCGGAAGAGAACGAATCGATCTACGGTGGTCGCCACACCACGAGCGTCCACCCGGCCTATCGCTCGGTGCTCGGTGCCACAGAACTCATGGCGTACGTGGCGGCCTGCACTCGGACGGTCACGATCGGCAGCAGCATCCTGGTCGCCGGCTACCACCGTCCTATCGAACTGGCGCAACGACTTTCGACTCTGGACATCCTTTCCGGCGGGCGTCTCGTCGCGGGCCTCGGTGCCGGCTGGTCCGACGAGGAACACGCCCAGATGGATGTCGATCCACGTACCCGAGGTCGACGGATGAGTGAACTCGTGCACGCCGTTCAAGCGTGCTGGGGTCCTGATCCCGTGCAGTTCGACGGCGAATTCTTCACCATCCCCCGCTCCGTCGTTCGACCCAAACCCGTGCAGCAACCACATCCGCCACTGTTGTCCGGTCTCCGGTCGGCAACCGGATTGGCACGCACCGCAGCACTGTTCGATATCTGGAATCCGAGCAGCGGCAGTCCCGACGCACTGCTGGACCAACTCGACACCATGGCCGGAATGCGGCCCGCGGGTCTGGATCCCGTCCGGCTGTTCCTGCGGTCCTATCTGCAGCGACCGACGGATGCCGTCGGCTCGGCCGGGCAAGGCATCGAGGGTGTCGAGAAGGACATCCGGACCGCGATCGCCGCCGGCGCGGAGCAGCTGATCGTCGAGGTCAACTTCTGGGACGACATGCGTTCACCCGCCGATTGGGCTGCGGCACCGGAACGACTGGCCACCCTGCTCGACACCGCCGCAGAATTGACCCCGCCGAAAGCGAGTGCACTATGAAATCCACAGTGTCCGAGAGCACCTGTCCGTCGTCGACCGGTCCGGTGCGGCTGGAGCAATCGTTGTGACCGCCGGTCTGGTGGCGGTCGTGACCGGCGCAGCATCCGGAATCGGCCGTGCCGCAGTCGAAATCATCCTCGAACGTGGCGGGTCGGTGGTTGCCTTCGACACGACCCCGGAGTCGCTGGACTGGTTGGCGGGCAACGACCATGCGGTGGCCTTCGTCGGTGACGTCACCCGATCCGAAGACAACCGGGCCGCGGTCGAGCAGGCCGAATTGTGCTTTGGCCGACTCGATGCCCTGGTACTGAACGCCGGAGTTGCGGCGTCGGGCTCGATCGAGACACTCGACATGGATGTCTTCGACCGGTCGATCGACGTGAACCTACGCGCTATCGCACTGGGTGTGCGCGAGGCGATTCCGGCGTTCCGCCGCTCCGGAGGCGGCGCGGTCGTCATCACCGCGTCGGCGACCGCGCTGGGCGGTGAACCAAACCGGTGGCCGTATGCCGCCGCGAAAGCGGGCGCGGTCAACATGGCGCGGTCGTTCGCCCTCGACCTTGCCAACGACGGCATTCGTGTCAACGCAGTCTGCCCCGGTCCGATCACTACCGGAATGACCAAGCGCATCGAAGAGAACACGCCAGACCGCTACGAGTCGCTCAAAAGCATGGTGCCCCTGCACCGTTGGGGCACCGCCCGCGAGGTGGGCGAGGTCATCGCCTTCCTCGCCTCTCCGCTCGCATCGTTCGTCACCGGGGCGGCGATCCCTGTCGACGGCGGCGCAACCTGCGGCAGCGGCCAAACCGTCCCGGTCCCCGCAGGCCTCTAGAGTTTCGGGTCGACCAGCACCTTGGCGTGGGTGCTGGTACCGCTGTCGAGCTCGTCGAACATGTCCACCAGCTCACCCAAACCGATCGTCCCGGTGTGCAACGACTTCACGTCGATTCGGCCCTCGGCAATCAGCGTCATCGTGCCCTTGAAGTCTTCGTGCGAGTACGCCAGCGAACCGATGACGGTCAGTTCTCGGGACTGCCAATCCCCGTAGCTCACCGACGAGTCGGTTCCCGGATAGCCGAGCAGCGCCAGCGTTCCACCTCGCCTTACCAACTCCGCCGAGGGCTGGAACAGCGCGGCCACGCCGGTGCATTCGAACAACACGTCTGCACCGAGACCGTCGGTGACGTCATCGATCAGAGTAGCGAGGTCCCCGGGCTCCACCACGTCGGTGAAGCCCAGATCGGTTGCCGCCGAACGACGCGCGGGCGACGGTTCGCTCACCAGCACTCGACCGGCGCCGGCGGTGCGCGCGTGCTGCGCGGTCAACAAGCCGATCGGTCCTGCGCCCTGGACCACGACGATCGACCCGAGCGTGATGGCCGCGCGCTTGACGGCATGGAACGTCACGGTAGCCGGCTCCATCAACGCGGCCTCTTCGTCGGTCAGCGCGTCCAGCACCGGAATCGCTCGCCGTGCGGACACTTTCAACCTGGTGGCAAAGCCACCGTGGGCCGGTGCATCGTCGGTGATTCCGTTGGCCTCCGCAAACGCGAGATCGCAGTTGGCCGCGTGCCCGGCGCGACACTGAGCGCACACCCCGCACGCCGGCCCGACGCCCGCAATTACACGCTGCCCGACACGCACCGTCGTCACCTCGGCACCGACCGCGCTGATCGTCCCCGTCCATTCATGTCCGAACACCGCAGGCGGCAACGCTGCCGACGCGTATCCGTGCGTGTCGGTCGCGCAGATGCCGCAGTACCGAATGTCGACGACCACCCCGTCCGGGGCCGGTGTCACCGTATCCTCGACCACGGTCTCCGCTTCCTTGGGTGCGACGACGTGGACGAACTTGTTCTCGACTGCAGATGTCATGTCAGCGTTCGCTTTCCGGTCGGCATCAACTTTTTTGCTCATGAGTACAGTTTCTCATTCGTGTCCGCAAGCCTGTCGAGCACCGTCCGCGTCGCCCGGCCGAGTTCGACGATCCACCCGCCCGGATCGGTGACGCTCCGGGCCGAGGGTGCTTCCACGCTCACGGCAGCCGACGCCGGGAGTGCGCGCAGAAATTCGACGAGCGGAAGGGCACCCGTGCCCGGTGCCAGACGGTGGGTTCGGGCCTCGGTGATGGCCGCGTTCGGATCCGTCGACGGGGCTGCCGACACCGCGTCGCACAGCTGGCAGTACGGCAGCAGATCCTCCGCGACGGCGCTGATGTCGGCGACCTCGGAACCCGCACGCGCCCAGTGCAACGCATCGACGAGCACGCCCGCCCGGCCGGCCACACCCTCGACGAATGCTGCGGCCGCCGTCACGTCCCGCACCGACGAGAAGATCATCGGTTCCAGGCAGGTGCGAAGTCCGTAGTCGCCGGACAGTTCTGCGAGTTCCGCGAAGTTGCTCTCGGCGCGAACCCGATCGTCGTCGAGCACTGTGACGAGAAGATGGTCAGCGCCGAGTTCCGCGCCGGCATCGAGCACCGCCGACCAATCACCGCGTGAGCTCCCGGGATGCAGTTTCACCACTTCGACGTCGAGCACGCGCATCCCGTTGTCCGCCAGAGCGGACTTGGTATCTCGGAGCAGCGCGGACCCGGCAGGGAGCTGAAATCCCCTGTCCCGCCCGGTCTGCGCCGCTCGGACACCCACCGCGTCGAACCCGCCCGCGGCGGCGAATTCGACGAACTGTGGAGGCGGTACCTCGATCGCGGACAGGGACGACAACGACACGATGCGCTCGGCTGCCGCGTGGATCATGCGAATCTACTTCTTCCAGAGCGTCTTGAACTGATCCTGGTAGTCGGCGACACCCACGTAGTAACCGGTCTCCTCGTCGAGCACCGCCGCCTCGATGTTGTCTTTGTTCAGCAACTGAGTCGGCATGAACGCCGCGTCCGCTTCGGCGACATCGTCACCGTTGAACTGGCGGGCCAACGTGTCGAGCACACGCCAGCCGAGAATCTGGACCGGGAAACCTACCCACACACTGTTGTCGCCGTCCTTCAGCGACTGCAGGTTGTCCGGCGTCGGCGTCTGACCGGCGAACGTGACCTGATCCTGCAGGCTCGCTCCGCGCAGTGCCGCATCGACACCGAGGACGAGGTCCCCGAAGGAGAAGACCGCGTAGTTGATGGTCGGGTCACGCTGGAGCGTGCTGACGACGCTCTGCGGGGTCTTGGTTCCGAGATCGGTGACCTGCTGGTTGACGAGCTGAACCTTGCAGTCCGGGCACTGACTTTCCAGCTGCGCGGTGAAGGCATCGGTGAAGACGTTGAGGATCGAGTAGTCGGTGATCGAGAAGATCGCGACATTGGCCTCACCGTTGCTGTCCGCTACCACCTGACTGGCCACCATCCTGCCCCACTCCTGCACCTGCGCATCGCCGTCGAGAGCGGTGGAGATGACACCCGGAACCGGCTCTCCCGCAATGCTGTCCGCAACCACCGGAATGCCGGCGGCCTCGGCCGAGGCGATCTGCTTCGACAGCATCGTCAACGGTGTGCCGGAGATGTGGATGGCGTCCGGCTTCAGGGCAATGGCCTGATCCATGGCCTTCGGTGCCGCTTCGGCGTCGGTACCCATCAGAACACGCTGGTATCGCCACCCGAGTACGTCGGCGGCCTCTTGAATGGCGTCGTTCTTGGCGCTGGAGATGGGCTGGGGCGTCTCGATACTGATGACGTACTTGCCCTCCTCCGGTGCCTTGCTCAACGGTGTGGTCAGCACGAGATCGGTAGGTGCGGCCTCGTACTGGTCGGCGACCGCCTGCGCACCGGCGACGTCTGCCGCCTCGCCGGTGGTCGTGTCCTCCGAGCTGCTGCAGCCGGTCAGGACCAGGCTCGCGGCGGCAATGCCGGCCAACGCCTTCGTCCAAGTAGTGGTTTTCACGTGAGTTCCTTTCGAAGAACTAATTGCGGCGAGCGGTCCGCGCGGCGAGCGCGACGGCGACGATGAGGGCGAGTCCGTTGAAGAGGTCGTTGACGAAGCTGGGTGCGCCGGCCAGTTGCAGGCCCTTCACGCCGGTGGCGAGAAGGTAGATGGCGATCAGCGTGCCGAGTACGTTGACGCGGCCGGCGCGGATCTGGGTGGAGCCGAGGAACACGGCGGAGAAGGCGGGAAGCAGGTACGACGGCCCGATATCGGGCGCGGCGGTGCCCAGCTTGGCAGCCAGCACCACCCCGGTGAGCGCAGCGATCGTTGCCGAAGTCATCAAGGCACCGAACATGATTCGTTCGACACGCAATCCGGCGAGTCGTGCTGCCTGACGATTGCCGCCGGTGGCGTACAGGTAGCGGCCCAACGGTGTCTTCTCGAGCAGGACGTACATCACCGCAGCGACGGCGATCATGTAGAAGAACGGCAGCGGCAGGCCGAGGAAGGGCTTGCTGCCCATGTCGAGGAAGCCGTCGGTGAAGCCCTCGGTGATCTGCTTTCCGTCGGTCACCCAGTACGTTCCGGCCAGCAGGATGCTCGACATACCGAGGGTCGCGATGAACGAGTCGACGTGCAGTTTGACCACGACGAAGCCGTTGACGGCACCGATCAGCGCGCCGCACAGCAGGGTGGTGACGATGGCGACAGGCGTACTGATGCCCTGAGAGAGTTGGTAGGACACCATAGCGACCGAGAACCCCATGACGCCGGCGATGGACAGGTCGAACACACCCGCGGCCAACGGCACGATGAGGCCGATGGCCAAGATGGCGGTGATCGCTTGATCACCGGCGACGATGCGAAAGTTGCCCTGGGTCATGAAGGTGTCGGGAATCCAGATCGCGAACAGCACGATGATGGCGACCCACACGTACAGACCGCTGAAGCGATCGAGTCCGAGTGAGAACGTGCGCCCCTTGGTTCGGGCACCCGCGCCGTCGCTTCCGCCCGATGGTGGGCTCGCGGGCGCGGCCGCCGCTTCTTCGTGGGATTGTGTTGTCATGGTGATCCTTTCACCGAGTCCGAGTGCCGGCGAGGGACGCGGCGGGAGCAGGTTTCTTCAACGTGGAGGCGGTCAGCCGATCGGGGTCGATCCGGGGCCGCGAGAATTCGTCGACAACACGGCCGACGGACAGCACGATCACCCGGTCGCAGAGTCGGGTGAGCTCGCCGTGGTCCGTGGACACCACCAGTACCGCTGCGCCGGCCTGAGCGGCGGCGTCCACGAGAGCGTGAATGTCGGCCTTCGCGCCGATGTCGACGCCCTGTGTGGGCTCGTCGAGGAGAAGCACTCGGGGATTGCGACGCAGCCACCGCGCGAGCACGACCTTCTGTTGGTTGCCGCCGCTGAGGGTGCTCAGATGTCGTTCGGTATCACCCGTGGGCCGCACTCCGAGACGTTCGAGCCAGTGCGCCACATCGGATTTCTCACGCTTGACGCGCACCAGACCGCCCTTGGCGAAACCCCACGGATCGGCAACCGACACGTTCTCTCGCAACGACGCTGTTGCGAACGCTGCGTTGGACAGGCGTTCGGCCGGCACACAGCCGATACCCGCCGACATCGCCAGGTCCGGGCGACCTTGTTCGACGGTCTTCCCGTCCACGGTAATCGTGCCGCCGCGGGTCTCCGCACCGAAGAGCGCGGGCACTATCTGCTCTCGACCGGAGCCGGTGATGCCGGCGATGCCGAGTACTTCACCGGAACGAATCGAGAAACTGAATTCTTCCATTGCGCCACAGGACAAGTCGACGATCTGCAGAACGGGGTCACCGAGGGAGTCGGTGGTCTCCTCCGGCTCGGCGAGGAACTCCTCGACGCGGCGGCCGATCATCAGTTCGACGAGACCTGATTCGTCGAGACCGTCGAGGGCCCTCGTGGTCACGATCTTGCCGTCTCGCATGACCGTCACGCTGTCGCACAGGGAAAAGATCTCGTTCAGGTGATGCGAGACGAACAGCACGGCTACCCCGCGGTCGCGAATTCGGCGGACCAGATCGAACAACCGGACCGCCTCTGCGGCAGGGAGATTCGCGGTGGGTTCGTCGAGTACCAGCACACGGGCCTCGCCGGATCGGTCCTGGACCGCACGGGCGATGGCCAGCATGGTGCGTTCACTCATGGTCAACGCCCCGGCGAGCTTGTCGAGGGCGAGGTCGACACCGAGCTCGGCGAGAGCAGCCTTGGCCCCAGCGCGTTCTGCCCTGAAGTCGATGGTGCCGATGGCGGTGGTCTTGTATCCGTGCCCGAGCGCGAGGTTGTCGACCACGTCGAGGCTCTCGACCAGTCCGAGTTCCTGGTGAACGAAGCGAAGACCGGCAGCCTCGCCGCTACCAGGAGTTCCGACATGCAGCTGGTCACCGCCGACCGCGATCGATGCACCGTCGTCGGGATCGTGATATCCGGCAAGCACTTTGATGAGAGTGGACTTGCCGCACCCGTTCTGCCCGACCAGGCCCCGGATCTCGCCGGGTGCGAGGAGAAGTTCGACGTCGTCGAGTGCCCGATGGCCGCCGAAAGTCTTGGAGAGACCGTTGATGCTCAGCGCATCTGTCATGGAATCCTACCTACGTGAGGTGAGTAACTTGAATGCTGCTGTTGTTACCTAGGTCATACTCAACTATGTACATGAATAAGTCCAGCATTCCGAGAAAGTTCGTTTTGTGCACTGACGTGCCAAAATAGGACCGATAGGGCGCGCACTCGACGGGCGCTGGCGCGGAAACCGGCCTTTCGCACCGTCGGAGTATTTATAGTCGATGCCAAGTTGGACAAGGTCCCCCAAGGAGAAGCCCATGAGCGAGTATCCGCTGGGCGGCGTCGTACAGATCGCCTACATGGTCGATGACGCACGGGAGGCGGCCGCGGACTTCTCGTCCCGCACCGGAGCAGGGCCGTTCTTCGTCCGGCATAATCCCGGAGCGTTCGATCACACCTCGGCCTACGGCCAGTGGGGGCGCACCCAGATCGAATTGGTGCAGACCCATGCGGCAACTCCACCGGAGTTCGCGGAGACCACGACGGCACGACACTGCGTTCACCATGTTGCGATCATGGTGAACTCGTTCGCCGAGCAGCAACGCATCTTCACCGAAAGCGGCTGGCCCGCACTGTTTTCTTCGACCACGCCGAACGGAAACAGCTTTGCGTTCCACGATGCCCGCGGCGAACTGGGACATCTCGTCGAGATCTACGAACCGCGGCCGAGCATTCTGGCGTTGTACCGTCGCGTCGCCGACGCAGCCACGAACTGGGACGGCACCAACCCGGTTCGTGACCTGTGACGGCGGTCGGTGCCGAACCGGTCAGACGTCTGCGAGCAAGGCGGCCGCACGTTCTCGGGCCATGGCCAGAATCTGCGGGTTACCCGAGTTCCACAGCACCGTCAGTTGCTTCTTGCAGATCTTCCACTCACCGTCGACCCGCCGAAGCGAATCGGTGTAGTAGCCGCCGATGGTGAACATCGCGTCCCCGCCCGTGTTGGGGAGCACGTGCTCCGCGCGCACGTACGAGATGACCGTTCCGCTGTCGCCGTCGACGGTGATGTCGAGATTGGACAGAAAGTGCTGCGACGCTGCGAGTCCCGGAAAGAGCATCCGCCCTCGCTGCACCCAGTCGTCCGCCGTGAACGGACCACCGTTGCCCGCGCGGTAGCTCGTGTAGTCGATCTCGATGTCGTCGGTGAACACCGACCGGTACATAGCCCAGTCCCGCAGATCGATTCCGCGCGCGAAGCGGGCCATGAGCTTCGTGATCTCCCGATGATCGTCGGCACTCATGTCACGTCGCTTTCGCGGGCAGCTGCAGCGAAACCGTCTCGAAGTACTCGTCGAGGCCGTCCGGCCCGAGCTCACGGCCGATTCCCGATTTCTTGAAGCCACCGAACGGTGCGGCCGCGTTGAACCGGCCACCGTTGACGGAGACCTGGCCCGTGCGCAACCGGCGAGCGATGGCGATCGCGGCGTCGTCGTCGCCGGCGAACACCGCTCCCGAGAGTCCGTAGTCGGAGTCGTTCGCGATCTCGACCGCGTCGTCGATGCCGTCGTAGGTGATCACGGTGAGGACGGGACCGAACACCTCTTCGCGCGCGATCGCGGACGTGTTGTCCACGCGGGAGACCACAGTCGGGCGCACGAAGAATCCCGATCGCAGATCCGCGTCGAGTCCCTGGACGTCGCCGGGTCCACCGACCAGGAAGACCGCGCCCTGCGGCACCTCTGCCAGATGTTTCAGCACGGACTGCTGCTGTTCCTGCGACGCCATCGGTCCGATGTCCACCGACTCGTCGAGAGGGTCGCCGACCGTCTGCGACCCCACGAGTTCCACCAGCTTCTTCTCCACCTCGTCGATGCGCTCGGCGGGAACCAGCAATCGTGTGGTGGCAGTACATGTCTGACCGTTGTTGACGTAGCAGCCCCGAACTGCTGCGGTGATCGCGGCGTCCAGGTCGGCGTCGGGAGCGACGATGAATGCGGACTTGCCGCCGAGCTCCAAGGTCACTTTCTTGATTCCGGCTGCAGCTACCTGTCCGACGCGGGCACCGGCCGAAGTCGAACCGGTGAGGCTCACCAGGTCGACGTCCGGATGGCCGGCCAATCGCTCCCCGACCCGGCCGCCCGCACCGGTCACGATGTTCAGCACGCCCGGCGGCAGCCCGGCCGAGTGGGCGATCTCGGCGACGACGAACGCCGCCAGCGGCGCGACGCTGCTGGGTTTGACCACGGTGGTGCAACCAGCCGCGATCGCAGGTGCCACCTTGGCTGCCAGCTGATAGAGCGGGTAGTTCCACGGGGTGATCGCTCCGACGACCCCGATACCCACCTTGATGATCAGCGACGTACCTCGGCGCTCCTCGAGCGAGATGCCCTCGAGGGTGTCGGCCATCGATCGGAAGATCGTGACGCCCAGTCCGACTTGCACGGTCCGCGACCGCGCAATGGGCGTACCGACTTCGCGCGCCATCATCTCGGCGAGCTCGGTCTCACGCTCGACGAGCCCGTCGGCGATCTGCCGCAGCACTCTCACGCGTTCGGCGATCGTCGACTGGGACCATTCGCCGAAGGCGGAACGCGCTGCGGCGACGGCGTCGTCGACATCGGATTCGGTGCCGGCCGGTACCCGGGCCAGCAGCTGTCCCGTTGCCGCTTCCAGCACGTCGATCGTTCCACCGCCTGACGACGGAACCCATTTACCGCCGATGTAGAGCTCGTGCCGGTCGTTCATTCGAAGCCTCACTTCGTCTGCTGTACGGCCGAGTGGCGGCCATCACAATCACCCTAACGATGTTAGACGACTTGTTGTCAAGTAACTACGTCGAATCAAGTCTGTACATAGTTAGCGGTTGTTTCTTGACATCCACTACTAATTGGGTAGGTTATGAGCACCGTCACAGTCCCCTGACAGCGAGTGCCAGATCACTCGCCGATGACCGTCCCGACAGGGACCGGAGAAGAACGAGGAACACCATGAACGACCTCGCGATCAACACGTCCGCACCGACCGTCGTCACGAGCGAGTTGGTCGATCTGGTGGTCAAGGGCATGGTCCGCGGCCCGATCACGCCCGAACTGCAGGCAGTGGTCGACGCCGGAGATGCCGTCGCGAAGGGTCCCGTCGTGATGCCGACACAGGCCGGTATCGCCCACGCGGGAGCGCAGGTTCGCCTCCCCGAGGGCAGCGACGAGGCCAGGGCCGTCACCGACCTGCTCCATGTCTTCCTTCCGGTCAACCGTCGCCTGCGCGAACTGTGCACCGCATGGCAGTGCCGCCCCGACGGCTCCGCAAACGACCATTCGGACGCCCAGTACGACGCGAAGATCCGCGATCAGCTCGAAGACATTCACACCGACGTGGCCAAGATGCTCCGCCGGTCGGCCAAGCAGTGTCCCCCGCTCCTGGACTACCGCGAGCGACTCGTCGTGGCGCTCGAGCGCTTCGACAACGGCGACACCGCGTCTCTTACGTCGCCTCTGACCGACGGTTACCACACCGTGTGGATGTGGCTGCATCAGCACGTTCTCATGATGCTGGGCATGACCCGGGCCGAGGACGAGGCCCTCGAAGAGAAGCTTGTATCCGGTAGCCCAGAATGACCGTGTCCGACAACGTCATTCATGCTTCGACACGAGCGGCTGTGCCATACGGTCAGGGCCGGGCCCGTGGACTCGGTGCCGACGTACTGGGTGTTCACGGTGTGGAGATGGACAATCTCGTGGCGCTCGGGCTGCCGGTGGTGCCGGGGCTGACCGTGCCGATCGGGTCCGGTACCGGACTCGAGAACCGCGAGACCGCCTCCACTGCAATCGATCTGCTCGAAAAGCTGGCAGTTCGCGGAATTTGGCCCGAGGTTCGTACCGAACGCAGGCCCATGTTGATGCATCTGCGCTGCAGCGCTCCGGTGGCAGTATCCGCTCTGCCGCCGGCCATCTCGGCCATCGGTCTGTCGAGCCGCAACATCGACGCGCTCGTCGAGGTGATCGGCCGCGAACGCGACATCTACGACTCCTGGGCGGCCAACCTGCGGTTCGTCGCCGAGGGCGCTCTGGAGATCGACACCGACGATCTCGATGACCTCGACGACGACCACCCCGACAGCCGCGCTCGCGTACCGGCTCTTCTCGAGTTGATCGAGAAGTCCACCGGTGCAGCGTTTCCCACGGATCCTGCCGAACAGCTCGGCCTCGCCGCGAAAGCCATGCTCGCCCGCTGGGCCTCTCCACGCGGACAGCGGGCGCGCAAAGCCCTTTCTTTGCCGGGCGACCTGGGAATCGCTCTCCACGTTCGCGCCCTACGGCTCGGTTCCTGGGACGAGTCCGGATACGGGTCGGCGATCAGTCGCGACCTGGAGAGCGGAAAATACGCGCCTCACGGCGTCTTTCATCTCGGAGTTCGCCGGGCCGACCCCAACCCCGGTCCGGGCGCACCGCTCACCCACACTCCCGGTGGCGTGCAGATTCTCGACCAGATCTTCGCCACGCTCGAGCCGCATCTCCGCGCGGTCGCCGAAGTGGAGTTCGAGGTCCGCGACCGCCAACTCGCACTGCTCAGCG
This sequence comes from Rhodococcus sp. 05-2256-B1, assembly GCF_002258465.1. Lineage (NCBI taxonomy): Bacteria > Bacillati > Actinomycetota > Actinomycetes > Mycobacteriales > Nocardiaceae > Rhodococcus > Rhodococcus sp. 05-2256-B1. Next base: position 406,383 of record NZ_NOZA01000017.1, on the reverse strand, counting down.
CCGGCGCGCTGGAACACCCGGGCCCACGTGCGGTCACCAATCTTGCCGTCGATCTCGCCACCGGTCAGTCGATCGGACGCAGCGAGGCCGTCCGCATGCTCGAACCCGATCTGATGCAGGACCTCCTCCACGCCCAGCTCACGCTCAGCGGCCGGGAACAACTACTCGCCCATGGTCTTCCCGCGTCGCCGGGCGCAGCGATCGGCGAGATCGCCCTGTCGAGCGAGCGGGCCCTCCGGCTCGCCGCCGAAGGCAAGAACGTCATCCTGGTCGCGTCGGAGACCAGCCCGGCAGATGTCCCCGCCCTGCTCGCCGCGACCGCGGTGATCACGTCCAACGGTGGATTGGCGTCGCATGCGGCTGTCGTCGCGCGCGGCGCAGGCCGTCCGGCCGTGTGCGGGGCGACGACACTACGCATCGACCTCGGTGCCGCCACCGTGACGTCCGACGGCATCACCCTGTCCGAGGGTGACACAGTGTCCGTCAACGGCCGAACCGGCGACGTCTACGCAGGTGCCGTGCCGATCCGGCCCGCGGAACCATCGCCGGAGCTCGAGGTGTTACTCGGGTGGGCGGACGAGATCCGTGAACTGGGTGTGCGCACCAACGCCGACAACGCCGAAGACGCCGCGACCGCGTTCCGTCTCGGTGCCGAGGGAATCGGGCTGTGCCGCACCGAACATCAATTCCTGGGTGATCAACTGCCGCTGGTGCAGCGGCTCGTTCTCGCCGAGAGCGAAGCCGAGGAGATCGAGGCGATCGCTGCTCTGACGGCGGCTCAGCAATCGGACTTCACCGAACTGCTGCGCGTCGTGGGCGACAGGCCCATCACCGTCCGGCTCCTCGATGCACCGCTGCACGAATTTCTGCCGTCGGACGGGCACTACCGAGACGATGCCCAGGCCGAACGAGCTGCTGCCACACACGAGTCGAACCCGATGCTCGGTTTACGCGGGGTGCGCTTCGCCATGGTGCAGACCCGCCTCTACCCCGCACAGGCGGAAGCATTGTTCCGCGCATGGGTCACGGTGAATGCCGAGGGACTCACGCCTGCACTCGAAGTCATGATCCCGCTGGTATCTCTGCCAGGGGAGCTGACCGAGGCCATCGCACAGGTGCACCGCGCCGCCGAGACGGTCGCCGCGGACACCGGGGTCACGGTTCCCTATCTCGTCGGCAGCATGATCGAGACTCCGCGGGCTGCGCTGCTCGCGGCACCATTGGCCGCCGAGGCGCAATTTCTCTCGTTCGGCACCAACGATCTGACCCAGCTGACGTACGGATTCTCGCGAGACGACGTCGAGAAGACGATGCTCGCGCACTACCTCGAGCACGGACTGCTGACCGACAGTCCGTTCGCGGTACTCGACCGTGACGGGGTCGGTGCCCTGGTCTCCCTGGCCGCAGACAATGCGCGCTCCGTGCGCCCCGACGTCAAGTTGGGCGTCTGCGGTGAGCACGGAGGCGACCCGGAGTCCATCGCGTTCCTCGATTCGGTCGGGCTGCATTACGTCTCGTGTTCCCCCAGGCGTGTTCCCGTGGCCCGATTGGCGGCTGCGCACGCAGCTCTCGACGGTAAGTGAGCACAGCCGGCGTGAGTACCGAACTCGACGACCTGCGCGCCGCTGTGCGTGGTGCGGCGGCCGATCTCGGTGGACCCGATCTGTGCCGCTCGCTCGATTCCGCGGGCCCGGGTTGGGATGCCGACGCATGGTCGGTCATGGCGGGTCAGATCGGGGTCGCCGGCTTGGGACTGCCCGAATCCTGCGGCGGCCTCGGCGGTCTGGCCGAACTCGCCGTGGCCGCCGAAGAAATCGGTGCCGGACTGCTTCCGATCCCGTTACTGTCGACGATCCTCGCCGGACAGGTGCTCGTCCACGCCGCCGGTGCCGACGACGTGATCACGGACATCGCCGAGGGCCGACCGGCGGCGTTCGCGGGACTCGACAGGCGTGGCTGGTGGTCGCCCGGCCACGAGACTTTCACCGCCACCGAGACTGGTGCCGGGTGGTCTCTGTCCGGCCACGCACCGGCTGTCCTCGGTGCCGCCGGAGCTCGGTGGCTCGTGGCCGTAGCCCACACGTCGGACGGTCCCGACGTCTTCGTGGTGGACACTGCCGCAACGAAACCCGCGGTCATACCGCTGCGAACTCTCGACCTGTCGCGCGCGCAGGCCGCACTGACCCTGTCGAGTACACCGGCCCGGCGGCTGACAATCGGGGGAAGCGCCTCGGCTGCCGTCGGCCCAGCGCTGGACGTGGCCTGCATCGTGCTGGCCGCCGAGCAACTCGGTGGCGCTCAGGTGAGCCTCGATCGCACCGCCGCTTACGCAAAGGAACGACGCCAGTTCGGGCGGGCCATCGGCAGCTTCCAAGCCGTCAAGCACACGCTCGCCGACATGCTGATTCTCGTGGAGTCCTGCCGATCGGCAGTGGTTCGCGCGGTCGAGGCCACCAACCTCACCGAGGCAGGCGCGGTGGCGCAGGCGTGGTGTTCGGACGCCTACCGGACCGTGACCGCCGAAGCCGTACAACTGCACGGAGGTGTCGGCTTCACGTGGGAACACCACTGCCATCTGTATTTTCGGCGAGCCCGCGCCGACGCTCAGCTCTTCGGCGGGGCCGCGTTCCATCGGGAACGGCTCGCCACTTCTCTCGCCTGGTGACAGCGTTCAGCGCTTGTCGCGCTGGGACCACGGCTGGTCGCGGTTCTCCCGCGGCTCCGGGGGCAACCCGAGAACCCGCTCGCCGATGACGTTGCGCTGGATCTGATCGGTACCACCTGCGAGCCGGTAACCCGGGCTTCCCAGTAAGTGTTCGGTCCACGCGAAGCGGTCGTCGTCGACTGCAGCGGTGATCTCGGTACCCAGCAGGTCCGCCGCGATCTCGCCGATCTTGCCCAGAACGTCCGACGCCATCAGTTTGCCGACCGATGCTGCCGGCCCGGGAGAAACACCCGCCGCAGCGGCGCGGGCAACCCGATCTGCGGTGGCCGCCCGCAGTTCCGATCGGATGTACACGTCCGCGAGGTTCTGCCGTACCAACGGATCGTTCGCGGCCCCGAGAGATTGTGCCAGCGAGATCAATTCGGCCACCGAGCCACCCTTCTTGCGCGTCACCGATCCGGAGGCAGTGCGTTCGAAGGCCAGCGTGGCATTGGCTACCTTCCACCCTTGACCCACCTCACCGAGACGCATGCTGTCCGGCACCCGAACCTCGTGGAGGAACACCTCGTTGAACGAGGATCCTCCACTCATTTGTCGAATCGGGCGAATTTCGACGCCCGCGAGGTCGAGGGGAACCAGAAACGCCGTGATGCCCTTGTGTTTCGGTGCATCCGGATCGGTGCGGGCCAGGAGCATCCCGAGATCGGCGAAGCGCGCTCCGGAAGACCACACCTTCTGCCCGTCGAACACCCAGTCGTCGCCGCGGCGGACGCCGCGACACCCCAGTGCCGCCAAGTCCGATCCGGCGCCGGGCTCGCTGAACAACTGGCACGCGAGGAGGTCGGTGCGGAGCAACGGGTTTGCGTAGGCACGCCGCTGATCGTCACTTCCGAACATCGCCACCGCAGGTCCGACGAGACCCGTTGTGACGCTGATCAGTTCAGTGGACGGCGGTACGTCGAATTCACGCTCTGCCTGCGCTATGGCCGAGGCGTAGGACGCGGGCAGTCCGCGACCGCCGTGCTCGACGGACAGGGTAACCGCGCCGTAGCCGGCGTCGAACCGTTGTCTGCGGTACTGCCGGGCGGCGTCGAGCAACGAAATTTCGTCCTCGTCGGACAAGTTGCGGAAGACGGCGAGGTCGGGCCGGTCCTGCGGTGACGGCGCCGGTCGAGGCGGAAGGATCGAGCCCAGCCACGAGCGCACGTCCGCCTGAAAGTCGGTCAGTTCGAAGTTGTCACCGAAACTCGTCGTCACAATGGACCTTTCGTCATTCCGCAGTCAGGACGGTGCACGCCGACAACCCGGGTGCGCCGTAGACGTGGGTGAAGCCGATCGTCGGCCGGCCCGGCACCTGATTGCCCTCTGCCCGGCCCTGCAATTGCCGCACGACCTCGTGTACCTGACGCAGCCCCGACGCGCCTATCGGCTCGCCGCCCGCCAAGCACCCGCCGTCGGTATTGATCGGTATGGAGCCGTCGTGGTGTGTGGCACCGGAGTCGAGCAACTTCGCCTGCTCGCCGTGCTCGCACAGACCTGTCTCCGCCATATGAATGATCTCGGAGCCGGAGTCCGTGTCCTGCAACTGCGCCACGTGGACGTCGCCGGGCTCGAGGCCGGCAGCGGCGAACGCCGCCGCCGCCGCATCGATGCTCGGGCTGTGTATCGGACGGGGAGCGAGCCACGGCGAGAACACCTCGAACGATCCGGACCGCCGGGTGCGCACCTCCACCGCAGCAAGCCGAACCGGTCTGTCGCACAGGTCGTGTGCTCGGTCGCCGCGTGCGAGAACGAGTGCCACACCGCCCTCACCCGGCGAACAGAACATGTATCGCGTGAGCGGGTCGTTGACCATGGCGGACGCGCGGACCTGCTCGGCGGTGAGTTCTTGTCGCCGCCACGCCATGGGATGTGCCGCCCCGTTGGCGAAGGCGCGCTCGGACACTGCTGCCAGCGCGAACTCGTCCAGTCCGTGCTCGTGGAAATACCGGCGAGTCTTCATCGCGAAGTACTGGGTGGTGACCATCATGCCGGTCCGGGCGTACCAGGGGTCGAGACCGTAGGCGGCCGGGTCCGACGCGAACGCACCGCGCGGGTGTTTGTCGAAGCCGACCACCGCCACCACCTTCGCGCGGCGTGCGGTCAGCATGTCGGTGGCGGTCGCCAGCGCCACTCCCCCTGTGGCACAACCGTTCTTGACAGTGGTGAACGGGATTCCGGTCAGGCCAAGACGGGAGACCAGCGAGTCCGGCTTTCCAGAGACGTTGCTGCCCCCGACGGCGGCGTCGACGTCGGACCACTCGAGTCCGGCGTCGGCCAGGCCGGCGCGCAGCGCGTACTCACCCATGTCCAGGCCCGAGACCCCGTCGTGCCGACCGAAGGCGTGCATGCCGGCCCCGATGATGTAGATACCGTCGTCGCTCATCGCTCGACCTTCTCGAAGGCGAACGTGACCTCGGTGTCGCTGACCGAAAGCAACCGCAATTCGACCTCGTCACCTATCGCGACAGCGCCGATGATGCGGGACTCCACCAGCACGCCGCCGAGATCCACGTAACCGACGACGAACGGTTCGAACCCCGACGGGGGCTCCTCGAACGGGGGCTTCGGCGCGTATGCCTGGGTGGTCCAGGTCCAGACCGTCCCTCGTGTCGGAAGCGCGCGCCGCGACACCGCAGTACCGGCGCACCCCGGGCACCGTGCCGCTGACGGAAACGCGACGACCTCGCAGTCGTCGCACGCACTTCCGGCCAGCACAGGTGGATCCAGTTGCACGAAGAGCGCTTCGTCGACCGCGAGCATGCGCGCTATCCGGCCAGCAAACTCAGCGGCCGGGCCAGAATCATGCCGAGAGTGCGCAGGTACTCCGCCGCGGGAGCGCCATCCACCGCTCTGTGATCGAAGGTCAGGCTCAGGGTCATGACCTGCGTCCGCACCGGAGTCTCCCCCTCCCAACGGAACCCGTCCTTGACCCGGCCGACACCGAGAATGGCCACGTTGCCCGGATTGACCACCGGGGTGAAGAAGTCGACACCGTAGGCACCGAGTGTGCTGACCGAGAACGTCGCACCCTCCATATCCGTCAACCCCAGTTTGCCCGTCCGAGCCGCGGTGGCCACCGCGGCGGTGCGGCCGGCGATCACGGCGAGCGACAGAGCGTCGGCATTGCGCACAACGGGAACCACGAGTCCGCCGTCTACTGCGACCGCGATTCCGATGTTGATCTCCTCGAACAGTGTCACCTTGTCGTCGGCGATCCCGGCGTTCAGCACCGGATGCTGTTGCAACGCAAGAGCGGCAGCCTTGACGACGAAGTCGTTCAGACTCGGCGGCCTCGAATCGGTCTGCGCGCTTTCGGTCTTGAGTTGTGCGCGAACGGCGACGAGCGCGGTGACGTCCACCTCGTAACCGTGGGTGAGCTGAGCCATGGTGTGGAGGCTGTCGACCATGTTGCGGGCGATCGCGCCGCGCATACCCGAGAGCGGAATGACGTCACCGGGCTGCGGACCGGAGACACGTGCGGGCTTGGGCGCTGAGGCAGTCGAAACTTGCTGTGGCGCAACCGCGTTCTCCACGTCGGCTGTGGTGACGCGGCCACCGATTCCGGTGCCGACGAGCTGGGTCAGGTCGACACCGAGCTCGGCGGCCCGGCGACGTACCAGCGGGCCGACGAACTGTTCGGCCGCACTGTTCGGCTCGGAGACGCTGGACTCGGACATGATCGTCGGCTCGGATGCCACGCTCAGGGGTGCCGGAGATGCGGGTGCCGGAGATGCGGGTAGCTCAGATGCGGGAGCCGGGGATGCGGCGAGGAACTCCTCGACGTCTTCGGAAACGATGCGCCCACCGGGGCCGGTGCCCCGTACGGCAGCGAGGTCGACATTCGACGCCGCAGCGACGCGACGGGCGTTCGGCGACGACTTGAGTCGAGTGCCGTCGGCCGGAACCGGTGCTGCCGCGGGAGCCACGGCCGATGTGGTGTCGTCGACGGCGGCGGCGTCCGTCGCGGGGGCGGCGTCCGTCGCGGGGGCGGCCCCGTTCGGTGCCTGCTCTCCTTCACCGAGGAGCCAGCCGATCACCGCGCCGACCGGAAGGACGTCGCCGGCCTTCGCGGTGGTGGCGAGAATACCTTCGGCTTCGGCTTCCACGTCGACATCGACCTTGTCGGTCTCGAGACGCAGGAGCACGTCACCGAGGCCGATGCGCTGGCCCGCCTCGGCCACCCATTCCCCGATGACGCCTTCCTGCATGGTGAGACCCAGCTTCGGAAGCACAATCTGCTGAGCCACTTCTCAGTTCCTTTCGAGCAGGCGGCGGGCTCCGGCGACTATGCGGTCGGCGTCGGGCACGTAGGCCTTTTCGAGCGGGGTGCTGAACGGCACGGGGGTGAACGGCGCGCCGACACGCAGGACCGGTGCGTCGAGGTAGTCGAACGCTTCTTCCTGGATCTGCGCGGCCACTTCGGCACCGATGCCACCGAACGTGACGGCCTCGTGTACCACGAGGATGCGGTTGGTCTTCGAGGCCGATTTCACGATAGTGGCGGTGTCGAGAGGCTGCACCGATCGCGGGTCCACGACCTCGACCGAGACTCCGGATTCGGCGAGAATGTCAGCGGCCTTCAGTGCCTCGGTGACCATGCGACCGAAGGCGACGATGGTGATGTCGTCACCCTCACGCGGAATCGCGGCCTGACCGATGGGGATCGAGTAGATCTCCTCCGGCACCTCGGCGCGCGCTCCGAGGAGCACCTTGTTCAGCATGAACACGACAGGATTGTCATCGCGTACGGCCGAGACCATCAGGCCCTTGGCGTCGTACGCGTTGGACGGCATCAATACCTTCAGTCCCGGGGTGTGGGCCAGCCAGGCTTCGAGCGACTGCGAATGTTGCGCACCCGCGCTCACGCCTGCGCCGTAGGCGACCGCGATGACCATCGGGACCTTGACCTCGCCGCCGTACATGAACTTCATCTTGGCGGCCTGGTTCACCACCTGGTCGAGGGCGACGGCCAGGAAGTCCATGAACATGATGTCGACGACGGGACGCAGCCCTCGCGCTGCCGCACCGACGCCGAGACCGATGAGACCCATCTCGGCGATCGGCGTGTCGACCATGCGCCGCGGCCCGAACTCGTCGAGAAGCCCGTCGTACATGTGGAAGACGCCGCCGTACCCGGCCACGTCCTCGCCGATGACGAAGACGTCCTCGTTCTCACGCATAGTTTGCGCGACGGCCTCGTTGTACGCCTTGACGTAGGTGGTGATGCGAGCCGTCGAGGACTCGGCCGAAGTGGTCGTGTTCGGAGATGTTTCTGTTGCAGTGGACATCGTTTCAGCCTTTTCGGTTCTTCAGTCGCTGTAGACGTTGAGGGCGAAGTCGGCCACGTCCGGGAATGGACTGGCCTCGGCGAAGCTCACGGATTCTGCGATGTCCGCGTCCACTTCGGCCCAGACGGTGGCGAACTCGGATTCGGTCACCAGGCCTTCCGAGACGGCCCGGGCTTCGAGGAGTTTGATGGCGTCGCGTTCCTTCCACGCCTCGACCTCTTCCTGGGTGCGGTAGGTCTTGCGAAGTCCCTTCACGCCCTGGTGGTCGTAGTAGCGGTAGGTCTTGGCCTCCACCAGAGTGGGTCCACCGCCGTTGCGAGCCCGTTCGACCGCACGCCCGACGGCGGCACGCACCGCAATCGCATCCATGCCGTCGCAGATCTCGCTGGGAAATCCGTAGGCCGGTGCGCGATCGGCGACGTTCTCGAGCTTCATGTGATCCCGCAGTGCGGTGAATTCCGCGTATCCGTTGTTCTCGCAAACGAATACGACCGGGAGTTCGAGGATGCCGGCCATGTTCGCGGCCTCGTGGAACGCGCCGATGTTGCTGGCCCCGTCACCGAAGAACGGGATGGCGACGGAGTCCTCGCCGCGGTACTTGGCGGCGAACGCGGCACCGACGGCGATCGGGATACCGCCGCCGACGATGCCGTTCGCGCCGAGCATTCCGATGGACAGGTCGTTGATGTGCATCGAGCCACCGCGACCCTTGCAGTATCCGTCGACGCGGCCGAAGAGTTCGGCGAACATCTCGCGGAACTGGGCACCCTTCGCGACGGCGTGACCGTGTCCGCGGTGGGTCGAGGAGATTTGATCGGTGTCGCGAAGGTTGCTCATCGCACCGGCTGCGACGGCTTCCTGGCCGACGTAGAGGTGCAGGAACCCGGGCAGCTTGCCGCCTTCCATCAGTCGGCCGGCCTCGGTCTCGAATTGCCTGATCCGAACCATGCGCCGGTGCAAATCCAGCAGGATCTCCCGGCTCGGTGTCGGATCGTTGGATCCGATGGGCTCGACGGCCTCACGGGTTGGGTCGGTCGCGGTCGAAGTCACCACGTACACCTCTTCTCTGGTCCGAACGATGCAACGAGCATTACGGCGAGGACTTTGTTTACGTCTTCTACAGTATGGCTGCAACAGTAGCCGAATGTAAGTAGAATCACTATAAAGTTACTATTGCACATCCGAGGACCGAACCGTTGAAGGAGTGAGCCATGCTCGACCTGATCAGGGACCGAGCGACGGCCGACCCGCACGGCCTGGCTCTGGTGGACGACCGTAGAGCGATGACCTGGATGGACGTCGCCACCACCGTCGATGCCCTGGGCGAGAGACTGATCGCCATCGCACCGAACTCGGACGAACGCGTCGCGGTGATCGGAGAGAACACCGTCGAGACTCTGCTGGCGCACGTAGCCGGGATCCGGCGCGGCGTCGGCACGGTAGCCGTCTCCCGACAGCTCAAGCCCGATGAAATGGCCGATCAGCTGCTGGACTCCGGGTCCGTGGCGGTGGTGACGGGGCCACTCGGTCTGATGTCGTCCCTCGAAGCGGGCGTCGAGGTAGGCCTTCGGGCAGTGATCATCCACAATGCCGACGCCTTCGGCGGCGTCGACTGGTCCGAGTTCGTCGAATCGAAAGTGGACGCGCCCGCGTCGGCACCTGCGCCCGAACGCCCGGCCCGACCACCGCTCGTTTACACCTCCGGCACCACCGGCCGCGCCCGGGGTACGCAGGTGCGCTGGTTGCCCGCTCCAGCCGAGACCGCCGCGGACTTCGTCGACGCGGTGTCCGCCCGGTCCGGCTATCCCGCCGGCGTCCACCTCGTCGTCGGACCGCTGCAGCACAACGGCCCGTTGACCGCGATACGCCATCTGCTCTCCGGCCGGCCCGTGGTGGTGATGGGCCGCTTCGACGCCGAACGCACGTTGGAGCTGATCGACCGTCACCGGGTCACGTCGACACTGATGGTTCCCACGCACTTCCAGCGTCTGCTGGGACTCGACGATCGCGTCCGCTCGCGCCACGACGTCTCCTCACTGGAGTACGTCGCGCACACGGGTTCGGCGTGCCCTCAGGACGTGAAGCGTTCGATGATCGACTGGTTCGGTCCGGTACTCGTCGAGTCGTACGGCGGTAGCGAAATCGGGTCGGTGTGCAAGATCGACTCGATGGAGTGGCTCGAGCACCCACGGTCGGTGGGCCGAGCGGTCCCGCCGTTCGAAGCCGTCGTCGTCGGATCCGACGGAGTCGAGCTGGGCCGCGGAGAGGTGGGGGTGCTCGGGTTCCGAACCCCGCCCGAGCGCGGCGTCGTCTTCCACGCCGATCCCGAAAAGACAGCAGCTGCTTACATTTTGCCGGGCGTCGCAACCCTCGGCGACGTCGGTTACGTGGACGACGACGGGTACGTGTTCATCACCGATCGAGTGGCCGACATGGTGGTCTCCGGTGGCGTGAACCTATATCCCGCAGAAAGCGAGCGAGTTCTGTCGACGTACCCCGCCGTCGAGGAAGTCGCAGTGATCGGCGTGCCGAACGACGACCTGGGCGAAGCCTTGCTGGCCCTTGTGGTGGCGCGGCCCGGCACCTCGCTGGACGTGGACGAACTCGCCCGCTTCGCGAGAAACTCGATGGCCTCCTACAAATGCCCGAAGAACTACGTCGTGGTCGACGAACTGAGCCGCAACGCCATGGGCAAGCTCGACAAGAAAGCCATGCGAGCTCCGTATTGGAGCACCGAACGCACGATCGCCGGCTGACGCCGGTACTCCCGAAGTCCGCTCCGCTGAAAGGTAGTCATGATCGAGGTTCTTCTGGTCCGACACGGCCGACCCGTATCGCGGGTGCGCAATCCCGAGTTGTCCCCCGAAGGCATCGCGGATGCCCGCAAGCTCGCGACGTGGCTGCGACACGAGAAGATCGACGCGATCGTTGCCAGTCCCCTGGTTCGGGCCCGGCAGACGGCGGAAGAGCTTGCGGCAGGCCTGGATCGGGAGCTCGATCTGGTGATCGAGGACCTACGCGAGTGGGACGACGACATCAGCCCCGAGGACTACATGGCCGTCGAGGACATGGCGCCCGACGATGCTCGACTGCGCGCGGTAGCCGACGGCCGGTTCGAGGAGTACGTTCCTGCCCTCGATCTGCCGAAATTTCGCGCCCGCGCTCGGTCGGCTCTCGATCAGGTCTTCGACCGGTATCCCTCCGGGCGGGTCGTGGTGGTGGCGCACGGCGGCATCATCAATGCCGTCGTCGCCGACATCCTCGAGATGCCGAAGACGTTCTGGCACAACCCCGCATACACCTCGATCGCGCGCGTGCAGAAGTTGGACTCCGGCGTGATCGTTGTCGATTCCCTCAACGACACCGCACATCTGCGCGGCACGGTGACCGCATGACGCAGGACACGCTCGCCACGGCGAGCCGGGTGATTCTGGTGCGGCACGGTCTTCCTGGAGAGGAGGGCGCGGCCGATCCCGGACTCGGGGACGCCGGAAACGGCCAGGCCCAGCGCCTCGGTGCCTGGCTGCGCGGGGAACCGGTGGCGCAGGTGGTGTCGAGTCACTACAAGCGCGCCCACCAGACGGCGTTATTGGCGGCGGAACCACACGGACTCGACGTTCTCGTCGACGAGCGGTTCCGGGAATGGGACAGCGACCGCACCAGTTACGCCACCCCGGAGGCCATCGCCGACACACCTCAGGGTCGAGCATTCGCCGAAGGCCGGTTCGAGGATTTCGTTCCGAAGTACGACAAAGCCGAAGTCGCGCAGCGAATGCGCGCTGCGGTCCTCGACGCGACGCGGCGGGCACCGGGTCAGCTGACCGTGGTGGCCTCGCACGGCGGTGCCATCAACACGCTGTTGTCCGACATCCTGCAGGCGCCGTCACCGTTCTTCTTCAACCCCGGATACACGTCGATGAGCCGCATCGCGGTGCTGCGCTCGGAGCGCTTCGTCATCGAATCGGTCAACGATACGGGTCATCTCCGCTGAGCCGTCAGGACAATCGGACCAGCATCTTGCCGACGTTCCCGCCGCCGAGCATGGACAGGAACGCGTCGACCGCGTTGTCGAGCCCGTCGTGGATGGTGGACTCGGCGATCAACCGTCCGGATGCCAGCCACTCCGCGACCTGATCCTCGAACTCCGGCCGTAGGTCCTCGTGGTCGCGGACGATGAAGCCCTGCAGAGTAATTCGTTTCAGGATGGCGTTCATCAGGTGATCCATGGGCGGGCTGTCCGGACCCCCGTTGGATATCATGCCGCACAGCGCTGCCCGACCACGCTGATTCATGGACGCCAATGCCGCAACCAGATGGTCGCCACCGACGTTGTCGAAGTAGAGGTCGATGCCGTCCGGTGCGACTGCGCGCAGCGCGTCACCGATCGGCCGCTCGCGGTAGTCGATACCTTCGTCGAAACCGAATCGGTCCGTGAGCAGTGCCGCCTTGTCCGGCCCGCCTGCGCTACCGAGGACTCTCGACGCACCGAGAAGTTTCGCGAACTGGCCAGCTGCACTGCCGACTGCCCCGGCTGCTGCGGAGACGAACACGGTGTCACCGGTGCGCAATGCGCCCGCACGCACGAGTCCGACGTAGGCGGTGAAGCCCGTCTGGCCGAGCACTCCGAGCCAGTGGTGCAGGTCGATCCCCCGCGGTTCGATCACCGTGGCCGCAGCGATGTCGACCACCGCGTGCTCGCGCCAGCCCAGGCGATGCCGCACGTAGGAACCTGCGGGCACGTCTTCGGTACCGTCGACCACCACACCGAGTGCGGACCCGTCGAGCGGCGCGCCCACCTGAAAGTTGGTGGTGTAGTGCATCTCCGACGTCGCCAGCCGTCCCCGCATCGATGGGTCGACACTCATGAACAGGTTGCGCACGAGCACCTGGTCGGCGGTGCGTTCGGCGAGAGGGAGGTCACGGATCTCGAAATTCTGCGGTCCGGGGTCACCACTCGGACGCTCCGACAGGAAGACGGCCCGCGTGCTGGTCACGACCCCGGTGGTCACGGCAGTTCCAGGATCGTGACCGTGCCTTTGGCACCGTCGATCTCGACGAGCGTCCGGTTGGGTATGCGACGGGTCGCGGCCTGAATACCGGCTGCGCAGGCGATTCCGAGTTCTCGACTGACGATCATCGCGTGCGACCCCATGGCACCGACGTCGGTGATGGCACCGCCGGAGACCATGAACAACGGTGTCCAGGACGGATCGGTCTGCGGTGCGACGAGAATGTCGCCGACCTCGAACGTGTCCAGTTCGGCCATCGACGTGATCACGCGGGTGCGGCCCTGCGTGATCCCAGGCGAGGCTCCGGAACCCTGGAGAACGTCGCCGACCTTCACAGGGGCGACGGCCGACTGACCCGTGCGGCCCAGTGTCGACAGGGCGGGGATCGGTTCACGGGTGTCGAGGAAGGTGGGCAACTCCAGGCCGAACAGCTCCCGCCAGTCGCGGTGTCGCTGCGCCAGAGTAGTTCTCATCGATTCGGGGGCACTTGCCAGCGCGTCGAGTTCGTCGTCGACCGCCATGAACACGTGGTCGGCCGAGTCGAGGTGACCGTCGGCATACAGCCGGCGACCGAGTTCCACGAGCGGCACGCGGGCCTCGTGCAGCACCTTGATGCAGTTGGTCTTGGCGCGCTCACGCCATGCAGCGAATCTGCGGGCGGACGCCAACGCCGCCGCGAGCGTCGCTTGTCCCGCCTCGTCGTCACCGACGATCTCTCTCGCTCGGGTCCACGCGTCGGCTCCGGCCGACGCGTGGTCGGACAGACGTGCGTCCGGCGCGGCCGAGTCGTCTTGGAGCCGCAGCCGGTCGATGAGGCCGAGAACGAGCTCGGGCCGGGTCTCCCACGACACGGACCCCAGATCCCATTCGTTGGGCCCGCGGTATCCGTAATCGAGAAGGAATTGGTCGAGGGTGGCGTCGAACTTCGGGTCGATTCCGACAATACGATCACCGACACCGGCAACGCCGGAATCGAATGCCGCCATCAGTCTGTCGTCGGCTCGCACCAGGCGGCCGAGCTCCCACAACGCGTACGACGGCATCGCCGAGTCCACGTCACCGGCCGCACCGACCAGGGTGACGATGAGGTCTTGGTTCTCCGCACCCAGCAATTGGCCCAGCACGGCGGGACCCACCGCGGCGCAGTTCGTGGCGATCACTTCCCCGCGCCACGCGACGCGCTCGAGTGGCATCACCGACCGGGCTCGCGCGACGAGCGCCGCCGGTGTCAGTGCGGACAGGTCGGGACGTTCGGTCCTCAAGCGGTCGGCGAGAGTTCGGTCTTCTTCGAGTTCCGGGAAAGTCTCGGTCGACAGCGCCCACGCGTTGCGGGCCTCCAAACGCCGGCCGGCCTCTGCGTTCTCGTCGTCGGGATGGCCGACGTACGCCGGGATGTTCGGATCTCCACCGTAGAAGAGCTGATCTACGAGTTCCACCGGAAGACCGCCGCGGATGCCGACGAGGCGAGACATCGACAGGTTGATGTAGAGGTGCCCGTAGAAGATGCCGGACGAGGCCGCCACATCGGGCCTCTCCGCGAGCGAATAGCTACCGAGGCTGGCGTACCCGAAGTTCCACCCCGGCAAAATGTTCTGGATCCAGCCCAGATCCGCGCCGAGGGGCGTGATCGGGTCCGACAGCACGTCGCTCGCGTTCAGACGCGTGTACACGGGCAGACGGGGGCTCGGGTCGGTGTCGACCAACCACCGCTGATCGGACATTTCACTTCTCGTCTCTGACATCGGCGACTGCACCTCGCGGGTAGTTTTTTGATTCCGTCTGCAGAAATACTGTGACGTGAGCCACTCTACATGCCAGACTGTAGACGATGACAAGTTACTTGTCTCTGAATCTTGCTCGAACAGGCATGGGAGAAAATCGATGAAACTGCAAGACAGGGTTGTTGCCGTCACGGGCGGAACACAGGGCATCGGTCGTGGTATCGCTGCAGCGGCGCTGGCCGAAGGGGCGAAGGTGTCTCTCAACGGACGCTCGAAGGACAAGGGCGAGAAAGCTCTTGCACAGTTCGGGGCCGGTGACAGCGCTGCCTTCTTCCCCGGAGACGTCACCGTGCAGTCCGATGTGGAGGACTTCATCGAGCAGACGGTCGCCACGTTCGGACGCATCGACGTTCTGGTCAACAACGCCGGCGGGGCCAAGGACCTCCAACCCACGGCCAACCTCAGCGACGAGGAATGGACTCTGGTGATGAACTGGAATCTGAACTCGAACTTCTGGGCCACCCGCCGAGCCCTCCAACACATGCTGCCCAACAAGTCCGGCCGCATCATCAACATTTCGTCGGTGGAAGGCAAGCACGGCAAGCCCGTGTTCACCGCCTACGTGGCCGCGAAGCACGCCATCAACGGCATGACCAAGTCCATCGCCCGTGAGGTCGGCACCGAAGGCATCACAGTCAACTCCATCTGCCCCGGCCTGGTGATCACCGACATCATCAAGGACAACGGCCCTGCCACCGCCAAGGCCATGGGAATGTCCTTCGACGAGATGGTCGCGCTGTTCGCCGAGGAGTCGGCGCTCAAGCGTCCCAACACGATCGAGGAGGTTGCCGCCATGGCGATGCTCCTCGCCTCCGACGCCGGAGCCGGCATCACCGGTGCCATTCTCAGCGTTGACGGCGGCACCGCGAACTACTGACTCAAAGCTCCACGGTCGACCACTACAAGGAGAGAATCTCGATGGACGTCACCGCTTCCGAATACTTCATCGACGCCGGTAGGGTGAGCAGATCATGAGCCAGGCAGGACTATCGGCCAGTCGAGTACTTGCCGACCGATACGGGTCCGTGGTCCGCAGCCTCACCGCCGACGAGTGGTCGGCTCCCAGCCGATGCGCGGGTTGGTCGGTGAAAGATCTTGTGGCGCATACCGGTTCGAATTTTGCGGTCATGGCCGATCCACCGCCGGCCGATCCGGACGCGCCTACGCCCAACACCGCCGAAGAACTGCAGAACCAGTTGGTCGACGCACGCCGGGAGTGGTCCAACTCGCAGGTCGCCGACGAGTTCCTGGACAACATCGACGGCGCGATGGCGGTTCTCGAAGCAATGCAGCAGACCGAGACGGCGTCCGCCCCGATGACACTGACCGATCTGGGAACCTATCGCACGCATCAGCTTTCGGATGCGTTCGCCTTCGACATGTGGTGTCACATGTACGTCGATCTACTCGGATCCGAGGGACCGGTCACCCGCGAGGTACCCGACCCGGAAGACGATCTGGTGCGCACCGCCGTCGAGTGGATGTGGACCGGGCTGCCGCAGATGTGCACTCCGGTGAGTGGGGTACTCAACCGCCCGCTGGGGGTGCGACTCACCGGTCCCGGCGGTGGCGAGTGGACTATGCGGCCGGGTTCGAAGCTGCTCACCGTCGAACCCGGCGCAACGGCCGCCGACACCATGATCATCTCGGCCGCTACCGATTTCGTCCTGTGGGGCACCACCCGCAGCCCGTGGCGCAACCATGTGACGGTCGACGGCGACTCGGCATACGCCGAAAGGGTTCTCGACACGGTGGACATCATCTGACCGAGCTCAGTGGTGGGCCGTCGCCTCTCCGGTGACGGCCCACGACAGGCACCGCTGGAAGACCGTTCGGAACTCGGGGACTGTCCAACTCCCTCGGTCGACCCGGCCCAGGTCGTCGATTCCGAGGTCCTGGACGTCGAACCGTCCCCGGCAGTGCCCCAACGTGAAGTAACAGACCGTCCCGTCGCCGTGGTCCTTCAGGTACAGGACGGGCCGGGGCTCGTCCTCGGTGGTGTGCCCCTCGGCGAATCCCGTCGACTCACCGACGAATCGAGTGTGGGCGAGGACGCGAATCGGTGGATGAAGCTCACTGACGTAGAGCTCGTCGGTGACCTCGAACGGGTTGATTCCAGCGACGAACGGGTGCGCGGGTTCGGTGAACTCCACCGTGTACGGCGCGATCGGCGGGTGCCCAAGGAATTGACTCCCCAGCACATTCGCCAGGTCACCCAGGGTCCGCGGTGTCACGTACTTGCTCGGCGATCCGTTCGGCGTCCGGTCGATCGCGGAGTTCGTGCCATGCAGGGCCAACCAGCGGCCACCGCGAGAGACGAACGCCTCCAACGCTTTCTGCTGCACCTCGGTCGGGACCCGATTGCACGTGTAGGTGACCAGCAGATCGGCCGAAGCCAGAGCATCGAGGCAGTCGTAGTCCTCGAAGACCCGGGTGCGGACCTGCTCGTACTGGCTCAGCGCCGACAGCAGTTGCAGCCTCGCATAATCGAAGTCGTGCCACTGCCCACCGCACACCAAGACCGCGTCGAGCCGGCCTGCAGGTCCCGCCATCCAATCCTCTTTTCAGCGATCGGTCTCTTTCGGTTGATCAGCCGTGCGCGTGCAGCGCTTTGCCGGCCAGGGCAAGATGCGCCTCGCCCAATGCTTCCGCCTGAGTAGGGTGCGCGTGCACGTGTTGGGCCACGTCCCCCGCGGTCGCTTCCCAGTTGTAGATGAGCTGCGCTTCCCCGATGAGCTCTCCGACGCGTGCGCCGACGAGGTGGATGCCCACCACCGGTCCGCCCGGGCCGGCCTGCACCAGCTTCACGCCGCCTGCCGTACGGAGGATGCGGCTCTTGCCGTTGCCACCGAGGTCGTAGACGACGGTCTCGACCTCTCCGTACTCCGCGGCCGCTTCGCTTTCGGTCAAGCCGACCGATGCGACCTCGGGGTTGGAGTACGTGACTCGCGGAATTCCCCTGTCCGCGACGGGCATGCAGTCCAGACCGGCCAGTTGCTCGGCCACCAGGATGCCCTGTGCGAAACCGCGGTGGGCCAGCTGTGGCCCCGCCACGATGTCGCCGATGGCGAACACTCCAGGTACCGACGTTTGCAACCACTCGTCGGTGACCACGAACCCGCGATCGAGATCGACACCCGCTTCGGCGAAGCCCATGTCCGCGGTGCGTGGACCGCGACCGACGGCCACGAGCACGAGGTCGGCATCGATGGTGGATCCGTCGGCGAGCTCGACGTGCACGCCTCCGTCTGTTCGAGCGGAGACGGCGCTGAACGACGTGTTCGTCTTCAACACCATCCCGCGTTTGCGGAACGCCCGCTCGACCTGTTTCGACGTCCACGGGTCTTCGGTCGGCAGCAGAGTGGGCGCCGCCTCGACGATCGTCACCTGCGTACCGAGCGACGACCAGACGCTGGCGAACTCGCACCCGATCACTCCGCCGCCGAGGACGACGACACTGTCCGGGACGGTGTCGAGTTCCAGAGCACGGTCGCTGGTCACGACCGAACCACCGATGTCCAAGCCCGGCAACGACTTCGAATGCGAGCCGGTCGCGAGGATCAGCGCTTCGCCGCGATAGGTGGCGACGCCACCGTCGGCGAGTTCGACCTCGACAGTGCGGTCACCGACGAGACGGCCCCGTCCGGCGACAAACTCGATGTCGCGGGAAGCGACGAGGCCTTGCAACCCGCGGTACAGGCCGGCGATCACGTCGTCCTTGTAACTGTTCACCGCACTCATGTCGATACCCTCAAGGGTCGCCTTGATGCCGAAGCTCGAGGCCTCACGGACGGAATCGGCGACCTCGGCCGCATGCAGTAGTGCCTTGGTCGGAATGCATCCGTTGTGCAGACAGGTACCACCGAGTTTGTCGGCTTCGATCAAGATCACCGACATGCCCAGTTGGGCAGCCCGCAACGCGCAGGCGTACCCACCGGACCCGCCGCCGAGGATCACCAAGTCGGCTGTGCTGGTCACATCAGATGACATGTCGGGACTCAGAAATCGAAGCGGTTGGTGAAGCCGCCGTCGACCACCATGTTGATTCCGGTGACGTGTCCCGCGGCGGGTGACGCCAAAAAAGTCACGGCGTTCGCGACGTCCTGTGCTGCACCCAGTTTGCCCAGCGACGCCGACTCGAGTGCAGCCTCGTACAGAGCGGGACGACTCGTCTGGATGGTCTCCCAGGCACCCCCCTCGAAGAAGATGGGTCCCGGCGACACTGCGTTCACGCGAATACCTTTGGGTCCTAGGGCACGCGCCTGTGCCGACGAGTGCTGCAGTACGGCAGCTTTCAGCGCACCGTAGCTGTTGGCGGTGGTGATCGGACCGGCTTCGAGCGCCGACGTGGTGCTGATGGTGACCACCGACGCCGAGGTGCTGGCTTCGAGATGGGGCGCGGCCGATTCGATGAAATTGACCAGGCTCATGAGGTCGACGTTGAAACTGTCGACCCACGCCTGCGGGCCCTTGCCGGTGGCAGCGGAGGCGTTGACCACAACGATGTCGATGCCACCGAGCGCCTCGGCCGCATC
This sequence comes from Rhodococcus sp. 05-2256-B1, assembly GCF_002258465.1. NCBI lineage: Bacteria > Bacillati > Actinomycetota > Actinomycetes > Mycobacteriales > Nocardiaceae > Rhodococcus > Rhodococcus sp. 05-2256-B1. The sequence goes on along the minus strand of NZ_NOZA01000017.1, from coordinate 387,063 downwards.
GTCGACGAACGATTTCACGGCGTCGGCGTCACCCACGTCGACTGCTTTGTGGAAAACCGTTCCGAGCTCAGATAATTCGGCGGACACCTCGTTCAGGTGTTCTTCGCCGCGCGCGCACACACCGACCGATGCGCCTTCGGCTAGCAGCGTGCGGGCTATAGCGAGGCCGATGCCGCGACTGGCACCGCTGACGATGGCGCGCTTGCCTTTGAGATCGAGATCCATCTGATGACTCCTTGATCGGTGTTCAACTGCAGGCCTTAGAGATTCATGGCTCCGACGGATGTCTGAAAGTCGAGTACATGAGAGAAATCGTTGACCGACTGGACCGCTCGGCGCGTGTCAGCACCTCGAACCACGCTGATCGAGGTGTGGTGGACTCGAACCGGCATGTCCAGACCGCTTCCCAGAGCATCGGCAAGGACCGCGTTGATGACACCGCCGTGGCAGGTCACCACCACCCGCTCACCGGGATGGGAGTCGACGATAGTGGAGATCTGGCCGAGTACACGGGCGCGGAACTCTGCCCCATCCTCGGCGTAGGGGAACGCGTCGTAGCGACGCGTTCTGATGTGCTCACGAAAGATCGTGGCGATCTCGTCGTGCGGCAGGGTGTCGAAGGGACTGCGGTCGGCAGGAAACTTTTGCCAGGGCTCGTACTCGGTGAGGTCGTCCCGCACCACGGGGACGAGTCCGTGTCGATCGGCGATCTCGGTTCCGGTACGAAATGCTCTTCGAAGCGGAGAGCTGTAGACGGCATCGACCCGAGCCGTGGCCAGCCTCTGCGCCACGGCCCGCACCTGGCGTTCGCCGAGGTCGGACAGCGGCGGATCGACCGTCTCACCGGCGCTGAGTTCTTTGCTCAGCACCTGCTCGCCGTGACGTACCAGGACCAGTTCGCACAATCCGGTCAGCGGCGCGAATGGGTTGTCGAGATCGATGGATCGGGCACGTGACTGACTGAGCATGGTGCCAAGTCAACCATAAACTGTCGTCGGTCTAAAGATACTTCCGGAAAGTCGCGGGTCGATGACCTTCGCATGGGGACTTAGTTGTGTTCGACTCCAGCAGTAACGTCACAGACTGGAGATGTCGGCGGCCAGTTCACGAACCTCGTCGGAAAATCTCCGACGTCCGAGGTTGGCAAGAACCGTGTCCTCGGTAAGCCAGGACGACACCGAGACTTCGAGCAAACTCGACAGCGCCGTCGCGGCGGCTGCCTGTTTCGCTCGCGTCGTGACTCCGCTGCGGCTGCGCAACTCGGCGGTGAAGATGTTCAGCATCGTCAGACGCACTTCCCGGCGAAGCGACTCGATCGACAGGCTCCATCCCGGCGAGCGCACGAAGTACACGAGCGACGCGGCCCGATGCTGGTCCGTCCATTCCAGCAAGCCAACGATGATGTCGCCCAGAGAGGCGTCCGGGTCGTTCTCGACCTCGGCACGAAGTTGGTCGAGCAAACCGTCCGCATAGAGCCGCAGCCCGCCGAGCAGAACCTCGTCTTTCGACGGGTAGTGGTAGTAGACGGCGGCGGAAGTCATCTGAGCCTCCGCGGCAATATCGGCGACCGTCACGTCCTCGATGGACCGAACCGAGTACAGGTGCATCGCGGCGTCGACAACAACCTCACGCCGCGACGGCCGATGCGCCGCCCGCTTCGCGCCCTTGCTCGTCGGAGCCGCCGCAGTCCGCTTCGGTGCCACTCCCTTGCCTGCCATGCAGTAGATCATGGCACCCACGACCCGATCGGGGTGTCGCGACGTACACCAGCGAGTAAATTGGGGCCGGTGCCACGACGACGAAGCATCGACCACGAAGACGGTCACGCAGATGAGACGCCGACCGGCTGGGATTCATCGCCCGCCGCCGACGACGATCCCGTAGTCGCCGGCTCGTCCGGTCCTGCCGACGCAGACGACGAGAACACCGTCGACACGCCCGCTGCGTCGAAGGGTTCTGCTCACCGGCCGTCGCGCCGACACCTCATCGTCAAAGCAGCAGTTCGCGTCTTCTCCCGAAAAGGCTTCGCAGAAACGTCGATACAGGAGATCGCAGAGGCCGCGGGCATGGTGCCCACCGCGGTCTACTACCACTTCGCCAGTAAGGAAGAACTGTTCGAGAGCGCCCTCGGATATGCGATGGACGCCAGTTCCGCCGCCGCTCAACATGCCCGACCGGACGACGCCGAGGCCGACGCAGACACGTTCAAGAGCGTGATCGACGCAGTATGGGACTGGACGGCCGAGCACCCGAACGCGGCGCGGATGCTGTTTCTGCAAATGGCCGGCGGCGCGACACCCGGAACTCGCCTCCTGACGAAGGAGTACGAGGACCGGCACATCCGGCGTGCATTCGATTACTTCCCGGTTGCGGAGACACCGGCCAACAAGCGGTCCGCGGCGGCGCAACAGGCCGCACGGTCGTTGCGGGTCCGGACGATGATCGCCACGACCATCGCCATCCAGCCGCTGCGCATCGAGGGAGGGCCGCTGGCCGGCATTTCGGTACCTCGACTGCGGGCGGCGACCACCGAGGTCTGCTCGAAGATGATCGAAGGGCGCTGAACTAGCACTCTCGTCGAGTAACTTGACTGCATCACCAGTTGAATTTCATCGATGGGACACCCGCTCATGCGTATTGCGGCATTCACCGGTGGGCATTCGTTCGATCGCGATGCCTTCGCCGACTTCCTGGACTCGTTGCCCGGTGACGTCTCGTGGCACGAGCACCCTGACGCGGATCTCGGCCCGGACGACCTGGCCCGGTTCGACGTCTCGTTGCACTACGACATGCCCGGCACACTGCCCACACCGGCCGATCCACCGGAGGCCGTGCGCGCAGCAGTAGCCGCGGCTCCGATCAGCGGACACGGGTACGTAGTGCTGCATCACGCCATCGCCTCGTGGGCGAACTGGGACGAGTGGGCCGAGTTCGTGGGTGGCCGATACCTTTACCGGCCGAGCGTCGTGCGCGGCGTCGACTGCCCGGACTCCGGCTACCGACATGCAGTTCCGCAGACCATCACCGTCACCGATCGTTCGCACCCCATCACCCTCGGCATCCCCGACTCGTTCGACCTCGTCGACGAGACCTACCTGTGCCAAGTCTTCGAGGACGACGTCACTCCCCTGCTGCGCACCGACGCGGAGATGACCGACGCCGTGCACTGGTCGACGGCACTGGCCATGGCGGGCCGCCGCGACGAACGCGAGGGCTGGAGCCACCGACCGGGCTCGCAGCTGGTCGGGTGGACGAAAACCAACGGCCGCAGTCGGCTGGCGTATTTGCAGCCCGGCGACAAGTCGCCCACCCTTTCCGATCCCGTCTACCGCCGACTCGTTTCGGGGGCTCTACGGTGGGCAGCGCGCTCATGACCGGAGTTTTTGGAGTCAGCCTAAAGAAAAGTGTGCCCGCTATCACTCTTCGCTGTTACAGTTAGTGCATTCGGCACCAAGTAAGGGCGTTGCCCCGTTCCAAGGAGATTGCGATGCGACAGATCAAGCATCCGATGAGCCACGCTATCTACGAATTCGATGACGACTTCAACGTTCTGGTCACGGACCGCCACGGCAAGACCGGAACTTTCGACCCCGAGGGCCGCTACCTCCACGGCGAGGTGAAAGCGGTCGACCCCGAGCTGGCCCGGTGGGTCGGACTCGGCCCCCGCGAGCCAGTGCCGATCACACAGAACCGGCGATTCATGGGTGCGGCGAAACTGCTCGAGAAGATGCAGTCCGACAGAGTGGCTGAAGAGGCCCGCGCCATCACGCTCGAACAGGGAGGCAAACTGTGACCAACACCGAAGAACGGCCCGCCGAGGACGCGGGGTTCATCGAGAACGGCGTTGGCTACCAACGACTCCTGGACACCGACACCCATCCCGTACCCGACATTCTGCGCATCGAGTCGCACGAGATGTACGAGGACCAGAACTTCATCCCGATCTCGCGCTACATCAGCCGCAAGTATCACGAACTCGAGCGGGACCGAGTCTGGTACAAGGTATGGCAGATGGCGTGCCGCGAGGAGGAGATCCCCGAGCCGGGCGACACACTGGTCTACGAGATCTGCGAGAAGTCCATTCTTCTCGTGCGCGGCAAGGACATGGGAATTCGTGCCTTCTACAACTCCTGCCTGCACCGCGGACGCACCCTCCGTGAGGAGGACGGCCCGGCGGGCAACGAATTACGTTGCCCCTTCCACGGTTTCGCGTGGAACTTCGATGGATCACTGAAGTCGATGACGTGTGCCTGGGATTTCCCGCAGGTGGACAAGGGCAAGATGGACCTTCCGCAGGTCAAGGTGGACACCTGGGGCGGCTTCGTCTTCATCAACATGGATCCCGCGTCCGAGTCGCTGGACAGCTTCCTCGGTGACCTCGGAAAGCACTTCGAGGCATGGCCGCTGGAGGATCGCTACATCCAGGCCCACGTCGCACAGGTGATCCAGGCGAACTGGAAGATCGCGCAGGAAGCGTTCTCCGAGGCGTTCCACGTCATCACCACGCATCCGCAACGCGTCGTCGGCACCGGTGACTCCAACAGCCAATACGACAGTTGGGGCAACTTCAACCGCGGCATCACCGCCAACGGCGTACCCAGCCCGCACATCAACTTCGTACCGACCGAGCAGGAGATGTTCGACTCCATGGTCGACGCCCGTATCGACGAGGACCCGATGGTGACGCTGCCCGAAGGCGTGTCCGCCCGGGAGATGTCGGGCATGCTGGCTCGTGAAGGACTGCGCGACATCATCGGAGATGTCAAGGCCGACAACATGTCCGACGCTGAGTCGCTCGACAGCGTGTACTACACCGTTTTCCCGAATTTCCATCCGTGGGGTGCATACCAGCGCATCGTCTACCGGTTCCGCCCGAACGGTGACAACCACGAAACCTCGATCATGGACGTCTACCTGCTCGCGCCGTTCAAGGGCGAACGGCCGAAACCGGCCAAGACCCAGTGGCTCCGTCCCGAGCAATCCTGGTTGGAAGCAACGGTTCTCGGTAGCTCGGCGCGGGTGTTCGACCAAGACGCTTACAACATGCCCAAGGTGCACAAGGGCCTCAAGTCTGCGCAGTCGAAGACGTTGCCGTTGGCTCGCTATCAAGAAGTGAAAATTCGTCACATCCACCACTTGTTGGCGAAGTGGATCGGCGAAGAAGCGGACTGAACTACCCAACCGCACTGATACCTGACCGCTGTACGCGGGTCAGGTATCTGCGGCACTACCTCGACGGATCGCGAACCGCTGTCCAGTCACGGGTTGGTCGTAGGACCACGTTCACCCGGGAAACGAACGCCCGGTGACGCTGGTTTCGCCCCCCCGCCATTCGGTGCCGTGATCGGCTCGAAGACCGAGCACTGCGGGGCGGACCGTCGGCGGCGTCACCGACGACCGGACGCTCGACCGTCTGCGCCACGGTTCCGATCAACACCGGACCCCCTTGGGCGTATACGCGCTCCGATCTAAGAGGTGCCACCTTGCGCTCGAATGACCGGCTGACGATCTGCCGACCGAAGTGGATCGTGCCGCTTCGGCACAGCCGACACCGAGGCCCGCGGTAGCACCAGTGCGGCCGGTACTCGATGACACCCGTCGCCACGACGTCAACGCCGCCGTGCCGCTGCCCCGATATCGGCCGTGGCTGTGACGCTGGAGCCTCGCATCGACGCCCCTCGTCGGAATCTACACCCCGCACACCGGGCGTAGATTCCAACGAAGGGCGTCGATGCGGCCCGTCCGCTCGATCAGCTCCCCCGTTTCGGATACCCGACTCCCATCGGCGTCGGGTATCCGAAACCGAGGAATCGATCCGCGTCGAAAACGCAAAAACTCCGATCCCAGGGACGGAATCGGAGCCAAGAGAGCCTCCTAACGGGATTGAACCGTTGACCGCTCGCTTACAAGTATGTTGCGAGACAACCAGATACGTCCGCATGGAACCACCATGGAGCTGCTGACCTGCATCGACCGTCCAAGCGGGACCATCCGAATCCACTCTCGTAGGTACCAACATGTGACACGCTCGTGACACCGAGACCCAACTCCACCCAAATACGGTAGTTGTAAACCGACGTTGTACAACACATCCGACACCTCGGCCCACTGGCTCGAACGAACATCAGTATTCTTTGGACCGACAAACACCCGGTCGTTCGCGCAGTCCCGTTGTGGTTGGTTTCGGTCTTGCCTGGCGTGAGGGCGAACGGTTGACTCGCGGCCCCGACGGGAAAGCGGCTCATCCCAATCGGGGGTGTAGGAGTTGGGGTCTGAATCCGCCGGTCTCGAGCAGGCTTCGGGCGATGTAGTTGGTCAGGTTGCGGAACCCGAGTGCGGAGCCGCGCAGGTGTTCGAGCCGTCCGTTGAGCGCCTCGGTCGGCCCGTTGCTGGTGCCGGGTCGTTCGAAGTAGGCGAGCACGTCGGCGGCTCGCTTCTTCAGGGTCCGGCCCAGGATGGTGAGCTCGGTGAGCACCTTGGGGACGCCGGCGCTGAGGTCGGTGATCAGCTTCTCCATGAGCTCGCGGCCACGTTGCCGGTCCTCGTGGCGATAGGCGGCGATCATGCGCTGGTAGACACCCCAGGTCGCCTCGACCTCGACGTGAGCGTCATCAACGAACAGCGCGCGTAGCCTGTCGCTCTGCTTGTCGGTAAGCAGGTCCGCGCCGGTGTGCAGCGTGCGCCGCGACTTGTAGAGCGGGTCGTCCCTGAACCCACGGTGCCCGTGGATCGCGAGTTGGACCCGGCGCCGACACCTGTCGAGGGCGTCACCGGCCAGGCGCACGACGTGGAAGGGATCCATCACCGTGACCGCGTCCGGGATCTCCTCCGCAGCGGCGGTCTTGAACCCGGTGAAGCCGTCCATCGCGACCACCTCGACCGCGTCACGGAAGGCGTCGTCGCGGTCGGCGAGCCAGGTCTTGAACGCCGCCTTCGACCGGCCCTCGACCATGTCCAGCAGCCTTGCTGGGCCGGCACCATCGCGGACCGGGGTGAGGTCGATGATCACGGTGACGTACTTGTCGCCACGCCTGGTGTGGCGCCAGACGTGCTCATCGACGCCAATGACCTTCACGCCCTCGAACCGCGTGGGGTCGTTGATCAGCAGCCGATTGCCTTCGGCCAGGACCGCGTTGTTGGCGGTGTCCCACGCGACCCCGAGTCCCTCGGCGACACGGGCGACGGTGAGGTGTGCGACCACGATCCCTTCCAGCGCCCACCGCAACCCGGTGCGCGAGAGCTTCGCGCGTGGCTCCGCCGCGGCGCTGGTGTCTTGGCGCCACACGTGTCCGCAGTCGGCACAGCGGTAGCGGCGCACTACAACTTCCAGCACGGTCGGTCGCCAGCCCAGCGGCTCGTGGGCCAACCGCCGGATCACGGTGTCACGAGCAGCGCCTTCGCTGCCGCACCGTCGGCACCACTGATCTGGTTCCACCACGCGGCACGCGAGGACCGCACGATCCGGTTCAAGTCGTTGCCCGGTCACGCTCAGACCGAGGCCGTCGAGTCGAGCGAAGGCGGTCAGGTCAGGGCGGCCGAAGCCGGCCGGCGGGGTAGCGTCGGACACGTCGAGGTCTTTCGGATGGATGGCGTAGGAACCTCCATCGTCGGGAGACCTCGACGTCTATCTGCGGACCGACGCGCCCGGCCGACCCACACCCTCATCTGGGAAGAGCCCTGAAACGTCTTCGACGACGACGGGACCGGCGAGGAGCAAGGCGCGGTGAGCTAAAGAATGGAGCTTGCTCGGCTTCGACGCCGCCGCGAGCTCCGGTGAAACTCCGGTAAAACGGTCGGTACTGGTCGGTCGTCGTCGGTCACCACCGGATGGCAGCGTCCCCCACGCTCGGCGTTTGTGCAGGTCAGCGGCTCGTTCACCCAGTGGGCGCATCAAGCGATAGACGCAGAGCCGACGTGATTAGGTCGTCGGTTCGGTTCTGGTGGTCGCGCGATGCGCTGGCCTCACGGCTCTGCCCGACACCGACGTCGCTCTCCTCTGCGACGGACCCCTCGCCGGCTGAGCGCTCGCGGCCGGCATCCTGTCCGTGTGCCGAAAGGCCTCGCTCCGCTCGGCAACGCAGCGTGGCGTTGTGTCGCGACCTGGACGTGCGAGGTGTCAACGGTGCGTCGGCGCAACGATCGTTGTGTGCGCAGCGAGATGCTCCATGCCGCACGCGCGGCGCGCACGAACGCAACGCCCCGGAACGCCAACGACCCGTCATCGCTGCGACGCGCAACGCGTCTCCCGTCACGGCAACGGATCGCAACCACGACCCCGCCCACGGCGCCTCGCGGGACGGAGGGCAAGTTGACACAGTTGCGCTGCCATGGAGCCGCGCTGGCTCTCTCGATGACCACCGGTGAAACAGTGCCGCTCCAGGCTTGCGCCTGGTGTTGCCTGGCCTCCTCGTGATCGGCCCGTCGGGGATCGTCAACGTGGTGCGGGTGTCGAGGCGGTCGGGTCCGACGGCTCGGCGGGGCGCGATCGTCTCGTGCGTTGGCGGACTACGGGAGCTTGGACGCGAGGACGTCGGCCGCCAGGATCTCGGGTGCTGCGCCGAGGAGGTGCTGGTTGGCCATCAGGGCTGCGACGATGGCGCCGTTGGCGTGGGCGTCGCGAGCGGCCTCGTCGGGGAATGCATCGAAGATCCAGAAGGTGTCGGCGTGGGTCCTAGCCGCGAACCAGACAATCGTTCCTACTTCTTCGTTGGCGAGTGCGACAGCGCCGGCGAGCAGATCGGCGAGCGCGTCGTGCTGTCCATCGGCCGCGACGATCTTGGCGACGAAGGCATACGGAAGTGATGCGGGTGTGGACATGAGGGGTTCTCCTTGAAGTCGGGGTTCTTCGTGGGGCGAGTTCAGCGTATGACGAGCGAGGGCCGGTGGGGAGTGGCGTATACGACAGTATTGCTATTGTTCGCGCCATGCGTATCGGACTGATCGCGATCGACGGCTGCTTCGGTTCGGCTGTCGCGTCGGTCATCGACATCGTGCGGGTGGCCGACGGAGCCCGCGGCGATGTCGACCCGCGGATCGACCCGATCGAACTCGCCATCCTCGGACCGAAACGGCGAGTGACCACGACGGCATCGATGACCCTGTCGGTAGACCACCCGCTGTCGGAGTCCGGAGAGTTCGACGTGGTCGTCGTCCCTGCGCTTGGAACCCTCACGGCCGCCGCTACCAACGACGCCCTCCAGAGCCGAGATGCACGTTCGGTCATCGCCTCACTCGGGCGCCTCGACGACGCGACCACCCGGATCGCCGCGGCGTGCACCGGCGTGTTCGCCGTCGCCGAGACTGGACGGATGCATCATCGGCGGGCGACGACCAGCTGGTTCCTGGGGCCGGAGTTCCTGAAGCGCTATCCGACCGTCGCCCTCGATCTCGACACCATGGTCGTGGTCGACGGGAACCTCGTCACCGCCGGCGCCGCGTTCGCCCACATCGACCTCGCGCTCTCACTCGTGCGATCGATCAGCCCCGACCTGGCCCAACATGTCGCCAAGCTCCTCATCATCGACGAGCGTCCGTCGCAGGCGGCCTTCGTCGCCTACGAACATCTCCGGCACGAGGACCCGATCGTCGTCGAGTTCGAACGCTTCGTGCGCGCCCGCCTGGACGAACCGTTCAACGTCGCCTTCGTCGCGCAGTCGCTCGGTACCAGCCGGCGCACCCTCGAACGACGAGTCCGTGCGGCGCTCAACCTCACTCCGCTCGGCTTCGTCCAACGGCTTCGCATCGAACGTGCTCGGCACCTCTCAGCAACCACGGACCTCACCTCCGCCGAGATCGCGCTACGGGTCGGCTATGCGAACGCCGAGACTCTGCGCTCCCTCCTGCGCAGGGAGCGACGCCGTTCCTGACCTATCGCCATGCCTGTAGCCGGTGTCCTAGCGCTCGGTTGGAACCACCTCTCAGCACGTCGCGTCGACGCTCCTGCGTCGCCCCTGGACGACCCACTCGACACGCCCGCAGCACAGGCCATGTGACGTGCCCCGGCTTCCCGGGCGGTCGGGGTTGGGTGGCTGTGATGTCGCTGCGTTCTCGTCGAGGGGGTCAGCAGACCCGATCAGGGTCGATTGGGATGAGCCGCGAAGGCGGTCAGGTCAGGGCGGCCGAGGCCGGCCGGCGGGGTAGCGTCGGACACGTCGAGGTCTTACGGATGGATGGCGTAGGAACCTCCATCGTCGGGAGACCTCGACGTCTATCTGCGGACCGACGCGCCCGGCCGACCTACACCCTCATCTGGGAAGAGCCCGGAATCGGTCCGAGCTGCAGCTTGGCTTATCCACAGCGGACTGTTAAGCCAAAAACGGCTACCTTCGCTACAGCGTAAAAATGCCTGTTGATTATGAACAAACCGAGCAGCTAATAGTGTCGAACACGTGCTCAAAGAGGCGTACTACCGCCGTGAATCCCTTGTCCTCGGCATCTCAATCTCCATCGTCCACAGCCTAACCAACTGCCGGTGGTCGAATCAGGTGGACTTGCCGCAGCGTTAGAACACAACGCACGTGACCGAACAGCGATCGGGCTACTGTACTTAAGTCACTCACACGAACAGCGATCCGAAACGAGCCCGAATGTCCGGAACATGTCTGGTCGCGCCGGAAGTCGGTGCTGCTCGATCCTTACTTGAGATGGACCGTCCCCTGGGCGATCTGTCTCGCTGCGTCCGCGACGAGATCCTGGCATCCTGGCATCGGTGCTCTGGCCCGGGTACGCCGAGTGCCTGCAAACCGGAGATGGTCGGCGACGTCGAGCGTCGGCTTTTGGTCGAGACAGCTCGGTCTGTCGTATCCGAGGTTTTTGATACTCATTCCGAATGCCCGGCTTCTATTCTCGTGATCGACGCTGGAGATGCGGTGTGCTTGCGCGTCGATGGAAGCCCATCGATATCTGCCATCTTGAATGCCGCCAACCTAAAGTGTGGGTCATCGGTTCGAGAGGCTTGTGTGGGTACCAACGCGGGAATGCTTGCCTTGATACACAAGCGATCGTTAGAAGTAATTGGTCCGGAGCATTGGAAAACTGAGCTTAGTGCCCTTGCAGAGACGGCAGTCTTGATCCGAGACGGCAACGGTGCGACTGCGGGGGTGCTTGTGCTCGTTCATCATGTCGTCGACCACTCGCCGATCAGCCATACATTGGCGCGCGTGCTTGCGGGCAGAATCGAGATAGGAATGTCGACTGCCCGGGAACGCCGTGTTGGCGCACTCGCACAAGCGTTCGCAGCGAAGGTTCGCGATGAGGACGAAACAGTTCTTGCCACGGACGGCACACACTTGTTTACACACGGAGTTCATATGACGGAGATACAGCTGAACGCGTTCGCCTCCCACGCCAAATCTGCCTTGTTGGACTGCCGATTCACATCGGCTCAGGTAATGCTACCTACTGGAACTTACGCCACCGTTCAGGTCTCGCCGGTCACCTTCCAAGCAGATATCGCAGGCTGTATCCTTACTCGCACAGACGTCAGGACCCTCGACTCACAGCCGGCCCGTCGTCAGGGTGCGCACGCTGGCATCGCTGGACCGCGAGACTACTCGGAAGGCTCCCGGATTCCGCGAAGCGAGGCCGACCGGTTACGGAATCAACAGCTGCTCAACCCTTTTGCCGCAGCACGGGAAATGCTCAGCACCGGACTCGCGCGAAGCCGTAACCTCCTTCTGACCGGAGAATCTGGTACAGGCAAGGGAACCCTAGCTGCGACATTGTTTTCCGCAGAGCATCCAGGCGCGCAAATCAATGTCGTCGACTGTTCGAAACTTACGAACTCAGTTGGTCTATCAGCGCTGATGACCGACCACACTCTCGGGCGTCGACTCATAGTTCTCAGATCACTGAACCGACTCGACTCAGTCATGGCACGAAGACTCGACGAACTCATGTCGTCGAGCGCAGTAAATCCTATACCGCCCACAATAGTGGGCTGTGTCGACGTAACCGCATTAGATCCGGGCCGCCCCTTCGCGGTGCTCAACAAACACTTCAGTGACGTTGTACGTGTACCCGCGCTACGTTATCGAGTGGACGATATCGGCGACATTGCGCGTTCCATTCTCGACGATATTGCCGTCCGCCACTCTTTCCGACTGAGCATGCAGGTAGTTCGCATTTTCGAAGGGTATTCGTGGCCAGGGAATATCAGTGAACTGAGAGATGTGCTCAAGCACGTTGTCGAAACCAAGCCGTTTGGCATGATCCAGCCAGCTGACCTTCCGACATTGCAGTTCCACACAGTCTCCAGGAAGCTATCGCCGCTCGATACAGCGCAGTGCGACACGATTATTCAAGCGTTGTACGAAGCCGAGGGGAACAGGTATGAGGCTGCCGTGTTGCTCGGAATCAGCAGGTCCTCGCTGTATCGAAAAATTGATGCTTTCGGCATCAGCTACATCGGATGATCCACTGAAAGGATCCAGCAGGCCTCATCCGACTAGCGTGTTGGTCATATCGCCGGTGACAACGTCACCTTCAACGCCGAGTTGTCTGCCGCATGCGCAAACGTATCGTATGCCGCATCGAATTCATCGAACGTGAAGGAATGCGTGCTCATCAGTTCGGAACGGATTCGTCCGGTGCCGACCATTGTCAGTAGCGTCGGAATGGACGTAGTATCAACCAAACCCATTGTAAGAGTTAGGTTTTGAATCCATAGATCCTGCATCGGCAACTCGACCGGCGTGCCGTGAACGCCCACATTGGCTACGGTTCCACCTGGGCGAACCAACGACATAGCGGTCAATAGCGTCTCCGGAAATCCGACCGCTTCGATAGCTACATCGACGCCGAGACCATCGGTGAGCGCGAGAACGTCGGACACCGTCCCCGGGCCCACCTCGACGATGTCAGTAGCACCGAACTCCAGGGCCTTCTGCAGGCGGAACTTGTTCGAGTCGATAGCTATGGTCCGAGCCGCACCCCAGAGCCCTGTCGTCAGAATAGAGGCGAGCCCGACGGCACCTGCGCCAACGACGGCTACGGTATCACCGGGCCGAACTTTGCCGGCGAGGACTCCCACCTCATATCCTGTGGGTAAAGAGTCGGCCAAAAAGAGGGCTTGTTCGTTGGTGATGTTGTCAGGTATCGCGTACAAGGACGTATCGGCATACGGCACTCGCACTAGCTCTGCCTGAGTGCCGTCGATCAGGTGGCCAAGGATCCAGCCGACACCACCGACGGTCTGGCAGTGTGAGGGCATATTTTTCTGACAGTAAACACATCGACCGCACTTCGTCACAGCAGGGACCAGCACTCGATCACCGACCGAGAACGTGCTTACCGACTCGCCCACCTGCACGACGGTTCCGACGGCTTCATGGCCGAGAATTCGCCCCTTTGTGACAGCAGGAACGTCTCCACTGAGAATGTGCAGATCCGTTCCGCATATCGTCGTGGTATCGACGCGGACTACCGCATCGGTCGAGCTTTCAACCACGGCATCCGCTACTTCCTCCCATGACTTGTTGCCAGCTCCATGGTAAACGAGTGCTTTCATTTCGGGTCCCTTCGTCGCGTATCGCTCAGCATCCTTCGGAACGGTACGACGGAGGATGTACCAAATCTTCGACGTTCGCATATGTGGGACGGATGAATCCACCGAAGAGCCGATCAATCCCCGGCTCGTCGCAGACTTGCGACAAATCTCCCGCGCCGTACGTTCAGCACATGCGGATTCCCGATGCGCTCGATGCAGGCTTCAGCGAGAGCCGTCACGCTCCACACACGTCTGGTGCGCCTCCGTGATCGTTTCAACGTAGGAGTGGGCGTCGGTGGCAAGAGAGTCCTCCGACACCGGCCTGCTCGCGTCGGGCTGCGGTGGCTCCAGGAACTGCAGGGCGGCGCACGCGGGGCGGGTGCTGGCACCGGTTCCGCGGACGTCGACACCGACGATGTCCCAGTTGGCGAGTCCGTCGATGTTGCCGACGGTGGCCGGGAGCGACCTGCCCTCGAGGGGTCCGCCGGGGTTGACGATCAACGTTCCGCGGTTGTGGCCGGATGAGGCGGGCAGCCGGCTGATCGCGATGTCGATGTTCGGGCTGTCGGCGACGTCGTGGTTCAGTGGCACCGGCACGGTGGCGCATTCGAGTCGGTCGATCGCTGCCACGTCCGGCATCGTGGCGGCGAACGCGGGTTCGCAGTCACCCCACGTCACTGTCGCACCGAAAGACTGCGGTGCGTGTCGTCGTCATCGCTGGGCCGGGCGGTCAACGGTCAGTCCGTCGAAGATCGACGACTGTGCGTGGCGGCCCCAGATGAACCAGCCCAGGGCACCGAGGATCGGCAGCGCGATGATGACGAGAACCCACAGTGCTTTTCCGGCCGTTGTGTAGCGGAGGGAGCGCACGATGGACACCACGGCTGCGATCCACAGCAGCGCCACAGCAGCGGCGACGACGAGCAGGACGATGGTCAGGCCGAGAGCGATGCCGCGGTCCGTGGCTTCGGAGGCGAGCAGTGCGGTGGTGGTCAGGTGCTGGTGCATGATGGCGGTCCTCGATCGTGTGGGTGTTCGTCGGTGTTCCTGTCGTGTATCAACGCTATTGAGGCGAACCCGGAATGGAATCGGGCTGCCGCACGAGTGCAGCGTCATCCTCAGGGAGGACCGGACGGTCGATGGCTCATCCGCGCGACCGATCTTGTGGCCGGGAGTGCTCACAGATCGCTGCCGCGGTGTCACAGTGGACCCCATGACCCGCGACCCGCGACGACGTCCCCGCCCCTCACGACGCACCCCGGACACCGACACCGCAGCAGCTGCCGAGATCACCGTCGCAGCGGGTGTGAAGGCGACCGTGTGGCCGCGAACCGGGACCGAGGGCGGCGAGCCCACGCCGCTCGCGTGCGGGATGTTCGTCGACGATGCCGACGCGTACGAGTTCCTACGCCAGCAGATGTTCACCCTTCCCGCCCGCGGTGTCGACCAGGTCGTGGTCCGACTCGCAGGCGCAGCAGGGACGGCGGCGCCGCACCGGGAACTGGTCGGTACCGCTGCGTCGGTGCTCGCTCCCTCTACGTCGACCCCGCGGGGGCGGCCCTGACTGCCGACGACGATGCGCCGGAGTCGTTGCCGCACAACGAGACTACGGCCCCGCAGGGTGAGGCGAGCGCACAGTTGCCGTTGGCGGCGCGGACGGCGCCGGTGGCGCTGCACCTGCGGACCCTCGATCAGCAGCTCGCCGACTACGGGATCCGCGAGATGTGGATGCGCGAGCGCACCAAGCTTCGGCACCTGATGAGCCCGCCGGCGCTCATGAACATCGAACGCTACACACTCGGGCGGGAACTGAACGCCATCGACGAGCTCTACGACGCCGACACCGACCATTACCTTCGCGCATGGACCGCGGCCGCCACCGAGCAGGCGCGGCGTATGGGTCTGACCGACACGGTTCCGGCTCTCGTGTCGACTCTGCCGACCGAGTGCTTCGACGACACGGACCTCGAACCGATCTACGATCAGGCCTTCGCCGTCACACCGCTCCCCGGGTGCGGCTACATCCCGCAGACCTTCCCCCACCGCATACCCGACGGCGCTCTCGACATCGACGCGTTCATCGCCGCCGAACGTGCCGCCGGCCGCAGCTACCGGGACCGCGTGCGGTCACGCGTCGAGGACGCAGGCGGCCGGGAAGGCTCCCGTCGACTAGTTCACAGCCGAGAGGACGACGCCTTCCGGGTACCGCCGGACCACGACGTCGGAGAAGCCGGCGCGATGGAACAGGTGCTCGAATCCGGACGGTGGCCCTCCGGAGGGCGGCGTGAACGCCGCCACCACCACAGCGCCGTCGCGCAGTACGCGCCGCAGCTGCGCCAGACCGGCACCCGCGTCCGGCCAGAAGTGCAGATTGTCCACCGTCAGCGCCTCGTCGAAGGAATCGTCGTCGAACGGCAGGTGAGCGACGGTTCCCGATACGAGAGTCATCCGCCCGTCGTCGATCGCGGCGGCATTGCGCTCGGTGGCCCGCCGGTGCATCAGCGCAGAGGGGTCCACACCGGTGACATGGCCGTCCAGTACCGCCAGCGACAGCAGCTCCAGCGCCAGACCGGGCCCGAAACCGATCTCGAGGACACGGTCACCCCGGCGCGGTGCCAGCACCTCGACCACCCGCCTGGCCATCTTCCCGCCCGATTGCACCATGAGGTCAGCGCCTCGCTCACCCGCGTCACCCGCGGGGATCACGAACATGTCGTCCATCGGCACATCGTCCCTCATATGATCACTAGGGTCAGTACCCGGTCACCGAAATGGAAGGGGGGAAGATCGTCGTGACCGGCCTGCCCTGGTCGGTGCTCTCGTATTCGACCGACTCGATCCGTCTGCCCTCGACGTCGAACAGTTTAGCCGAGTCGTCGACGTCGAACGCTCGCCACTCGCCACTGATCCTCACGAATTCGTCGTTCACGGCGTCGAACTCGGGATCCCCGGCCTCACCCGGTGGGGTGAACGGGTTGATCCACGGGCCGGGCGTGCACACCAGTTCCTCCCCTTCGGGCGGCCCTGCGTCGAAGACGAAGCACTCCCCGCCGGCGACGGTGAACTCCACCGGCCGGCTGGTGGTGTCGGTCGTTCCCGCGAGCACCAGGTGCACACGCCCGCCCCAGGCCGGGGGGGACGGTCACGGTCGGCCCCCGCCGGGCTCCTGTCCAGGTGCCGGGCGGACGAGGGCGGTGAGGAAGTCCGCGGTGGACATCGACAGTCCGTGCGAGAGGGGGGCGTCGACCTTGTCGCCGTCGATCCACACGGCGGGGTCACTGCGGAGGTGGTAGCGGAAGCGCGCGGTGCGGGCCCCCGCTGCCGCGACGACGACACCGGGACCGGGGGATCCGTCCCACATCCACGCCGCCGCAGAATCAGTCCTGCCGCGAGAGGGCAGCAGCAACGACTCGACCACCGCCGCGAGGTACGCCTTGACCGCGTCCTCGAACCGACCGAACGTCGCTCGCCCGGTCTCCTGGAACCGTTCGTCCGCGGCGATCGCCGCGGACCCGTGGACGGTTCGCCGGACCCCTCGATAGCCGACGAAATACCCTGTCCTCGAGAGAGTCTCGGTGACCACGTATCCCCGGCCTGCGTACATCTGATCGTCCCAGCGCGACCCGTTCACCTCGGTGATCGCCGCACGCAACTGTTCCACCGCGGCGGCGCAACAAGCGTGGACGGCGGCGAGGTTCGGTCATCGATCGCTTTCTGGTGGCGGGGCCGGGTGGGGTGTCAGTTCCAGTGCTGGAAGTACTGCACGATGAAGCCCTCGTTGCGGGGGTTGTTCGGGTCCGTCAGGTAGACGTTGACGTGGCCTCCCCGTGCGGCGGCCTCCCCGACCATGACCTTGTCGGGGACGGTGAGTTTCCCGTGCGGGCCGAGGAGGACTGAGCCCTCCTCCAGGTAGGCGATGCGCTGGTTGTTCGGAACCAGGGAAGCGAGGGCGTCGGGGATGGGGCGCCGCCAGCGCTGCGGTCTCGGCGTTCGTCAGGAGCACCCCGGCCACTCCCACGGTGAGGGCTCCGGCGGTGGCGATGGTGCGAATCTTCACGATGATGTCTCCTCGAGCGAAGGGGTGGTTCGTATCGTGTGTCGACGCTAGTGACGCGCAACGGCTCTGGAATCGGGCTGACGGATGAGAGGGGCACCATCCTCGGGGACGACTGGTCGGTCGGGCGGCTCGTTCGCTGGGCCCATCTTGCGTGCCGGAACACCCACCGTCCGCCCGCCCGGTGCACAGTGGGACTCATGATCCGCGACCCGCTCCGACGTACCCGCATCTCGCGGCGATCGACGTACACCGATCTCGCCGTCGCCGTTGTGTGCGTGGTCGCGGCGGTGCTCAGCACCGCTGGGGTGGCCGGGCTGATCGCGGGTCTGCTCGTCGCGGTCGCCGCGGCGCTGCGCACCCACCTCCCCACCGCCGCGGTCATCGCGGCGGTGGCGTCGGCGGCTGTGCAGAGCGGCTTCGGTGCTGGCGCACCGTTGACGTGGGTCGGCTACGTCGGGTTGATCTACTTCTTCGCCGCGCACCCCCGATCGTGGGTGCGGTTCGGCTCCGCCGCTCTGCTGCTGGCGCTCTGCTGCGGCGCCGGGTGGGCGATGACCAGCCCCCGAGATGGTCTCGGCGTTCTTCGGCTTCGACAAGGCCGTGTTCAAGAAGGACACCGGCAACCTCGATCTCGCCACCCGCGAGCTGATTGCTGTCGGGGTCGCGGTGACCACGCAATGCCCGTTCTGCATCGAAGACCACGCGCAGCGAGCAGTGAAAGCAGGTGCCTCCAAAGCCGACGTCGCCGAAGCGGTCATGGTGGCTGCGGCCCTACGCGCCGGCGGCGGTGTCACGCACGGCTGGAAAGCCATGAAGAGCATCGCCGACGAATGACTGTCGTGCGGCGGTGACAGGTACTCCGAGCGAACGGTCGAGTCTTCCGTATTCGCGAGGCGAAGAATGCAATCTTGTCGATGGATCGGACCGTGGCCGACGACTGGGACGATGACTTCTCCGGCACCAGTGTCAGCGTGGGTTCGGTCCGGTGACGAGCGGCAGCTCCGGATCGCCGGCCCGTGCCGCCATCGACCCGTCGTACACCGCGACGTCTCCGCGACCGGTCACGGCGAGGGCGTGGGCGACCCCGATGGCGGCGACCCCACCGCCACCGTAGGTGACGACGGTCTTCGAATCGTCCAGAAGACCCGCGTCCTCGAACAGGGCGCGCAATTCCTCGACGGGGCGGAGTTCACCGGTCTCTCGATTGCGGATCTGGGTGACGGGGAGTTTAGTGCTGCCGGGTGGGCTTCCACGCCGACCGTAGTTGTTGGTGTCACCGCGATAGGTGGCCGGGTCGAGGACATTGACCAGGACCGTAGACGGATCCTTCATCGCCGCCTGCATCTCGGCAGTGGAGCGCACCAGTGCCTGCCTTCTCATGCCGGTGAAACTACGTGGCACTGCGATCGTCTCGAGATCGCCGCCCTCGGGCGCGATGACGTCCCACAGGGCGCTGCCGTCGAGGTGCCAGGGAATGTAGATGTCCTCGCTGTG
The DNA here is from genome assembly GCF_002258465.1 of Rhodococcus sp. 05-2256-B1. Lineage (NCBI taxonomy): Bacteria > Bacillati > Actinomycetota > Actinomycetes > Mycobacteriales > Nocardiaceae > Rhodococcus > Rhodococcus sp. 05-2256-B1. The sequence goes on along the minus strand of NZ_NOZA01000017.1, from coordinate 368,026 downwards.
CAGACCGGCAGTGGTCAGCTGCTCGACTGCCTGCCGGACCACCACGTCGGACCCTGCGTCCGACTCAGGCCGGCCGAAGCCTTCCATCACGACGCCGACGTGCAGCCTCGCTGTCGATTTCTGCAGTGCAGCAACGTAATCCACCGTCTTGGTGGAGCTGGGTTGACGAGGGTCGTTGCCGTCGACACCGGCCATGACGGACAACATGAGCGCCACGTCCGACACGGTCCGCGCGATCGGGCCGAGGTGGTCGATGGACTGTTCGATCGGGAATGCTCCCGTGTAGGGAACCAGGCTGTGCGTCGGTTTGTGACCGACGACTCCACACCACGCTGCGTGCATCCGGACCGATCCGCCCTGGTCGCCTCCCACCGCCATGTCCACCTCACCCGTCGCGACGAGCGCGGCACTGCCGCTCGAGGATCCGCCGGCGGACCGGGAGCGATCCCACGGGTTTCTCACGGCGTGAGGCTTGCTGGTGTGCTACCCGCCGGAGAAGCAGAGGTCCTCGCACGTGGACTTGCCGGCGACGACTGCTCCAGCGTCGAGGAGTCGCGCGACCACGGTCGCATCCACGGCCGGCACGAACCCCTCCACGGTCCGCGAACCGTTCATCATCGGAACCCCGGCTACCGCCGTGTTGTCCTTGACAGCGACGCGTCGACCGGCGAGCGGTCCCTCCGTTGCTCCACCGATCTCCGTGGTGACATACCAGGCGTTGTTCTCGTTCTTACTCGGATCCGGCGATGCTCAGGACAGCTCGGGCGAGGTCGGCGCGATCGCCGAATAGAGGTCCTCGACCTTGTTCCAGGACTCCAGCAATCCGCCGGCAGCGGCGTCGTAGGTCTTGAGATCACTCGCACCGATGCCGAGGCGGTAGCTGTCCGATATGCAGGCGAGCGCCGCGGCGTCGGGTTTTCCGATCGACATACGTTCCTCCTGACACGGACACTTGGTGTTTTACGCATCACGAGTTAGTGATGTCACGGCAACATGTCAATGGATGGGCACTGATCGATTCGTTAAGCTTCGGTTGCGGCTATGTAACGCGCCTCGGGCTGTGCTGACCCGATCGCGGGCCGGACGGATGGTCATCAGGGCCGAACGGGCTGAGATGACGAATGAAGCGCTACCGGATCGGATTCCGTGAGTCGCCCGATACGGATCCACGCGCACGAGGGGCTGTGCACCGGTTCGCAGTGGCAGCCCCTCGCTCACGCGTCCACGTGAGATGGGGAGGGCTCGAGGAGGGGCAGTCGAATACGTCGACGACCGATCAGAATCATGTTGTCCAGCGATAGTCGAGGAACTTGCCGTCGAAGGTGACGATCACTCGGTCGCCGTCCTCGTGTGGTCGCCGTGTGACCTCCACGGTGAAGTTGATGGCGCTCATGATGCCATCGCCGAACTCTTCGTGGATCAGTTCTTTCAAGGCCGGCCCGTACACCTGCAATGCTTCGTGGAAGCGGTACACGGTGGGGTCCGAGGAGATGTCGAGTGCTCCCCGGTAAGGGGCGAGCGTGAGGTCCTCCAGGGCGCCGTCCGAGAGGTCCAGACGCTCGGTCAGTCGCGTCGCCTGGTGATCGGTCAGCGGGTGCTGCCCGTAGACGGCAGCCACGGTCCACGCGACGGGAGCCTCGATCGCCTCGGCGAGATCCTTCCAGGTCAGACCGAGCCGTTTTCTGGCCAGTCGAACGGCGGTGGTGGTGCGGGCGATGCCGGTCACGTGTGCGCCGGCTCGGCGTAGTAGTCGTTGCCACGATCGAACTCCACGAACGTGCACGGTTCATCGCCCACCGACCAGGCGTCGTGACCGGGCGGGAGAAGCATGACGTGACCCGCAGGGAAGTCGAGTCTGGTCCCGTCTCGCATCTCGACGGCGAGCGTTCCCGACATCACCAGCGCGACGTGCGGCAGTTCGCACAGGTCCGTTCCGGCGTAGTCCTTCAGGTCTGTCGACCACTTCGCTCCCGGCCCGAAGGTCACCTGAGTGACGGTGACACCATCGAGCTCGGCACTTCGTTTCGTGATCGCTCCGTGGACTTCGGCGGGCAGGGCGTTCAGGTCGGCGTTCTGCATGTGGGGGTTGTACATCGCTGCACCTTTCGTCGTGTGTCTCGACGACCATTCGATCAGTAGGACTGGCTCGTACAGAGGAAGGATGCGCACGATCTGTGCACGAAACGCGCACGACGGGGTAACTGGTCGACGGCGTCACGAAGGGGTGACGTCGCGGTCTTCTGCCGGAAACGAACCCGACTTACTCTTCGCCGTGAGCCGAGGTGAGGACGAGGATCGTGGGCACGCAACTGGAAGCGGCGCGGGAGATCATCGGCGCCGTGGCGCAACCGACCTGGATGGTCGAGATGTCGGGGACGATCGCGCTGATCAATGCTGCGGCGTTGTCCACTCTCGGCTATGCGAACGCAGATGATCTGGTCGGCAGAAACAGTCACGGAACGCTGCATGGTCGGCATGTCGACGGGCGTCCCTACGACGAGGCCGAGTGTCCGATGGTGTCGAAAGTGGTAGCTCCCGAGCCGGTGCAGGAGGGGCGCGAATGGATGACACGCAGTGACGAGTCGATGATCCCAGTCAGATGGTCCAGCCGGCATCTGATGATCGACTCCCTCCCGATGACGATGTTAACCATCACCGATCTCTCCGAAGGTCGGTCCGATGTCGGCACGGCGAGACGTTCCCGTCCGAGCACCGACACGGAGCATCGGAGAAGGCTGTTCCACGCCATCTCCTCGTACGTGTTCACCCGGGCACACGATCCCCAGACAACGCCTCAGTCGATCGCGCGAGCTCACGGTATGTCACTTCGCTACCTGCAGGCGATCTTCGCCGAGAACGGTGCGACACCCGCACATCACCTACGTCGGTGCCGCCTGGAACTGGCAGCGCAGGAACTCACCGAGCACCGATCTTCGAGCGAAGCCGCTGCACGGTCCGGATTCAGCGACCCGGCGACGTTTCGACGTGCGTTTCGACGGTCCTTCGGGATGAGCCCGAGCGAGTTCACTCGGTCCCGCAGCTAAGCGGTGAGCAGGCGGGTCGGCGATCGACCCGGTCCTGGTCCTGCAGCTCACGCTCGTCCGGATGTACCTGAAAGTCACCAGATCGACGGCCGTGATGTCTGCGATCGTGTTGCGTTCGATGCTGGCTTGCGGCGTCCGACAGGCACGATCTCGACCGATGCCGGACCGCCACGAGGCGATCTGATCGTCCTCTCTCGCCTGGCGATCCACGTCTTCGCCGGGTCTATCGCATGATCGGGAGCTTGCTGAATGCAGTGCGAAGGTTCTCCGCGTCCCAGGGCAAGTGTTCGGTGATGCTCAGAGCGGTAATGTCGATTTCCTCGCCGAGATGCTGCAGAAGTGAGACGACCTGGTGAAGATGGAGGCGGCCCCTCTGGATGTCGGTGTACGCCGGGTCCAGCGCTCCGGTCGGGTCGGTGAACAGCTGCGATCGAAACGAGACGGGATCGAGGGAGTCGAGGTCGAAGTGCACCAGCAGACGCGACGCACCGGTCTCCCTCGCCCATGACAGAACCTCATCGTGGCTCGACGAGAGCAGATCGGGATCGAACAGGGGTACACCCCATTCTGCGAGTTCTGTCCGAGCGTCCGGCCGGAGTCGGTCTGCCTTGATCCCGACGTAAGCCAGTCGATTCGTCGGGACCGGTGTCGTCGCGAACGCTGCGAACTCTGGATCGCCGAGGCCGAGTAGATTGCGTGCCGGGTATCCGTGGGCGCGGCTGTAGGTCGCGGAGGTGCTCATATCGGTGTGCGAGTCGATCCACAGAACGGCAACGTCACCGGCGAACTTCTCCGACAGAAAAGAAAATGGTGCGAGAGAGACAGAGCAGTCGCCACCGAAGGTGACGATGCGGTCCGGGTCCGCCGAGCGGATGATCGCCGCCGCGGCAGCGTTCTGACGCAGAACAGCGCTCTTGGCGACGACACCATCTTCGAGAAGGAGGGGATCGCCATCCGGGCTCTCCACTGGTACCTCGATGCTGATGGCGTCGCTGGGAGGTGCGAGCCACGCGGAGAGCTGAGCGCCGAGTTGATAGACGGGATTGTCCCCGCCCTGCCACTGCGGGAATATCAGTCGAAGCGTCGTGGAGGCGGTCACTCTGCATTCCTTGCTCGTCGGTGTCGGACACGAAATCGCGCCCCGATGTCGGCACCGGATGATGGTCCCGCGCTGATTCTCCTCGGTCGACACGAGACCGCATAACTGGAGATCGGACTGCCGCGTCACTGACCTTGCCAAAGCTGGCCACCCGGTGGAGTCGCACATCGTCAGCGCCAGAATACGAGCGACGGCGAACACCACGCCTGTCTGACTAGCTGTGGTGTTCGCTGTGGCGCTCGGAATCGGTGGGAGTGGCTACCTCGGTGATCCACTGGTCGGTGGATCTACACTGCCTGTTCCCCTCGCAAAGTTCGTGTGGGTCGACGACCGAACGGCCCGAGATCATTCGTCGGCGATGCTCTTCATGGCTTTCCAGCCGTGCGTGACACCGCCGCCGGCGCGTAGGGCCGCAGCCACCATGACCGCTTCGGCGACGTCGGCTTTGGAGGCACCTGCTTTCACTGCTCGCTGCGCGTGGTCTTCGATGCAGAACGGGCATTGCGTGGTCACCGCGACCCCGACAGCAATCAGCTCGCGGGTGGCGAGATCGAGATTGCCGGTGTCCTTCTTGAACACGGCCTTGTCGAAGCCGAAGAACGCCGAGACCATCTCGGGGGCTGCTTCCTTGAGGTCCGCCATGAAGTGAGCTTCGTCGTGATGAGAATGCAAGGGTCGATCCTTCCCGTTGATCCGCTGGTGGTGCGCCGTGCGCGGAATCGCGCACGTGTGACCGGGCGAGCTACTGCCCGCGGTCGATAGCTCGTCCTGCCGCCCGCAGCATCTCGAGAGCGGAGCTCACTGCGCGAATGGTGTCGTCGTCGAGAACCGCGCCTATGCGCCGATCGAGTTCGCGGTCGAAGACAACAGTTCCTGCCGCGAGGATCTCGCGGCCGGCCGGTGTCAGGGCGACGAGGGAGGAGCGCCGGTCGTCCGGATTGGCACGGCGGGCACAGTAGCCCGCCGCTTCGATACGGTCGACGACCTTGCTGGTTCCCCCGACGGTGATGGCGAACTCGGCGGCGATGCCTTGGACCCGAGCTCCGTCGTCGTGGACGGAGAGAAATCGCAGGATCTCGAACCAGGTCAGGTGCAGGTCGCACTCGGCCCGCAGTGCGCCGTCGATCGCGTTCCACAGGTCGATCTCGTAGCGGACGATGTTGTCGAAGAGGGCTGTGTTGTCGTTCGTCATGGCCGTTCCGTGTGATGTGGGTGGATGTGCGGAGTCGGAGCGACGCCCGGCGGTCGGGTCAGTCGGCGACGCCGTCCAACGCTCTGACCTTGTCGATTCGCCCGTGCACGGTGACGATGCCGGGTCCGCCGTTCCGCACGGCGTACTCGTCGGCGCGATCGTCGCCCATGTACCGGGCACCGAGCCTGCCCGCCCAGCGTCGAGCTTCAGCTGGGTCGTGGTCGATGCGTGCGGTGCCCTCGAACATGACGAACGAGTACGGCGGTCGGTCGTCGTCGACGACGAGCGCGAACCGGGGGTCGCGGGTTAGATTGCGGCCCTTCACGGAGGTCATCTCGGTCTGAAACACCAGCTCGTCTCCGTCGAGGAGGAACCACAGTGGTGCCACATGTGGGCTGCCGTCTATTCGGACGGTGGCCAGTTTCCCGGTGCGCGTTCCAGCCGAGACGAACGCGCGCCACTGGTCCTCGGTCATGATGGGCATGGTGCGGTGATCCTGTCGTCGCGCGGAGGATGGTTGTGTTCTGCCCGGCTGGGGTGCTCAGCGCCCCCAGAATGCGTCCTCGGCGGCGGCGTCGGCGGAGAACAACCACATCTCGACGATCTTTCCGTCGGTCACGCGCAGCAAATCGACCCCGTCCATGGCCATGCTCTGCTCATCGCGGCGGCCGGAGAAGTGGATCGACGCGGCGACCAGATCACCGTTGTCCATGTACGAGTGGACTGTGTCGATTGCGAAGGTGCCGACGCTGGTTTCCATCATCGATCCAAGGAGCGCAAAGACGGCGTCACGGCCGGTGTGGTCGCCGGAGAAGCGGTGCGAGCCCGGCTGGTGCCAGACGATGTCCTCGGCCAGCAACTCGCCGAGTGTGTTCATGTCGCCGGTCTGGACGGCGGTGAAGTAGGTGCGGGCGAGATCGGTGGTGGCGCTCATGAGTGGGTGTCCTTCATTTGGGGGGTCGGAGGGTGAAGTGGTGCGCGTGCGGTCAGTTCGTCGGTGCGGGTGCGGAGAAGATTCCGAAGTGGTTGCCGGTGCTGTCGCGCAGTCGGGCGAACGTGACGCCGGAGGCGTCCGTCAGCGGCTCCATCAGGACCTCCGCACCGAGTGCGGTCGCGCGGGCGATGGTGTCGGAGACGTCGGCGACGAGCACGTAGAAGATCGCGTAGTCGGCGAAGGTGCCGTCGGATTCGAAGATGCCGCCGCCGGGTCGAGGAGCGCCCGGGGTGATCGCGGCTTGGTAGTTCACGCCGGGGAGATCGTGGTTGGGGGTGAAGTTCCAGTCGAAGAGCTGGCTGTAGAAGCTCTGGATCTCCTCGGGCTTGTCGGAGCCGAATTCGAACCAGGCCACGGAGTTCAGGGCGGGAGCAGTCATGATGGGCGACCTTCGCGTCGTCGGGGTGGATGGCCCCGCGGTGGGGCCGTGCAACCATCGTGACATATAGCTTCCATGGAAGCAACTTCCATGTATGTGTAATCTGGTTTCGAGTCGGTTGCCCCAGCCGGTCCGCCACCGCACTGCATCACCCGATCGAGGAGAACCGATGACGCACGACGAGATCCCCACGACCACCGTGCGCCCGAGCGACGGAGTGCTCGCTCGGCGGGATCCCGCCGCGGCGCACGAGCAGCCCGCGGCGATCGAGGTGCGCGGCGCGAAGGTACACAATCTCGCCGACGTCGATGTATCGATACCCCTGCACACGCTGGTGGCAGTGGCGGGGGTGTCGGGGTCGGGAAAGTCGTCGTTGGCGATGGGGGTTCTGTACGCGGAGGGCTCACGCCGCTACATCGAGGCGCTCTCGACCTACACGCGCCGCCGCATGTCGCAGTCCGCTCGCGCCGCCGTCGACAGCGTCGAGCACGTGCCGGCCGCACTGGCCCTGCGCCAGCGACCCGGAGTGCCCGGCGTGCGCAGCACCTTCGGCACGTCGACCGAGTTACTCAACGTCCTGCGATTGATGTTCTCGCGGTTGGGTTCTCATTGTTGTCCGAACGGTCACCGACTCGATCCCACGGTCGAGGTCGCGCTCGACCACGACCTGACGTGCCCGGTCTGCGGAGCCACGTTTTACCCTCCGGGCGCCGAGTCGCTCGCCTTCAACTCCGACGGCGCCTGCCCTCGGTGTTCGGGTAACGGCGTGGTGCGCGAGGTGGACGAGCGCATGCTGGTGCCCGATCCGAGCCTGAGCATCGACGCCGGTGCGGTGGCTCCCTGGTCGATGTTCGGTCTCACGGTGATGCCTCGCGTCGTCGCCGAGATGGGCGTACGCACCGATGTGCCCTACGAGGAACTGCGCGCCGAGGAGCGCGACATCGTCATGCACGGCCCGGAGGAGAAGCGGCACATCACCGTCCCCACCAAGAACGGCAAGCTGTTCGAGATGGACTTCACCTACCGCAACGCCGTACGCGCGGTGGAGGAAGCGATGAACAAGGCGACGAGCGAGAAGGGGCTGAGCCGTGTCGACCGTTACATCAGCACCCACCCCTGCCCCAGTTGCCACGGCGTCCGTCTCAGCGACTCGGCCCTCCGATCGCACATCGGCGGCATCGATCTCGGCCAGGCCACCGCCAAGACGCTCGACGACCTCACCGGCTGGGTCACCACCATCGAGACGTCCCTGCCCGCGGACATGACGCAGATGGCGCGCAACCTCGTCGACACTCTGCTCGAGATGGCCCGGCGCCTCGTCGGACTCGGCCTGGGCTATCTGACACTCGACCGCGGCAGTGCCACCCTCTCCACAGGCGAACGTCAACGCGTCCAACTTGCGCGCGCGGTGCGAAACAGAACCACCGGAGTGCTCTACGTGTTGGACGAACCGTCCATCGGACTCCACCCGTCCAACGTCGACGCCCTTCTCGACATCATGCGAGACCTCCTACTGGACGGGAACTCCGTGGTGTGTGTCGACCACGACGTCCAGGTCCTACGCGACGCCGACTGGATCGTCGAGATGGGTCCCGGCGCGGGCAGAGACGGCGGACACGTGGTGGCGACCGGCACCCCCGCCGACCTGGGAGACGATCCGGCCTCCCGGCTCGGCGGCTTCCTCGTCGGTCGAGAAGGCATCGTCGTGCGCGATCGCGCCCCGTCCGATCAGATGTTCGCCCGCGGACAGATTCACCTGACCACCCATCCCCTGCACACCGTTCGCGCGCTTACAGTGGACATTCCGTCGGGACGCATCACCGCGGTGACCGGCGTCTCCGGGTCCGGCAAGACCACGATGGTTCTCGACAGCCTGGTGCCCGCACTGATCGCTCGCGGCGCCGGCGGTCGCCCACCCGCACACGTCTCAGCGTTCGACGCACCGGGCATCACGCGCGTCAACGTGGTCGACGCGACCCCCATCGGAGTCAACGTGCGCTCCACCGTCGCCACGTACAGCGGGGTCCTCGACGACCTACGCCGCGCCTTCGCGTCCACGCCGGTGGCCGCGGAGTTCGGTCTCACGGCCGCCGACTTCTCGTACAACACAGGGTCCCTGCGCTGCCCGCGGTGCGAAGGAACAGGCCAGATCTCACTCGACGTGCAGTTCCTGCCGGACGTCGATATCGACTGCCCCGACTGCTCCGGCACGCGCTACTCCCCGGCCGCCCACGAGATCCGCCGACCTGTCCAGAAGGCCTCCGGTCCACCGGACATCTCACTTCCGGATCTGCTCTCCTGCACGGTGACCGAGGCGCTCGAGCTCACCACCGATCTTCGGCGCGTCCACACCCGCCTGCAGACCCTCGTCGACCTCGGGTTGGGTTACCTCACCCTCGGCGAGGCCACACCCGCCCTCTCCGGCGGCGAGGCACAGCGCCTCAAATTGGCGACCGAACTACGTCGCGACCAAGCCGACACCCTCTTCGTCTTCGACGAACCCAGCGTCGGGCTGCACCCACTCGACGTCCGCACACTGCTGACCGTCATCGACCGCCTCAACGACAACGGCGCCACCGTCGTCGTCATCGAACATGACCTCGACATGATCGCCAACGCCGACCACATCATCGACATGGGCCCCGGCGGCGGTGACGCCGGCGGACGCATCGTCGCCACCGGCACACCCGACAACATCGCCGCCGACCCCGCCAGCATCACCGGCCGCTACCTCCACGAGCACCTACGAGTCGGAGTCGCGAACACCGACCCCCATGGTGCGGACCCGGCCGACCCCGTCAGGTGCCGGCGGCGGTGAGGTGGTCTCGGCAGTCGATGTACTCGAGATAGGCATTGCCGGTGATGGGTTCACCACGAAACGTGCCGCGGTAGCGGTGGTTGCCGACGTAGCCTGCTCCGAGGCCGTAGGTGAGGTCGGTGACGGTGGCGGTGTCGATGGAGATGATTCGCTCGCCGGTGGCAGGATCGGTCAGACTCACGTCATCGTCGCAGGCAGACGCATGATTCGTCACGTGGGGGCGCGCCGCGGCTCGGGTTCGTGTGCGGTGACCTTGAAGTCGACGCTGACTGTGTGGGCCGAGCCGTGTCCGTCGACGGACCGGATGTAACAGCTTCCTCGACGACGTCGGCCGGTCCGAGCACCTTCACCAACAGAACCTGGGTCGTGTCGTCGATGTTGAGGACTGGACGAAGAACTGCCGGGAGGTCATCGCCGCCGTGGCCGAGGCGGTGTACACGGTGTCGCACGGTGTGGTCGCGATGGCCTGGTCGTTGGCGAACATCGTCACGCCCGGCGTGCCGACGATCGACATCACACCGAACGAGCGATTCGGATCAGGGAGGTCGGGAACCATCACCCCGCAGTGCACCCAACTCCGCCCGCGACCCGAGGGAGGGGACGCACCGGCGTCTCGGCGTCGAACGGGCGGGCGTTCAGCGAGCGGGTCCGGTTCACCAGCGGCACAACTCCGTCCACCGCAGCCCGCACATGATCCATCGACATGATCGCCACAGCGATAGCCTTTCCTCGACCGCGCTCCGCTTAGCCCGAGGCGGGCGCTCATCTTCGCACCACACCTGATACCTCGAATAATACTAACCCTGCCGGCCATCCGGTCATTGGTCGTCGCGCTTCATCCACCTCGCACGCACCGTGCCGGGTGAGGGCAGGGACGGTCGCGACCACCCGGCACGGTACGTGCGAGGTGGGGACGGTCACACAGAATCGGATCGAGTGCACAGCCCACACCGTTACGAGCGGAAAGTTGTCCGTCCGTTGACAATTCCCTGGCACTGCACTGGCAATCGAATCGCGATGCTTGATCTGTCACCGAAAGTGGTTCGGTGACAATAGATCGAGAGGTAAGACCATGCGCACCAAGACCGTCGTCCGCGCCACCTCCGTCGCTGCCGTCGCCGCAGCCGCTGTCGCACTGTCGGCATGCAGCACCGGACAGGCATCCACGCCCGTTGCAGCCGACACCGACACCGCCGCAGGTGCCAACGCCTCCGTCGACGCGGGCGGCGAACTCACCCTCGACCGCATCGAGAAGCAATTCGACACCTGGCTCGACACCGTCGCGCAGGGCGACCCGCAGGCGATCAACGCTCTTTACCGAGAGGACGCAGTGCTTCTTCCGACGTTGTGGGCCGGTGTGTTCGACAGCCCGGACGAACGTCTGGCCTACTTCACCGACTTCGTCAGCAAGAATCCGACGGGAGCGATAGACGAGTCGGTTCCACAATTGCTCAGTCCGACGTCGGGGTCGCTGTCCGGTCTGTACACGTTCACCATGGGTGAGTCCGGGGACAAGGTGCCGGCGCGCTTCACCTTCGTCTTCGAGCTCGAGGACGACGGGGACGTCGTGATCGTCGACCACCACTCCTCGAAGTTGCCCGACTGATCCACCGAACACGGCGCACACCGCCGGGATGGGACCATGACCCGTGCGAGTACTCCTGGTCGAAGACGACCCGTCGATCTCCGACCCACTGACCGCGGGTCTGCGGCGGTACGGCTACGAGGTGCAGTTGGTGACGACGGGGGCTGACGCACTCGCGGCTCCGCTGCCCGACGTGGTCCTGCTCGATCTCGGCTTGCCCGACATGGATGGGCTAGACGTCTGCCGTGAAATCCGCAGGAGCTCGTCGGTGCCCATCGTCGTCATCACAGCCCGAGACGACGAGATCGACACCGTGGCTGGTCTGGAGGTGGGTGCGGACGACTACGTCAGCAAGCCGTTCGGGGTGCGTGAAATCATCGCCCGGATCCGAGCAGTGATGCGGCGGGCGGGTTCGAGTACGGGGGCGGAGGCATCGACTCCGCCTCCGCAGCAGCTCGGCCCGATCACGCTCGACCGGGTTGCTCGACGGGTGAGTGCACACGGCGTCGAGGTCGCACTCGCGCCGAAAGAGTTCGACCTCCTCGCTCACCTTGCCGAGTCACCCGGCGCGGTGTTCACCCGTGAGCAATTGATGGAGGCGGTGTGGGACGAACACTGGTTCGGCCCCACAAGAACGCTGGACGTGCACGTTGCCGCCTTGCGACAAAAGTTCGGTAACGCGCTCGTCCTGACGACGGTGCGCGGCGTCGGTTTCCGGTTGGAGGTCTGATGGTCCGCCGTCTCGTCGCGTCGTACCTCGCGTTGGTGGCACTCGCGTTGGCGCTGTTCACCGTTCCCGAGGGCATCGGACTGGTGAGCGCCTTGCGAAACAACCAGGCGGAGGTGGGACTGCGTGAGGCGCGCACCGTCGCGATCCTTCTCGCGACCGCCGATGCCGCCGATCCCGACTCTGCGGCGGGAGCGGAACTGGCGCTGCTCACTCTGCGCAGTAACCTGGAGGAGCAGACGGGCGGCCGAGTGGAGTTGCTCTCCGCGGACGGGCAACCTGCACTGGGCCGTCCGGTATCCGACCCCCTCGGAACCGATATCAGCGCGGCGCTGCAGGGGCGGGAAGCCGTCACGCGCGCCGAGCAATCTGTGCTCGGCGAGCCGGGACTGCAGGTCACCGTGCCCTCGAAGGCTCCGGATGGTACGACGGTCGGAGCGGTGCGTTTGACCTATCCGTCTGCTCCCGTCACCGCTCAGATCCGCGAGTTGTTCGGACTGCAGCTGGTCGTGGCGCTGGCGACGCTGGGCATCGCCGCGGCCGCAGCGTGGTGGCTGGCCCGATCAATGACGCGACCGTTGCGGCTCCTCGACTCCATGGCCCGGTCCTTGTCACAGGGCGACTTCACCGCCCGCACGAATCCGCTCGAAGCCGGGCCGGCCGAGACACGTCGGGTCGCCGAGTCGATGAACGACGCCGCGGAACAAATCAGCGAGCTCATCGCCGTCAAGAGGCGGTTCGTCGCCGACGCCTCCCACCAACTCCGCACGCCCCTGACCGCGCTGCGCCTGAGTCTCGACAATCTCCACGACGAGATGAGCGACCCCCACGCACGTGCGGCCGTCGACCGGTCGATCGCGGACACGGTACGTATGACCCGTCTGGTGCACGACCTGTTGACCCTCGCCCGCGCGCAAAAGCCCATCGACAACTCGATACAGGTCGATACCGCAGCAGTCGTGGACACTCGATTCGCCACTTGGTCCGCCGCAGCGCGGTCTCAGAACGTCACCTTGACCTCTCGCATTGCACCGGGCGCGCAGCTGATCGCAGCCGACGGTCACCTCGAACAGATTCTCGACAACGTTCTCGCCAACGCCGTCGACGTCGCCCCGCCGGGTACCGACATCGTCGTCGACGCGGCCGTGATCGGCGAGACGGTTCGCCTGACGATCGCTGATTCAGGGCCAGGACTTACTGCAGAGGACCGGCGCCGTGCGCTCGACCGCTTCTGGACCCGACGCCCCGGCGGATCCGGACTGGGGCTGTCGATCGTCGATCAGCTCGCCCGCGAGAACCGGGGATATATTGTGCTCGAACCAAACCCGAGCGGAGGACTGATCGTGGTGATCACTCTGCCGGCAGCGGCCCCGCTCCGAAATCGCTCACGACTGTTCGGATCGAGCGGGAACACATCATGATTCAGGCCAGCGGTCGGCAGTGCCGATAACGAGGATTCCGTGCCGATGGACAGTCCTAACTCGTGCGATTCGCTCAGGCTGCTCGCCTCTTCACCTGCGCATGGACATACGCATTGCACGCGTCAGGGCGTGCGAGGCCAAGTCGAGAAGACGATCAGCAAACCTCCGACCAGCGCGGTGGAGATGCTCTGAGCAATGAGCTCGTCCGGCTGTGGCCTGGTGATGGAAACTTCGAGAAATCGCACGACAAGCACGAGAAACAACGTCCCCGCAGTTTGCCTCTTCAACTGCCCGAAGGACGTCGTCGTCAACGACTGTGGCAGATCGAGATCGTGAACGAACAATTCCCACAGTCCGAACCCCACGATCAACAACACGGTTGCGATGAGAATCGAGTCGATGCTCTCGAACAACTTGACCAACGCTGGATCGGACGACAACCCTTCGACGAACAACAACCGCACGAAGTCGACACCTTTGGCAAAGGCCCACACGTACGTCACGGCGGAAAGCAGCAGCGCAGTGGTGGCACCGATGATGCTGATGAATCTGAGCCGCGCAACGTCGAACCTAGGTGACTGCAACGGTTTCGGTGACTCTGGTTTCGGAGCCTGCGGTTGGTATCCGCCGCTGGTCGGTGCCGACATGACCGATCCTCTCGAACGTAACTGACATGCCTTCCGGTCGGTCGATACTCGAATGTCAACGACCGAACAGCTAGCAGTGATGAACTCGGCGAACAGGGGCACGACCGTACCAGGCTGCCTCGGTGCAACCACGACGGCCGGAACGACGATCGGATGCGGGGCGGGCCGTCCGCGCTACCGATCCGGACAACTATTAACGCGGTCGCACAATCTGTGCGGGAATGGTCACGTCATCGACCAGCGGAACCGGATCGGCCGTGAAGTGTGACCTCGTGTGGTGAGTAGCGGTTCGGTGACAACAGATCAAAAGGGAAGCCCCACCACTGCGTCCTTCCCACACCACCTTCATTCGAGCAGTGTGAGTTCACACCGATAACCGTGCTCGAGCCGATCGATCGAATTGAGCAGTCGGCATGCCTTCTCCGGACTCTTGAGCACGGACATCAGTCCCCTTCAACGTTCGTCGCCAAGTGCCGACATCACTACAAGCTCATGGCCGGCCCGCGTGATCACTAGTTCCGTACGCTCGTCCACGACAGGCAATCGAGTTGCCGGGCACGGAGGCCGTGGCATAGCGATCCACTGTTCGAGTTGAGTCAGCAAGGGCAGCGGCGTCTCGTGTCTGTTGACCCGTACCTTTCAGTGGAACCCGAAGGGAACAACCGCGAGAACGTCGGTTCAGATGCGCGGTCGCCGTCTATGTCTTGCAACTGCGTCTCCGTTTGCGCATCGGGTGCGGCAATAGGCCCGTCGACCGTTTCGGCTTGTGTCCACGAAAACTCGATTGCACCGGTGCGCCGAACATTCCCCCAGGCGTAGTCCACCCGCTTCTACGGTGAACAGTGCAAGTCCTCCCGCCGTCACCGCCATCACCCGTCCTACGATGTCGTTCTCGTCCGGCGCGAAATGCAGATGCGGCCTCAATCCGTCGTGGGTGGTCAAGTACACGCCGTTCACTCCGTCAACGAGCAATGAATTGACTGCACCGCAACGGATCTCAGCATTCTCGGCAACAAACACTGCTCGCAATCGAATCGTCCAACGCCGCAGCGCCCCAGTGGTTCCGTCGTCCACAGCAGACCAGCGGATCGCGTGCTTGTTCATGACCTCTTCGACGCGGGAGGCCTTCCAGTCGCCATCGGCAAGAAGATTCACGAGCTCGGACGCAAGTTGAACACCGGTCATGTTGTCATGGTTGAACTGCACAACGGCATTGCACCACAGTTCCAGGAGTGCATCTAGTTCTCACCGCAGTTGTCCCGATTATTGCCATCCTCGCGCTCGGCGCGGTGCTCAGACATCGTGTACTGACCGATGACGGGCTGTGGCGTGGACTCGAGTGGCTCAGCTATCGCGTATTCACACCCTCTCTCTTCGTGGTGTCCATAGCAACAACGTCGCTCGAAGAAATCTCTACAGGGCCGCTGGTTTTCAGCATTGCGATCCCTGTGGTCGTGGTATCAATCGCTCTCGTCGCGAGCCGGCGACTCCTGCGCGCGAACGGACCACAGCTGACGTCGCTAGTACAAGGCAGCATCCGCATCAACACTTACATCGGCCTTATTTTCGCATCGGCGTTGAACGGTACCGAGGGCGTCGCCACCTTCGCCCTCGCGGCCGCCGTGATGGTTCCGCTGGTCAATGTCATTTCTGTCACCGTCCTGTCGGTGCACGGACGCAGGGCCGGCGACCGACCCCGCTCACGCCTGTGGCGACACATCGCCGGAAACCCGCTGATCCAGGCATGTGCGCTCGGTTTGATGCTCAACATCAGCGGCGTGGGTCTACCGGAATCGATCGCGGGACCGCTGACGATGCTTGCTCAACCCGCTTTGGTCGCCGGAACCCTGGTAGCCGGTGCTGCCGTGACACTGCGATTGTCGATACGAGACAGCGTCGACATAGCTCTCTCGTCCACCATCAAATTGATCGTGCTTCCGCTCGCGGCCGGTGCACTGGCCACTGCGGTCGGTGTGTCGCCGATTGGACTGGTCGCCGTCGTGCTCATCTGCGCTGTTCCTACGGCACCGTCGGCCTATGTCCTGGCCGCACTCATGGGTGGAGACACTCGATTGATGGCGTCCATCGCAAGTATTCAAACGGTGCTGTCGATGGCGACGCTGCCCTTGATCCTGAATGCCACCTCAGCTTTGTGACAATGACGGCCTTGCATCTAGTTCGTCGCCGACTGCGGGGTCGAGCCGCACGACCGGATCGACCCCGCAGTCGTTCGCGCCCGGTCAGCCAATCGGGCGGATGCACATCGCTACTGTTCCGCAACCTGCAACCAAACAGTCGTTCTCGACCGCACAGTAGTTCCCGGCCACCCGAATCGAAGGTCTCCTCGTCTAACCGGTGAGTAACTGGGAACTTTTTGCGCCGTTGAACGACAAGTGAGTGCTGGGCCGGATCCAGACTCAGCATTGGCGCGACGGAGGAGGGACACATCTGTGTATGACGATCTCCGTGACTACCACACGATGTTCGAGTCGATAGAACGGCGCGTACTTCGCGGGGAAAGCGTGACCGCTCTCGAGCGTATCGGACTCACGCTCGGAGTCTGCGTCTCCATCGTCGGACTGTTTCTGCCGTATGTCGGGACTACCCGAGGGTGGTCCATTTTGGTCAATTCGTCGGCTGCGCAGGAAGAATCGCCAAATATCATAGCGTCGCTGGCGGTGCACGCATCGGTCGTATTCTGCGTGCTGTGTTCGGCCGCAGCCCTGTACTGCTGCGCACTCCCAATTACCGTCCTCACAGCTACCGGTTGCGCAGGGGCGACGTGCCTGTTGTCGGCGACCGTGTCCTCTCACATGTCACACACGGAGCCGTCGGGCCTATCCGGTCCGGGTCCAGGCCTGATTGCCGCAACCATCGGTGCCGCCGTTCTGGCCGGACTGTGGATGCGCGCAGCAGCACATTCCCAGTTTCAGTTCCTTCGAAAATGGCTCCGCTCGCAGAATGCTCACCACGAAAGAAAGATGTAACAGCGTGTCGAAAGCAAACAAACAGTACAAGAACCAGATGGCCGCTGCAGAGCACAAGCGAGATGTCCAGGTGAGAATTATTCTCACTGCAGTCCTGGTCATCTTCGCTCTTGCAGTCGGGTTTTTTGTAATCCAGGGACGAGACGGCTCAGCTGACGCCGCGGCACCTAGATCCGTCACGGACAGCGGCGCTATTCGCGCAGTTTCGCCGGACGTCGAACTCACAGAAGGAAGCGAAACGCCGAAGAGGGTCCTGACTATCTTCGAGGACTTTCAATGCCCGGTCTGCAAGAGCTTCGAAGCTGCTTTTGGAGGCACACTCGATGAGCTTCGTACATCGGGCGTGGCGGCAATCGACTACCATCCGATCGCGATCCTCGATCGTATGTCCTCGACCAACTACTCGACGAGAGCCGCCAATGCCTCAGTCTGCGTGGCTGATTCATCGGTCGATACCTGGCTGACGTTTCATTCCTCGGCGTACGCGCAACAACCTGCCGAGGGTGGGGAGGGTCTCTCCGACGAAGCTCTCGGTGACATAGCTA
Organism: Rhodococcus sp. 05-2256-B1; assembly: GCF_002258465.1. Taxonomy (NCBI): domain Bacteria; kingdom Bacillati; phylum Actinomycetota; class Actinomycetes; order Mycobacteriales; family Nocardiaceae; genus Rhodococcus; species Rhodococcus sp. 05-2256-B1. The sequence goes on along the minus strand of NZ_NOZA01000017.1, from coordinate 350,588 downwards.
CAGCAGCAGGTGCGCCCGACTCGGTCCGTGGGTGCATCGAGGATGGCCAGCACGAAGACTGGGTGACGTCTTCGACGCAATCAGTTCTCGATCGGGACATCAACGCGACACCGACTGTCCTACTCAACGGCGAAGCACTCGATTTGACCACTCCCGAGGCGCTGTCTGCAGCGGTACGCGCCATCCCGTGAGTATCGGAGAGGGTATTGCGGAGATCGCCCGTCAAAGGCGGAGATCTGCTGGGCGCGCATCGAGTATGGCTCTCGTCTTGGGCGGAGCGATTGGGCTGGTTGCGTCGCTGATACTGGTAATCGAACGCTTCGAGTTGCTGATGGATCCAACCTACGTTCCGTCGTGCAGCCTCAATCCCGTCCTGTCGTGTGGATCAGTCATGACATCGACGCAAGCAGCCGTGTTCGGGTTTCCGAACCCGGTACTGGGCATACCGTCGTTTACTGTGGTGCTGGTAGCCGGCATTCTTCTGGTTGCAGAAGTGCCGCTACCCCAGTGGTTTTGGCAAGGCCTTGCGATCGGCATGACTGCGGGTGTGGTCTTCGTCCATTGGCTCATCTTTCAAAGCCTTTATCGCATCGGCGCCTTGTGCCCGTACTGCATGACGGTCTGGGCAGTGAGTGTTCCGTTGTGGGTCGTTGCCGCTTCGCATTCGTTCAGCACTGAACCGGTGTTTCTGAGGCGGTGGAAGTGGACTTTCGTCGTGCTGTGGTTCACCGTGGTCGTTCTACTCTGCGCCGAGCGATTCTGGAGCTATTGGAGCACGCTGGTCTGATCAGCGTCGCACGCCGCGTGTGCGCCAACATGCGACGGGAACTTTCACCCAGGCGCATCCGACTACTGAGCGAAACACCGGATCTCGATGCGCACAGAAGGGGCAGTTACCCGATGCCTACCGGAGAGACCTTGCGAACGTCGGGTTTCGGCACTGAGTCGTCTGCGACACCGAAACCTTCTGTGCTGTCGCAGATGCGTCCGGTAGTACTCAGACTCCACTTCTACGCCGGAATTCTGGTCGGACCATTCTTGCTGCTCGCGGCAGTTACAGGCCTGTTGTACACCATCGCCCCTCAACTCTCGGACTATGTGCACCGTCATGAACTGACAGTAGATCGAGTCGGGGCGAAAACTGTGCCACTCGGGGAGCAAGTCGACGCGGCACGCGCCGCGTATCCGGAAGGCTCGATCGCACAAATTCGGCCGCCGGTCGATGCCGAGGGGACGACGCGCGTCGTGTTGGCCGTCGATGATGTGCCCGCCGGATACGGCCGGACGGTGTTCGTCGACCCTTACACAGCGGAGGTGCGCGGAGAGCTCACTACTTATGGTGAGTGGTTGCCTGTGCGTGCGTGGATCGACGAACTGCACCGAAATCTGCATCTGGGAGAGCTCGGTCGCAACTACAGTGAACTGGCCGCAAGTTGGCTGTGGGTGGTAGCGCTCGGGGGACTCGTGCTCTGGGTGGACAGGGTGCGACGACGCTCGAACTCCACTGCAGCTGCCGCAAAGGCCGCGCTCATTCCTGAGTTGAAGAAGAAGGGCCGGGCACGTGCACTGTCGTGGCACGGAACTGTAGGGGTGTGGATCATCGCGGCTCTGCTGTTGTTGTCTGTCACGGGGCTGACGTGGTCTCGGTATGCGGGAGAGACGATCGGGGATGTGCGAGCTGCGTTGTCCTGGACGACCCCCTCTGTCGCGACTGCACCCGACAGCTCGGCCGGTGACAGCGTGCACCACGCGTCCGAGGCAACGCAGGGATCCGACTCGGTCATCGACAGCGGTATCGGTATCGATGGAGTCGACGTCGCCGCCCGAGCTGCAGGCTTGCGTAGTCCGATGGAGTTCGTTCCTCCGACAGTCGCTGGTCAGGCATGGAAAGTGCAAGAGGCAAAGCGTGATTGGCCGACACGCTACGACTCGGTAGCGGTCGATGCCGTGTCGGGTCATGTGACCGACAAAGTCTATTTCGCCGACTGGCCACTGATGGCCAAGATGACGAATTGGACGATCGACGCCCATATGGGCATTCTGTTCGGCGTCGTGAATCAGATTGCGTTGGCGCTTACTGCCATCGGGCTGATCGCCGTCATTCTTCGCGGCTACCGCATGTGGTGGATGCGTCGCCCGGCCCGCGCAGTGGGGGTGCGCTTCGGGACACCTGTGCCGCGCGGGAGTCTGCGGCGAATGCCTCCGCTCGCGGCGACCGTTCTTGTCGTTGTTGCGGTCGCTATCGGGTGGTATCTACCCTTGTTCGGACTGCCTCTAGCGGTTTTTGTGGGCGTGGACACCGTGCTCGGTATGCGTAACCGCATGCTTGAAAGTCGGCTGCGCGCATGATCGCCGATGCTTCGCTGCGATGGATCTGCACTGCACTGTTCACGTTCGCCGCAGGATGGTGCCTGTTTCGCGTCGTCTCCGCCAGCGCGTCGAGTGTTCGCATCGGTCACGGGCTACATCTGTCGATGTGTACTGCAATGATTGCGATGGCATGGCCGTGGGGAGATAGCGTGCCACTACTACCGCAGGGTGTGTTCTTCAGTGCAGCGACTGTGTGGTTCACAGTGAGCGCGTTCGGTATACGCAGTGCCACCAAGAATTCGATTGCCGGTGCATCCGCTCATGGATCGATGACGAATATTTATCACGCGGTCATGATGGCCGCAATGGTATGGATGCTTGCCGTTATGGCGGGAGGGGTACCGGGCACCGTTGCCCATCATCACACAGTGGACTCAGTGCAGACCGAACTCCATTCGCATACAACAGGAATGAGCGCGGGCGCGCATGCGAATGCTGCGCCCGAACCTGCCTGGGTTTCGGCCGTCTCGCTCGCAGCGGCTTTGGCCTTCGGGGCTGCTGCAATCATATGGTTGCATCGAATGTTCGTCGTCGATCAACAAGTAGCGATGGCTCCGGCTGGAAGACGCACGGGAGCCACGACGCTACCCGGTTCACGTCTGGAGACGGTCTCGGCGTCGAGCGAGGTGGCGATGGCTGCCGGCATGGCCATCATGTTCGGTGTGATGTGAACGCCAGACCAACACACGCCCGCCCGGCAGAATTCGTGCCGACGTCGAACGAGGATCTGTGACAACTGCATTCCGCACTCACCAGCACGCAACTCGGTCGAGATGGGCGACTGGCGTTGTCTTAGCGGTCGCCGTTGCGCTGGTCGTATCGGTCACCGCTATATCGGGCGAGAGCAGATATACGGCAACCGGGGACTCGTATCCCGGAATGTTCACGTCCGTGGCATATGTCCTGCTGCGCTTCGTCGCTGCGCTCTCCGGTGCGTGGGCGCTGGGGTCGCTGTTCTTTGCCCTGACGTGCACACGTTTCACCCGCGCTGGTCGGGTCGGACCGGATGGGTACGCGGCCCTGTCGACGGCGGGCCGCGCAGGGGTGGTCTGGCTGGTTTCCGCTGTTGCACTGATTCCCTTGTCTGCTGCCGACGCAACCGGAATCGGAATCGGAGAGGCTGTGCAGCGTGGTGTCATTGCCGATCTGATCCCTCCGAACGAGGCTCCCAAGGCGTGGATGGTCACGGCGATCGCTGCGGCGATCGTCTCGATCGTGACCCGTTTTACTTTGAACTGGGTGCCGATGGCTGTCGCTGCTGCCATAACGGCAATCGGAGTTCTCCCTGCATGGGTCATCGGCAATGCTGGTCAGGGCCCAAATCATGACATCGCCACCAGCGCAATCATTGTCGCGATTCTGGCATTGTCGGTATGGACTGGTTCGACGATCAGCCTGAGGTCTCGGCTTCACCGCAATGTCGGCGAGCAAGCAACCGATTCCGTAGTGGCCGTCACCCGATACGGCGCGATCGCGATCAGTGCTGCGATTCTTACGCTGAGCCTTCTCTTAGTGGTGATGATCATTGTGCTGCCACTCGATTCAGTTCTCACGTCTTCGTACGGACGGCTTGCCATCAGCGTCGCGGTGTTGCTCCTCGGTGCATTCATCTCGGTCACTCTCTCAGGCCGTCGCAGACGCCGGTCGAAAGAGAGCGGGCCACCTTATCTGCTGTCTGACATGGTCTCTGTGTCCCTCGTCGTCGCCTGGGCCGTGATCGTCTTGATGGCTGTACAGCCGGCCCCGGCATTTTTGTCGGCTCCGTCCACGGTCTATGACATCTTTCTCGGATTCGAACCGGAAGGTCCCCCGTCCGTTGGTCAGTTCCTTTCTTTCTGGCGTTTCGATTTCCTCACCGGCGGGGCGGCGTTGGTATTTGCGGGGCTCTACGCGTGGGCAGTGATGTGCTTGAAGAGACGCGGAGACAAGTGGCCGGTTGGGCGCGTCGTCGCCTGGATGGCAGGGTGCCTAGCGCTGTTGATAGCGACCAGTTCGGGTGTGGGCGCATACGGATCGGCGATGTTCAGCGTGCACATGGGGGTGCACATGACGTTGAACATGTTCGTTCCGGTGCTGCTCGTCCTCGGCGGACCGATCACTCTCGCACTAAGGGCTCTGTCGCCAGTGCATGACGGTGGCATGCCTGGGCCGCGAGAATGGATCGTTCTGTTCGTACATTCGGCGCTCACACGTGTTCTCGCCAATCCCGGCGTTGCTGTCGGATTGTTCGTTCTCTCGCTCTACGCGGTCTATTTCAGTCCGATCTTCGATGAACTGGTGCGCTATCACTGGGGTCATGAACTGATGAACATCCATTTCATCATCACCGGTTATCTCTATTATTGGGTCATCATCGGAATCGATCCGGGCCCGAAACGATTGCCCCACCTCGTTCGCCTGGCACTACTCTTCGCGGTCATGCCGTTTCACGCATTCTTCGGCATAGCCGTGATGACCATGGATCGACTGATCGGCGGAGCCTTCTATCGCTACCTGGACCTACCGTGGGTGCAGGATTTGGCAAGTGACCAACGTTTCGGAGGTGGACTGGCCTGGGCGTCGAGTGAGGTGCCACTGGTACTCGTTGTAGTCGCGCTGGTCACTCAATGGGGACGCCAGGACAGAAAAACGGAGACTCGCGAAGATCGAGCTGCCGACAACAACAACGACGACGAACTCACCGCCTACAACGCCATGTTGGCCGAATTGGCTAGAACCCGGAAATAAGGGGCAAGCAATGGCTCGAGCAATCTACCTCCTCGTCCTCATCACTCTGATCGGGGCCGCAGCACTACTGGCCTCTCGCGCCACCAGCTGGCGCGATCCACACTGGGTTGGAGTTCTCGGGATAATCACGGTTACGGCTTTTTTCGCATACGAAATGGGACGCTGGACAACAAACTGAATTCGGATAAGAGTATTCCACTTTCTCAGAATTCTTCTCGGAAAGCTCCGATCGAGCCTGGATGCGGAATGTACCCAATGCGACACGGGGATCCGCGGCTCAGTGCAGACCCCGTGTTGCCTTGTTCGTCGATTGCTACTGCGCTCGGCGGTAACGGCGGAGGCGGAGACTGTTGGAGACAACGAAGAATGAGGAGAAGGCCATGGCAGCACCGGCAAGAAGTGGGTTCAGCAGACCCGCAGCAGCTATGGGAATGGCAGCGATGTTGTAGCCGAAAGCCCACACCATGTTGCCCTTGATGGTAGCGAGGGTGGCCTTGGCCAAACCCAACGAGTCGACAACCGCACCGAGATCATCGCGCACAACGATGATGTCTGCAGCACCGATGGCGACGTCGGTTCCTGCACCGATTGCCAATCCGAGATCGGCGGTGGCCAAGGCTGGTCCGTCGTTGATGCCATCGCCGACCATTGCCACCGTTCGCCCGGCTTCCTGAAGCGATACGACGATCTCGACCTTTCCTGCCGGCAGAACCTCTGCTATCACCTCATCGATCCCGACGGCGTCGGCGACGACCTGTGCGGCAAATGCGTTGTCCCCGGTCACCATCAGGGTCCGCAGCCCGAGAGCTCGCAGTTGCGCGATCGCGTCCGCAGCGGAAGCTTTGACCGTATCGGAGACGATCAGAACTGCACGCACCGTCTCGTCCACCGCGAGGTATACCGCTGTGGCCCCGATTCTTTCACTGTTGTTCTGCGCGTGACGCAGTGTGTCGGCAATGACCCAACCGCGGTTCTCGAACAACCGGCGCCGACCGATTTCGACGGAACGCCCGGCCACGAAACCTCGTGCACCCATTCCTGGCATCGCGGCGAAATCATCAACCACTGGCAGCACGTCGGCGCGCGCGCGGGCTGCGCCGACGATGGCCGCCGCGATGGCGTGTTCGGACGCGTGCTCTACCGCTCCAGCAAGGAGCAACAGCTCATCCTCGTTTTCGTCGGGCAGTGCCACGATCGACTCGAAAGTCAGTGCGCCGGTCGTGATGGTTCCGGTCTTGTCGAATACAACGGTGTCCACAGTCCGCGTGGCTTCCAGGGCCTGGTGACCTTTGATGAAGATTCCGAGTTGTGCTCCACGTCCAGAGGCAACCATCAGGGCAGTCGGCGTCGCCAATCCGAGTGCGCAGGGACACGCGATGATCAGGACGGCGAGGGCGGCGCTCACTGCCGCATCGACATCTTCGCTGCTGACGGCCCAGGCAACGAAAGTGCAAATGGCCAGGGCGAATACGACAGGGACGAACACACCCGAGATGCGGTCGGCGAGACGCTGAAGATCGGCCTTCCCCGACTGTGCAGCGTCGACGAGCCTGATCATTCCTGCGAGCGCAGTATCGGAACCGACTGCTGCAGCTTCGACAATCAGACGGCCGTCCAGGACCACGGTTCCGCCGGTCACGGCGCCTCCAGCGTACTTGTCGACGGGGAGCGATTCGCCGGTCATTGCGCTGGTGTCGACGCTGCACGCGCCGTCCACGACGAGGCCGTCGGCAGCGATGACTTCGCCGGGGCGCACGACGAACTTCTGGCCCTCTTTCAGCTCCGCGACAGGGATTCTGAGTTCTTCCCCGCTGCGCAAGAGAACCGACACGTCGCGAGCGCCCAACTGGGCCAGTGCCCGTAGGGCTCCGCCGGCCCGGCGTTTCGCTTTGGCCTCGAAATAGCGGCCTGCTAGGACGAAGACAGTAACTCCGACAGCCACCTCCAGGTAGATCGAGTCGCTCGAGACGATGGCGGCCCATACGCCGCGTGTTTCGTCAGCTGTCGAGTCTCGGACGAACATCGAGTAGATCGACCATCCGGTCGCTGCGGTGATCCCCGATGACACCAACGTGTCCATGGTGGTCGTACGGTGCCGTAGCCCTGCAATCGCGGCTCGATGGAACGGGAGCGCTGCCCATCCGACTACCGGAAGTGCGAGACCGAGGAGGATGAACTGCCAACCGGCGATACGGGTGCTGGGGACGACTGCAAACATGATCGACAGATCTGCCAACGGAATGAACAACACGAGCGCAACCACGAGACGTCGAAAGATGCTTCGAGTATGTTCGTCGCCTGCCGAAGTATCAGTGCTGGCATGGTCGACGAATTCCTCCGCCCCAAAACCCGCGGCGTCGACTACGTCGCAGAGTTGCTGGGGCGTCATCGAGGGCGGTGCCTCGATGGTGGCCACCGCAGTCGCGTAGTTGACCGAGGCCCGGACTCCGTCGATCTTGTTGAGTTTGCGTTCGATTCGGTTGGCGCAAGCACCACAAGTCATTCCGGACACGGCAAGTGCGATTCGCGGTGTATCGGAGTCAACGGGTTCCGAAACTCGTCCATCGTCGACTACATCGCTGGGGGGTGTTGTGACTGACATGCGATCGGTTCTTTCCTCGGTATCGAAAATGCGCAAGTGAAATTTGCACCCTGCGTACTAGGCCGCGGGATCGTTCGAATCACGTAAATGACCGCGTCGACGCCCATACCTTGCGCCCTCGGGAAGCTCGAAGTCGTCGGTGTCTTCCACCCGGCGATGCGGCGACGGTGAACCGTCGTCGACCTCGCTACGACGAACCATCGCGGTAACCAAGACACCGATAGCAATAGTGGCGTGCGATGCAACCCGTTCGGCGGTGACAGCTCCCGAAATCGTGTCGGTGATCACGAATGCGGCCAGCAAGACGGTGAAGGTAGCGAGTACCGGCATCAGCCCAGCAGTGGTTCTCGGCCGCCAGGCTGCTACCAGGAACCCGACACCGATAGCGACGTTCCATGCTGTGCTCTCGTTGAACAGGTGGCCCGCCATCGCATCTGGGCCCATGACCATTGCCTCACCGCTGTGGTCGTGGCCGATACCGAAGATTTGGGTGGCACCGAGCGCGAGCTGGGCTATGGCAACGACGGCCAGCACTGCCCGCCATGGATGATCTGTGACGACCCACCGCACGGCACGTTGTGGGCGGCCGCGCGGTATCGGTACGCCTACCGCGGCGAGAATTTCGGACGTCAGATCCGGGGTACGGACTGCCGAACCGATCCGCAGACCGCGGGTGGCCTCCGACGCCGCTGCGTACCACGCTTGGCATTGCACACAGCTATCGAGGTGTTCGTCCGTACGTACGGAGGGCACCGGCTCTCGCTCCCCGTCGATACGAGCCGACAGTGCTTCCCTGGCCAATGTGCAATCCACATCTACATTGTCGCGCAGGGCTGCCGTAAAGTTCCCGCTGCCCGTCCCCTACTCTGACGAACGTGAACTCGAGGGCCGACAGGGATGCGCGCACCACTGAGCTGGCTCTTGCTGCCGGCCGGGGGGACCACCGCGCTCTGGAGTCGTTCATCCGCGAAACTCAGCGCGATGTATGGCGATTCATCGCTCATTTGAGTTCTGTTGCGGCGGCGGACGATCTCACCCAAGAGACGTATCTGCGTGCGATGAAGTCGTTGCCGCGCTTTGCCGCGCAGTCCTCAGCGCGTACTTGGCTCTTGTCGATTGCCCGACGCGTGGTGGTCGACCAAGTGAGATCCGCGATGTCACGACCGCGACTTGTCGGCAGCGATGACTGGATCGCAGCAGCCGACACCGCCCATTCGGAGTCCTCGACGTCGACCAATCATTCCGAGGATCTCGTAGAGGTCCGTATGTTGCTCGCCGGACTTCCTACAGAAAGGCGCGAGGCGCTGATTCTGACGCAAGTTCTCGGCCTGTCTTACGACGAAGCGGCGCACGTTCTCGGATGCCCGATAGGCACCGTCCGATCCAGAGTCGCGCGGGCACGCGAGCAATTGGTCGCAGCCGCCCGGGCAGACGGAGAAAACACCGGGTAGCACCCCTCTCTTCAAGGTCAGTCCGATACTCCCGTGGGGACTGTCAAAGCCCACGCGTTCATGGCATCGAGGACAGGGCTGAGTTCGTGACCGAGCGGGGTGAGTTCGTAGATCACTCTCGGCGGAATCTCGGGGTACGCCGTGCGAGTCACGAGGCCATGCGTCTCGAACTTTCGCAATCGGTTGGTCAGTGTATGCGCACTGATGCCATCGAGCGCCGTGAGGAGCTCACCGAAACGTTTAGGGCCGGTGAGTAATTCGCGGACTACCAGCGTAGCCCATGGGCCGTCCAGCAGCGTGAGGAAGCGGGTGATACCGCAGGTTTCCGCAGTGCAGTCCTCGAACTTGATAGGTCGCATAGTGCACCACTCTACTGTTGGTGCACTTGATGTAACCGATGCATCATATGCATTAATGGGGACATGACCTACATAGTGCATGGCGCTTCCGGTGCCCAAGGCTCACCCGTACTGTCCGCCCTGGCCGCCGCCGGCCACCACGCCACCGCCGCAGTGCGCAACACGTCGGCGATCGGGGGCTCCTCAGTAGCAGTGGACTACACCTCCGTCGACTCTCTTGTGAACGCCTACACCGGGACCGACGGCATCTTCGTACACATCCCCATCGGCCCAGTCGAGGATCAAATGGCGTTCGCACACGCGATCGCCGATGCCGTGCGCCGTGCTCGGCCGGAGCGTGTAGTGTTCTCTACCAGTGGGGCCACCATCGATGAATCGGCCTCTCCGTCTTCGGCAGCCGAAATCTTTGCACACCAGCTGGCCGAGAGCGGAGTTTCGTATGCCGTGATCGAGCCAAGACTCTTTCTCGAAAACTTGCTACTACCGGTCTCGCTGGGGCCGGTGCGTGAGGACGGCCGACTGATGTACCCGATCCGCGACGACTACGCCGCGTCTTGGAGTTCTCATCTCGATATCGCTGATGTGGCGGTTCGCCTCCTGTCGGATCACTCAGTCTCGGGCATCGTGTCGGTCGGCGCGCTACCAGGTCTAGTGGGTGACGATCTGGCAAAGGGGTTCGCCGCATACTTTGCCCGCCCGGTGGCCTTCGACGCCATCACACCCGATCACTACGGCGACATGATCACTCCGCTTTTCGGCGAAGGCGCAGCGGGCCCGGTCATCGAGTCCTACCGTCACCGCGCGGCCCAGCCCGACGAGGTTATATCGCACGACAGGTCCGCCCAGAAACTGCTCGGCATCAGTCCGCGCAGTGTGCAGCAATGGTTGTCTGACCTCGGGGTATGAGCAGTCGCGGGCAGCACAGAAAGACGCTGGGGAGCGCAGCTGACAAGGAGTCGGCAGCCACCGGGAACTCGACCGTCACTCGCAACGACCTGTGACGAAGAACCGAGTACCGAACATCCGAACTCGAAGTCATCTGTCGATCGCCGCAGCGGGCGTGTGAGTTCAGTCGGTCACTGCTGCGATACCTCTCCGCCGAAGAATTGGAACACTCCCCTATGCCCTCATGGTCGCTTCGAGTCGATGGTCTGCACTGTCGAAGTTGTGTCGACACTGTCATCGACGAGATTTCCGAGATCCCCGGGGTCCGTTCGGTCACTGTGGAACTCAAATCCGGAGAATCCTCCGTTGTTGTAGTGGACGCAACCGAACACATCGCAGACGCAGTGGTACAAGCAGCGTTGCACGAGGGAGGCACATTCGACATCGTCGGCGGTCCGCCGGCATAAAGAATCACTCACAAGAATGAGCCATGTCACGGAACTTTTTGACCGGCCGACCCGACTACCTGGATGCATATAGAACAGGTCGCCCGATGAAAGAAGTTTGCTTTGCGCTCATACAATCGCTCACTCGGATGGACCGCACTCGCGGCCGTCGTATCCCTGGTCGGAATTAGTTGCGGCTCAACGAATACCACGGCGACCGAGACCGCCACAGGCACTCCCGCCGCAGCCGAGGGGACGGTGACGTACCCGTTGACCATTGACAACTGCGGTTACGAGCAAACTTTCACCGAACCTCCGAAGCGAGTGTTGCTGATGCAGGGTGCATCCGTCGGGGAGGTGGAGACACTGATTCATCTAGGTCTGGAAGATTCGGTGCTGGCCAACACTCAGCATTACGGCGTTTCCGATACCCCGGGAATGGTCGAGAAAGTCGATGCGCTTCCCACCGGAGACATCGAACTGAACGCAATGCTCGACGTTCCTGCCGAACAAGCGTTGGCGGCTAAGCCGGACCTGATCATCTCCACCTACTCCGGCGGTTTCGACAGCAAGTTCGGCTTCGCATCACGCGAGACGCTCGCCGACGCCGGAATCAATTCCATCGTCAACCCGGTCAACTGTGGTTATGCGAAGCCCGACAACGTTACGCCCGAGGAAGAAGAAGCGTATAGAAACGGCTCCGTCGAGTCCTCGCTCGAATTCATCGAACTGATCGGACAGATCTTCGACGTCGAGGAGCGCGCCGCGACCGTCAGCAGTGAACTGCGCGAGCGCATCGACGCAGTCCGGTCCGCTGTGGCCGACGAACCGAAGAAGAACATGCTCATCGCATTCCCGGATATGGCGATGATGAACGCCAACGGCCTTCCCGCGGTGTTCTCCGGCAACATCTACGACTCGGTCGTCGAATCCGCCGGCGGAGAACCGGTGTTCCGGGACGGAGGCTGGGGATTGACCTCCAGCCTGAGCGCCGAACAACTCGCCGCGGCCGACGTCGACACACTCGTTATCGGTGCCTACAAACCCAACGAGGATCTCGATGCAGAGGCCGCGAAGCTCTTCGCTGCATATCCACAATGGACAGCGGCGCAGAACAATTCCTACGTCAAGGTATCCGACGGCATCTACCTCGGACCGGCCAACGCCGATGCGATAGAAAAAATCGCCAAGGTTGCCCACCCTGACGCGTTTCAGGAGTGACGTCGGCTCTGCAACACACGCTACGAAATCGGCCGCTGACGTTGGTGCTGGCGCTATGTGTGGCCTTGTTGCTGTCAGCGGCCATTTCGGCAATTTGCATCGGATCCATACCGGTCCCACCCGCCCAGGTATGGTCCGTAGTTCGATACAAACTTCTGCACGTCGGACCGGTGCCCGATCCGTTGTACGAAATGATCGTGTGGAACCTTCGAGTACCACGAATCGCCTACGCGGCCTTGGTCGGCGCAGCACTGTCGCTTGCTGGTGCGGTGCTGCAAGGATTGGTGCGAAATCCCCTCGCTGATCCGTTCGTGATCGGCGTCTCGTCCGGCGCATCACTCGCCGCAGTGGCCGTGATGTCCTCCGGTACGTCATTGGCCTTGCGCTCACTCGGCGTGCCCGTGGCAGCGTTCATCGGGGCCATCGCGACACTGGTCATCGTCCTGTTCTTCGCGCAACGGGGTGGGCGTTTCACCGGGGGCAGGATTGTGCTGGCAGGTGTTGCAGTGGGGCAAGTGGCAATGGCGGGAACCACCCTCGTGCAACTACATTCGGAGCCCGCCGAAATCCGCGGCATGCTGTTCTGGATCATGGGTAGTGTCGCTGGAGCCCAGTTCGAAAATCTGATGCTACCGACCGCCGCCATCCTGCTGTCTGCGCTCTGGCTCGTCTTTCAGGGTCGAAACCTCAATGCGTTGGCAATGGGCGACGACGACGCAATCGCATTGGGAGTCAACGTCGATCGGTTGCGACTGCTCTTGATCGTAGTTGTCGCGCTGTTGACCGGAGTATCGGTGAGCATGGCCGGTGGTGTCGGCTTCGTGGGTCTGATGATTCCGCATATTGCGCGATTCGTCATTGGTGCCGACTACCGAAGGTTGCTGCCGGTAGCGGCCATTTCCGGTGCAGCGTTCCTCGTACTCATCGACCTTGCCGCAAGGGCCATAGATCCGCCGAACGAGTATCCACTGACGATCTTCACTGCGGCGTTGGGTGGCCCGTTCTTTCTGTGGTTGCTCAAACAAAGCAAAACGGAGGCTTGAACTTGAGAGTCATCGTGTCTGCCGTCGATATCGATATCGACGCGCACAAAATCCTGGACTCCATCTCGTTCGAGGCCCAGTCGAACCGAACGACGGCCCTGATCGGTCCGAACGGGTCTGGAAAGTCGACTCTGCTTCGCGCCGTCTACCGAGCAGCGAAGCCGACCATGGGGACCGTACTGATCGGTGACAGCGATATCTGGCAGACACCGGCGAAGGCCGTCGCCAGACAACGCGCAGTGGTCACACAACATCAAGGTGAAGGCACGGACTTCACCGTCCGCGAGATCGTCGCGATGGGCCGCTCGCCCCACAAGGGATACTTCGAGACGGACAACGACACCGACCGCCGCCTCATCGACAATGCGATGTCGACCGTTCACGTGTGCGAATTCGCTCAGCGACCCTTCTCCACACTCTCCGGAGGAGAGCGCCAGCGCGTACTACTCGCCCGGGCGCTCGCCCAACAAGCACCCGTCATCATCCTGGACGAACCCACCAACCACCTCGACGTCCGAGCTCAATTCGAGCTCCTGGACTTACTGGAGAACCTCGAAACGACTGTTCTGTTGGCTATGCACGACCTCGACCATGCACTTGCACATGCAGATACGATCGCCGTCCTCGATCGCGGAAGGATCGTTGCTGTCGGGGAGCCACGCGCGACCCTCACACCAGCGCTGTTGCTGGAGGTATTCGGTGTCGATGCCCTCGTCATCGACCATCCGATTACCGGACGTCCCCATGTCGCGATGGCTCTGCCGCCCAGCAGTCGCCACACCTGATCGATCGCGCACACGTCCCTCGATCACCTGTGATCGATCCGTACCCGATTCTGCGGAACTAACCAGCCGAAGTGCCCGACTACTCCGGTAACTGCTCTTCCACGTCGTGCGTTTGCCGCAGAGGCCGCTCAATCCTTGTTCCGTTCACCGAAAGCTCGAGGTCCCCATGCTCGTCTCGCCACAGCCGAACGTGACGCGAGGGGTCCAAGTACACGGATTCCACCCCAGCACAGCTACCGAGTCTGAGGTGTCGACGATCCTCGAGCACATCTATCGGGACAAAATTGTGCTCCTGAAAGAGCAGGAGCTCGACCACGACGAATTCGTCGCTCTCGGTGCGTTGCTCGGAACCCCCGCTGTGTACTACGAGTCCATGTATCACCTACCTGGTCATCCGAAGATCTTTGTCTCGTCGAATCACCCATCGGGTGGCAGCCGAATCGGGGTTCCGAAGACCGGAAAGTTCTGGCATTCCGACTACCAATTCATGCCGGATCCGTTCGCGATCACCCTGATCTATCCGCAAATACTGCCCGAACGAAACCGCGGCACATATTTCATCGACATGGGAGAAGCCTTCCAGGATCTGGATCCTCGGATCAAAGACGTTGTTGTTCTGTCTAATTCGTGGCACAGCTCACGCAGATATGTCAAGATCCGGCCGTCGGACGTGTATCGCCCGCTGGGCGAGATCGTCGCGGAAGTCGAAGCGAATACACCACCGCAGATGCGGCCGACCGTGATCGAGCACCCGGTAACCGGGGAAGCAGTGCTCTACATCAGCGAGGCTTTCACCTACGCGATCGAAGACCGTGACGGAGAAGCTCTCCCCGCCGAACTGCTCACCGAGCTTTTCGGGACATCAGGCCAACTCGATTCGACGTTCACCCACCCAAATATCTTCCTGCAGACCTACGAACCGGGGGATATTCTCCTGTGGGACAACCGATCTCTGGTACATCGAGCACTTCACACCTCCTCGAACGAACCGGTCGAGTCTCATCGAATAACGGTGCACGACGGGCATCCGCTCAACCGGGTCCGGCACGCGGGTGTTGATCGCGGAGAGGCGGCAGTGAAATGACATCCACAACTGGCGCGGCGGCCGATACAGCGAACCACTCCGCCGCTCTTCTCGAGCGCGCCATGCGCCCGTACGCAGGTAAAGGATGTATCTATCTCGAGCGAGCATCGGTCGACGTGCACGACGGCCTCGCAGTGGGGTCCGGACAATTCTCGATTGCGGAGTCTTGTTACATCGACGACACCGGCCACTTCAATGCCGTCGAGTTCAACATTTCTTACAACCAGCTCTTCTACTACACGCTGGCCGCGTGCATTCAGGACAACGTCCTCCCCCAGTTCTCGGGGTGGACACTCGAGGACTACTGGCCCCGCCAGCTGCCCAACATACTCATCCACCGCATGAGCACTAACTATTCGCGGCCCATCGACCCGCGATCGTATCGAGCCGAGATGACGATTACCGACATCGGATTCCGTCACCGTTCCCGCGCTGTAGTGACCGTCGAAACGCACATCGAGTTCAGTGACGACAAAGGCGGCCGGGCGACAGGAGATGTCTCCGTGGCTATCATCGACCCACCGGCTGGTCACCAAGCATGAACAGGATCTCTACGCCCGACACGCTGCATGTCGGACTTACATCTTGGGCACAGCGCTACCCAGATCGAGTGTCGCTGACATGCGAGGACGAATCGGTCACCTACGAAGAACTCCTCGGACGAAGTCTGCGAGTCGCAGGCGCCCTCGACGAGCTCGGTGTCGGCCCGCACGACCGAGTTGCGTACCTCGGCCGTGACAGCATCGCCTTCTACGAAATTCTTTACGCGTGCGCGCACGTGGGGGCCGTGCTGGTTCCGGTGAATTGTCGACTTGCCGCAGTCGAAGTGAATTTCGTGGTGAAAGATTCCGGCGCGCGAGTGCTGTTCACCGATCAGCCCACCGCGGATCACGCGGCCACCGTTCTGCACTCGATCGACACGAGCGGGGCACCGTTTGCACAATGGCGCGATGCGCAGCGACCGTTCCTACCGGCCGGTGCCGTATGGACACGCGATGATCCCGTCGTCCAGATTTATACCAGCGGAACCACAGGCCACCCCAAGGGTGTCGTTCTGGCACACCGAACATTCTTTGCCGTCCGCGAACTTCTCGACGCCGCCGGCCTGGACTGGATCGACTGGAAACACAACGATATCAATCTCATAGCGTTGCCTTCGTTCCACATCGGCGGACTCTGGTGGGCCACACAGGGACTGAATGCCGGCGTCGTCAACGTGATAATTCCGTCGTTCTCCGCCGCAGCTGCGCTTGCCGCGATCCGCAGCAGACACATCACAACCACCTGCCTGGTACCCGCAATGATGCATATGATCATTTCCGAAATCAGTTGCAGTAAAACTGATTTCCGCTCTCTACGTAAAGTCGTATACGGCGGATCACCGATCGGGCGAGCGCTGCTCACACGCGCGCAGACGATGTTCGACTGCCACTTTGCACAGATCTACGGACTCACCGAGACCGGCAACACCGCACTGTGCTTGCCACCCGCCGAGCACGGTGTCTCGATGACCCGAATCGAGGCTGCAGGCCGCCCCTACCCCGGCATCGAGATTGCAATCGTCGATTCCGACGGCTTGCCGGCCCCGGAGGGAGACATCGGCGAAATCCTGGTCAGCAGCCCGGCCCGGATGATCGAGTACTTCGATCGCCCAGACGCTACCGCCGACACGCTGGTCGATGGATGGATTCGAACCGGGGACGCCGGATACATCGATTCCGAGGGGTTCCTGTTCATCCGTGATCGAGTCAAGGACATCGTGATCGTCGCCGGAGAAAACGTGTACCCAGCGGAAATCGAACGCGCGTTGACCGAACACGATCACGTGCGCGATGCCGCAGTGATCGGCATCCCCGACGATCGCTGGGGTGAATCGGTGCTCGCTTTCGTTCAGCGCGAACCGAAATCGCGCCTGTCCATCCGAGAGGTAGCCAACCATCTGAACGGCCGGATAGCTCCGTACAAGATGCCCGCCCGGTACGAGTTCATCGAGTCCATTCCGCGCAATGCCAGCGGAAAAATACTCCGGCGCTCTCTACGGGAGCGGTACTGGACCGAGAACGAACGTCAAGTGAATTGACCGATCTGCTGGAGAGCAACCCGAATTCTCGCTGCAGGCCCGAACCGCAACTCAGAACGAGGCGACAATCGATCGATGGAAACCCCACCATGTCGAGCCGACGTGAACGCAGCAATAGCCGACGTATTATTCGTCGACCCGACCGAGCTGACGTCATCGACCGACCTCGCTGACCTCGGTCTCGAGTCGATACGTCTGCACTCGCTGATCGAGCACTTTCGATCTGCGGGAGCAGACGTCACATTCGCCGAGCTGGCCGAGGATCTGCACTTGGCGCATTGGTACCGGGTCTTGACCGACGAGAGTTCGTGATATGCGACTCGAACTGACCGGTGCACAACGAGGCATACTGAAGGCTCAACAGCTCGATCCACAGAACCCGGCGTTCAACATCGCCGAGTACGTCGATTTTCTCGGGGCACTGAACGTCGATCGCTTCGTCGCAGCTCTGCGCACAATGATTGCGGAAACCGACGCGACGCGACTGACTGCAGTTACCGACAAGGAACGCCTACATCAACGAGTAGGGAACCGCGCAGACGTACCGGTGGACGTAGTCGACCTCACCGATCGTCCTGATCCGGAACATGACGCGTTGGAAATCATGCAGGGCGACGTCTCGACTCCCCTGAACCCAGCGGTGGACACACTGTGCCGGCACATCGTGTTCCGCATCGGATCCGCTCGCTTCTTCTGGTATCACCGCGCGCATCACTTCGCACTCGACGGATACTCGTTCGCGCTGATCGGCGCTCGCGTGTCGGTGTTGTACCGTGCAGCTTCGGCTGGGCGTATAGCACCTGGCGCGTCCACCCGATCACTGGCCGATGTGATAGCCGAGGACCAGAGCTACGTCCATAGCGCACAGCGGCTCACCGACCGCGTCTACTGGACATCACTACTCTCGGGCTCCTCCTCTGCACCGACGTTGTCGGATCGAAACAGACTGCCGTCGAGCACATTTCGCCGCTCTGTCATCGATTTTCCCGAAGAGCAGTTCGTCGCCCTGGCCCAAGCCTCACGCACCGCACGAGTTGTATGGTCGGATCTACTGCTGGCAGTCGTCGCCGCGATGACTGCGTGCGAGACCGGCGCCGCGGACATCTCGCTCGGGGTCCCGGTCAGCAATCGACTGGGTTCGTGCGCAGCCGAGACCCCGTGCATGATCCTCGGTGCCATCGCCGTGCCCGTGCGAGTCGAACCCGCCCACTCCGTAGCTGCGATCGCGCGCACGGTCTTCGAACAACTACGCCAGTCGCGCAAACATGCACGCTATCGGTACGAGGACCTCAGAGCAGAAACTCAGACCCTCGGCGGCGACCGCCGACTATTCGGTCCGGTCGTGAACATAATGGCCTTCGACTACGACCTGAACCTTCCGGGCATCAGTGCGACAGCCCACAACCTGACGCCAGGACCCGTCGAGGACATCACGATCGACATCTACCGCCGCTCTACCGGGAGCGGTTTGACAGTATGCATCGACGTCAACCCCCGGCGCTACGACGACGTCCACCTTGCCCGGATCCACCAACTCCTGACCACCATGATCACCGCCGCAATCGCAGATCCACACTCACGAACGGACGATCTGAGCCGCATAATCGTACCTGTTGGTCCAGTGCCGTCAGACACCGAATCTGCCGATGTGATGGAGTCGATCGCGGACCTGGTCATGGAAAACCCGGCTGCGCCAGCACTGGCAGGCACCACCGGATCGACATCCTTCAACCTCACCAGGCGTCAGTTGATGCAAGCAGCCAACACCGTCGCCGATGCAGTTCGCACTACGGCACCGACCTCGAAACTGATTGTGTTCTATCCGATGGGAAATGGGCGCGACATTGTGGTGATGCTCGCGGCGCTTCTGCTCGGCACGCCCTATATGGCGCTCGACGCGAATGCTGCAGACTTCGCTCATCGAATGGCCACCGTCAGGCACCTCCACCCAGCGGCTGTGTACGACAGCTCGACACGGGCAGCCACCACCAACACCGTCGCTGACGCAACGCCCGTGCAATACCCCGCAGAACAACCGGATTCGGAAGATCGAGTCCTGTCGCACGCTTCCACCGGTGATGCGTACACAATCTTTACCTCAGGGTCGACTGGAACCCCAAAGGCCATTGCCGTCTCGAGGCGCAATCTGAACGCCTTCATTGCCGGAGTCTCCGCACAATACTGTATCGACCACCTCGACCGAGTGCTGCAGTTCGCGCCGTTGCATGCAGATACCAGCGTCGAGGAAGTGTTCCTCACGCTGACCGCAGGTGCAACGCTGGTTGTGGCCAGCAATGACGACAAGCGATCGTTGGGCTCGCTGATAACACTGGTACGTAACGAACGCATCACTGTCCTCGATCTGCCCACTGCCCTGTGGCATGAACTCGTGGTCGGCCTCGAGCGACAAGCCCTGGATCTACCCGAATCGGTTCGGATGGTAATCATAGGCGGCGAGGCGGCATCTGCTACACATATTGCGCGGTGGCACGAATTGGCCGCTGACCGGCACTGGACAGTTCGATTGATCAACACCTATGGGCCGAGCGAGGCGACAGTAGTAGCCACGACCGCTGAACTTCGGCCCCAGGACAACCCAAACGACGGTGTCCCGATCGGGGGTCCTATCTCGACAGTCGGTGCATTTCTTCTCGTCGACAACGTCACGCCGGACGACGGCTCTCGTCGGATCGGCGAGTTGTGCCTGTACGGCCCTACCGTCGCACGGGCATACACCGCAACGGACAGTGAGAACGGAAACAACTTCGGCACAGTGGTTCTCGGCCGCGGCACCGGCGATGAACGCTCGGTCCATGCATACCGGACCGGAGATTTGGTCAGCGCCTCGGACGACGGACTGCTGAGGTTCATCGGACGGACCGACGACCAAGTGAAGATCAGTGGTCACAGGGTCGAGCCCACTGGAATCGACAAGGCGATCGCCACTCTTCCCGGCGTCGCGAATTCGGCAACCGTGATCGCACGTCGCGGTGGCATCATGCCGACCATTCACAGCTTCGTTGTAGCCTCGGATTGCGTACTGAACTCCGGGGACATCGGGATTGGGCTCAACGGGCTTCTACCCACAAGCTCCAGGCCGAATTCGATTACGATAGTAGACAGCCTGCCACTCACCGGGAACGGAAAACTGAATCGCGCAGCGCTCGTGGCGATGGTCGACCGCACACCGACCGAACTCCCGTCGACTTCGGCCACACACGACACCGAAGCCGCGATCGTCGCTGTGTGGGCCGAGGTGACCGGCACCGCCGAGATCACAGCCGATTCCGACTTCTTTCTTCTTGGCGGGCACTCGATGCACACCATTGCCGCTGCCAACCGACTCAGTGGTGCGCTAGGTCTCGATGTTCGACCCGAATTGATTTTCACAAACCCGACCGCCCGAGGGCTTGCCCGCGAACTCGACACCCTGATGCCGTCGGGGACCTCGTCCAGGCGACAGCGAACAGCGATGATGGACGATTTCCGAACTTTGACGCGCATCAAGTCGTGGTCCAAGGTGCACCGACTCCACGCCAGAGGCCTTGGTCGACACGTACTGCTGACTGGCGCGACCGGATTCGTAGGAATCCACGTACTCCGAGAACTACTGGCGCACCCGGACGTGACAGTCACGGTCCTAATCCGAGGGTTAGGAGGGGAAAATCCACGAGATTCGCAGCGCAACCGCATTCTCCGGCAGTGCGAACCGCTGTCCGCGAACGAGATTGGACGATTGATGCAAGATGTGCACATCATTCCTGGCGACCTCGCAGCCCCTCGTTTGGCATTGAGTGACGAACAATGGGGTGCGTTGGCCGAAAACATCACCGACGTGATCAATTGCGCTGCAGTGGTAAGCCCGCTACGGCCCTATACGAGTGTTCGACCGGTCAATACTGTTGCAGTGTCAGAACTGCTCGCACTGTGCCGTGACAGCGGCGGGGCCACATTTCATCAGCTATCTACCGTAGGGGTCGCGTCCGACCAGCCAGTTCACGAGTTCATCGAAACCAAGAACCTGCCGGGATATTTGGCCAGCAAGGCCATCGCGGAGGAAATCGTCCGCGCAGCGGAACTCGCTGGTTTGCCGGTCTCGATTATCCGGCTTGGGCGAGTGATCGGTTCGCGAAGAACTGGTGCCGTCAATGCCGAGGACACCTTGTGGACCGTCCTGCGGGCATGTGCGGCCATCGGCTCCTATCCTGTGGTCGACGTCGCCGAACCGCTCAGTTGCGTCGACGACGTTGCGGCGGCAATCGTGGCTCAGGTGAAGGACTCATCCGTTGACGTGGGTATCGTCCGCACTCTGGGACCACCGAGTGCTACGCCCTTCGTGGATATCGTTCGCGCGGTCGGGTTGATCGATCGATCCCATCACGGCGTGGAGATCGAGCAATGGCAGGCGCTCGTTGCAGCGTCCGATCACATTGCGAGCGAACATAAGCAGCTGATTTCAGCTTGGTGCTCGGTGGTAAGACCTGCTCGCATCGTTCCTAAAAGCGACATACCTATCACAACGGACATCGACGGATTTTGCTACCTGTTACCAGTGGTATCGGACACAGAAATAGAACGACTTGCCGATCGCGATCGCCAGTTTCGCACCCGAACCTGAAGCACCAATCGTTCTCGGTTGGTGAACGGAACTGCGCCGGCGAGTCCAGAGACTTCGGATTGAGTGAGATCGATCGGCTGCTTGAAGGTGAAGAACTCGCGTTGAGTGGATTTGTTCCATCCTCACCGGCGACATGTTGCCGGGGGGTCGTGGCTGGATCCGCGGAGGTAGTCCGCGGTGGCACTTCATTGGCGGGCCGTCGCGTCACCGCCTGAGTGGTCTATTCAGCTCGGTTTCGCAAAGGCCGCCGACGCACTCTGGGAGGGAGTCGACTTTGGCGTCCCCGACGGTCCCGATGGACGCATCGGTAATCCATTTCGTCGAGACGTCCAGCGAAGCTATTGACGATACTGTCTTCCCCAGTCTTTGTGACGAGTGAGCCCGCCAGATTAGCCACGCCTCCGCTGCGCGGAACTCGGATCGCTCGGTTGATCGCGTCGAGAACTACGGTGCTGTCATGTGGTTCGGGGCGTTGCACCCTAAGAGAGGTTGGCCGTCGATGACAAACGCGACGTACACTCAACCCGCCATCGTGCGGACATAAGAAGTCGGCAACCACAGCACTTTCGATGCCGACGGCTCGAAGTGTGCGGTACACCAGATCTTTCGCGCGGGCGGCTTAGTGCCCGACACTGTTCCGAGTGGCTACGGCCGCACAGTCCTGGAGCCTGCCCGAAGCGCTCGACGTTGCAACTTTGCTTCCGCTGCGCAATGCTATCCGCGCCTTTGCCTTGTAGACGGGGGTCGCGATCGAGGACTTAGAAGACGAAGGCAACCCGTGATGCCGATCCGGCAGGGGCCACGGCTCGAGGTAGTCGCGCTTACGCGGGTGGCGCGAAGAACTCGAGTGCGACGTTGTCCTGGTCTCGGAATGAGATACCCGAACCGTAATGGGCGTGCTTGATGCCGGAATGTTCGATCTGGAGCTCGGTCAACCTTTCTCGCCACTGGATCAGTTCTTCCTGGGAGCACCCGAACGCGATATGATCCAGGCCTGTTCGCCGTTCGTCGAACGGTGCTTCAGCCGTCGAACCGTGGTGTGTATGCAGCCCGAACAGCATGCCGTCGGCGAGCGCGAAAACCGAATGATGGAAGCCTCCCGACTCTTCGTCTTCGTCCAGAACCGGGCGGGAATCGAACAACCGCGAATACCATTCGACGCTCCGCTCGAGATCCGATACCGTTATCGCGACGTGGGCCAAGCCTGGAAAACTGGGCATATTAAATCAACCTTTCGTAGGGGCGTCTGCACTACTACGAAGCTATTCGATGCAGTCGTTCGGGAAACGCGTAATGCCCGAAAAACTGCCCATTCGGCTAGACATCCCAGGGCCGTAACCAGTCTAGCGGCGGTGGGATGTTGCGACGTTCGGTGTGCCCAGGCGGTGTGTTCGTCGTACTCGGTGTAGTGGCGCACGCAACCATGCAGGAGTCCGACAAGGCGATTGCCGAGTGCGCAGCGCGCTCAGCGGTGAAGGTCCCCGGCAGCTCGGTGTTGGTCGTAGAACGCGCGAGCGCCGGGGCCTTGGTTGAGGGCGCAGACGGCCCAATTGGTCGACCGCGTCGTAGAGCAGCCGGTTACGCACGTGACGGGCCAGGACGGCGCGTTTTTGGCCGTATGCGATCGTCAGGGGTGACGTACCGGCGGGATTCTTGCAAGACTTGGCAGTGTCTATCGGTTGGCGTCATCACCGAATTCACCGAGCACCCGCGTGCCGAGGATGACACCGAGTCCTGGCAGGAAGAGGTAGATGCGGGCGTACGGGTGTGCTTCTGTCAGCGTCGGCATGTCGGTGCGATCGTCGAAGCAGAGTGCGAGTGTCCGTGGCCGGTCTCGGATACCACCCGGCGGCGGGACCTCTTCGCCGAGGCGATCCCGGAATTCGGCGACGACATCGGATACTGCCAAACGGGCGGATTCTGCGTGGACTTCGACTCTCCGTGCTGCCCTGAGGCTGACCTCGGTGGCGCAAACAGCAGCCTTGCGAACTGGGGTCTTGTCCTGAGCCTCTTCGCGCCGTTGTAGGCAACGACGCCGACGGCACCGGACACGACCGCCGATACTGCCTTCGCGAAAATGATCGGAAACGCTATGGTCTTCACCCCTCAGGGGTAGAACACGATCTACGCCGTTTGCTCCAACTTGGTACGACTCATCCCAGGTCGTCCCGGGAATACGTGGACACCCGCGCGCCGCCCTTTCGAGTGCGGGGCGGTCCTTACCCTGCTCATGCTCTGGAGTAGGCGCACGAGCCGCTCGCGACGGTTCACTTATTCGTGAATTCAGATTTAGATGTACTATCATTTCGTGAACGTCGTGAGTGATGTGTCGGTGTTGTCGCGTTTCGGGCATGCGCTGTCGGATGAGACCCGTACCCGGGTGCTGATGGCACTGAAGGACGGGCCGCGGTATCCGGCGGAGCTTGCCGATGATTTGGGTGTGACCCGCCAAAAGCTGTCCAATCATCTCGCGTGCCTCCGCGGATGTGGGTTGGCGGTCGCGGTGCCCGATGGCAGACGAACGCGGTATGAGTTGGCGGACAGCAGCATCGGGCACGCGCTCGATGACCTACTAACTGTGGTCCTCGCTGTGGACCCGGCCTGCTGCGCCGCGTCGGTAGACGGAGGATGCTGCTGATGGCCGACGAGCTGGGCATGCCGGCGGTTGCTACATACGCCATTCTCATCGACCGGCGAGCTGTGCTGTCTCGACGAATTCGCTGGTTCGTAGCTGCGACGATCGCATACAACGGGGTCGAAGCCGTCATTGCGATCACCGAGGGGGTTCACGTCTCGTCGACGGCGTTGATCGGCTTCGGGTTGGATTCGATCATCGAAGTGTCCTCGGCTGCTGCGGTGGCCTGGCAGTTCGCCGCGGGTGATCCCGCGTCACGCGAGAAGGTGACCTTGCGCGTCATTGCGTTCTCGTTCTTCGCCCTAGCTCTGTATGTGTCGGCCGAAGCGGTTCGATCCCTCCTCGTCACCGGCCAGACTGACCACTCGGCTGTCCGTATCGTTTTGGCCGCAGTGAGTTTGGCGACTATGCCTCCGCTGTCGTGGGCGCAACGACGGGCAGGCAGGGAGCTTGGTTCCTTGACTGCCGTCGCCGATTCCAGGCAGACCTTGTTGTGCACTTACCTCTCGGCTGTGTTGTTGGTCGGGTTGCTCTTGAACAGCCTCTTCGGGTGGACGTGGGCAGACCCGGTTGCGGCTCTGGCCATCGCGATCCTCGCGGTCAAGGAGGGCATCAGCGCATGGCGCGGAGAGTCTTGTTGCGCGGGAATCGTGACCGCGGATTCGATTGCTCCTGAACGGGACTGCCCGTGCTGAGACCGACCGGCATGTCGGCCAGGTAGACAATGCCGCAGGTAGACCTCGTAGGGCTGCGCTCCGCCGCCCCACTCCTCCGGGTACGGGAGGCTGAGAAGCCCGGCTTCTCCGAGGGTAGCGAAGACCCCGTCGGGTAGGTCTCTTCTCGTTCGTGCTTGTCGGCGATCGGGTCGAGCACTTTGTCGGCAATGGCCCGCGCGCGCTGAATCAGCTCACGCGCTTCTCCGGTGAGCAACAAGCGTTCGACGCGCACAACAACCCCCGAGTGAGCGGGTATCAGTACTGTGGACCATCCGTGCAGTACTGTCAGACAGTACTGCACGAAGAGCTTCGGTATCATCGGGTCGAGCTTCTCGATCGCGCTGGCCGCGAGAAATGCGACTTGCCAGAGGGGCAGGAAACCTGGTTGTGCTGCACCAGTTTCGGACGGCTTGTTGTGCCGGAGGTGAAGTACAACAGCAGCGGATCGTAAGGAGTCGTGACGGTCTCGAACGGAACGGGATCAGCGATCGAGTAAGTGTCGCGGTAGGCCAGCCAGCCGGGAGTCCCGTCGCCGCTGATTTGCCAGAAGTCTCCGAAGCGTCGACGAACTTGTGGGCGTCGATGCCGTTGGCCACTACTGCGCGGGCACCGCCACGGCCGATGCGGTCGGCAAGTTCGGTCGGCCCGACAGCGGTGGTCGTAGGCATGAGAACGGCGGCGCGCCGGCCCCGTCGGTGCATGGTTCTACAGTGTCGCGTGTGAGTGGGAACGAGGACGTCGGCGTGGCCATGGTGCCCGATCGTGTGCTGGACGACCTCGCAGAGGTGCTGATCGACAGGCTCGATCAACTTCTCGATCGGTTGACCGACCGGGCGTTGGCCGCGCCGACACCGGGGTCGGCTGTCTGGGAATCGGAATGGAGCGACCGCGAATCAGATACCGGGCGAGCTCGCGCCGTCGAGCGGTCCCGGGTTCGATCGGAATTGGTGCGCCGCGCAGGTGCCGGCCTCGGGATGGTCGGCCTCACTCCCCCGCCGTCACTGCCCACACAGGTGGCATCACCGATGCGCGGACGACGGGTCGGTCGTGTCCGTGTCGACGAGGCTCAGCTGACGTTTTTCTGAAAACGTCTATCGTGGTTCATGTTTTGCTCTTTCGGCGCAGAGAGCCAGTGATCCTGGCTATCGATACTGCGTGTTTATCCGCGAGACACCCCTGTCGCCTCCTCTTTTGACCACGGTCGGTGCACGGGCACAGTGTTTTTCGTTCAGTGTGACGACAGCGTCAGCCCGGCGGTATCGTCTCTGTCGATCCCGGTTCTGTGCTGAAGTCGTTCAGCAGTCGGTGGCGGTGAGGCGGTAGTTCGAGACTTTCCAGCCGTCGTCGGTGCGTTCGAGATCGACGGCCCCGGTGTACCCGGTGAACGGGGTGATCGCACCGCTGCGGTGCTGGACGACGCGGTCGATGGTGATGGCGACGGTGGCCTGGTTGTCGCCGTCTATCTCGGTGGCAGTGCCGTTGGTGTAGATACTGGTGTCGTGTGCGGCGAGGGCGGTGACGATGTCGCCGCTGCGTGCCCATGCCGACCATTCCGGGATGGGCTGCGGCGCTGGATCGGGGGGTGTCGCGGCGGCGGTAGCCATCGACCCGGTCAGGTTGTCGCGCTGGGCGTGCAGGGCTTCCCACGGTGAATCTTGTACTGCTGGTTGCCATGTGTACACACCGGACATGACCGCCGTTGCGACCCCGGCGGGGTCCGTGGCCGAGGGGTCGATGGCGATTCCGGCGTCTGTGCTTGCCGGTGGGGGTGTGTCCGAACCACGGGCGAGGAACACGGTCACGGCCGCGATCACTACGGCACCGGCGATGCCGCAGCACGCGAGAACAATGTTGGCTCTGTGGGTCATCTTGTACGTTCCTGCGAACCGTGTGTATCGGTGGGGTCGGTGTCGGAGATCTGGTCCAGCGCAGCGGCTTTGGCGATGACTGCGATCCAGCCGGTGACCGGTCCTCGTGAGTTGGTGCGGTCGAGGATGTGTGCCATGTCGGTGCTCCTTCGATTCGGTGATGGTCAGTCTCGCAATAGGTACCGACACAGCGGTGTCGGCCGGTGCAGCTCTAACCGATGGTCGGGACTCCGGCCGCAGCGAGGACGCTGACCGTCCAGATCGCCCACATGGAGATCGTGACGGCCGCGAGACCAGTGGCTTTCTTCAGTGCCGTCAAGCTCCAGTTCCGCCCGTGTGAGTAGTCCATGGCGACAGCGGTGAGGCTGCCGACTGTCATGGCGAAGGTGATGACGATGACGATGACGATGACGGCCCACCATCCCTGCGTGACGACGTCCTGCGCGGCAGCGACGCGACCGATCTCGGCGGAGGCACCGTTAGCCGTGGCCAATACCCAATCGGCTATCGGGACAGCCCACGCGAGCCACACGATGAGAGCGGACAGAGCGAGCGCGATCAGGACCCGGTGGAGATCACGGGGTGTTACCTCGTATGTGGTGCGAGGCGGTGTGGTGGTCATAACAGTGCCGTTCGTTCTTCGTGCGCATTGGATCGGGCTATCGGGCCAGGTCGTAATCGTGTAAGCCCAGGGGCTGCATGGAAGCTTGGCGGATCAGCTCTCGAACGTCGGTTGCTCGGGGCGTCTGGCGTGATGCCGAGTTCGGTATCGATGTCGAGGCGATTGAACAGTTCGCGGCCCAGTTGCACTCGGGTGGTGAACAGGCGCAGGGTGCGCCCGTCGGGCAGGTCGACGGTGCGGGGTGGAAGTCGTGCTGCTTCGATCTCGACGATGTCGGTAGCGTTTCTAAGTCTGTACGGATAATTTGCCGGAAAGGTGTCGGGCTATGTCGAAAGTGCTCCTATGAAGGCGATGTTCGGGCGCACCGGCCGGTGCTGCTGTCGTGGTGATGCTTGCGGCGCGGTGGCACTACTGGCGGCAAGAGGTATGGGTGGCAGGTCTTAGATGCGTGGTTCGCGGGTCGGTCCGGGTTGTCGAGCTTGCTGTTGGCGTAGTTGTTCGCGACGTTCGGCTTTACGTTGCTCGGCGAGGCGGCGTTGCTCGGCGGCGCGTTGCTCCGCGGCCTCTCGTCGCGCCCGGTCCGTGTCGATGATCGGATCTGGCGTCGCGGGTTGCGGGGTCGGTGCCGGCTGCTGTCCGGGCACTGCATGGTTGGGTAGCTGAGCGGGTGCGGTGACTGTCTTGATGCGGGCGTTGACCTGGTCCCACGCGCGGGCCGCTTCGCCGTGTTCGGGGCGGTCTCCGATGAGCGTGCGGTCGGTGTCGATGCCGAATTCTTCTCGGTAGGCCCCGATTTGGCCGGCGGTGATCTGCCAGCGCAGTCGGGCACCGCCGGAGTCGGGAATCTCTCCGAGGTGGCGGGTCCAGGCGGGTTGTTCGTCGACGGCGTGCTGTCCGAGCTCGCGGGTGCGTTCGGCGATCTCGGTGTATCGGCGGCGGCTCCAGGCGACGAGTTCGGGGTCGATTCCCTCGCGGTCCTGCATCGGCGGCAGGACCCAACTCGGGGCACTGTGGTCGCGTGCCTCTCGGCCGAGGGGCCAGCGTCGTTCGGCGTCGTCGAGCAGATCCGCTGCACTCGGGTCGGGTTCGGTGACACCGCGTCGCAGTTCCACGATCGCGGCGTGGGGGTCTTTGCCGGCGCGTTCGGCATTGCGTAGATGGGCGGCGAGGTCGGGCCACGCCCCGCCGTCGCCGAGGATGGTCTCGGCGTGCTCACCGAACTGGGTGCGCAGCGTCGGTTCGATGCTCTGCGTCCACGCGTGCATCTCGTCCGCGCCGTTCTCGATGTGCTTTTCGAGTCGCCAGTGCATGACGGCGGAGACGGAGTCGGCGCTGGCGA
Source organism: Rhodococcus sp. 05-2256-B1 (assembly GCF_002258465.1). NCBI lineage: Bacteria > Bacillati > Actinomycetota > Actinomycetes > Mycobacteriales > Nocardiaceae > Rhodococcus > Rhodococcus sp. 05-2256-B1. Next base: position 321,737 of record NZ_NOZA01000017.1, on the reverse strand, counting down.
GTTCGCGCTCTGAGCGTGCGGCGGCGAGGGTGGGGGCGGCGTCGAGGCCGAGCTGCTCGGCGCGGCGGTACTGGTGGACGAAGGTGTCCCATTGGGCTTCGGCGATCATCGTGTGCGCCAACTCCGGACCCATGTTCTCGCGGACGATAGCTTCGATGCGGTGCGCGTCGATGAGTTCGCCCGCGTACTCGTATCCGCCGACGTTGTAGTCGAGCTTGCGGTGCGCGACGGCGGCGTCGCGTTGCTGTTCGGTCGCCGAGACGTCCGAGCCGTCGCGGCCGATGATGGTCCGCACGACTTCGTCGGCGATCTTTTTGTCCGGATGCACGTGGATCAGGTGCGGGTCGACGATCCGGTCGATGGGCACGTACAGCTGGTTTCCGTCCCGGCCGCGGGTGAGTGCGACGTAGAGGGCTTGCCGGTTCATGGTGTCGTCGACGAGGACGTGGACCTGGTCGACGGTCATCCCTTGGGAGCGGTGGATGCTGGCGGCGTAGCCGAGCTCGCAGTGCTCTGTGACGTAGTCGGTCGGCAGGCGGATGCGCCCGCCGTGTTCGAGGTGGCGCACGGTCAGCGATCCGTCGCGGTGCGCGGTCTTCACCGTCCACAGGTCGCCGTTGCGCACTCGTTCCCCGCGCGTGCCGGTGACGCGCAGGCTGGTGTCGTTGCGGCGGGTGACGATGCGGTCCCCTGCGCTGGCGCGCAGTCCGTCGGAGAGGTCGTTGCCGCCCTTCTTGACCAATCCCTTGGCGAGTCGTTCGGTGCGCGCCCGGTCGTTGAGGTCGCGGACGGCGTGGTTGCTGCTGGCGATCATCAACGACGTCGAGTCGGTGTCCGAGGTCTTCGCCCAGGCCGTGAAAACTTTCTCGGCGAGGTCGTCGGCCATGCCGTGCTGCACGCGGTCCTTCGCGGCGTACCAGGCGGCGACGGAGGTATCACCGTCACGCAGTCGCAGCGAGATCTCGGCTTCTTCCTTGTCGCGGAAGCGATGAACGTCGACCAGTTCCGGTGCCGCGCTCGACCGGGCGACCAGCCGCAGTGCGCCGCCGGTGTCGACGGCGGCGAGCTGCTGCGGGCCACCGAGCAGTCGGACCACTGCGCCGTGCTCGGCAGCAATGTAGGTCAACCGGTCCAGATCGTGTGTCGAGGCCATGCCCGCTTCGTCGACGAGGATCATCGACCCCGGGGTGATGCCGGTGTCGAGTCCGTTCTCGTAGCGGGTGAGGACGTCGGCGATGGTGCGGCCGGTGACACCGAGTTCGTCGCCTAGGACGCCGGCGGCTTTTGCAGAAGGCCCGAGGGCGATCACGTTGTATCCGGAACTGCGCCAGGCGTCGACGACGACGCGCATGGCGGTGGTCTTGCCGGTGCCGGCCGGTCCGACGCCGGCGGCCAGGAGGGCACCGGAGAACAGGAAGTGCTCGACGAGTGCTTTCTTGTCCGCGCCCAGATCCCAGCCCTTGCGTTGGGTGTGCACGGCGAGGGCGGCGACGTAGGCGTTGCCGGGTGCCATGACCGCGGTCGGGGTGTGGGCGGCACCAACGAGGCGGTGTTCGGCAGCGAGGATCGCTGCGCTGGTGTAGGTCTCGTTGCCGTGCACGGTCAAGATCGACGCACCGTCACTGCGTTGCAGCGCCTTGGGTGTCGCGTCGACCTGGCGGGTCAACCGGATCGACTCACCGCCGAGCGCGGCTTCGGTGACCTTCTCGGCGACCGCATCACGCTCGGCCGCGGTCGCGAACACCAGCGGCCGCAGTTGTCGTTGGACTTCGGCTTGGATGTGCCAGCGATTCCAGCTCGAGCGTTGCTGTGCGATACGTGCGACTGCGGTGCGGGCGATCTCGCGGTGGTCGATCGAGGCGGCATCGGTGACGGTGATCGTGTTACCGGTGCTCTTTTTCAGTGCGGAGTTCAGGGCGCGGCGACCGACGACGTCCAGCGCGCGTTCGCGCCATTCCGCGCGTTGGGCACCAAACGATTTCGGGGGTGCCTTCTCGTTGCGGGTTTCCAAGGTCGCCTGGTCGGCGAGGCGCATCTGCATCGAGGTCGAGGGGTCTTTGCCGTGGGTCTTGCGGTAGTCCGAGACGAGCTTTTCCAATCGTGACTCGATGGCGTCGCGGCGGGAGAACTCGCTGAGCAGTGCGGTGGGGATGCCCTCGATTTCACGGACGGCGCGCTTGTTCATTCCGGTGCCGGGTCGGTCGGCGAACACAGTGCCGAGCTCGCGGGTGACGTACTCCTCAATGAGGGTGTTGTAACGCTCGGATGCGGCGACGGCGAGCTTGTGCAGCACGCGGCCATCCAGGCTGCGCCATTTGCCGTCGACGCCTCGCACTTTGGTGGAGATCGCGACGTGGGTGTGCAGGTTCGGGTCACCGTTGCGGTTGTCGCGGTGATCGAACCGGGAATACATCAGGCCGGTCGATTCGATCTGTCCGACACCGGCTTTGCCGACGCGGGTGTATGAGGCGTTGTCCTCGACCCAGCCGATGGCATCGCTCACCGCGGCGCTGTGTGCGCGCTCGATCGCCACACGTGTGTCGTCGTCGCCCAGGCCCCAGAGAACTGACACCGATTTCTGCGGAGTGAACACGCAGTCGTAGCCGGCGACGGGTTGGCGTTCGCGGCGTTCCTGCGAGGCGATGTAGCGGACGAGCTCTCCTTCGCTGGACGGTGATCGGCCGACTTCGCGGTGGAATTCGTCGGCTCCGACTCGGTAGCGGATCAGCTGGCACTGGTCGGCGGTGAGCGGTTTTCCGCCAGCGGCGCGGTCTCTGTCGATCTCGGCGCGGATGCGTTTCATCAGCGGCACTTCGTTGCGGAAGCGCGCGAACTTGCGGCCGAGCCGCACGCTGTCGATCGCCGCCTCCGCCTGCGCTCCGTCGAGGACAGCGGCCTCGATCAACGCCTGGGCTTCGGGGTGCAGGCCTTCACCGAACAGTGCCTTCATCTGATCCTCGCGGACATGCCCGGACACACCGAGCTCGGCCGAGGCCCGCCCTCCCCAGATGCCCGGTTCGGTGCCTTCGGCGGCGTAGTAATCGGTGAGGTCTTGGCCGCGTTCGAGGCGGGTGTCGGCGCTGGCGACTTCGCGGGTGAGGTAGGTGTAGCCGTCGCCGGCGTGCAGCGCGTGGACGGTCATCATCGCGGGCACCGCCGCAGACGAGCTGGTGTGCGACGAGATCTCACGAGTCGATCTCCCTCGAAATTTGCTTCTGAATCGCGCGGCACGGTCGCGATAGTACGCAGATTCCACCCATGGACACTAATAGTGCAAGAGGTGTGTGGCGTTTGCTTTTTTATTTCGCGAAGAGATGCAGGGAATCTGAAGTCGACAGTATCTAGATTTCGGACGAATTAGAACGTGCATGGACGATGAGGGACGAAAGTTGTAGCAGGACAGATAAATCAGGGCGACCGTGGGTGCGTATGACCCTTTCGCCGGCCAGCATGTTGGCGGTAGCCTATCCAGCATGACTCCCTCGAACGGTGGACCGGTCAGCGCTCGGGAACGGGCTCGGAGAGCGAATGCGCAGAGATTGTCGGACGCACAGTTGCGTTTGAAGAATCAGGAGCAGGATCTGATTTCATATTTCGATGCCACCCGCGACGAACAAAAAATCAATGACGATGTGACCTCGAGGATCGAGCGGTTGCGGCGGGACGCGGAAACCAAACTTGACGCGACGCGCGAGCGGCGCGCAAGAGCACTTGCTGAGCTGAAGAAACGCGGTGAGACATACGCGAGCATTGCGGCCTTGGTGGATCTTTCAGTGCCAGAAGCGACGCGCTTGGTCAAATCGACGGTGGCGGCACGTGCGACAGTCCGGTCCAACGTCGATCCGGCTGCAGAGAATGACGCGGGTGGCACGAGTAGCACGGAAGAGAGTGTCGAGAGCCCTGGAGATTCCGCATCGATCACCACTGCCGAGCCCTCGAGAGATGAAGACTCGTGGGCAGATGGCGAGGGCGGACGCAGCATCGCGGTAGGAGGTGAACGACCGTGATCGCACTTGTTGCAATCGGATTGATCGTCGCAGGAGCGCTGTGGCGCGCTGGTAAGTCAGAGACTGGTTGGCGGTTCGCTCCTCTGCGGGCAACGGGAGTCATCGCCGCGGGCGTGTTCCGCATCAGCGTGATTGTTGCGTCGATCTTGTTTGCTTTTTTCGTCGCCGCCACTATTGGCGCATAGCGCAGCACCCTTCCATAACGAAGCGAGGCTTCGTCACGTGGCGATTTTCCGGCGTAGTCCGGATATTGCCCCATGCGGGTCACGGGTACGCACCACTTCGCCTTCGCCGCGCTCGTGCTCGTGTGCGTTTGGTGTTCCACGATCGTGCTATTGCATGCGTATCAGGTCAGCAGGTCACGTGCCTACTCGTGCAACCCGCAAGGAAGCACAGTTGCATCCAACGGTGCGGGAACATAATTCGGTGTGCTGCAAGCGGCGCACTCGGGAATTGCGTCGACACCGCAGGAGCCGAACGGGTCGAGCGTGAGGACTCCATTGTCGGGAGCGATGCGGCCTTGTTGATTCGTGACTGTGAAACTCGGAGGCGGCAGCCGACATCGAGGTCGACGCCGAAGTAACATCTGAGATGTCCAATGAATGTGTAAAGGCACCGAACAGGGAGACGCGCGCCTGTGACACTGACCCAACCCAGCAAGCACAGGGCGCGGGTGCCGGCCGAACACCGGGTGCTCGGCCTCGACATACGATCACTTCCACCCGCACTTTTTGTCATCGCAGTCTTCGTGGTCCTGACCATCGTCGTACCGAGAATCGACTCCTCTCTCGCCTGGGACGATCCGACCGAGGCAGGCGAGCAACTCGCCCTCACCGACGCCATCGAATTCACCCCCACCGCAGGCTGGAACGTCGAAAGCGGTTTCCGAGTCGACCCAGGCGAATCAGTGCAGAAGTCCGGCGACGTCATTCTCGCCGGCGACGGTGTGACGTTTCAGATCTCGTCGGACTCCTTCGACGGCACTCCGTCCCAACTACTGGACCAGACAGCGAAGGTCACCTCTCGTACCAGCGATCCTTCCTTTCAGGTCGAGGGCGATCGAACCAACCTCACGACGGTGACCGGAGAACCCGGCGTCCTTGCGCCCTACAGCAGCATCCGAGGCGACGGTCTGGCAGCGACCTTCGTCATCGACGGGACCGGCCTGCAGATCACGGCATACGGCCCACCCGCCCAGATGACCGCAGCCGCCGAGAACATCCGAGACATGATCACCAGCATCCGCAGCACGGACGGGAACAACCGATGAGCGACAACGCAATCGAGACGTCGACGGATCTATCGGCTACCGATGCGCAGCGACGCCAGGACGACGCTGTGAAGATCTCCGGCTGGGGCGAACGATTCGTGTTCTTCCAACCTCACAATTTCTCGTTCTGGGTGTACACCGCTCTCACCGCCCTCGGTGCTGCACAAGCCTGGTCATTCTTCGCTCCGAAGGCCGGGTTCTACGCCGACGGGTTCGCAATAGCGGCCGTCCTCTGCGGCCTGTGCGGTCTCGCCTGGTTCGCGTGGTTTCGCCACATCGACCGGTGGGAACGTCAGCCCGGCACGCTCATTGCAGCTGCGCTGCTGTGGGGCGCAATTCCCGCGACGTTCGCCTTCGCCATGACCGTGAACACCGCGATGCTCGGCATCTACCCCAAGCTCTTCGGCCAAGTCTGGAGTGCCAACTGGGCCGCAGGTGCGACGGCACCGATCACCGAGGAAGCAGCCAAGCTCTGCGGATTCGTGCTTCTGATGGGCCTCGCTCCGCGCTTGGTCCGAACCGCAAATGACGGCCTGATCATCGGAGCCTTCATCGGACTCGGATTCGCCATCTTCGAAGACTTTCTCTACTCCGCGACCGCGTCTGCTGGGTCGTTCGGGACCGACCCGTTCGGCAATGCCGTGCAGATGTCAATTACCCGGATCGCGGTCAGCTTCATATCCCACCCCCTGTTCAGTGCGTTGGTATGCGGTGGAGTTCTCTACCTGATCGGGACCAACGCGCAACCCCGCAGAATCGGACGGGGTCTCGCGTTCGTGGCAACCGGAATGTTTTTGCACTTCATGTGGGACGACGCGGGTGGCCTCAGCGGCGGCAACGGCTTGGCCGTCTTCGGCGTCTGGTTCGTCTCAATAGTTATCGGATTCACGGTACTGACCATCGCGTTCCGCCGTGCTGCGCCGCGCGAGTACCAATTCGTCCGCGACATCCTCGCCCCCGAGGTCGAGGCCGGACATCTCACCGATACCGACGTCGAGGGCGTGCTGGAGAAGAAGGCACGCAAGGCATTCGAGAAAGCCGCTCCGAATCGGCGGTCCCGCAAGGCGCGCAAGCATCTCCGACGAGCAATCCTCGACCTTGCACACGACGTCGCGCGCGACAAGAGTTCGGACACAGAGGCCGTTCGACACTCCCGCGCCGAGGTGAAACGCCTCCGAGCTGATTCAGAACTAACCCGAGCCCTCTGACAGCACCTTCTCACTGCTGGCTGCAACCGAAATCCCTCAAAGCCCGGGCGATCCAGCGGTGGTGGGCCGTTCAAGGTTTGCGGCCCCCGGCACGTTCGACTCGCGCGACTCGTCCGTTTGAGAATGGTGGCCGACGGGTGGGTGGATCCGACCGGAACATTTGCGGGCGTCAACGCGTCCAATACTGTTGCGCTGCAGCGTTCGCGATTGCTGAGGGCACCACCTGTGCGCCAGCGGTAGTGCATTCTCGGTGTCTGAACGCCCGAGAGCGGCAAGTCGAAGACGACTCGCTCGCGGCTCGCGTGATTGTGTCGATGACGAAGGCGAGGATCGGCGCCGGTTCTTCTGCATGAAGACGAATGCAGTATCGCTTCGTAACGTGTATCGGAAAGGTTCTACTGCTGTGGCCAAACGAGTGACAACCCAATTGGTGGACGATATCGATGGCTCGGTCATTGACGACGAATCCGGCGAAACAATCGAATTCGCGATCAACGGCATCGAGTACTCGATCGACCTGAAAGCAAAGAACGCGAACGAATTTCACAAGAAGCTCGACCTCTACATCGAGCATGCGACGCGGCTCGGTGGCCGCAAGCGTAAGCCCTCCCCCGCTGCCGCGTCGACCTCGGCAGCGGCTAGCGGTTCGGGCAAGCGTGATCCAGAGCAGACCCGGGCAATCCGGCAGTGGGCGTTCGACCAGGGCTACGAGATCAGCGAACGTGGCCGCATCCCGGCCGATATCGAAGAGGCGTACAACGCTGCGCACTGACAGGCGGTGAGCCGCCTGCGTCTACGCGGGCGGGCGGATTCCTGTTCGCTGTGCTCCCGGGGGTGTGGCAGGACAGACGGAGCTGGATCGGGGCTGCTGCGCGACCGTCCGGCGTTGCTCAGGGTCGACGCCCCGCGTGGCTCGGTTGCAATGATCGGCGCTCTTCGCGTCTGCTTCTGCGTCCGTCGTCGATTTCCCAGCTGCAGCACTTGTGCTGATTCGCATCTCGCAATCAACGGTCGAGCTGCGGCGTGCGAGTCAGACCAGCAGGTCGTACGCCCACTCGTACACCCAGCGAGGCAACGCAGGTGCATCGAACGGTGCGGTAGCAAAGTTCGATCCGCTGCGAGCTGCGCACTCGGGGATCGCGTCGACGGTGCGAGGGCCGAAGGATCTAGCTGCGACGATCCACTGTCCGCGGTGAGGCAATCGGATGGCAGTCGACACTGTGCACCGCCCACCGAAGTATCCGGCGGTAAGCTTGTGGCAGTCCCATTCGACGTGCTGGTTTTGTCCGAAGAAGTGTGTCAGCGTCTCGGCGAAGGTTGGCCCGTAGAGGGTGCCCCTGTCGGTGTCGATGCGGATGAAGTTCATGGCGTCGGCCTCTTCGAGTCATAGCGGCAATGCGAGGTGTGCGTTGAATGTTGCTCAGAACAGCGGAATTTGGTTGCGCGCAGCGAGACTCTCGCGAAGTTCTCGGAACTTCCTAGAAGGTCTGAGGCGACTGCCTCGGTGTGACCGATGGACCGCGCGACGTCACTGAGCGTCGTGCCGGCGGCGAGCGCTTCATCTATCTCCCGCCCGACAGCGAGGTCCTCGACTTCGCCTGTATCGAGATGCGCGACATCGATGGCGGCCAATCGTGCAGAGGCGAGGGCAGCTCGACGGCGCTCGTAGCCCGACTCTGTCTCTTTCCGCGCGGTCATAGTGTGCTGCCGCTGCGGAAGGCGTTCAGGCGGTTCGTCGCTTCACGTTGCGCCCTTCCGATTTCGACGAGCTGGTCGAACAGGAATTCTTATCTTCACCCCACCTCCAGGCGTCTTCGACGTCATGGGAGCGTCGGCGCGTCGGCTTTGTTTGCACGTGAGCTGATGGTTGCCTACACCCGTACGGGAGGTGGGTGTCATGGCTCGGACGCAAAAGGTGGTATTGCCGGACGGCGGGGTGACCTGGACTGTCCTCGACCTCGACCACGCGGTAGTAGGCCCTGTCGAAGAATGGCTGGAGTGGCTTCGGGTCGCGTGCGCGTTCAGCCCCAACACCGTGAAGGCGTACTCACGTGGGCTCGCGTTGTGGTGGCACTACCTCGAGCAGAACGGGGTCGAGTGGCGCGATCCCGGCCTGACCGCGTTGAGCGGATTCATCGGCTGGCTCACCGGCGGAGATCTGCCCACCGCACGCCAACACCCTGCCAAGCCCACGACGTGCGGGCCGCGAACGGTGTCGCTGCGGTTGGCGGCGCTGGCTTCGTTCTACGAATGGTCCGAACGCCAATACGGCGCAGTCGCACCGCGATTGGGGCGTGCGCGGCGTGAACCGGAGTTCCAATCGTTCTTGGCGCACCTGCGGAGCCGGCGTCGCGATCGCCCCGCAGTGCTTGTCCCGCGTCGCCGCTGGCACACCGGTCCGACACCGGTGTTCCTGCCGGTGCATGTGCAGCGAATCCTCGACAGCGCAGCGACATTCGATCCAATCGGCCGGTCGTGGGCGGGGAATCTACGTGACCGTCTGCTGTTCGAGATACTGGCCGAGACAGGCCTTCGTCTGGGCGAGGCGTTGGGTGTGCGGCACGAGGACTGGGTCGTCGGACGCGGCGGCACACCGTATATCGAGGTTGTTCCCCGCGGCGACAATCCCAACGGCGCCAGAGTGAAGAATATGAGGGCTCGGCGCGTGTTCGTCTCCGACCGGCTCGAGCGGCTCTACGGGGACTTTCTCTACGAGGTCGGCGCTCTAGCCGACCGTCATGGCTTGCCGCTTCGCGACACCGACCCCGTGTTGGTCAATACCGGTGGCGGACAGTTGCTGGCGGCGATGACACCGAGCGGGGTCTACCGGGTCGTCGAGCGGCTGCAGAGCCGCGTAGGCGGTACCGTCCCCACCGGTTGGACTCCGCACTGGTTCCGGCATACCCACGCCACGGCGCTACTTCTGAGCGGTGTTCCCGAGCATGTCGTCATGCGGCGACTCGGCCACGCCCAGGTTCAGACCACTCTGGACCTGTACGGATGGGTGACCGAAGAGGCGGAGCTACGCAGCGTGGCCGAGTGGCGGACATATGCGCAGGGATGGCACCTACCAGCCGAGCAGGGATATACGACAAACCTGGAGAATCGATGAAGTCTGCTGCATTGCCGCTGCCCGAACACAAACAGGCCGGGGTCACCGACCACGATCTCTGGGAACTCGTTCCCGAACATGTCCGGCCTGGAACGACTCTCGACATGCTGGCCTGGCCGTGGAACGAGGTGATCTATCACTACCCGAGCCGGACCCACCAACATGTCGCACTCGATGTTCCCGATCCGATCCGCCACGAATTCATCTGGTGGCTGTGGTCACTGCATATCACCGGTGAACGGGTCTCGCCGGCCGCGGTGTCGACGTGGATGAATTCGATCGCCCAAATCAGCAGCTCGCGGGTCCAGCGAGGCCACCCACCGATCACATCCTTCCTCGACCTGGACCTCGAAACGTGGATCACCGAGGCCCGGTCGGCGTTCACCGCCCGCCACCAACGTCTTCCGGGCGCACGGTTCAGCCAAAACCATCTGCAAATCATGCGCCGCCTCCGGCGGGCGGTCGGCATCGCCTATCACGAACAGGCGTGGTGGCAGGCCGAGCTGTGGGATCCCCTCCACGACCCCCGAATACCAGCACGCCGACACGAACCGCGCGGTCATGCCACCGTCGATTGGTCGACCGTGGAACCGGACTGGCTTCGTGCCGCAGGCCAATGGTGGCTCGGAACCCTTCTCAACGCCGACCGGATTCGGTGGGGCAGCGTCGGTCGATACCGAACCTCGTTGTGCGCTCATCTCGGCCCCTTCCTGATCGAACGCGGAATAGACAGTCCGGTACTGGTCACCGACCCGGCGACGATGCTGCGTCCGTTCGCGAACGACTTCCTCGGCTGGCTACGCACCCGCCGCGCGGCCAACGGGCCCAACAAAGGCCAGCCGTTGTCCAACAAGACCATCTCCCTCACCCAGACAGCAGTGAACTCGATGTACGCGTTCTTCGTCGAACACCGCGACGAAGCAGCATTCGTCCTGGGCGACCCGCGATGGCGTGAGCTCACCGAACGCCACCTCGTGCTGTGGCCGCGAGGGGAAACGATCTCGGTCGTGCGCTCCGACGACGCACCCGAATACCTCGACGACGAAGATCTCAGTCGCGTCGCCGCGCATTTGGATCTGGTCGGTCTGCCGGTAACGGACAGTCGCACCATCGTCGTCGATGGGCAGGACAAGACAGTGTTCGGACTCGGCGACCCGCAGGTCATGCGCGCCTATCTGCTGCTGATACTCACCGGCCGCCGAGTCAACGAAATCCTGATGCTCGATCCGGACCCTCTGGGCCCGTTACTCACGGCACCCGATCGGCAATCCGACCCGAAGAAACCGGAGCCCGAAGACTCGGCGTCGGAGTTTTTTGTGGCGCGGCTGCGCTACCAGCAGACCAAGATCGATGGAGCCCCGAACACGATCCCCGTCGAGCAGGCCGTGGTGAACATCGTTCGCGAGCAGCAGGATTGGGTTCGCGACACTATCCTGCCGACGTTGACCGACGGCGCGGAACCGAAGTATCTCTTCCTCGCCCGCAAGGGCAACCAACGGGGCCAGCGCCCGCTTGGCGGCATCCGTCAACGACTCACCGACCTTGCTGCGTTGATAGAGCTTCGTGACAAACACGGCCGCCCTGTCGATTCTCAGCGCACCCACCGGTTGCGGCATACCAAGGCCACTCAGATGCTCAACGCGGGCACACCACTTCACGTCGTGCAGCGCTATCTGGGGCACGTCTCACCGGAGATGACACTGCGCTACGCGAAAACATTGGCCCGCACTCATGAGGAAGAGTTCCTGCGGCTGACCTTGATCGGCACCGACGGGCGGGACCACGACATCGATCAACACGCGCTCCTCGATGTCCTGCAACTCGATCAACGCACCGACCGGATCCTGCCCAACGGCTATTGCCTGCTGCCGCGCCCGAAAACCTGCGAACGGGGGAACGCGTGCCTGACCTGCGGCGAGTTCGCAACGAATGCCACCTATCTGACCGAACTCCAAGACCAGCGAGACTCGACGCAAAATCTGATCGAAACCCGACGCGCACAACACTTTCAGCGCACCGGCAAGCACATGACCGACGACAACATGTGGCTCACCGCCCGCCGCAGCGAAGTATCCGCACTGAACCTGATCATCGCCAACCTCACCTCCCCTGACGGTGACGAATCGACCACGGTGCAGGGAGCCGGCGTCGGTGGCCGAGACGCGGTCCGCCGGGCATCACAGCCACGGACCCCGGTCGACCTGCCACTGGGCCCCAGCCGGAAAGGACATCGACCATGACACCCGATGCCGAACAACGCAGTCAACTGCTCCGCCGCTCTGCCGAGGCCCGTACTACCGCCGCATTCGAGAAGGCATCGAAAGCTATTGCTGCACTGAACAAACGCGGCGAAGCGGTGAACTTCCGCAAGGTGGCACGTGAAGGGAACGTAAGCCTCGACTTTCTCTACCGCAACGCCGAACTACGCGAGATCATCATTCGCTTACGGACCCGGAACGAACCGGCACCTGCGACACTGATTTCCCAAGACACTCAGAGCACGATCGTGCTCAGCCTCATCCGCCAACTGCACGAAGCGAAAGCCGAAATAACCCGACTGCATGCCGCGCTCGCCGCGGCACACGGCGAAAACCTCGCGCTACGCCGAACTACGCCCACACCCCCATACGAACCCGCAACGTGACCGGTACACCGGTGTCTCAGCAGCGAACCGGTCTGCGAATCATCTGACCAGACACTGCTATCGAGGGCATCGATTGATTGACCGCCGGGGGGTAGACACCCACCCGACAGCCGTGTCACAGTGGTCGAACCCAATCGTTAGCAAGGAGACGTAATGAAAATCCGCACCGCACTTACTTCAGCTGTTATCGCAGCAGTTATCAGCAGTGTGTCCGTTCAGGTGGCGAGTGCTGCTCCAGTCGCTGCCGCCCCCTCATCGTCGGCACCGGCCGCCGCTTCTTCGGAAGAAGCTCAGGTGGCTAACCTTGCGGCGGCATTCTCGGCGTTGGAGCGGATGCCGGAAGATCTGCAACAGAGGGCACCGAGCGACCCGGAGGTGCAGGCGTGGATTCAGAACAACATCTCCGATCCGGCACAGCCCGGTGGCGTGATCACGCCACAGTTCAACCCGTTCTCGTGCGCGGCTGCTATCGCCGATTTCGCCATCGGTGTCGGATTCCCAGTATCGAAAATCCTCCGGATTGCGCGCGAAGCAGGCGGTTTGACCAAGTTCGCTCGTTACGTATTCGATTTCGTGCGCGGGGGCACGTTCCCTGCCGAAGCGAGCAGTGAGTTGATCGAGCTTCTCGGCAATGTCACCGGTGTCGGCGGTTTGGTTGCGTGCCTCTAGGTAGGTTGAGTGACTGTGGACATGGAACCAACCCGAAATGAAGGTGCGGGCACCAAGATAGCTCTCGCCCTGATTCTGTCGGTCTGCTTCTTCTTCGGCAGCTATATCGTCTCGACCATCATCAGTGAGGTGTTGGGGCGACGTGGGCTTCCTGGCTCGCCGTTGATCTACGCTGTGGTCACTTTCCCACTCACGCTGTTGGTGGTGGTGTTCGAGGAACGCATCCAGGAATCGCACTATTGGCCACGTATCGAACGGTTCTGGTACGTCGGTATCGGGGCGATCGGTTCAGGCATACCCATCGTGTTGACGATCTTCACGCCGATGTTGTTTTGGCAGTCGCTCCCCCGCGGCGGACCCACTGGAGTCGCGATCGCCTCCATGATCGGTGTCGGCCTTGCGGTGATGGCACGCGGTTCCTACGCAATTCGCCGACATCGCTGACGAGACCAGGCGTCCGATATGGGACATCCACATGTCATGGCTACTCCTCAACCTCAGGAGGCGACACTGACCGTCAAAGACATGCCTGTCACAGCTCGCAAAGGGCGTTCATCAACCACAACAGCACCCGCTGCAGATAAGTACTCTTCCGGCGCTTCCTCGGCGAGCTGCTGAATTCTGATCCCAGCGTCGAAAAAACTACGTCGGTAACTTTCGGACAGGACCATGCCGGCGTAGTCAGTCGCCGATGCTCCGCATGCGTTCGCTGCGGTGACGTCGGTCAGTGTTCGACGCAGCCGTGCACCACGGTGTCCGCTGGCACCCGACCGGACGAGGACGCCCAGAACACTCGCGGGGTCGTGTGGGAGGTTGTCGATGATCAGCTCCTGCACGATGCCGTACAGCTCGCGATACACGGGATCATGGAAATCATCGGCCTGCAGCGTCGCTGCGATGCGGGCGGCCTCGTTGGTGTCCTGCAACCACATCAGTGCGCAGATGACCAGTGCTTCCGGTGCCGTCTCCGGATGGTCCGTCAGATCAGCGTGATCGTCGTCGTCGGTGGGTTCCACTGCTCTCAATGGGGTCATCTGTTCGCCTCGTTTCTATGTGCGGGTCTGTTGCGTAGAACTGGATTCGGTACTCCGGTGGCGCTGTGCTTGGTTATGCCGCGCTCGTCTTCATTGCGGAGGTGTGGGTCAGATGTAGAGAAGGTTCGGTGGTGCAGAGCCGTCGAACTGCTCGAGGCTGTCGAGGACGGCGTTGTAGTTCTCGGGCCTGCAGCTTCCGAGTCCGACGATGAGGGCACAGGTTCCGTCGAGTGTGACGAGGTAGGACGGCGGCGTTCCGTTGTCGGACGATGCGTGGTCGCGCGCGTCGAGGAGGGCGATACGGACGGCATCGGCGGCGGCCAGTTTCGCGCATTCGAGATTGGGTTCTGCTCCGGTTGCGGTCAGAATTTCCGGGTTGTCCTCAGGGTGTGTGGTGACGGTCCAGGTGATCATCGTTTGCTTCCTTGTCGCTCGTACCGGCCAGCTGCTTCTAGTCGAGCGTCACATGAGGTCCGTAATAAAGCGTTCGCTGCGGAGACCAATCGAGCGAGGATGTGGACAACTGTCGTGTCGAGTCAGCTTGTGGATAAACGACGTTCGGCCCCGGGGTTGGGGCCGAACGTGTGGTACTAGACGTCGTCGAAGACATCGAGGAGTTTGGCGGGGTCGCGGCGGTAGCGGCTGCCGTCGAGAAATACTCCGACGGCGGCGCGGTGAACGCGTCGGAGTTCGGCCATCAGGGTGTCGTAGCCGATGCGGTCGGTGATGCGCCAGGTGACAGGTCCCATGTGCAGGTCTACCCAGTGGATGGTGCGGCGTTGTTCGGAGCTGTAGCGGTGGTGCGGCACTGCGGTGTGTTCGGGGCTATCGAGCCACAGGACGGAAATCGCGGCGGCCCCGAATTCTGCGCCTGGTTGCGCGGGGTGAGGGGCTTGTCCATCGGCTCCGGCGAGTGCGGCCCGGACGGTCGCGAATCCGGTGATAACTGCGGATACTGTTTCGGCGCTGCGGAAGGTCATCATGACGTGACCTAGTGCGACAATCATCTGCGCTTCGTCGGTGGCTGCGGAGGTAGCGGTGACAGTGGCCTGTTGGGGTCCGGAGACCAGGACGGTTGTGTGGGTGACGATTCCGGTGGTCCGGGCGTTGTGTGCGGCGGTGGTCCGTCGTCCTGTGCTGGTATTCTGCGGCATGTCGGGCTCTCTTTCTGTTGCGGAACCGGCTCCCCGGCCCTTTCGCTCTGCCAATTTCTTTCGCCGTCATCTGGCTCGAAGGAGAGAAGGCGGCGCACTGGACCGGCGTCCTGGCCCTGATCCGGAAAGTTTTCAGCCGCAGGCGCTTTGAAAAGTTTTCGGAGCCCATCGGGCCGGAGCAACGCGGAGTCAGGGTTGGGTAAGACGGGTCAGGGTGTTGCATGCTCGATCGGAGCCAGATGTGCGAAAGAAATTGTTCTCTCTGCTGTGCGGAGCGCAGCGGAGCTCAAACCGGAGACCGCCGGAGGTGGTCCCAGGGCAGCGCGCGCCTCGACGCAGACTGAGCCATGCGGGCGCGACCACCTCACAGCCATCAACAGCCTGGGGCGATTGCGCGGGAGCGACGGATAAGGAACCAGGCTCGATGTCGCGGTAGCACTTCTATCCTGCAGACATGCGGTCACGCTCGCTGGCTGGCTTGTCATCGAACTTGGAATGCCCATCTTGGTGGCCATCGACGATCCCTGCGGTGACTTCTTCCCACTTCCGATATCGGCGCATCGCGGTCGATGCAACGGAGCCGTCCGTTTCTTTACCGATTCGTGCCCACGACCATTCGCGGTGGGCGTGTCGGAGCCGCGCTGTCTCCGCAACTTCGGGCGTGAGGGCGTCTACCTGTCGTCGTTCCAAGCCCGCCGCGTCGATGTGTTCTCCCCACAGGCCGTCCTCGCCCTCTGAAGCATCCCGGCTCGGGCTGGGGCCTTCTTGGCTGAACTCGGTGTCTGTCCAGTCCGGCTCCTCTGTGGCAGCACTTAGAGCGGGTTCCACTCTGACGGCTCCGCGGGGCGCACGAAGGATGACGGCCAGCACTTCCGTCATCGCAAGGAGCGCAATAGGTGCAATGGTGGCAATACCCGCCGAGACTACGGCCGGAAGCAAGGTCGCACTCCACACTGCGTGGTACGAGTTACCCGCAATCGACGCCGATGCGGCTACACGCAAAATCGTGACGACGAAGCGACGGCCCTTGATCGTGCGGTTGTCCGTGTGGTTGGACAGCGCTATGGCTGTCACGGTTGTCGAGATAATTGCGCCGTCCAACACGATTGGAATCACCCACGCTTCGCCGGGACCTATCCCAGCCATCACCGCGAGATCACGCAACACAGCGAAACTGAGCCAGAAGGACGCCCCGGCGATGCCTACTGTCAGCGCAACGGCCGTTGCGAGGGCCCACTGCAAGATCGCTGGATGGACCGCGACGACGTCTGACGGCTTCGTTGTCAACGGGGTTGCCGCGGAGTGTGATCGGCTCATCGGATTCTCGGTCCTCGTGCGAGAGGGCCCGTTCGTTGCGGGAACGGCGCACCGTCGTTGAATCTGTTGCGCAACAACTCCAGGTAGTCTTCGATTGCCGCATTGACGAGATCCGACGGGCCTCGCGGCGCGCCGGGCGTTGCGGACAGCGCTTCGGCTGCGTTGAGAAGATCGTCGACGGTGGACTGGTAGAGGTAGTACGAACGCTTCTGTTTTGCGTTGTCCGGTGTCGGTTGCTCACCGGTCTCGGCCGACGAAACAGTGTCGTGGGACTGCCGCGAGTTCTCCGGCGGATCGACCGGGCTCGATCCGGCGAGTGCGCTCTTCATACGTTCGGGCCGGGCCATCACAGCTGTCCCTTTGTGAGCAGCGCAAGAGTGTCGCGATAGATCGTCGACAGGCTGCGAGAATGTGTTGTCCCCCAGTCGATCAGGCTGGTTTGGGCCTCCATCGAGTCTTTGATGACAACCCGCTTGGGAACGGCATCGCCGAGGACGTTGATGCTTGCGGCGATCTCGATCAGTTGTTCTCGACCGCTGATCGTCGCGATCTCGTGGAGATTGACGATCGCCCCGAGCATGTCGAGGTCCGGGTTGTAGCTGCGCTTGACTGCGTCGATGGTGCGCAGCAATCGCGCGAGTCCATTGGCTGAGAACAGCGAGGACTGAGTCACGACGACGGCGGCGCGCGCTGCAACAAGGGCGTTGATGGTCAGCAGATCGAGGCTAGGTGGGCAATCGATGAGGATCACGTCGTACGCGCCGCGTACGACGTCGATTGCGTCGCGAAGCCGCCGTTCTCGGCCGGCACCGGCGACGACCAGTTGATCGCGGACATAGGCCAGGGACTCGTTTCCCGGCACCGTGGGTACAAGGTCTACGCCAGGCCAGATGGTGTTGACAACAGCATCGGCGATGGTCGCGTTCGACGACTCGGCGAGAACGTCGGCGACACCGACATCGTCACTCGCGAGCTCGGTCCTGGTCAGGACTGTGCTGGCGTTGCCTTGCGGATCCACGTCGATAACGAGTGCTCGCTTCCCCGCTTGGGCAACGGCGTAGGCGAGGTGAAAGACGGTGGTGGTCTTGCCCACTCCGCCCTTCTGGTTGCAGAACGCAAAGATGTCAGCGGGCCTGGTGGGTCTCACTTTCCATGAATGAATGGGACGAACTGGCGGTATAGCGGGAATGGGATGTCATGCACGCCTTGGAACCGAGGGATGAGTCGTGCCCCATAGAAGTGGTAGATGTATTGCCGGAAAGGGGTTCGATGCGTGAGTCGCGCGCCATAGGCGAAAGGCGCTCCTTAGGGGTATGAGAAGCGTTTACCGCCAATAGATCCCGTGCGCGACTCGCATCCTTTGTGGGTAATGGAGGTGTAACCCTCGCAGGATGGATGACGCCCGTCGCCGGCAAGTCATCTGAGGCACTCTTTGCGGGTAATTCAAGTATTGGACTGGCGGGCAACGCCGCCGTACCGCTAGCGGGAGCGGCTTCCACCGGCGGGCTGCTGCGCTCGTGTCCAAGAAACCAAGTGTGTTGCCCTGGTTGCATCGTCGAGGATTTTGCGTACACAACGGGTACGAGCAATAGCGCGGCACGGATTGAAAAATCGAGGTCTGAATGACGGTTCGCCATGCCAGGCAACTCAGTGATGTCAGCATTGCAGATGGGTCGAGCACTCAACTGGTACCTCCATAGTGGTGACGTATGAAAGACAAGGGACTTCGTTCGTTCCCTCCGGACCCCCCATGGCCCTGAGCCAATTTCCGCACCCACGTTGTCCGCTCCACGCCCGATAGCCCCGCGCCTCAGTGGGCGCGCGGCTAATCGGTATCGCCACCGGTTCGATGATCAGTCGAGCTGGTGGTGCCTCGGGGCCGGTCTCCGAGGATTTACAAAGGGTGCACAGGCCGGCGGCAGGCTGGTGTTTCGTCGGGCTCTGCCAGAAAACGACGCTGCTGCGGCACATCAGGCCTTGCTAGGAAGTTCCGTAGCCAAGGTTTGTGCGGCGCGAGCAGAAGAACTCGACCGCGCTGTCGCGGGTCGAAACATGCGTCATCGCCCGCTCGGCCCCTGACCGAAATCGAGGGCGGAGAACGGTGACTCGGCGAAATGTCTTGAATGACTTATCAAGACGCTCTATGATCGGTGGCGAAGCTCCTTCCTCACGGGTTGTGGTTTCGACGCCCTCGGCCTCAGTGCTGGTAACACTGAGATCTTCCGGGGGCGTTTTAGTTTCCTGAGGGACAATTGGCTTTGGGCCTCACGCGACGCCTGAGCTGGCATCGGATTGTGCCTCGAGACCCTCGATATACTCATCGATGGCCGTATCCGGGATCAGCCGGCGCTTGCCGACCTTCACGCTCCGGATTTCTCCGGACGCGATCTTGTTGAAGAAGTTGGAACGTCCAAGTCCCGTGCAAGCCATAGCCTCCGGGACAGACAACAACCGTCTGGGCATCTTCAGCACCTCCACTGAATTGTGTAGTAGAGCCACATTCCGCAGGACATTTCTGGTCAGTCCACGTGGTTCCACCACAGAGTAACAAGTACGTAGCCATCCCACAACGGTGAGACATTCTCCGCTAGACTGCGTAACCATGACGCAGTCGTGGGCGGAATCGATCGTTGCCCGGGTCGCCTCGGAAGTGCGCCGACTTCGAGGCAAAGACCACTCCGCTCTGTCCGCAGCAAAGCTTGCCGACAGGACGGTTGACTTCGGGTGGGGGATCTCGCGATCTGTAGTCGCGGACTTGGAGACCGGACGCAAGAAGAGCTTGGACGTCTCGGAACTCTTGATTTTGGCTGCGGCACTGGGAGTCTCACCGGCACAACTGGTCTATCCGGACCTCCCCAAGGGAAGAGTCGAAGTACTCCCAGGGCTCCAGCAGGAGTCTCACGATGCCCTTCGCTGGTTCAGCGGGGAGGCCGGGCTGATGCGGCCGAGCTCCGACTGGTCAGAGGAGGAATCCGACGCTCCTTTCGAAATGTGGGTGCGTGACACCTTCGACCCGAAGAACGATCGCGTTGGGATCACTCGTGAATGGCTTGATGCGTTGAAGGCGATGCGGCGCGCCCGGGTGCAGCTCCGAAACGGCCTTTCCAAGAATGAATCAGCTGAGCACATCGAGTCGATGCAATATCTGTACGAGGATGCTCGACGGCGTTCGGAAGAGCTCTTTAGACGGATGACCGAACTGGGCATGAACACGCAGGACGAAGAGGATGGCTAGGCAGCAACTGCCGCCACAGATCAAAAAGATCTACGTCACCAATCGGTCTACAGGCAGTACCGAGTTGCGGTATCAAATGACCGTCGACGCTGGTGGTGCCGACGCCACCGGCACCCGGGCGTCGAAGCGAACGCAGTTGCGTCGTCGATTTCTTACGGAGAAGGACGCTCGCGCAGCCCTGTCCAAGGTGCTCGAGGAAGTCTCGAAGGGGACATTCGTTCCCTCCTCGACCACCACGGTCGAGGAGGCTTGCGCTGAGTGGCTTGCCGGACGACGCGTACGAGAGTCCACTAAAGCCGCGTA
This sequence comes from Rhodococcus sp. 05-2256-B1, assembly GCF_002258465.1. Taxonomy (NCBI): domain Bacteria; kingdom Bacillati; phylum Actinomycetota; class Actinomycetes; order Mycobacteriales; family Nocardiaceae; genus Rhodococcus; species Rhodococcus sp. 05-2256-B1. The sequence goes on along the minus strand of NZ_NOZA01000017.1, from coordinate 301,784 downwards.
CACCCATGCCCTTCAACCGCTGCGCGATACTTACGGCACGCTATCGGTGCAGAAGTTGACCAAAGGTCACTTGGACGCTCTGGTGAACGATCTGTTGGCCGGCAGCTCGGTCAAGCCCGATGGCCAACTGCGACGTCCTTGGAAGGCCACTTCGATCAATCCGATGCTCAACCTTGTAAGCGCGGTCCTCACCGGGCTGATGCGAGAAGGGCGTTTGGTTCGAGACGTCGCCGCGCTCGTCGACCGCGCGCCCCGTGTGCACGTCGAGATGCAGACATTCACGGAGGACGAAGTGCAACGCCTCCTGGAAGCATCGACGTCAGACCGGAACGGCCACGCCTGGTTGCTTGCTCTGAGCGGCCTCCGACGCGGTGAGCTGTGCGGGCTTCGATGGAACGATGTCGATCTTCACGCCGGCAGCCTGACAATCAACAACACGCGAGTCTCGGTCAATGGACGCGTCGTAGAGGGCCCGCCGAAGACAGAAAGGTCCAAGCGCACGCTTCCCCTCACGCCGGCCCTCAAATCCGCACTCGAGACTGCACACCGCTTGCAGGGTGTGGAACGGAAGAGTTCGACCTACGTCGGCCCCGGCACCTACGTCGTGTCCGACGCTGTAGGGCGACCTTTTCATCCCGATACGGTCAGCGACTATTGGCGCAGGCTATGCACCAACAGCGATGTGTCCGACATCCGCCTCCACGACGCGCGCCACACGTGTGGGACTCTGCTGCACCTTCAAGGTGTGCCGATTGCCGTGATCTCGGCATGGCTCGGGCACTCGGACAACGCATTCACAATGCGCACCTACGTCCATTCCCAGAACCATGCGCTACTGGGCGCGGCCGATACGTTGCAGTCACTCGTCCGGCCTCGCGACGAGCCATCCGACGATGCGCGTTGACCGGCGTTTGTCCGCAACCGTCCACATAGGAGCAGGCGGTCTCACCAGGCGCTGTTTCGGCGAGTTCTGGAGCACTTGTGACATTCTGTGACACCGAGCTCGCCTAATCGGCGATGAATTTCATTAGAGCTAGCACAAACGGCCAGTTCAGACCCAATTTTCAGTGGAGCCTCCTAACGGGATTGAACCGTTGACCGCTCGCTTACAAGGCGAGTGCTCTACCGCTGAGCTAAGGAGGCAGTGAAGCGAGCCAAGCATACCGTTCAACGGACGCTCAGCGACAACAGGTACCTTGTCGGTGGATCACCCCAGCAACGTAAAGACGGTCATGACTTTCCTGCAAGACCTGACGGCTTCGCTGAGCCGTCTCACCGGTGAGCGTCGGGCCACCATCGATACACCGACCGCCGCGCCGTCACCTCTTCGCCCTATCGATCTGACGGACGACGCGACGGTCGCCGAGGTCCTCGAGCTGGCCGTTCGTGTCGGCGAGGTGTTGTTGGCGTCGGGCACGTCTGCTGTGGATACGGCGACGCAGGTTCAGTTCATCGCCGCGACGTACGGCCTCGCGCGATGCGATGTCGACGTCACGTACAACTCGATCACGCTGAGCGCACATCGCGGTCCGACGCGGCCGCCGGCGTCGACGATGCGCATCGTTCACTACCGCTCGATGGACTTCACACGGCTGGCCGCGGTCGACCGACTTATTCGCTCGGTGCGCGTCAAGGTGGTCCCGGCGAGCATCGCGCGTGATCGCCTCGACGAGATCACCTCGGCCCCTCACCCGTACAACCGGTGGATCGCGACCTTCGCGTGGGCGGGCATGGCGGCGGCGATCGGTGTGTTGCTCGGCGGCGGCGCGTTGGTGGCGGTCGTCAGCTTCCTGACGACGATGGTGATCGACCGAATCGGCCGCATCCTCAACCGCGCCGGACTGCCCTTCTTCTTTCAGCAGGTGGTCGGCGGATTCGTCGCTGCCACCCCGGCGATCACTCTGTACAACTTTCAGGATCAGCTCAATATCGACATATCCCCGTCGGTGATCATCGGTGCCGGGGTCACGGTGCTGTTGTCGGGGCTTTCGCTCGTCGGCTCGGTACAGGACGCGATCACCGGGGCACCGATCACCGCGTCGGCCAGATTCTTCGAAGTGTTGATGATGACGGGCGGCATCATTGCCGGCGTTGCCACGTCGCTGCGGCTGGCTGCTCTGATCGGGAGTGATCTGCCGCAGATCAGCAACCTGCCTCCCCCGGACATCACACAGGTGCCCACCAAGGTCCTGGCCGGCGCGGCCGCGTCTCTGTTCTACGCGCTCGCCTGCTACGCCGAGCGACGCGCACTGACGGCAGCGTTCATGGGCGGCTTCGCGGGCGCACTCGTCTACTTGATGTCGCAGACGTTGGCTGTGGGTCCGATCATCGCGTCTGCCATCGCGGCCACGGTCGTCGGATTCGCCGGTGGTCTCCTCGCACGTCGAGCGCTCATTCCGCCGCTCATCGTTGCCGTCGCCGGTATCACTCCGTTGCTGCCCGGTCTCTCGCTCTACCGAGGTCTGTACGCGATTCTCAACGACCAGTTGCTGCTCGGTATCAGCTCGCTCTTCGCGGCGTTCGGCATCGGCTGTGGTCTGGCTGCGGGCGTCACATTGGGCGAGTGGGGTGCGCGAACACTGCGTCGACCCCGGATCCTGGCACGCACCGAGGAACTACTGCGCCCGACGCTTCGCCGCAGAGAAGAACCGCGCCGACCGACGGTTCGTCGGCGGCGCGGTACGGGTCCTTCGTAGAAGGCGGAACTCAAGCCTCGGTGCTGGGGGTTCCCTCAGCACCTGCGCGAGCAGCTGCGTCGGCCTCCATGGCCTCACGCAGGCTGCGCGGACGCATGTCGGTCCAGTTCTTCTCGACGTACTCCAGGCACGCAGCGCGGGTGTCTTCACCGAAGACGACACGCCACCCCTGAGGGACCTCGGAGAACGTCGGCCACAGCGAATGCTGATCTTCGTCGTTGACCAGCACGAAGAAGCGTCCGTCTTCGTCATCGAACGGGTTGGTACTCATCTCGCCTCACTCGTCGCGAACGTTTGATTGGTAAGTCTGCACCGTGAGGTGCCACACGACCCTAGCAACGCAGGTCGTGCTCAGGTGGCGTCAGGCCTTGAAGAAGTCGAGCAAGTGCGCATTGACGGCCTCGGGACGCTCGAGATATCCGTAGTGCCCGGCGTCCGCGATCTCCACGTATCGAGCCCCCGGAATCGCGTCGGCGAGCTCCTTGCCCAGGTAGGCGGGGATCATCCGATCGTCGGCGAACCCGACCGACAGACACGGCACCGACACTGCCCGATAGGCGTTGGTGCGGTCGAAATCGTCGTCCATGCCCAGCTGCGCGCGCACCCCCGCGGATGGTGAGGACGCCGAGAACTCGAAGAGATCGAGCCAATCGCGAGCCGTTCGCGCATCACGCAACGTGGCGGGCGACAGGTTCATCACCGCCGTCACCGCGGCCGAGTACGTGCCCGGCAGCTCGACGCGCTTGTCGTAGAGCGCCCGCTCGCCCTGGGCGAGCGTCTTCTGGAACTCGTCGACCCGCGCGTGCCCGGCCAGGAATGCCGCCTTGCGAACCAGATCGGGACGCTTCAGAGCCAACTCCTGCGCGACGCGAGAGCCCATCGACGTTCCGACGACGAAGGCCTTCTCGGCACCGTCGCGGATCAGTTCGATCAAGCCCTCGGTGTCGGCGACCATGGCGTCCATGGTGATACCGGTCGCACTTTCCGACGACGGCGCGATACCGCGGTTGTCGAAGGTGCAGACCCGGTAGCCGGCCGCCAGGAGGGCCGGTACCTGATGCAGTTCCCACACTCGGCCGGGACTGCCGGTGCCCATTATCAGAACGACCAGGTCGCCCCTGCCCTTGACCTGGTAGTTCACGTCGATGCCGTTGATCTTCGCGATAGGCATACGTCTCCTCACTGCTGATGCTTTCGTCGGCGATCGTATCGTCCGAGGTCGACGTGGGGTTACTCGAACAGCCAGTGGGTACCTGCAGTTACATGACTGACGAGAACGTAGCGGGCGAAGCACGCAAAGGAATGCTCGACGGGATCAAGGGCAAAGCCAAAGAGGTCGTCGGCGCTGTCACCGGCAACGACTCGTTGACGGCCGAGGGCCAACTGCAGGCCGCTCAGGCCCGCGAACGCAAGGAGGCGCAGGCCACCGAACGCGTCGCCGATGCACAGGCCACCGAGGCCGCCGAGGAGCTGGCCGACGTGCGGACTGCGGCAGACAGTCGACGCGAGGCCGCGGAGGAGAACGCAGCAGTTGCCGAGACGAACGCAGATCGCGTTCGAGAGACCCAGGTGGCCGCGGCCGAGCAGAACAAGCGTGAGACCGTGGCGCAGGAACGAGCGGCAGCTGAGGTCGATGCCACGGCCGAACAGATCGAAGCGACCGAGGAGCGTAAAGCCGAGCAGGCCGCGGCAGATGCGGACGAAATGGTGGCTGCGCAGAAGCACCAGGAAGCGTTGCTGCAGGCCGAGGCCGACCGCAAGAAAGCCGAAGAGCTTCGCAACCAGGCTTGACCCACCACTGCTGATCTAGGAGTTCGACTACATGAGTGTTTTGGCCCTACCACTGACCATCCTGAGACTTCAGTACAAGATCGCACGAATTCCGTTGCAGCTCATCGAGACCAACGTCGTCGTGAAGATGGATGCGGAATCACCGGCGCGGCTCGCCTACGAGCACACGCTCGGATCCCTCGATCGTGCCGTCGGAAACCTGTTGGGAGACAGAAGCCTTGCCGATCGCGGCGAGACGCTGGTCGACAGCACCGAGAACCGCGCCGAAGCAGCACGCCTGGACGCCGAGGCACGTGCGAAGAAGACTGCTGCGGACGCCGACCTGAAGACGGCTCGTGAGACCGCCGAGCAGGACCGGCGGGCCGCCGACGCCGCAGCCCAGGAAGCCGCCCGCGACGCGCGACAGGAGGCCGAGCAGCGCAAGCGCGAGGCCGCCCAGGAAGCCGAACGCGAAGCGGCTGCAAAGAAGAAAAAGGCCGACGAGCAAGCTGCCGCGGCGGCCAAGGCAGCCGAGGACCGCAAGAAAACTCAGCAGGCCCAGGTCGACAAGCAGGAGAAGTTGGCAGCAGCACCGTCCGAGGCCGAATTGGCCGAGGCCGCAGAGCGATCCGAGGAAGCCGACGCCAAAAAGGACGAGGCAGAGCGCATCGAGAAGCTGTTCATCGCGGAGAAGAACAAGGACTGACAGCCCGATTTTTCGAATCGAGCTCAGCAACAACCTCTTCCAGCCCCGCACCGTGTTCTCGGTGCGGGGCTGGTGCGCGCTGCAACCGTTGGTGCCACACTCTCAGAGCATCGACCGGGGCGCACCAGCGAAGCCCGACTGCCCGGTTTACTGTAGGTTCGCCGAACACATCGACAAGGCGGGTAGATGCGCATGCGACAAACGGGACCCGAGTCCAGTCCACCCAACCGCGCCCGGCACAGACTCTCGCCGCTGTTCGCCACTCTGGTGATCTTCGGGGTTCTAGCCGTCCCAAGACTGGACTTCCCCGGGGCCGGCATTGCGGGCTGGGGACTTGCAATTGTCGCGGCAGCGGCCTGGCTTTTCACAGCTTTGCGGCCACAGCGGTCCAGCCAAAAGAGCTAGGTCGTGCGCGTTGTGCGTACCTCTGAGGGCGCACAACGCGCACGACGGGAGCGGAGCGACGATCAGCCGAGAATACGAGCGAGGAATGCGTCGATATTGTCTTTCACCGTCGCCGTGCGGGTGTCGACGTCGAAGTCCTCCTTGAACTGTCGTCCCAGGGCCGGTGTTTTCTTCTTGCGTGCGTACAGAGAACACGCGAGATCCGAGCAGATGTAGGTACCGACGGTGTTGCCGCGTCGCCCGGACTCCCCTGCCTTCGCAGCGGCCATCAGCGACACACCGCCGTTGGCGTGGGTGGTGAGACAGATGCTGCACATCTGCGCAGTCCGTGGGCCACCTGCCTTGTATCGCAACGCAATTCCCCGGAGTCGATCCTCCTGCGGTACGACGATGTAGCTCCGTCCCGCCAGCTTCGGGTCGCCCCAGCCGAGGAAATCGAGATCCTCCCACGGCACTTCGTCGAACATATCGGGGAGGGAAAGCCGAGTGGCGTCGCCCTTGGACGAGTTGACGAACGACGATCTGATGTCGCGTTCGGAGATCGGCTTCATTGTTCCTGCCTCCATTGCCGTAGGAGTGTGTCGATTCCGTCGAGGATTCGGGCCCACGACTCTTGCGAGTCGGGTGCACTGTGAGCGAACGAGCCGGCCGCTTCGAGGCTGGCAAAACCGTGAAAGACACTGCCCAACAATCGAACAGCGTGCACCTGATCGGCCTCGTTCAGGTGATACCCACGAAGAATTGCCTTCATCATCGCCGAGTGCCGCACCCCGGCACTGTTGATCGCCGTCTCGTGGTCGAGAGGAAATTGAGTGGCCGCGTACCGGCCGGGATGTTCGCGCGAATAGATCAAGTACGCGTCGGCCACTGCTACCAACGCGTCCTTGCCTGCCCTGCCCGCCAACGCTTCTGCCACCCGGTCGGCCAGTTCTTCCAACGCCAGCAGAGCGATGCCGACATTAAGCTGATGCGCGCTCTTCAGATGCGAATACAGACTCGCCACTTTGACGTCGAAGCGTCGCGCCAACTCACTTGCAGTCACGCGATCGAAGCCGACCTCGTCGGCCAGATCCGCTCCTGCTGCCACGATGCGCTGCGCGGTCAATCCTGCGCGTGCCATGTCGGCCTCCTCCATCTTCCGAGGACACCGTAGCCAAAACTAATAGCTATAGGCAAATTGCTAGAGCAATCAGCGGCCCTGCCACGCCTCCCACAGCTCTGCGTAACGCCCACCGGCAGCGACCAACTCGTCGTGCGGACCTTGCTCCACGATTTTCCCGTGCTCGAGCACCACGACGCGGTCCGCTGCAGCGGCCTGGGTGAGGCGATGCGCCACGACCAATGTGCTGCGGCCTCTCGTCGCCGCCTCCGCAGCCAGTTCGAGCTCACGGGCACCGGAGCTGCCGGCCTCGGCGGTGGCCTCGTCCAACACCGCGACAGCCGGATCGGCGAGAACCAGCCGCGCCAGAGCCAATTGCTGCGATTGCGCCGCGGTCAACTGGTGACCGCCCTCGCCGACGGCGGTGTCGAGGCCGTTCTCGAGCGCCTCGACCCATCCCCAGGCACCGACGGTCCGCAGTGCGGCTTCCACGTCGTCGCGGCCGGCGTCCGGTGCCGCGAGCAACACGTCGTCGATCAGAGGGCCGGCGAAGACGTGCACTTCCTGGCTGACGATCGCGACATGCCGGCGTAAACCCTGGTGGCCCAACGAGTCCAGCGACGCGCCGCCGACACGAACCGTGCCCGACGTCGACGCCATGGACCCGGCCGCAATGGCCGCGATCGTCGACTTCCCGGCACCGGTGGATCCCACGAGCGCGACCGTCTCACCTGCGTCGACACGCAGGTCGACCCCGTGCAGTACTTCGTGACCCCCGTCGTACGAGTGGCGCAGGTCGACGACATCGAGGGTGGCGTCGGCAGGCACGGAGCCGTCGCCCACCGGCCGCTCGTCGGCAATGTCGACGACACCGACCAGTCGGGCCAGAGAAGCTCCGGCAGACTGGATGTCGTCGAACGTGAAGAGCAGGGTGCCGATCGGATTGAACAGGCGATGGAACAGCAGCGCCGCGGCCGTGGTCTCACCGACGGTCACGTAATCGCCTCGTACGAGCAGGAATCCGGCCAGCAGGATCACCGACAGACCGACACATTCGGCGCGGTTACTGCGTGAGCCGAAACGGGTGAACAGGCGGAAGACGTCGACGCCGATGTCGCGGGCTTTCGCCGACGCTCGATCCACCTCACCGAGGTGCTCCGCTTCGAGTCCGTAGGCGCGCACCGTCTTTGCGCCCTGCATGCTGCTGACGAAGGACTGCGCCCGCTCGCCCATAGCGACTCGTTCGGCCGCGTACAGCGGAGCCGATCGGGGCAGATACCAGCGCAGTGCGAGGACATACATCGGCAATGCCACCAGACCGGCAAGCCCCAGACGCCAGTCGATTCCGAGCATCGTGATCATGCTCAGGCACACGAGCAAGAATGCTCCGACGAGCTGTGGAATCACTTCGCCGATCGACTTGGCCATCACTGCGACGTCGTCGCCGACGCGGGAGAGCAAGTCGCCCTTGCCCACTCGCTCCAGTGTGGCCACCGGCAGGCGGAGAGCGCGTCGAACGACCGCCTCACGCAGCGACGCCAGGATGCCCTCGCCCAGGGTACTGATCAGGTAGCCGCTGAACCCGGTGACGACACCGCCGATGACCGCTGCCACCGCGATCACGACGACGACCCCGACGATGGTCGACGAGTCGGCCCCGTCGCGGACGCGGTCGACCAGGACGCCGAGCACGTAGACCGGCACAAGTGACATCGCCGCGGCCACTGCGCCGAGCAGCAACGTCACCGCGGTACGGAGTTTGCGCAGGCGCAGCTGTTCCAACAGCCATCGGCCCGACCGGGCACCGGTGGCGATGGGAAGAAGTTCGGGGGCGGTCATCGCAGCACCGTCTCCTTGTACTGCGCGTCCGAGGACGCGAGATCGTGGTGGGTTCCTTCGGCGACGACGCGGCCGTCGTCGACCACGAGTACGCGATGCGTCACCGACAGCAGCGCAGGGCTGGTGGTGATCAGGATCGTGGTCTGCGCGGCGCTGCCGGTGTGTCGCAGCTCGGCGATGCCGCGCGCGATCGTGTGCTCGGTGACGGCGTCGACCGCGGTGGTGGGGTCGTGCAGCACCAGCACCGGGGCGTCGACCGACAGGGCCCGCGCCAACGCGACCCGTTGACGTTGGCCACCGGAGAGGCTGGCACCGCGGTCGGTGACGGCGTGGTCGAGTCCGGCTTCGTGCAGTTCGACGACGTCGGTGGCCGCGGAGGCCTCGAGCACGCGGTCGAGTTCGGCGTCGGGCTGCGCGCGACCTGCGGTGACGTTGCTGCGGACGGTACCGGCGAACAGGTCGGTGATGTGCGGCTCGACGAGCACGGTCTCGCGGGCGCGTCGGAGATCGATGTTCCCTGTTGCGATGCCGCCGATCCGTACCGTTCCGGTGTAGTCGGACTCGGAGATCTGACCGGAGAGCACCTGGGCGAGTGCCTCCCCGTCCTGCGGCCGGTAGGCGACGATTCCGAGCATCTCGCCGGGTGCGGCCGAGAAGGTGAGGCCGTCGAGCGAACGGAACCCGACCTCGTCGACGGTGAGATCGGTACCCGAGGGCACAGCGGAATCCGATTGCGGCAGAACGTGGTCGGCACCGAGTACGAGTGCGAGCCGATCGGCAGAGCCACGCACCATCGCCACCACGCCGGGGACCTTGGACAACCCGGTCAGCGGTTCGATGACGAATTGCGAGAGCCCGATGACGGTGATCAGCTCGCCGACCGAAATGCGACCCTGCAACGCGAACCAGCCTGCGGTACCGGCGATTCCGACGGCGAGCAACGCGTTGACCGCCGCCGCCAGGCCCTGATAGACGTTGTTGGCGCGGGCCAACCTCAGCGTGGCCGCCAGTGCCGTTCGGCTCGACGTCACGAACCGCTGAGTCGCGGCGTCCTCTGCTCCGATTCCGCGCAGCGGACGCACTCCACTGACCAGATCGGTGGCCATTCCCGAGACCCCGGCGATCTCGGCCTGCTGTGCGGTGGCCGCGCGGGTGAGCAACGGGGCGAGACGCTGGAGCGCGATCAGAATCACCGGAGTACCGATCACGACGGCCAGGCCGAGAGGAATGTCGATGATCAGCAATGCCACCGCGGACGCGACCACCGCCACTGCGGACGCGAAGACTCGCGCGATCAGGTCGAGAATCCACGATTCCTTCTCGGCATCGGACGTCGAGACCGTCAGCAATTCCCCGGCCGACAGATCGGTGCGCAGTCCGCGTGGGTCGAGAACGCGGCCGGCGACCTCCACCCGCACATCGTGGGCCTCACGCTCGATGGCGACGACGATGATGCGGGCACCGATGCGCCAGGCGTAGGACAGTGTGACGAACAGAGCCGCGAGACCGACCAACGAGACGATCATCGCCGTTACGTCGCCGGTGTCGATCGCCCGCGACACGATCAGACCGATCGCGACCGGAACCATCGTTTCGCATAGTTGATGCACCCCGAACAGCAGGGACGAGACGATCAAGCGGGTGCGACGACGTCGTACGGTGCGGCGCAGAATCGCGCCACCGGTGGCCGGGAAAGGTGCCTCCACCACGTTTCGAGCATGGTGAAGCGAGACAGAATCGGTCATTCGCTGCAGCCTATGGCATCGGGAAGTGGCGATGGGGTGTCACATTTACATAGAGTTGGCTCCAGCGAACACCGAGTAAGTCCAGCAGAGAGTACGGAGATCACCATGCCTGCCAAGACATCGACCGACAACGACATCGCCGACGAAGACATCGTCCCACTCGAGTACGAGACCGCCAGTCAGGCCCAGCGCGTCGTCGCCGCGTATGCGACCGATGCAGACGAGTGCCGCATGTTGTTGTCGATGCTGGGTATAGACCCCGTAGCGAAGACCGACTGACAGGTTTTCGCAGGGCTGATTACCCAGGGATCAACAAGCGGATTGGACAGTTGTGGCTGACGCCTCGCAGGGTTCGGATTTCGTCGTCGTAGCCAACAGGTTGCCGGTCGATCTGGAGACACTTCCCGACGGAAGCACGCGATGGAAGCGCAGCCCCGGCGGGCTGGTCACCGCGCTCGAGCCCATCCTGCGCGCCAACAAGGGTGCCTGGGTGGGATGGGTCGGCGTATCCGACGTCGACGTGGAGCCGTTCGTCGAGGACGACCTGCACCTGCGTCCGGTGCCGATCAGCGAGAAGGAATACACCCAGTACTACGAGGGCTTCTCCAACGCCACGCTGTGGCCGCTCTACCACGACGTCATCGTCAAGCCCGAGTACGACCGCGACTGGTGGAACGCCTACGTCGAAGTCAACCGCCGCTTCGCGGAGAAGACGTCCGAGGCAGCCGCGCAGGGTGCGACGGTGTGGATTCAGGACTATCAGCTCCAGCTGGTGCCCAAGATGCTGCGGATGCTGCGGCCCGATCTCACCATCGGCTTCTTTCTGCACATCCCGTTCCCACCGATCGAGCTGTTCATGCAGATGCCGTGGCGCACCGAGATCGTCGAAGGACTGCTCGGTGCCGACCTGATCGGTTTCCATCTGTCCGGCGGCGCGCAGAACTTCCTCTACCTTGCCCGACGCCTCGCCGGGGGAACCACCTCACGCGGAACCGTCGGTGTGCGATCCAAGCTCGGTGTCGTCCAGGTGGGGTTCCGGACCGTACGCGTCGGAGCGTTCCCGATCTCCATCGACTCCGGTGACCTCGACACCAAGTCGCGCACGAAGGCCGTCCGGGACCGCGCCAAGCAGTTGCGCAAAGACCTGGGCAATCCGAAACGGATCATGCTCGGCGTCGACCGACTGGATTACACCAAGGGAATCGACGTTCGGCTCAACGCATTTCGAGAGTTGCTCGAAGAAGGCCGAGTCGATCCGGCCGAGAACGTCATCGTGCAATTGGCGACGCCCAGCCGTGAACGCGTCGAGAGCTATGTCGCCATGCGCGGTGAGATCGAACAGCAGGTGGGACGCATCAACGGCGAGTACGGCCAGGTGGGCCACCCGGTGGTCCACTACCTGCACCGTCCCATTCCCCGCGAGGACCTGCTCGCCTACTTCGTCGCTGCCGACGTCATGCTGGTCACTCCCCTACGCGACGGCATGAACCTCGTCGCCAAGGAGTACGTGGCCTGCCGCAGCGACCTCGGTGGCGCGCTGGTTCTCAGCGAATTCACCGGTGCTGCTGCAGAATTGCGCCAGGCGTACCTGTGCAACCCCCATGATCTGGACAGCGTGAAGGACGCCATCACCGGAGCGCTCGAACAGGAACCCGAGGCAGGTAAGCGTCACATGCGAGCCATGCGTCGGCAGGTTCTCGCCCATGACGTCGACCGCTGGGCTCGCTCGTTCCTGTCCGCTCTGGCGCAACCGGCCGAGGGCACCAACCTCGTCAGATAAATCGCTTTACCCCCACCGTCGACGGCTGCTAGTTTGCCGTCGACGGTTTTGTGCATTCGAGAAGTGAGGAGGTGGGCATCGTGGCCACCTGGACGAGAACACACCCGAGCCCTCACACCTCCTCCACGAAGGACTTCTCGCATGTCTTCTCTACTCGAATACGGACTCGACCAACACTGGCGTGACGAGTTCGAACAGCATTCTCACAGCGCAGTTCTCGCTCGCGTGGTTCGCGTCGACCGCGGTGAATTCGACGCCGTCACCGAGCACGGAATCGCGCGCGGCACCGGCAGTGTCAGCGGTCGTTCCGCAGGCTCCACTCCTGGCGGCATCTGCACCGGGGATTGGGTGGCACTGGACGCGGAATCGTTCCGGCTGATCGACATCTTGCCCCGCCGGACGGCCATAGTTCGCGCCAGCGCTGGATCGACCTCGGCCGCACAGGTTCTCGGTGCCAACGTCGATACCGTCGTGGTCACTGTCGCGTCGGACACGGCCCTCGACCTCGGTCGCGTCGAGCGCTACCTCACGCTGGCGTGGGGCAGCGGCGGCGTACCCGTCGTCGCGATCACCAAGACCGACAGCGGACGCGTCACCGAAGAGTCCGTCCTGGCCGCCGCGCCGGGTGTCACCGTCTGCAGCACCAGCGCGGTGTCGGCCGACGGAATCGACTCACTGACAGCACATCTGCACGGCACGGTCGCGCTCATCGGGCCGTCGGGATCGGGTAAATCGACTCTCGGCAACGCTCTGATCGGGAGCACCGCGTTCGCCACCGGCACCACTCGCGAGGCGGACGCCAAGGGCAGACACACGACGGTGCGTCGGGAATTGATTCCGGTACCACGGCTGAGACTGACCCTGCTCGATACTCCCGGATTGAGATCGGTGGGCGTACAAGGATCGGAAGACGCAGTGGCGAGCGCCTTTTCGGATATCGACGAGCTGGCCGCACTGTGCCGTTTCGGCGACTGCGCGCACGCACACGAGCCCGGTTGCGCCGTTCTCGCCGCCGTCGAGGCAGGCGAACTCACCGAACGCCGGCTGGGTAACTACCGAAAGCTGTTGCGGGAGAACGCCTGGACAACGTCGCGCCACGATGCGCGGGCGCGCAGCGAGAAGCTGAGGGAATACAAGCAGATGACCAAGTCGCTACGGCAGAAGTACGCAGCCGACGGTGGGCGGCGCTAGGTCAGGTCTCGTCGAACAGCGAGGGGCTCTCGGACTCCGCCTCTTCCAGCGGAGCCGATCCCTCGCGCGGCGATGCCTTGCGCACCACCTCGACCGTCGTCGTACGGACCGACAGCCGATGCCCGTCGTGATGCTCGAGCAACGCCAACCCTTGACGAATCTCGAGCACCTTCCACGGGCCTGCATGCCCGGACGCCTGAACCAGGTCGCCTGGTGCGATCTCGGAAGCCACTGTTTTCTCCATTCACCGAGCAGGTATCGGGGGTCGAGCAAGCCTGTGACACACACCCTATCGGGCGCCGACCAGCCCGACGCCACTTGCTCGTCGAACAAGTTAGGAGTACTCATGTAATAGTTGTAGATGTACAAGCAAATATGCGGAGGTGCACGTGGCCGAGCTGACTCGACGACACCGATATCTCGTGCTCGGGATCTGCTGCCTGAGCCTGTTTCTCGTCAGCACCGACAACACGATCGTCAACGTCGCGCTGCCGTCGATGCGCGCAGATCTGAATGCATCGGTATCGGGTCTGCAATGGATCATCGATGCATACACGCTGGTCGTGGCATCTCTGCTGATGCTCGGTGGCTCGATGGCCGACAAGTACGGCCGCAAACGCTTCTTCCTGATCGGCACCGGAACGTTCGTGCTCGGCTCGCTGCTGTGCAGCGTCGCACCGTCGCTGGGCTGGCTCATCGCCTTCCGGATGCTGCAGGCCGTCGGCGGCTCGATGATGAATCCCGTCGCGATGTCGATCATCACCAACACCTTCACCGACCCCAAAGAGCGCGCCGGCGCGATCGGCATGTGGGGTGCCGTCGTCGGAATCTCGATGTCCGCGGGACCGGCACTCGGCGGCGTGCTCGTCACCAGCGCCGGCTGGCAGTCCATCTTCTGGATCAACGTCCCCGTCGGGATCTTTGCTTTGGCGATGACACTGAAGTTCGTCCCGGAATCCAAGGCCGAGCACGCGAGGAAGTTCGATCCGGTAGGTCAGTTCCTCATCTTCGCGTTCCTCGCGTCCCTGGTCTTCACCATCATCGAAGGTCCCGCGAAGGGTTGGGGATCACCGCTGATCGTGTTCACGGGTGCCGTCGCGATCGGCTCTCTCGTCGGGCTGCTGGTGGTCGAATCGCGAATCGATGAACCGCTGATCCAGCTGAAATTCTTCCGCAGTGCACCGTTCAGTGGCGCTACGGTGATCGCCGTGTGTGCGTTCGCGTCCCTCGGCGGGTTCCTGTTCCTCAACACGCTGTACCTGCAGGACGTTCGCGGCTACTCACCTCTGCACGCTGGTCTCTACACTCTGCCGATGGCACTGATGACGCTGATCTTCGCGCCGATATCGGGACGCATCGTCGGCACCCTCGGGGCTCGCATCCCCCTGCTCGTGGCCGGCCTCGGCTTCGTGATCTCGGCGCTGATGCTCACCAGAACGACGCCGACGACATCCTTCACCTGGTTGGCGACGGCATACGTGATCTTCGGAATCTCCTTCGGCATGGTCAACGCCCCGATCACCAACACCGCAGTGTCCGGGATGCCGCGCAGCCAAGCCGGCGTGGCCTCGGCTATCGCGTCGACCAGCAGGCAGGTGGGTCAGTCGCTCGGCGTGGCCGTCATGGGCTCGATCGTCACCGCGAGCATCGTCGGAGAAATCTCCGACGGCTTCACCGCCGCCGCCGTGCCCGCCTGGTTCGTCATCGCCGGTGCCGGGGTGGTCGTCACCGTGCTCGCGCTGGTCACCACCGGCCGGTGGGCACGATCAACCGCCGAACGTATCGACCAACCGGTGCTCGTATGACGAGCGAAGCAGCGCAGATCTGGCGCGAGATGCGAGCGCTGATGCTCGAAGTACACGACACTCGACGGGCCGTCGCCGAGGCCACCGGGATGAGCTTCCTGCGGGCGAAACTGCTGATCAAGCTGTTGGCCGGCGATCGGACGGTCACCGAACTCGCCGACCTGCTCGCCTCCGACGTGCCCTACGTATCTCTGAACGTGCGCGAACTCGAACAGCGAGACCTGGTGGTGCGCACCGAGGACCCCCACGATCGTCGACGACGCATCATCGGACTCACCGACACCGGACGCCGCCTCGCCGAGAAAGCCCGCGCGATCGCCGACGCCCCTCCGCCGGAATTCACGGCACTACCGCCGGAGGACCTGGCGCATCTGCGTCGGATATTGGGACTGCCCTGATGTGGTGGGACGGTGCTTCTGCTTCGACTTCAGCTTCGGCTTCGGTTTCAGCGGCGAATGTCTGCGAGCGGAGTTTCGATCTCGACGAGGGCGCGCACGGTCGCGGCCTCCATGCCGGGTGAACCACACACCAGGATCTGACTGTCGGGGAACGGCCCCTGCACCGCGACGACGTCGGCGATAGCACCCTCCCAACAGTGCTCCGGCTCGAAAAATGATGTGCTGGAACCAATTTCCTCGTGAATACGATCGTTCCAGCGGTCCGAGGCCCACGGCTCGTGCAGCTGGTCTACGACGGGAACGACGGTCAGCCACGGCAACTCGGCCGCCATCAACCACAGCATGTCGCTTGCATAGAGATCGCGCGGCGACTTGCCGCCGAAGAACAGCGTCACATTCGGCGGCCGCTCCCAGCGGGTGAGATCGAGCAGAATCGCGCGCAACGGAGCGAGGCCGGTACCGCCCGCGATCATGACGACGTCACGCCCGGAATCGTCGACGTGCAAACCGCCCTGCGGATCACTGATCTGCCAGACATGACCGGGCCGGGTCTCGTTGACGATCGACCCGCTCACCCACCCCGCGGGTACCGCGCGCACATGGAATTCGAGCTTGCCGTCCAGCGACGGCGGCAGGGCGGGCGAATATCGCCGCGTCAGAGCAGTGTTCTGAGGAACTGTCACGGACACCGACTGCCCGGCCCTGAACGGGATTGCGTCGCCCTCGAGCCTGATCACCGCGAGGTCGTTCCGAAGGCGATGGTACTGAACGACTGTCGAATTCCACGCCTGCATGCGGACCAGGATAGGGGTCGATGCCGGGTGTCTCGCAAACGCGCGCGGGGTTCGCCGCCTTCCCCGCAAACGCGCGCGGGGTTCGCCACTGCCCATGCCGCAAACGCGCGCGCGTTTGCTGAACGCGCGCGGAATAGTGACCGAATCACTGGCAAATCTGCGCGCACCTGACAAATGCGCGCGCGTTTGCGGGGAAGGCGGCGAACTAGTGACCGAATCACTGGCAAATCTGCGCGCACCTGACAAACGCGCGCGCGCTTGCGGGGAAGGCGGCGAACTCAGCGCTGGTGTTTCGGCTTCCAGACCACCAGGGCGTTGCGTTGGATCGGCACCAGGTCGCGGCGATAGCTCGCGTGCACGTTCGCGACCTCCTGCGCCAGTTCCGAGACTCGGGCCTGCAGGGCCTCGACCTGGTTGGTGAGCTCGATGATGCGCTTGATACCGGCGAGGTTGACGCCCTCGTCCTGCGAGAGTCGCTGCACCTCACGGAGCAGTGCGACGTCCCGCGGTGTGTAGCGTCGACCTCCGCCGGTGGTGCGGTGCGGGATGACCAGGCCCAGTCGGTCGTAGGTACGCAGCGTCTGCGCATGCATGCCGGCCAGCTGAGCCGCGACGGAGATCACGAAGATCTGCGCGTCGGGATCACCTTGCGCCCCACCGGCTTTCGCGGAACCGCCCTCGGGAGGGACCGACATCACACACCTGCCCACCCGGCCCGCGGGTCGAATCCGCTGGCCTTCTCGGCTTCCAGATAGGTCTTCAGAGCGTCGGTAGCAGCATCGTCGAGTTTCTGCGGGACGGCAACTTTGACGGTCACCATCAGGTCGCCTGCGCCGGACTTCTTCGGGATGCCGCGTCCACGCACCCGTAGTACTCGGCCGTCGACGGTGCCCGGTGGCACCTTGACGCCCACGCGTCCTTCGAGGGTGGGCACCGACAGAGTGGTGCCGAGGACCAGTTCGCCGTAGCTGACCGGCACGGTCACCGTGAGGTCGTCGCCGGTGCGGCCGAAAACCTTGTCGGGCTTGACTCGAACGGTGACGAACAGGTCGCCGGACGGTGCTCCGCGAAGCCCGGCCTCGCCTTGGCCTGCGAGTCGTACTTTCTGGCCGTCGCTGATGCCGGCCGGTACTCGCACGGTGATGGTGCGGGTGCGGTTCTGCACTCCGGTGCCGCGGCAGTCGACGCACGGGTCGTCGATGATGGATCCGGTGCCGCGGCAGTCGTCACAGGGCTCACTGAACCCGAACGCGCCTTGGTTTCGGTTGACGACACCTTGGCCGTTGCACTTGGGGCAGACCCGCGGGCTCGTTCCGGGCTTCGCACCGCTGCCGTGGCACGTGGTGCACGACGACGGACTGGTCAGCCGCAACGGGACCGTCACACCCTGCGCTGCTTCACGGAATTGCAGCGACGTCTCGGTTTCCACATCGCTGCCGCGTCGGGGACGGTTGCTCTGCGGGCGCTGGGCTGCGCCGCGATTGAACAGGCCACCGAACAGATCGCCGATTCCGCCGTCGCCGCCACCGCCCTGGCCGAAAATGTCGCCGACATCGAAGGTCTGGCCACCGCCGCCGAATCCGCCTGCGCCGGGCGAGAATCCGCCTCCACCGCGGCTACCGAAGCCACCGGAGGCGAACAGCCGCCTGGCCTCGTCGTATTCCTTGCGTTTGGCCGGGTCTGCGAGTACGGCATGCGCCTCGCTGACCGCCTTGAACTTGTTCTCGGCCGCGGCGTTGCCGGGATTGGCGTCGGGATGGTTGTCCCGCGCCAACTTTCGGTACGCCTTCTTGATCTCTTCTGCAGTAGCGCTGGAGGAAACGCCCAGCTCCTTGTAGAAGTCCTTCTCGATCCACTCCCGCTGGCTCACCGGGCGTTTCCTCCTCTCGCGCTATTTCTTTTTACTGCTCGTCGGACGCAGGTGCGTCCGATTCTTCTGTTGCCGTGCCCTCGGAAGCACTGTCGACCACGCCGACCATCGCGGTACGCAGCACGCGTTCGCCGAGCTTGTAGCCCGGACGCATCAGCGTGCCGACGACCGGATTGCTGCCGTCGCCCTCATGGGAGACGGCCTCGTGGATGGCCGGGTCGAAGGCGTCGCCCTCGGCCCCGAAGGTGCTCAAACCGATGTTCGAGAACACCCCCGCCAACTTGTCCGCCACGGCCTTGAGCGGTCCGGTTTCGAGATCGCCGTGCTGGCGAGCTCGCTCGAGGTCGTCGAGAACCGGAAGCAGCTGCGAGACGACGGACGCCTTCGCGTTCTCCGCCCCGGTCTGCTTCTCGCGATCGGTACGACGCCGGTAGTTGGCGTACTCGGCCGACACGCGCTGCAGATCGGCAGTGAGTTCGGCGACCTGAGTGTCGCGCGGATCTTCCGTGTCCTCCGCCTCGACCACGATCTCGCCTGTCCCTTCGTCCACCGAGCCGGGCTGGGGCGCAGTACCGGTGCCCGCGAGGGGCTCCGGAACTGCGTCACCTTCCCGTACTTCACCGGTCTCGGGATCGATCTTCCGCTTGTCCACGAAAGTGACCGGTTCTTGCTCGGAGTTACCCGACGTCACTTCTTGTCCGTGTCGTCGGCGGGCTCGTCGACAACCTCTGCGTCGACTACACCGTCGTCAGCGGCCTGCGCGCCACCCTCTGCGCCGCCCTGCTCCTTGGCCTGA
Organism: Rhodococcus sp. 05-2256-B1; assembly: GCF_002258465.1. Taxonomy (NCBI): domain Bacteria; kingdom Bacillati; phylum Actinomycetota; class Actinomycetes; order Mycobacteriales; family Nocardiaceae; genus Rhodococcus; species Rhodococcus sp. 05-2256-B1. The sequence continues at coordinate 282,890 of NZ_NOZA01000017.1, read as the reverse complement.
GCCTCGTAGATGGCGGTGCCGAGAGCCTGCGACTCGCTCGACAGCTTCTCCACGGCGGTCTTCACTGCCGAGATGTCGCTGCCCGCGAGTGCCGTCTTGGCGTCGGCGATGGCGGTTTCGACGCGGCCCTTGAGCTCGGCGTCGACCTTGTCCTCGTTGTCCTTGACGAACTTCTCCGTCTGGTGGACGAGGGACTCGGCCTGGTTGCGAACCTCGGCCTCTTCGCGACGAGCCTTGTCCTCGTCTGCGTGAGCTTCGGCGTCGGCGACCATGCGGTCGATCTCTTCCTTGGACAGACCGGAGCCGTCCTGGATCTTGATCGTGTTCTCCTTGCCGGTGCCCTTGTCCTTGGCCGTGACGTGCACGATGCCGTTCGCGTCGATGTCGAAGGTGACCTCGATCTGGGGGACGCCGCGCGGAGCCGGGGGCAGATCCGTCAACTCGAACGAGCCGAGGAGCTTGTTGTGCGATGCGATCTCGCGCTCACCCTGGAAGACCTGGATCTGCACCGAGGGCTGATTGTCGTCAGCGGTGGTGAAGGTCTCGGATCGCTTCGTCGGGATGGTGGTGTTGCGCTCGATGAGCTTGGTCATGACGCCACCCTTGGTTTCGATGCCGAGGGACAGCGGCGTGACGTCGAGGAGCAGAACGTCCTTGACCTCACCCTTGAGCACACCGGCCTGCAGTGCAGCGCCGACGGCCACGACCTCGTCCGGGTTGACGCCCTTGTTGGGCTCGCGTCCACCGGAGAGTTCCTTGACCAGCTCGGAGACTGCGGGCATACGCGTCGAACCACCGACGAGCACGACGTGGTCGATGTCCTTGACGGCGATGCCGGAGTCCTTGACCACTGCCTGGAACGGCGCACGGGTGCGGTCGAGCAGGTCGGAGGTGATCTTCTGGAACTCCGAGCGGCTGAGCTGCTCGTCGAGGAAGAGCGGGTTCTTGTCCGCGTCGACCGTGATGTACGGGAGGTTGATCGAGGTGCTCTGCCCGGAGGACAGTTCGATCTTCGCCTTCTCGGCGGCCTCACGCAGACGCTGCAGCGCCATCTTGTCCTTGGTCAGATCGATGCCGTTCTGAGCCTTGAACTTGTCGACGAGCCAGGTCACGATGCGCTCGTCCCAGTCGTCGCCACCGAGGTGGTTGTCGCCGGACGTCGCGCGGACCTCGACGACGCCGTCGCCGATTTCGAGCAGCGAGACGTCGAACGTGCCGCCACCGAGGTCGAACACGAGAATGGTCTGCTCGCTGTCGCCCTTGTCCAGGCCGTATGCGAGAGCTGCCGCGGTGGGCTCGTTGACGATGCGCAGGACGTTGAGGCCGGCGATCTGGCCGGCTTCCTTCGTGGCCTGACGCTGTGCGTCCTCGAAGTACGCGGGAACGGTGATGACCGCGTCGGTGATTTCCTCACCCAGGTAGGCCTCGGCGTCGCGCTTGAGCTTCTGCAGCGTGCGCGCGGAGATTTCCTGAGGAGTGTATTTCTTACCGTCGATCTCCACGGTCCAGTCCGTGCCGACGTGGCGCTTCACGGAACGAATCGTGCGGTCGACGTTGGTGACCGCCTGGTTCTTCGCGGGCTGGCCGACCAGCACTTCACCGTTCTTGGCGAAAGCGACGATCGACGGGGTGGTGCGTGATCCCTCGGAGTTGGCGACGACAACCGGTTCGCCGCCCTCGAGGACGGACACGACCGAGTTGGTGGTCCCGAGGTCGATACCGACCGCACGAGCCATAATGTTTCCTCCTGTTGTTGCGTGGGTTCCAGTCCATGGGTGAGCGAACTCCGCTCAAGTTTGCACAACGCGATCTATCGCGTCAACTTCCAACTTGAGCCTCATCCACTCAAGGCTGCTGACCTGCACAACGGAGGGTGTGGCGAATTTGTTCCCGAGGGAGCGGCTGCGCCGCATGTGAGTAGGAGTGGAGCCTGCGGAACGACCCAGGTGAGTGAAAACTCGACCCCTGCTACGAAGTTCCACGCACATGGGGCGAAGCCCCTCCACAGCAGTACGCCGCGACGATCGGCGGGGATCGTCGCGGCGCAGCGGGAGAGAAAGTACGGAACGAAAATTTACTCGGCAGGCTCGGTGGCGGGTGCGGGGATGCAGCTGTAGCTGAGCAGTCCACCGGTGATGTTGTTCATGAAGTCGGCATCGAGTGCGCTGGCGAAGGCAGCTGCGCCGGCAGGGCGAGCGACCCATTCGCGATCGGCCGACGGCACGGTGTACGTCATTGCCTCGCCTGCCTTGATGGTCTTCTCGGTGTTCTGACCCTGCAGACCCGGCAGTGCGCCGTAGTTGACGTTGACGTTCGACGCGTCGTCGGCACCCTTGTTCTCGACCTTGACCTGCAGTGCGACGACGCCGCCCTCGGGGGCTTTCTCGACTGCGGTGTCGCAGACAGTGGCCATCGAGACCACCAGGTCGGGGCTTTCGAGAACTGCGGAGCCGAGTGGCATTGCGGGCTCGGTCTCGGGCTCGGCCGAGGCCATGGGTACGAGGACGACCGCACCGATGCCGGCGGCCAGGGCGGCCGTCGAGGCCAGGATCGATGTGCGGGCAAGACGTCGCATGGACAACTCCTGTGGCTGAGGGGATGTGACCCGTGAGTCTGATGTGACTGAAGGGACAGTTGGTACTTCCTCACTATGGCCTATCCGATTCAGACATTCCACACCAGGCGGTCTCGATTCGATGACGTTCGCATATCGAACAAAACCGGTCGGGCCGAATGACATTCGTGTGATTCGGCCGACGCTCACCGATCGACGGGCCGGGCCCGGCGCGCCCACACGCTAGGTTTCGCTGGTCGAAGAAGAGGGGAACCACAACCCTGCGGATCGGCCGCGCCCTACGTAGGGTTGAGGAAAAGCGAGGCTACGGAGGCACATGGATCCCGAAGTGCAGCACGAACCGAGCGAGATCACCTACGACGAAAAGTTCTACCCGGCTCGGCCGAAACCGCTTCGTCCGTCCGTGCGTCGTGCGAACCGAAGTAGTGGTCCCACACCGGACAGCGAGCCGGTCGCGTCCAATCCCGAGTACGTGGACTGGCTCACCGAACAGTCGATGCTGCGAGATGCCAAGCTCATTGCCGAACAGCTGTCGGGCAAGGGCAGCATGTGGCAGAACCCGTATGCCGATCCCGACCCGCGTGCTGCCGTCGAGCGAGCACCCGTCTGGTTCACCGCCTACCCCATCTCGGTGATCAACGCTCCGCAGACCAGCTTCCTGAGCACCCTCGGTGACGAGAAGTTGTGGCAGGCGTTCTCCGAGATCGGCGTCACCGCCGTGCACACCGGACCGGTGAAAGTGGCGGGCGGCATCCACGGGTGGCGTCCCACCCCGTCCGTCGACGGCCACTTCGACCGCATCGGTATGCAGATCGACCCCGCCTTCGGCTCGGAAGAAGAGTTCCGACGCCTGTGCGTCGTGGCCGCCGCGTACGACGGCATCGTCATCGACGACATCGTTCCCGGCCACACCGGTAAGGGTGCGGATTTCCGGCTGGCCGAGATGGCCGTCGCCGATTACCCCGGCATTTACCACATGGTCGAGATCGAGCCGCAGGACTGGCACCTGCTGCCGCGTGTGCGCGCCGGTGCCGACTCGCAGAACATCGACGCCGAGGCCGAGGCAAATCTCGCTCGTGCCGGCTACATCATCGGCCAGTTGCAGCGAGTGATCTTCTACGAGCTCGGCGTCAAGGAAACCAACTGGAGCGCAACACCTCCCGTCGTCGGCATCGACGGCGTCGAGCGGCGTTGGGTGTACCTGCACTACTTCAAGGCCGGTCAGCCGTCCATCAACTGGCTCGACCCATCGTTCGCGGGCATGCGTCTCGTCATCGGCGACGCCTGCCACTCCATCGCCGATCTCGGTGCCGGCGCGTTGCGCTTGGACGCCAACGGTTTCCTCGGCGTCGAACGTCGTGCAGAGGGTCCGGGTTGGTCCGAGGGACACCCACTCTCGGAGGCCGCGAATCACCTGATCGCCAGTGTGGTGCGCAAGATGGGCGGGTTCACCTTCCAGGAGTTGAACCTGACGATCGACGACATCAAGGCGATGGGCACCAACGGCGCCGATCTGTCGTACGACTTCATCAACCGCCCGGCCTACCAGCATGCGTTGGTCATGGGGAACACCGAATTCCTCAGGCTCACCATGACTTTGGCTCGCGATCACGGTGTGGACACCGCGTCGCTGGTGCACGCGCTGCAGAACCACGACGAGATGACGTTCGAGCTCATCCACTTCGCGACACTGCACGCAGAAGACGAGTTCGCCTACGGCGGCGAGTCGGTCAAGGGCTGCGATCTGGGCGATCGCATCCGCGGTGAACTCACCGATCGCCTCACCGGCCGCTGGGCACCGTACAACCGAACGTTCACCACCAACGGAATCGCCTGCACCACAGCCAGTGTGATCACCGCGTCGCTCGGCATCCGCGATCTCGATCGGATGGACGAGCAGGACATCGAGACCGTCAAACGAGCACACCTGCTGCTCGCCATGTACAACGCACTGCAGCCCGGCGTGTTCGCACTGTCCGGCTGGGACTTGCTGGGCATTCTTCCGATCGCCGCCGACGAGGTCGAGGATCTCATCAAGGAGGGCGACACTCGCTGGCTCAACCGCGGCGCACACGACCTGATGGGGTATTTCCCCGACGCCGTGCGCTCGGAGTCGGGCATTCCCCGTGGACGCAGCCTGTACGGGTCGCTACCGGAGCAGTTGGCCGACCCGCAGTCGTTCGCTCGGCAGCTGGCTCGAATCATCGAGCTGCGCAACAAGTACGGAATTGCCACGGCGCAGCAGATCGACATTCCGACGGTCTCGCACAAGAGCCTGTTGGTGATGGTGCACGAGCTCGGCCAGGGCACCATCCAGGCCACGGTGCTGAACTTCTCGTCCGACGAGATCAGCGCAACCATTCAGTCCAAGCACCTGGTGCCCGGCACCTGCGCCATCGATGTGTTCGACGACAACGAGATCGCGACGGTCGACGAACTGCACAGCTTCCCGATGAACCTCGGTCCGTACGAGGGCGTAGCGGTGGTGCTGCGGTGAGACGCCGTCGCAGCACCGCTGACGGATAGACTCCTGCACCGTGGCCGAAGAACCGAACGATCCGACAGCGCACAGGCCTCGGCCTACCCGACCGCAACCACCGCGGCCGGAGCTGTCCGTCGAACCTCTTCGGCCACGACAGGAATCCACCGCAGACTCCCGTCTGCCGAAGATCGCGACCGGACTGTGGGCGGCGACCGCTGCACTGATCCTGGCGCTGGCCGCTGTCATCGCGCTGAACTGGAACGTCGTTCTGTCGGGCGTCGAAACCGCCGTGGCTCAGCAGGATTCGACGGCAAGCGCCGCAGACGTCCGGAACACGGCGTCGGCCACCCTCATCTCGAGCGGTGCTGCCGCCGCCGTGCTGGTACTGCTCGGGTTCGTCTCGTTGAATCTGCTCCGCGGCGCGGCCACGTCGTCCAAAGTCCTGATGGGCGCGGTGGGAATTCTGACCATCGGGGCGGCCGTCACGTTCTCGACCTTCGTCTCCGACGCCTCGGCCCTGCTCGGCGGCGTGCTGCAATGGGGACCGTTCGTCGTGGCAGGCGCTGCCGCAGCCGCCACGGTCGTCGCGCTGCTACCTCGACGATCCTCACGTCAGTGAGGCGAGAATCCCTTCGGCACTACGTGCGGCGAGGGCACACGAATTCGACGTGAACCGGTCCAGAAGCGGATGCTCCGAGAGGGATCGCCACTTGCGCACCGCAGCCAGTGCCGTGTCGCGTTGCTGAGTGTGTCCCGCATCGGGCGGGAGATCGAGGCGCTCGGTGGCGGCGATACCGAAGCCGCCGATGATGCGCTGCAGATCGAGCAGTCCGCCGTCGGGCAATGTCGGTGTGACCGAACGCAATCGGCCGAGCAACCGTAGTTCGGCAAACCCGTGCACGTCGGCGAGCATCCTGCCGGCTTCGGTACGCAGCGCATGCGACTCCGGCCGGAACTCCAGAATTCGTTGCAGCGCAACCAGAGCCGAGTGCAGCTTCAGCTGATCCGCACGCTGGCCGAATTGCACGTCGATCACCGAGCGAAGTTCGGACAGTCCACTGCGCTCGACCAGGTCGGCCGCCAGTGTCGGCGAATCACGCACACCGAGCCGAATCAGCGTCACGGCCATCCGAATCCCGAACAGGCCGAAGCGGTCGACGATGCTGGCGCGCAGGGCGGCATCGACGGGCAGAGCGCTCTCCGCCCGCACGAACCGATCGGCCGAGAGCATCGCCAGTTGCAGATCCTCGGTCGGTACCGTCGCGAGCATCTGGAATGCGGCGAACTCGCTCTGCCGCAACGTCTCTGCTCCCAACGCCAACAATCCTGCCACCGGGACGACGGCCTGGCACAGCCCGGTGGCTTCGAGCTCGGAGGCGAACCGCGCCGCGACCTCCTTGGCCGACATCATCGCGTCCAAGCGGCCCGAGCCGACCTCGTCGGCCCGGGAGACCACCCCGATGACGCCTAGTGGCCCGGAATCACCGCCGACGTGTGCCCCGATCTGCCCGAGAAACGAGACGTCCGTGGCATTGAGGGTGCGCAGCAGGTAGACCACTGCGTCGGCCCCCGACGACGAATTCTCGGGGGTCAGCATCGCCAACGTGCGCGCCGAGACATCGCGAGAGAGCGACGAGGTGCCGGGTGTGTCGATGATCGTCGTCTGCGCCAAAGTACTTGCCGGCCATTCGACGTCGAGGCGATCGACCTGCGCCGCCGTCAACGCACCGAGATCGAACGTCAGCCGCCCGTCACGTCGTTGCACCGGAACGTTCGCCGCGCGATCGCCGTCGTACCAGGCCGTCACACTGGGTGAGACGCCGTTGCGATACCACGTGACGACCTTGGTGCATTCGGTGGCGTCGGTCGGCGCAATATCTTGCCCAACAAGCGAATTGAGCAGAGTGGACTTGCCGGCCTTGAGCGATCCCGCAAGCGCGACCCGGAGCGGCTCGTCCAAACGGTAGAGACATTCGTCGAGCATCCAGGACGCCTCCGCGTCGCCGGCGTACGTCGACCGCGCTGCCGAGATCAGATCGCGCGCTCGGGCCAGTGCCGTCACGCTCATACCGCGACGTCCTTCACCAGACGCGTTGCGCGAGCATTCAATTCAGAGACAAGCCGCATGTCGTTCTCCAGCCTCGCGATCCGGGCGGTGCGATCGGTGTTGTCGGCGGCAGCGGCTTCCTGCGCCGAGCGCAACGACTCGTTGAGCGAACGCAATGTCTGCTCGGCGATCGAGGTGAAGTGATCTCGCAGCACCCGCTGAATCTGACGCAGCCGATCCTTCGACTCCTTGCCCACCTGGAAGCTGACGTCGTCGGTGAAGCGGCGAATCGCCATCTTGGCCTCGGAACGACGCGCCTTGACGCGATTCTCCTTGTCTTCCTTGTACGCCTTGGTGCCGAGCAGTACGCCCGCTCCGATCGAGATCGGATTGAGCAGACTCAGACCGACGAACGTGGTGATCAGACCGAACATCAATACGCCGCCGTAGGATCCACGCATTCCCACGAGCACTTTCTGCGTGATACCCACCCGACCCGACTCCAGATCGGCCAGGGACGTCACGGGCTCGAGCACATTGTCGAGATCGCCGAGATCGAGATCGGGCAGGGCCGCCGCGCCGGACGACGCGAAGTGCTCGGCCACCAACTCCGACAACCACAGAGCCCGCTCGTGCGCCCACACGAAATTGTCGCCCACCGACGCAGCGATCTGCTCTTCGAGCCATTCGCCCAGTTGCGGCCAGTCCTTCCCCGGATCCCCCTCGTCGACGGTTTCCTCGGCCTCCCGGGTGACGCGTCGCAGTCGGTCGCGCAGGTCGTGATCGATGTCCGACGCGAGATCTGCGATTCCGTCACCGAGCGTCTGTTGCCACTGCGAGGACCGCTTGTGCAGTTCCTCGGCGGCGGACTTGGCGCGCTGGAGCCCGGCGACTGCGGCGGCCGCGCGCTCCGGATCCTTCAGCGCCGCAAGCTCACTGCCGAACGACAGTGTCAGGTGCTCGGTCACCGAGCGGACATCGAGGGATACCGATGCGCGAGCCAGCACGTCGGCCCGTGCCACCACGTCGTCGCGCAGAAACGCGTACAGCTGCTGGAAGCCGGATTCGGCATTGAGTTCCTCGTCGTTCAAACGCACTGCGTGCGAACGCAACAACGACGACACCGGCAGCATCTGCACGGTGATGCCTGCACGGTCCAGGTGCGCACGGTTGGCCTCGACGATCTGCCGCCAATGGGGATACAGATCGATCTTGGTGATCAGCACCGCCACAGCCGGGCACAGACCCTGCACCTGCCGCAGGAACGCCAATTCCGGCTCGGTGAATTCACGAGAGGCATCGGACACGACGAGCACGGCATCGGCCGACGGAATCAGACCCAATGTCCCTGCCGCATGCGGGTTTCCGTGGCCACCGACTCCCGGCGTGTCGACCAGCACCAGGCCGTCGGCGAGCAGTGGGCTCGGTACCGCGATGTCCAGCCGCAGCACCTCCCGGCCCTGAGCCTGGGGACTCGCCGGAGTCACCGTGGTGATCTCTTCGAGCGGTACGTCGACCCGAATCGGTTCGTCACCGGGATTCGCGAGCACGAGCTGCGCGGAGAAGCTGTCCGCGTTGGACACCACCGTCGGAATCGCGGTGGTCTCGTCGTCGCCCACCGAGCACACCGTCAGATTCAGCAGCGAATTCACGAACTGGCTCTTGCCCTGTTTGAGGGGTCCGACCACGATGATGCGACGACGAGGGTCGAGCACACGCGACTTCGCTGCCTCGACTCGATCGACCAGATCGGATCGTCCCGCCGATGTCGCTACCTCCGCGGTGCGATCGAGCAGCTCGGCCAGTTCCGTAGATTGCCCGTCCATACCTGTGTCTCCACAACCCATCTCGTCGACTCCCGCGAACCCCACTCGTCCCGCAGGCCGCATTCCCAAACTCTAGCGACGACTCGGCCCCGAGTGTCGTTGAACACTCGGGGCCGACTCGTCATTTCGTCACCTGATCACAGGCAACTCGATCAGGGGTTCAGCGGGTCGATGTCGTGGTCGACGGTCAGCGAGTGGCCCAGTGAATCTGCTGCCGAATCGACCGATCCGTGCAGGTTGCCGCCGGTCTCGCCGAACAGGTCCGTGCTGCTCTCGCTCTGTCCGAAGACGTCGGAGTCGACGCTCGACCAGCCCGTGCCCGATGCGTTCGCGCTGGAATCGAAGGAGCTCGCGGACTCGAAAGATCCCTCGGCTCCGGACTGCACTGCACCGGTGACCTGGCCACCGAGCTGCGCGGCAGAGTCAAACCCGCCGGCCACGGAACCCGCAGCGTCCGCACCAGCATCCAAACCCCCGCTCACCGTGGAGGCCAGTCCGCCGCCGATCGAGCCGCCGGCATCCAGTCCGCCGCCGATGTTCGACGCGATCTCGCCGCCCACCGAGGTTCCCGCGTCGACGACGCCGCCCACGGTGCCCTCGAGTCCTCCGGTGACGTTTCCGGCCAGGTCACCCGCGGCGGAACCGGCGAGGTCACCTGCCGATTCGAGTCCTGCACCGACCTGCGTACCGGCGTCGATTCCGCCGTCGACGGCACCGGTGAGGGTGCCTTCCAGTCCTGCACCGGCCTGTGCTGCCGCGTCGATTCCGCCGTCGACGGCACCGGTCAGGGTGCCTTCCAGACCCGCACCGGCCTGCGCGGCTGCGTCGATCCCGGTCGAGACACCGCCCTCGACTCCACCTGCAACACCGCCTGCGATTCCGCCGCCGAGGCTGCCGAGCCCGGCCAGTCCGCCGGTCAGGCTCGTGCCCGCGTCGACGAGCCCGTTCAGTCCACCGGCCACGTCGCCGCCGACGTTGCCGACCGCCGCCAGGCCGCCGGTCACATCTGCTCCTGCGCTGCCGACGGCCGCGAGGCCACCGGTGATACCTGCGCCGACGCTGCCGACTCCGGCGAGGCCACCCGTCAGGCCGCCGCCGAGACCACCGAGTCCGGCCAGGCCGCCGGTGAGGTCTCCGCCGACGTTGCCGAGTCCGGCGAGGCCGCCGGTCAGGCCGCCGCCGAGGCCACCGAGTCCGGAGAGGGTGCCTTCCACGGTGCCGGTGAGATCGGCACCTGCGGACACGGCCGTGTCGACCGCGCCGGCCAGCTGAGCGCTGAGATCTGCACTCGCGCCGAGTGCTGCTCCGAGGTCGAGTGTGGCTCCGGCGTCGACGATCGCTTCGACGGCCGTGCCGAGCTGTGCGCCTGCAGCGCCGCCCACACCGAACGCGGTTCCGAGAATTCCTTCGAGGCTGCCCGTCACTCCGCCGGTCAGTGCGCCGGTGATTCCGCCGGTCAGCTCACCCGTCAGCTCACCCGCCAGTTCGCCGGTGATGCTGCCACCGATGCCCAGACCGGCGCCGAGGGTTCCCTCGATGGCGGTGTCGATGGCCGTGGCCAGGTTTCCGACGACTCCGGCGTCGAGATCGAGGACGCCGCCCAGGGCGCCGCTGACGACCGTGCCGATGTTGCCGCCGGCTGCGAGGAGCGCGTCCACGTCGATGTCAGCGAGGGCACCGGCGTCGAGTACTGCACCGAGTGCGGTTCCGATGGATCCTGCGATGGCACCGTCGACGGCGAAGAGTCCGCCGAGGCTGCCACCGATGCCACCGGCGATGTCGCCGACGAGCGCGGCTCCGGCTTCGGCGGATCCGCTGAGGGCTGCTGCGATGTCTGCGGTGAGGTCCGCACCGACCGTTCCGAGCCCGGCGAGAGCGCCGCCGATGCCTGCGGTCAGCGCAGTCCCGAGGCCGCCGACGATGTCCAGTCCGGCTCCGGCGTCGAGCACGGACTCGAAGACGCCACCGACGGCAGCGCCCAGTTCGGCTCCGACGGTTCCGCCGACTGCGAAGAGGGCACCAAGCGCGCCGGACAGTCCGCCCTGGATGTCGGCCAGCGCGGCAAGGTCGACTGCGCCGGTGGCACCGATCGCGGCGTCGAGGGCTGCCTGCAGCTGCGCTGCCAGGTCGGCGCTGATCTCGCCGCCGATGCCTGCGCCTGCTCCGATGAGTCCGGTGAGCGCAGCGCCGAGTCCGACCGTGCCGCCGAGAAGGCCGTCGAGGTCCAGATCGATTCCGCCACCGAGTCCGCCGCCGATGCCCGCACCGGCACCGATGAGTGCGTCGAGAGCGCCACCGAATGCGGTGCCGAGTTCGAGGCCGATCTGGCCACCGACGGCCAGAGCTGCAGCGAGAGCTGCCTGGAGCGACGCTTCGATCTCGCCCGCCACGTCGATTCCACCGGTCAGCGCGCCACCTGCGGCGAGCCCGCCGCCGGCTACCGCTCCTGCGGCAATGCCGAGTCCGGCCGACAGTCCGCCGCCGAGGCTCGCGCCTCCGGCGAGTGCGCCGTCGAGGCCTGCGGATCCGCCTGCACCCAGGATGGCGGAGAGCTGGCTGCCTGCACCGGCGAACAGTCCCGACTCGGCAACCAAGGGGGCCACCGCGACGATGTCTGCGTGGGTGACGCCGCCGAGGCCGGCAGCGGCCAACGTCGTCTCGGGGTTGGCGCAGTAGGCAGCAGCGGCGTTGTCGTCGCGCAGCAGGCCGAGAATGAAATCGAGTACGGCGTTGGTAGCCATGTGAGTCTCCTTGACGAGTGATGCTTCGTGGTTGATCACAAAGCTATGGTCCGCAGAGCCCCCGCCCAACGGGGACGATCCCCCTACTCCCCCGGGGGTCGCCAGGGGACTTGCATTAGGGGATCTGAGCGCTTTAGGGGATTTACCTCGTTGCACGCTCTAACCTGCTGTGAGACGTAACGAATCGGGGCACCGAGCCGACAGTGCGGGTAACGGCGGTGGGAACCAGGGCAGTGCGACAAGAAGGTGGCGGCAGATGAACGCAGGGCTCGGCATACGGATCGGAACTGTGACGGCTGTTGCCGCCCTGGATACCGACCCGGTGACCTCGGTGGTCAAGCGTTCGGCCCTCGATCTTCGTCCCGGTGCGGCCCCCAGTCTCGCCGACCTGTGGGACCGCTCGACGCGCCATCTCATCAGTGGGTTCGCCGATCGCGTCGGTGACCCCGTCGAACTGATCGACGACGACGGCCGCAGTCACCGCGCCGAGGACCTGTACGCCACCGCCACTCGTGCCCTCGTCGCCGACGTCTCCGCCGGTGTCGACTCCTCCCCCTCCGTGGTGGTCACCCACCCCACACGCTGGACCGCCTACACCGTCGAGGTGCTCGGCGAAGCGCTCGATCGCGCAGGCCTGACCGACGTCACGCTCGTTCCCGAGTCGGTCGCCACGATGCGCTGGCTCGAAGTCACCCGTGGAACCCAGTCCGACGGTCTCGCGGTCGTCTACGACCTCGGCGCGACGGCTCTCGACGTCACGCTGATGCGGACCGGGTCCGACGCAGGCGTCGTCGGAACCGGCGTTCATTCGCAGGAGTTCGGCGGCGCTCAGTTCGACCACGAGATCATGCAGTACGTACTCGACACCGTCTCGGGCAGTCAGTCGTTCGAGTTCGATCCCTTCGATCCCGACACCGTCGGCGCATTGGTCGAATTGCGCGCCCGCTGCGGCGAGGCCAAAGAACAGCTGTCCTACGACACCTCCACGTCGCTGACCGTGGACCTACCGGGGCTGCACACCGAAGTCCGACTGGTGCGCTCGGAGATCGAAGACCTCGTTCGCGCATCGCTGCTGGCCTCCATCGCCGTCGTGCGTGACGCGGTCGCGGCCGCAGGCCTCGAGGTCACCGACATCGATCAGGTGGTGCTGACCGGCGGCAGCTCGGCCATCCCGCTCGTCGCCGAGCTCGTCTCGACCGAGCTGCGAGTACCGGTCGTGGCCGGGCCGCGCCCCGAACTGACCGTCGCGATCGGAGCCGCGATCCTCGGCAGCGACATCGCCGACGCCACCGCCGCGGACGACGCAGCAGCATTGGCTGCGGTTCCCGCCGCGACCGCCGTTGCCGCGCCGATGCCCCGTCCCACCCCGCGGCCCGCCCCGACCCCGACGGCAGTGGCGTCGGAATCGGGAATGTCCGGACGCAAGAAGGCAGGCCTGGTCGCCGGATCCGTCGTCGTGCTGGCCCTTCTCGCGGGCGGCGGACTGTCGGTCGGAACGGCCCTCACCTCGGACAACACCACTCCGGCCGAATCCAACGCCGAGATCTCGAGCACCGAGACTCCCGGCAGCACGGCCGCCGTGGCAGAAGTCGGGTCCACGACCGGGCCGACCGGTTCTGCAGCAGTCGGCTCCACGGGTGCACCCACGACGGTGGTCAACGCCGACGGCAGTGTCACCCAGATCGATCCGGCCACCGGGGCTCCTGTTGCCGGGGCACCCGTCGCCGGAGCGCCGGCCGCTGCCCCCGGCCAGAACGGGGCCGCCACGGTGCCGACCATCCCGTCGATCGCCGCACCGACGGTGCCCAACTACCAGCCCCCGGCCGTGCAGGTCCCGCAAGCACCGCAGTTCACGCCACAACCGCTACCGACGTACCAGGGCCCGACCCTCGGCGACGTCGGTCAGGGCGTCGGGCAGGGCCTCGGCGGTGTTGTCGGAGGTGTGGGTCAGGGCCTGGGTGACGGACTCGGCGGGGTCGTCGGCGGCCTGACCGGTCGATAGACCGACCATGGCCAACAGCCCATCCGCTCTCGTCGGCGTCGAGCGCGCCGATCGATTCGTTCGTGACGCGTCGTCGAGCACCGGTGTGCATGTTGTCGTCGGGGTGAACGGCTCCGGTCGATCCGCGGTGCTCGGTGCGGTCGCGGCCGCCGCGACGACGGTGCATGCGGGCAGTGTCACCGACGCGCCGTCGGGTGCGACGGTTCTGGTCGACGACGCCCATCTGTTGCCGGATCACCGCGTGGACGAGATCGCCGCTGCGGCAACCCGTTCGGACATCACGCTGGTTCTCGCCACGGCCCCGCGCCGATACGATTCCCGGATCGAGAAGCTCGTCGCATCCGCCGGTGCCGCTCGCCTGACGCTGGTGCCGTTGGACAAGACGTCGATCGCAACGCGGGCAGCCGCAGTCGCTCGGCCGATCTCGGCGTCGCTGGCGAGCGCGATCGCAAAGTCCACCGGAGGGCTTCTCGTCGCCGTCGACGCGGCACTGGCCGCGCTCGGGGGCGAACGGTCCGACCCCACTCCGCTGCGCGCGGTCACCGAATCGGTTGCCGAGCAGCATCGCCGAATCCTCGTCGACACCACCGACGACACCCGCGCCGTGCTGCTCGCCGCTCGCTTCGGCGTCGTCCCGGACCCGGTCACGGCGGCACAGCTCGTGACGCGGCCGGCCGACGCGGAGACGGTCGTCGATATCGCCTGCAGCTCCGGTCTTCTCGACGCCACGGGCGCATTGATTCCGTCCGCCGAAGGTCCCCTGACCGAGATGATCGGGGAGCGTCGATGCCGGGTGCTGCTCGACCGCATCACCGAGGTTGCGGCGCAATCCGGTCTGCTCGACGCCTCGGCCGCGCGAGCGTTGGCGACGCACGGGGTCGTACGCGCAGACCTTGCTGATTTCCTTGCTGGACAAGGCGATTCGACTTCCGTAGAGTCCGCTGGCCAGCTGTACGACGCGGCAGCAGCGGCGGGATTCGACCCGTCGGCGCTCGCCGCGCGGCGGGCAGAGGTGGCCGCCGCGACCGGACACCTCGACGAGGCAGGCCGTCGCGCCGACGAGATCCTCGACGCGGCCACCGATCACACGCAGGTCGATCTACGCACGGCAGTCAGGGTCTCGGCGTCGATCGCCGCGCAGCGCGGAATGGTCTCGCGCAGTGCGCAATTGTTCGCCTGGCTCGGGACGGATCGACTCGGGACCGATGCGGTGTGGGCTGCCCTGTCGGCAGCTGCCGCCGGCGACCGCCCTGCTGCCGACCGCGCACTGAGTGTCGTGGCATCGCTGGCACCGACGTCGAGTACGGCGTCGGGCGCGTTGCTCGTCGACGGGGTACTCGGTTCGATCGACTCACGCAGCGCTGCGGCGTCGAGTGCGGCGACGAACGCGCTGATGCGCGCGGTCACGTTGACGGCCGCGCCGTCCGATCGTTGGTGCGCTCCGGATTCGGCAGCCGCGGTGGCCGCCCTGCATGCGGTGCACTGCGGTGATCTCGCCCGCGTCGACTCCGTCATCGCTCGTGCCCTACCCGAGCTGCGGCCGGGATCCGGGGCCCACACGCGGCTCGTTCTCATCGGCGGCTGGGCGGCCATGCTGCGAGGAGACGCCGCGCAGGCCTGCCACCTGGTCGACCCGCTCGAGATCCCCGACTCGCACGTGCGCAATCACCTGTTCCTGCACGGCATTCGGGTGGGGTTGGCCCGCAGGTCCGGGGACGCCGGATCTCTCGTCACGGCGTGGACCCAGGCGCAGAACGTCGTCGCCGCGTACTCGATCGACCTGTTCTCTCTCTTGCCACTCGGCGAATTGGTGCTGGCCGCAACACGAGTGGGCCAGTTCGATCGCGTCGAGCACCTCGTGTCGCAGGCCACGACGCTGCTCGCCGCGTTGGGGGATCCGCCGGTGTGGGCATCGGCGCTGCATTGGTATCAGGTGCAGGCCGCCATCGTGGCGCAGACGCCCGAAGCCCTGGTGCCGCACGCGAAGGCCCTCGCGTCCGCCGCTCCGACGCACCCGTACAGCTCCGCACTCGCCGCGGCGGGGCGGGCGTGGCTCGGCGTTCTACAGGGCAGGCCCGACGCCGCCGAGGTCGAACTCTCGGCGCGCACCCTCACCGCGTTCGGCCTGCCGTGGGACGGTGCCCGGTTGGCGAGCGAGGCAGCGCTGACCGTCGCCGACACCGCTACTGCCACCTCGTTACTGCACATCGCCCGGTCGTTGCGTCAGCCCAGCTCGCATCAGCGGGAGACCGACGGGACGACGCCGCAGCCGTCGGGATCTCTGAGCGAACGCGAGGCCGAGGTGGCCGAGCTACTGGTTCTCGGGGTCACGTACCGCGAGGTGGGCAGCCGGCTCTACATCTCCCCGAAAACCGTCGAACATCATGTGGCTCGCATTCGCCGCAGGCTCGGAGCCGGGTCGCGCTCGGAACTGATCTCGATGCTGCGGGCGATGGGCTACGGAACATCGACCACCTGACCTCGGCACGCTGATGCCCCCTACTGCGGGTGTAACTGTGTGAGGATCCGAAGCGACATAACGACCGAACATCGACTCCGAGCCCAGGACAGGTAGATATCCCCATGACCGAGCAGCCCGCATGACCGAGCAGCCCGGCGGGGCGAGTATCGGCGCACCGGACGTCGGCCTCTATCTGGACGACGAACAGGCCGTTGCGGCCGTGTCGCACCCCATCGCGCCCGGCCCCTCCCTGCATCTGGCGTCCCTGCACTCGACCGTGCTCAACACTCACCCCGACGGCACCGTCTCACTCGGTGACGCCACCGCCAATGACTCCGAGGCGTACACGCACTTCCTCGACGCGCTCGGTGGCGGTGTCACCGGGAGCCGGGGCACCGTCTTCCCCGCCGAACAGCTGACGTCGATGGCGCTGCTCTGCCTGCTCACCGAGGTGGCGTCGTCGATCGATCTGCGCCCCGGCGATCTCGCTGCGGCCGCCACCTACCCGGCCCGCTGGACCGCCGAGCAGGTGTTCGCCCTGCGTGCGGCCATGAACGGGCACGGGTTGGCGCACGTTGCGCTCGTATCGGAAGAGGAGGCGCTGGCCGCCTGGAACTCGTCGATGCGAGCAACCATGGAGAAGAAGGACACTGCCGTCGCCGCGGCTCGTGGTGCAGCGCTTCTGGCTGCCCGGTACCCGGTCGACGCCGTCACCGAACGCCTCGCCGTCACCGAACGCCTCGCCGTCGTCGGCGCACCGACCCGCGCCGACCGTCGTCCCCTGTTCACCGCCCCACTGTTCGCCGCCGCGGCGTTCGCAGCGGCGCTGACGGTCGGTGCCGGTGTGATCGCATTGCAGCTCGGCACATCCTCCGAGACTCCGGTGCCCACCATCGAGAACGCTCAGGTGGCGCCCCCGACGACGACGTCGGGAATCCGGCCGGGTGGGCCGATCGACTTCCCCACCGCCGTCGTCGAACCGGCAGCCGAACTCGTCCCCGCCGTCTCGCCCGCACCGATCATCACGCCGGAGACCACGACCACGGCTACGGATCCGACCCGAGAGCGACGCTCCGAACGCGACGCGGCCGAGGTCGACACGCGACCCGCCGTCGACCTTCCGGAGGCCACCGAGACCGAGGACCCCACCACGACACCGCCGACCGACGACGAACCGGTCGGACCCGAGCTGCCCGACGACGACACCGCCGAGGACCCGCCGAAGCCCACCCCCGACGAGAACGCCGACGACAACACCCAGGCTGGACGTCTCGCTCCGCCCCAGGACCGAGCTCCGGCCGGAGCCACGACGGGCGGCACTCCATGAGCGGTGCCGGGCATCTCGGAATCACGATCGGCAACACCAGGTCCGTTGCGGTGTATCGCGACTCGACCGCGTTCGAACCCACCGTCGTCGTACTGCCGACGACACTGAGGTTCGACGACGACGGCCGCGCCCATCTCGGAGAGTCCGTCGACACCGCGCCGTTCACTCGCTTCGTCGATCTGGTCGGCAAGCAAGAAGATCTCGAACCCGATGCCGACGCGTATCGCGCCGAGGATCTGATGGCCAACGCCGCCAACTGCCTCGTGAGCATGTTCTCCGAGACGTCCGAATCAGCGTCCACGCCCGTCACGACGATGACGTACCCGACGCGATGGCCACGCGAGAACATCGCTCTGCTGCGCGACGCCCTCGATCACACCGGTCTCACCGACGTCGCACTGGTTCCCGAGGCCAAGGCCGCGAGCGCGTTCGCTCAGCCGAGC
Organism: Rhodococcus sp. 05-2256-B1; assembly: GCF_002258465.1. NCBI lineage: Bacteria > Bacillati > Actinomycetota > Actinomycetes > Mycobacteriales > Nocardiaceae > Rhodococcus > Rhodococcus sp. 05-2256-B1. The sequence continues at coordinate 264,986 of NZ_NOZA01000017.1, read as the reverse complement.
CCGGGGGCTGCCGTCACGGTCATCGACATCGGGGCCACCGGCACCGACATCTCGACGTATCCGGGCGGCGGCACCGAGCGCACCACCGCTGTCGGCGGCGACGTGTTCACCGATGCCCTGTTCGATCACGTGGTGACCGATCGCGAACACCTCGACCTGTCCGACGCCGCAGTTCTGGCTTCTCTCACCGGTGTCGTCGCGTCCTGCGAGCAGGCGAAACACACGTTGAGCAACGCGGACGTGGCCACGATCGCGGTGGAGCTGCCCGGCGTCTCGGATACGACGACGGTCACCCGCGCCGAGTTCGCAGACCTGATCGCGCCGACGTTGGGCTTGCTCGACGTGCCGTCGACCGGCACGGTCGTGCTCACCGGCGGCAGTGCTGCCCTACCTTCGGTGGTCGCCGACATCGGCGAGCGCACCGCAGGCGCGCTGCTCGTCGAGCCGCTCGCTGCGGCTCGCGGCGCACTGAACATCGCCGAGATCGAGGACGTCGACGGCAACTCGTTGGTGACCGGCGCAGCGCCGGTGGTCACTCGCAACGACGGCACGGACTCGCTCGATACCGACGCGATCCCGGTGGTCGCTCCGCCGCCGCCCCTCGCGTTCTCCGAGGCGATACCGGCGGTGGCACCGGTGTTCGGCCCGTCCCAGCTGCGCTCGGAGCCCATCGTTCCGGCCGGAGATCCCGACGGTTCCGACACGGCGACCCAGCAGTACGCCGCAACCGCGTTCGCCGGTGCGGCGACCGAGAACAAGAAGGAACGCAGCGAGCGCTCGCGTACCGTCACCACGATCATCGCCGGTGCCGGTGCGGGCGTGGTCATCGTTCTCGTCATCGCAGCCCTGAGTGGGGTGTTCAGCAGCGGACCCGCCACGACACCGCCCACCGTCACCGACGCGGGATCACCGGTCACCACCTCCGCGCGGGTGCCCTCGACCGCACCGACCACGACGACCGTGCCCGCGGCTGCTCCCGAGGTGGTGCAAGAGCCGACGGCCGAGGAGTACACCCCGCCCCAACCGGCTCCCCTGCCTGCGCCGCCGCCTGCTCCGGAACCGACACCGGCACCGCCTCCGGTGGTCACGACACCGCCCGTCGCGGTGACCACCCCTCCGGAAACCACGACGCCGGCGGAAACGACGACTTCCGCCACGACAACGACCACGACGACCACCACAACGACCGCTGAAGTTCCCTGACCAGGGCGAACAATGGTTCGGTGGCGCATGCCCTAGGGTGGGGCGCTGATGCCAAGCACCCGATGAAGGGATTTCATGCGTAACACCGGGGCTCTGCGTACTGCAGTGCTGTGCTCGACGGCTTTCGTACTTCTTGCTTCGTTCTCCGGAACAGCGGCGGCCGAACCTGTGGTTCAGTCGCCCGCCGATCAGCTTCCGCGAGAGCTCGTCGAAGCCGTGCAGCGAGATCTGAAGATCTCCCCGCAGGAGTACCTCGATCGTGCCGCACGTGCGCAGGAGCTGTCGGCCTACGCGTCGGATTTCCGGGCGAGCCGACCCGCCGATTTCGCCGGTGCCTGGATCGGGCCCGACGGTAATGCCGTCGTCGCCGTCACCTCTCCCGCAGCCGCGCAGGCCGTCGCCAAGGACGGCTACGCCACCGCGCAGTCGCCGGTGTCCGCGGACGGGCTGGAGAAGTCGCTCGCAGATCTGAACACGTGGATCGCCGGCCTCCCTCGTGAGATCTCGGAGCAGATCAACGGCACAGCCATCGACTTCATCGACAACCAGATCGTGCTGAATGTGGCGAACAGTCCGATCGGCAAGGCCCTGAACCTGCCGACCCTGCTGGCCAACATCAAGGTGATGCTCTCCCCCGGTGGCAACAAGCCCGCCGACCCGGCACCGATGGGCGGCGACACGTACGTCACCACCGCCGGGCCGATCGCCGACGCACCGCCGACCGAGATCAGCATCTGCTCGTTCGGCTTCAATGCCGTCGACGCCGACGGCAGCGCCGTCAATCTGACTGCGGGACACTGCAATCCGAACAAGGCCACGGGCGCCGGCGGAGCACCGGTGTACCTGCCCGATCCGGCCGACATTGCGCGCAGCTCCCAGATCGGCTCGTTCGACCGCTCGAGCCTGGGAGCGCCGGACGGCCTCGACTGGTCGGTCATCGGCCTCGACGCCGCCGGACAGAAGGCCGGGCTGGACCGCCCCACCGTTCGCGGGGCCAACGGCAGCACCGTCACCGTCACCGGAACGGCATCCCCCGTCATCGGCGCACCCGTCTGCAAATCCGGGCAGTCGTCGTCGTTCACGTGTGGAGTGGTGGCTGCCGACCGCGTCGAGACGCAACTCTTCATGGAAGACGGCACGTCGCGCACCGTGCGCGGCTTCGCCAGCACCGCATGCACATTGGCCGGAGACAGCGGCGGGGCCATCGTCACCGGCACGCTGGCACTCGGCATCACCAGCGGATCCAACAGCGGCGGAGCACCCGACTGCACCGAGGCGAACCTCGCGCTGGCGCAGTTCGGCGGCACCGCCAGCCTGGGCATTCCCATCGATCAGGTCACGAGCGCGACCGGAGCTACAGTCCGAACCGGGTAAACCGTTACGCCCGAGGCCTCCGACCCCCTATAGTTCGTGTGCGAAGTGAACGGCATCACATCGTTCGATGCCCGGGGGGAAGGTCGTTATGCGTCGCCGTGCGTGTGCACTATCGGTCACTGCTGTCTCGTTGCTCTTCATGACGGTGGTATCCACACCCACTGCCGTTGCGGCACCGCCCGAACCGGCGTCACTGGCCGACGCTGTGGCACGCGATCTCGGGCTCAGCCCTCAGCAGTTTCTCGACCGCGCCGACACAGCGCGCCGCTTGGCCGAGTTCACAGCTGCCGTCGGCCCGGCGGTCCGTGGCCATCTCGACGCGGCCGGGCTGCCGGTCGTCGCGGTCGCCGACGGACCGTCCCACGCGGATGTGATCGACGCGGCGACGGCCGCCGGATTCGTGATCGCCCCGGCTGCATTCGACATCCCGGCCCCCGTCCTCGATGCCTTCGGTCCGCTCCTCGACCGGGTGCCGTTCGATCCCTCGCTCACCGCAGGGCCCATTCGTGCCAGTTCGTATCTCGGCGGCGACAGCTTTCTCGCCGGCACCCCGGCCGGGGCCGGTCTGCGTTGCTCACTGGGCTTCAATGCAGTCGATCCGACGCGTGGTGCCGTCAACATCACTGCAGGACACTGTGATCCGGGCGAGTCGAGCACCGGTTCCGCCGTCACGACGGGCGCATACCCCATGTACGGCAGCCTCGTCGGCTCCAAGTTCGGCTCGTTCTATCGAACCAGCCGGGCGCACAACGACTATGCGCTCATCGACATCGACGACGGCAACACCGGGGAATTCGAGAGCAACGCGATGCGAGTTCCCGGGTCCGGCCCATTGTTGATCACCGGCACGGTGGATCCGGTCGTCGGCGCGCCGGTCTGCAAATCCGGAGCCACCACCGGATTCAGTTGCGGCACAATCCTGTCGACGGGCCAGCACGTCACCATGGGCGGCAACGTCCTGGACCGCAGCTTCTCCACGTCGATCTGCGCGCTGCGCGGCGACAGCGGTGGCCCCATCGTCAGTGGCACGCTCGCCGTGGGCATCGCGAACGCGTCGAACGTGGGCGATCAACCCTCGTGCGAGATCGCGACCGTCGTCAGCATGCTGCAGGGTCAGCGCCCGGAACTGTTCGCGACGCCGATCAACGACATTCTCACCGAGAACCCGGGCCTGACGGTTCGTACGTCGTAGGTCTGCTCCGGGTCAGTTCTGTTGTTCCAGCAGAACCGATCCCGACGCCGTGTCCTCCACGGCGGACGGTGTCCCGTCCGATTCATACACCGACACCCAGTCCACATCCACGTTCGCGACGTCGGGTGTTCCCGCCCGGCCGCATTCTCCGACACCCCAGGATTCGAGCTTGGTGCAGGCGCCCGCCTGGGCCTGGATGCCCAACCACATCGGCTTGTCCGGGATGGATGCTCCCAGTGGTGTTCGCGCCCAGACCTTTCCGTTGACCAGATACCTGATCTGCTCGGGGTCCCATTCCACTCCGACGGTCTGCCAGTCGTTGGTGTCCAACTGCAGATTCGCCTGTGAGAAGTGACGGTCTCCTTCTGCACCGCTCCAGTGCAGGAACGACGATATCGTCTGTCTGGTCCCGTCGGCGCTCTCGGCGATGTCGATCTCCGGCGGCCACACCTCGTCGGCGGGCCACAGCAGAATGTGGTAGCTGATCTCGTCGGAGCGGTCCGCACGCAGCCGTACGTCCCACTTGCCGTACCTCTGCGACACAGGCGAATTCGAGACGCCGCCGGTCACCCAGCGGCCGTCCTTCTGCTCGGCGCGCAGCCGCAGTGCGCCACCGGTGACCGAGGCCTGTTCGTACTCCCACCAACTGGCCGGGTCGCCTCCGGGTTGGCCGTAGTACGCACCCCAGTCGTCACCGAGATCGCACCGGTCGAAATCGTCGACGAAGGTCTGCCGCCACCCCGGTAGGTCCTCCCGGGGCACAGCTTCACCCGACATGACGTCGTCCGCCATGGGGTCGCACCGTTCGCTGCTGACCAACTCGGGTTGGGGTCCGGTCGACTGCGCACAGGACACCGTCGTCGCCACGACCAGCAGGGCCACCGACAGGCCGCGAAAGATTCTCACTCCCAGATCGCGATCTGTTGGAACCGCACGATCACGACGACTGCGGCCAGGAGCAACAGCACGATCAGTGTCGCGGAGAGCACCACTGCGCGGTTGATGCGTCCGCTGCCGCCGCGCCCGATCGCACCGTCGGAGGGCACCTCGCGTTCGCGTAGTACCGACGCGACGATCAGCGCCGCGAACAGGGCACCGAATGCGAGGAAGCCGAGCCACAGATCGGTCATTTGAGCACCACCGGTGGGGTGGACGCATTCTGCAGAATGGTCAGGTCGGCGGTTTCGACAACCACGCGATACTCGTCGGATCCGACCAACATGCCCAGCTGTTGGTCGACGACCGATTGCGAATATCCGTACTGCAGGTAGATCTGCGCCGACGATTGTCGAGTGGTGAACACGAAGTCGGGGTTCTCCTTTCGAACGCACCCGCTGAGATCGTCGAGGCACTCGAACGATTCCATGGTCGCCACTCTGACGTCGTCGAAGTAGCGTGCGGACACCAGCCCGGCCGCCGTTCCGATGACCATGATTTCCGAGCCCTGCGGAACCGACCGCATCAATGCGTCTCCGTATCGGATCTGATCCTCGTCGGTATGCTCGAACGAGGTGTTCAACCCGCGAGTTGCCGTCAGTATCAAGGCAATTCCGAGGATTGCCGCGGTCGCGGCGACGGTGCGCGACCAGTGCCGCGGCTGGGCCGATCGACCCGTGAACCGTCGAATGATCGCGAAGGTGCGCACCAACGCGTCCGCGGCGTAGGGCGCGATGAACGGCGACGCCAGCACGAAGCACCGGATCACCACCTCACCGCCGTAGCTCTGCACCAATACCAAACCGAAGGGCACCATGCAGAGCAAGCCGCCGATGAGCCACGTCTTGCGTCGGCGGTAGGTCAGCCAACCGGCGAACGCGAACATCAACAGCGCGCCCGACGCCGCCAACCGCAGATACTGCATCTTCTGATACAGAGGATCGGCACCGATCCGGTCGCTGACGCCGCCCTGCACCGCGCCTGACACCTGGCCCACATCGCCGAGCACGTACGCGAGGTGGCCCTTCCAGTAGTCGACGGCTCCGTAACTGAACCAGGCCACGAACAGCGCGACCGCGAACAGCCACAGCAGTCGGTACCGCGTGGTTCCGGTGAGCGAGAACAGGAACAGAGCCGCGATCAACACGATGGGCGTCAGCTGGTGAGTGATGACGATCGCCGCGATCATGACGATGATCAGCGCCTCGATCGCGAGGGTGCGGCCGGCACCGACACCGGGGACCGTGCCCAGAGTTCGCCGCGGCACCGTGACGATCCACCGACGCCACGACCGCGGGGCCGACGGCAGGGGCGCACTGCGCAACTGCCACAGCAGCAAGGCGCAGATGGTCAGGTACAGCATGGTCGCCGTCGGCTGCGGCGCGAAGTAGTCCTGCTGGTACCAGTTGAACGACAGGTAGAGGATCACCGCGATCCACGCCACGCGCCTGCGCCCGGTCAGCGACAGCGCGATCGAGTACAGCGGCAACATGGTCACGCCGCCGTAGAAGAGCGGAGCCCATAGCAGCATCGGGGACAGGTCCGACAGCGCGCCGGCACCCGACATGTGAGCTCCGGCAGAGAAGAACCCGGCCCAACTGAATCGCGCGTCCGACGGCGGTGGCAGACCCTGCAGTGACGCGATGATGTCGATCAGCCCGCGATGGGTGTACGCCGTCGGGATCGACGTGACGCCGTCGGCCAACGACACGTACATCGTGGTGAACATGATCAGAGCGAGACCGGCCGCGCCGAGTACCACCGGGTCGAGTCGGGCCCGCGACAGCGCCACGGCGATCACGGCCGCCACGATCGCCAGCGCGACGAGGTAGCTGAAGCCGATGTGGGTGATGACGCCCAACGCCCCGGACGCCTGCGGCCTGAGCACCTTCGTGGCGTGAGCGAACAGCACGACGGCGACGGCCACCGCGCCGAGCAGTGCGTACCGGGTCACCACCGCAGTCCGGTCCGGGCGCGGTCGGGGCACCGCAGGCACCAACGTTCGCGACGCCCACAGAATGAGCGCGGCGGACACCGCACAGATGTAGAGCTGCACCGTCACCGGACGCAGATTCCCGGTGACGACCTCGGCCTGCGCGATGATCAGCATCGTCGCGAACGAGATCGAGACCGTCACCGAACCGACCAGTGCCGGCTGTCGGAGGCGCAGCAGCACCGCGATGGGTGCCCCGGGCAACAGCGTCACGGCGGCGACGACCACGGCGACCCGGAGCCCGTTGGGTACCGCACCCGCGTGATCGGATCCGGCGAGGATGGCCAGCGCCGTCGACGCGATGGCGACCGCTGCGGCAGCGAACAGCAGCGCCTGCGCCCCGCGGTAGCTCGAGTCGGGTCGCGTCGGATCGGCTCGACCTACCGCGTCCTCGGGTGCGTCGGTGGTGTCGGTGATCGTCACGAATTGATCCCGGTGCCGCGAACCGTGATGGCCTTGACGTACAGGAACGGCCCGCACAGGTAGCCGTAGAGCTCGGTGAGCTTGAGGTCGCGAGGCATCGGCGGAGCCCCGTCCGCGAAGCGGTTCTCCTCGGGTGCGAGAAGCATGCGGGATGCGGTCGGGAGCCGGCCGAGCAGTGCGCGGGCCGGAGCTCCGCCGTCGAGGAAGAGTTTGGTGACGATGGCGGCCATTCCGCTTCCGTACCCGAACATCTGCTCGCGCAACGCTTCGTGATCGGCTCGATGATGATGGCCGACGACGGCCGTCGGGTCGTAGACGATCGTTCCCCCGCGCAGCACTGCACGCCGGAAGAGCTCGAGGTCCTCACCGCCTTTGGTGGGCGTGCCCGGTCCGATCCTCTCGTCGAATCCTGCGAGCGAGTCGAAGGCGCTCTTTCGGAACGACATGTTGTTGCCGCTGCCCATCTCCCCGGCCGTATAGGGGAACAGCGCTGCGGTGCCGCGTGCACCCAGTTCTTCGTCGATCGATCCGGTCGGCGCGAGGGTCCAGACCGTGCGCGTCGATCCCTTCTCGAACAGCCCCGATTCCTCGAACCACCGCTGCTGATCGGTCTCGACCGCCAGTCCGACGACCCGTCCGGTCACCCCGGCCACGACACCGTCTCGGTCTGCCGCGTACACCTGCGCCACGGCGGCGAGCCACTGCGAATCCGGTTCGGCGTCGTCGTCGGTGAAGGCGATCACGCGGCCCGACGCGTGCCGGGCACCTGTGTTTCTGGCTCGCGAGACCCCGCGGCGCGGCTCACGGACGACGATGCAGCGGGGATCGTCGATCGACCTCAACGCGTCGTCCACCCGTCCCGACGTGGGTGCGTTGTCCACCACCACGATCTCCACGGCCGGGTAGGACTGCGCGAGCACGGCCTCGACCGTGCCCGACAGCGACGGTCTGCCCACGGTTCCCACGACGACGGTGATGAGGTCGCCGTCGACGAACCGCTCTGCTGCGCGCAGGGGTTCCGGCGACCGTCTGGGTGCGAGGACCCAGCCGGCCCCGGCCAGGGTCGCGGTCGCAGTCGCGGCAAGAACGGCAACGCCGACCCGCTGCGGGGTGCGGCGGCGCGGGACGCCGGGGGCCATGTGGTCGAGCATCAAGAACTCCGATTCGGTACGAGCGTGTGCGTGCGGATGCCCCGACATCCGCACGGCTGGGTTGCGTCGTCGGCTCCGCTGCAGAGCCGATGCGTCACGTCATGTGATGCGCTTCTTCCCGATTGCTGAACTGTAGATGTCGGCGAAACGCTTCGCGCGATGTCGGGAATCGAACTGTCCGACGGCTTGCCCTCGCGCGGCCTCGGCGAGGGTGGCGGCCAGGCCGCGATCGGTCAGCATCCTGCACAACTGCGTGGCCAGCGAGTCGACGTCGCCGGTTCGGGCAACGAGGCCGGTGCGCTCGTGCGAGACGAAATCGACCAGGCCCCCGGTGTCGCTCACCACGACCGGCACCGCACAGGCCTGTGCCTCGAGGGCGATGAGCCCGAAGGGCTCGTCCTGTGACGGGCAGGCCAACACATCCACGGCACGCAACGTCGACGCCACCGCGTCTGTGCGGCCCAGAAAACGATGCGCGCCGGGCAGCAACCGTTCCGCGGCCTGCTGCAACTCGACGAGGTAGCCACCGTCGTCCTCGCTGGGCGCGCCGACGATCGCCAGATGCGCGTCGACTCCGGACCGACGCACCCGCGCCACGGCGTCGATCAGTACGTCGAGCTTCTTCTCGCGATCGATCCGGCCGACGGCTGCGATCAGTGGAGCATCGGGGTCGGCGGTCATGTCGGCCCGCAGAGCCGGGTCACCGGCACCCGGCGCGAAGGCCGTGGTGTCGATTCCCTGGTGCACCACGCTCACCCGTCCACGCGCACGCGTCGGGAGTTGCTGTGCTGCAGCTGTGCTGACGGCCACCGTGTGGGTTGCCGTCGTCGCGATCGCGGCGAGCAGTGTGCGCCCCGGTCCGGCGGGGACGATGTCGTGAAATTCGACGACGACCGGGGTGCGTGCGAGTCGGGACGCGAGCACCGCGTCGGGATGCAGCAGCAGATGGTTGGAATGTACGACGTCGAAGTCGCGGGCAGCTCGCCGAAGTATCGACACCGTGCGTGCGCTTTTCGGCACCTGCGCCGCGAGCCCGCCGATGGGATGCAGAGAATTCTCGCCCTGACGATGGATTCCGATGCGTTGCGGCAGGTCCAGCGGCAAGAACGGCAGGCCGGCTGCTCGCCACCACTGGTCGGTGTCGCTGCCACCGGGCGCACCCAGAGTGACGGTCACGCCCAGGGGCCGCAATGCCAGCGCCACGTTTCGCAGACTGTGATCGGTTCCGCCCACCGATGTCGACAGCGAGACCGCGAGTACCTGCACTTCGCTGACTCCGTCCACGACTCCGGTTTCCTGTCCAATAGTTTGTTTGGCTCCATTACATCGTACTCAGGGTCGGATCAAAGCTGCGCTTCGTCCACAGTCAGTGCACAACTTCCCGAACAGGTCGCAAAACCCGAATCGACAGAGAGCACCGCTGACATGGCTTCTGCAACAGATGCGTGGTGGAACGCGCGCAGTCCGAGGGTCGGGCTGCGGTCAGCGCAGTGCGGGCCGCGTTCTTCTGATCCGCCGGGCATGCGCAACCGCAGGCGAAAGTTCCCACGCCATCAGGGTGTCGATCATCACTTTCGCGAGCAGCCCCGACTTCGGAGATGCTGCGATCGCGTGGACACCGTAGTCGGCGTTGGTCCAGGACTTCTTGATCTCGTTCACGCCGAGGCCCTGATCGAGCACGGTGACCCCCAGATCGTCGTGCGCCTCGACGAACCACTCGATCATTTGGTGGCCGGGTTCGAATCTGCGCACTCTCCGATCGTGATGCGTCAACCACGCCTCGATCCGGTCGCCCGTGCGTATCCCGATATCGTGCGCCATCCAACGCCCGCCGACGGTGAGGCCGGCGATGATCAGGCGCCCCGCGGCGGCCTCGGCTCGCAGGAACTCCATGGCCATGCCATTTCGCAGGAAGTTGACGTAACGCGACCGCTCGGTGGCCGCTGCGGCGAGGGTGGAGATGTCGTTCCACCGCTGGTCGAGGTGTTCGACGTCCTCGATCACTTCGATGCACATCGGAGTCCCCGATCGTGAAAGCTGGTTACGGTACTGCCGTAGTCGCTTCAGGGTCTTCGTGCTGCGCAGATCCCGGGGCGAGACGCCCTCGGGTACCTGAATCAACGGCACCCGTTCGCGGCTGACGACCCGAGCCGAGAACGCCGGGTGACGGCGAAGTGAGCGTAGATTCCGATCGTCGACCATCGAATCGGCGAACACGAGTGCGTCGAGTCCGGCGATCGCATCCCACAGTTCCACCGACGCATCGTCGTCCACGGCGAGCAGTTCGGTCGGCACTCCCTGCCCCACGCCGAGAGGCCTGGCGATTTTCACCGGACCGAGACTGGTCACGCACAGCGGCGCGAACGCCACGAGGTCGCCGCCGCGTCGCACCTCGACGAACCGAAGCGTCCCATTCGAGTTGCACGGAGCATTCAAACCGAAGCTGGGGCGCGAAGAGAACACCGTCCCCACCTGGCCGGCCAGCGCGCTCCACTCCGAGTGCAAACGGGCACTCATCACATCCGGGCACCTCGAATCAGCGGTGCTGTGCGTGCGCATGGTGTCAACAGTACCAAGAGTTGGTAAAGAAGGGCTAACCATTCTCCCGGTCCAGATACCACCGATGAAACATTTGTCTGGCAACAGAGTGATCACTGCGGCGGACAAGCTCGTGCCGACACGACTCAGGCCCGCCACTCTCACCTGACACAGGTGACCTGCCTGCGATTGTGCCGACAATCTCCCCAACGGTGGTGCCGGTGACGAGCCGCCGATGCGGTACCGAACGCTGTCGCGATACCGGGCTGCACATTACTGCCACGCCGCGAGGTTCTCTTCAGACGAGGTCACCGCCGTAGCTCCGAGACTGCCTGCGAATACAAAAAAACCCACGACCTCGCTGAGATCGTGGGTTCTTTCGAAGAATGCGCTGTGACTACTTGGCCCAGGCCGAAGTTCCGGGGGCCGCATTCAGAGTGTTGAGAAGGTCGATACCGGCAACGACCAGGGTCGGGCCACCTGCGATGACGGTACCGACGATCCCGCCGACGGTCGCGCCCAGCGGAACCGAAGCGAAGCCAACCGGTCCACCCAGGAAGCCGAGTCCACCGGCGAGGGCACCGATAGCGGTTCCTGTGAATCCGCCGATCGCGGTGGCAATTCCGAGCTGCGACGAGAAGTTCTGCTGCGCCTTGAGGTTTTCCTCGGGCGAGGCAACCGTCGTCGCGCCGATGCTGCGCGAGTTGGCCGAGGCCTTCGTCAGGTCGAGCTGCGGCACCAGACGCAGGGTCTTGCCGTTGTCGTCGACGTTCTGCTCGTACGGGAAGTTCAGTCCGCCGAGGTTGAACGACAGCGGGAGGGTGACGAGTGTGTTGTCGGCGGCGTCGAGCACGTCGACGGTCTTGCCGTCGTCGGCAACCTTGAAGACGCCCGCATCAATGGTGGTGACGATGGTGCGGTCTTCGAGCTCGACGGAGTAGTTCGTGTCGGGGGTCGTGGCGCTGGTGTCGGGCTGCGCGTAGGCGGTTCCGCTGGCCAGACCCGTAGCAACTGCTACGAGAGCCGAGGTGACGACCAGTTTGCTGAGTTTCATGTGGTGTTGTGTTCCGTTTCTGTGCATGTGCTGCAGTGCTTTTGGCGGCAAACCGTCGAACGCGACATCACCCCGAATGACGTCCTCGCACCTCTGGTCCACAGGCAGTGTAAACCATCAATCAGACCGGTCGTTGTGCTACCGACCCTTTACCGTGTCCGAAAAGTTATGAACAATCACAACACCCAAATCGGACAGAAAGACCGCACTTTTGTTCGGTTTCGCGGGACTTGTCTTCCACGGCGCAGCCGGCGGTAAACCTCGGACATCGGGCCGATTCGGCCGGGTTAGGTCTGCCTTCTCGCAGGAGTCACAAGCCCGTACGCCTAACGTGATGCGGGCGACAACCTACTGACGAGTTCAGCCCACCCGTCGGACGGTCTCGTGCGCGCAACCACCAGCGTCGCTCCAGGCGATTCTGACCTAAGTTACCCGTCGGTAGATCCCGCGATCTACTGGCAGGTAACATCGCTGTATTCCTCTCGACGGGCTGGACCCGCGGTAGCTGCTCCAGCTGCCACTGAACGAAAGGCCGCGACATGAACGCCCTGACGATCACGTTGGGCACAGTCGGTGCTCTGCTCAGTCTCGTGTGTTGGTACGCCTTTCTCGGCGGCGCACTGAGAATGTTCAAGACTGTCCGACTCGGCCAGCCTGCCCCCGATCGGTGGCGTCCCATCGTGCCGCGCTTCAAGCAGATGGTCGTCGAGTTCCTGGCCCACACCAAGATGGTCAAGTACCGCACCGTCGGCTGGGCGCACTGGCTGGTCATGATCGGCTTCATGCTGGGCGCGTTCGTCTGGTTCGAGGCCTACGGCCAGACGTTCAACCCCGAGTTCCACTGGCCCATCGTCGGCGATACCGCGGCGTACCACCTCATCGACGAGCTGCTCGGTCTCGGCACCGTCATCGGCATCACCACGCTGATCATCATTCGCCAGCTCAATCACCCCAGGAAGGCCGAGCGTCAGTCGCGCTTCGCCGGCTCCGGGTTCAAGGCCGCGTACTTCGTCGAGGCCGTTGTCCTCATCGAGGGCCTGGGCATGGTGTTCGTCAAGGCAGGCAAGATCGCCACGTACGGGCACTCCAACCCCTACACCGACTTCTTCACGATGCGCCTCGCCGAGCTGCTGCCCGCCAACTCCAACATGGTGTCGATCTTCGCCCTCATCAAATTGATGTCCGGCATGGTCTGGCTCTACATCGTCGGTACCCGCATCAACTGGGGCGTCGCGTGGCACCGCTTCACGGCCTTCCCCAATATCTACTTCAAGCGTATGGACGACGGCACCGTCGCCCTCGGCGCCGCCAAGCCGATGATGTCCGGCGGCAAGGTCCTCGAGATGGAAGAGGCCGATCCCGACGTCGACGCGTTCGGTGCAGGCAAGATCGAGGACTTCAGCTGGAAGGGCTGGCTCGACTTCACCACCTGCACCGAGTGCGGCCGCTGCCAGTCGCAGTGCCCCGCCTGGAACACCGGCAAGCCCCTCTCCCCCAAGCTGCTGATCATGTCGCTGCGCGATCACAGCCACGCCAAGGCCCCGTACCTGCTGGCCGGCGGCAAGAAGGACATGGCGGGCGACGAGGTCGGACTCGTCGATGCCGAGGGCAACGTCGACCAGAAGGCGCTCGACGCCATTCCGCAGAATGCTCGCGACGAAGCCGATCGCAAGCTCGTCGCCGACGCCATCGAGGGCGGCATCATCGATCCCGAGGTGCTGTGGAGCTGCACCACCTGCGGTGCGTGCGTCGAGCAGTGCCCGGTGGACATCGAACACGTCGACCACATCATCGACATGCGTCGCTATCAGGTGCTGATCGAGTCCGAGTTCCCGTCCGAGCTCGCCGGCTTGTTCAAGAACCTGGAGAACAAGGGCAACCCGTGGGGCCAGAACTCCAAGGACCGCCTCAACTGGATCAACGAGATGGACTTCGACATCCCGGTCTTCGGCCAGGACGCCGATTCGTTCCAGGACTACGAGTACCTCTTCTGGGTCGGCTGCGCCGGTGCCTACGAGGACCGCGCCAAGAAGACCACCAAGGCCGTCGCCGAGCTGCTCGCCACCGCAGGCGTGAAGTTCATGGTGCTGGGCGCGGACGAGACCTGCACCGGCGACTCCGCTCGCCGCGCAGGCAACGAGTTCCTGTTCCAGCAGCTCGCGATGCAGAACATCGAAACACTGAACAACGTGTTCGACGGCGTCGAGCAGAGCAAGCGCAAGATCGTCGTCACCTGCGCCCACTGCTTCAACGCACTCGGCAACGAGTACCCGCAGGTCGGCGGTGACTACGAGGTGGTCCACCACACGCAGCTGCTCAACCGTCTCGTGCGGCAGAAGAAGCTGATCCCGGTGGCCTCGGTCAGCCAGGACATCACCTACCACGATCCGTGCTACCTCGGCCGTCACAACAAGGTGTACGACGCCCCGCGTGAGCTCATGGCCGCGTCGGGCTCCAACCTCAAGGAGATGCCGCGTCACGGTGAGCGGTCCATGTGCTGTGGTGCCGGTGGCGCTCGTATGTGGATGGAAGAGAACATCGGCAAGCGCATCAACATCGACCGGGTCGACGAGGCACTTGCCACCAACCCCAAGAAGATCGCCACGGGTTGCCCGTTCTGTCGCGTCATGCTCACCGACGGTGTCACCGCACGGCAGGAAGGCGGCGCACACGAGGGCGTCGAGGTTGTCGACGTCGCGCAGCTGATGCTCGAATCGATCACCCGAGTCGAGTCCTCGGTATTGGCCGAGAACATCAAGGTCATCCCCCGCGAGCAGACTCCCGAAGAGAAGCTGGCCACCGAAAAGGTCGCAGCCGTCGAAGAGAAGGGGCGCGTCGAGGAGATCGAGGTCGCAGCCGAAGGCGGCGATCCCGAAGCCGAGACGAAGAAGGCGCAGCCGGCCAAGGCTGCTGGTGGCCTGAAGATGAAGGGACTTGCGAAAGCTCCCGGAGCCAAGACACCCGGTTCTGCACCCGCCAACGCCGAAGCCGACAAGACGTCGGGGCACTCGGCCGATACTGCCGCGGACGCATCGAAGCCCAAGAGCCTCGGTTTGGCCGGTGGCAAGGCACCCGGCGGCAAGGGTCTGCAGATGAAGGGCAAGGCACCCGGCGCGAAGGCGGCTGCCCCGGCACCTGCCGACGCTCCCGCGGCAACCGAAGCACCTGCTCCCGCAGAGGCCTCCGAGTCGACTCCAACCGTCAAGCCCAAGGGCCTGGCCGTGAAGTCCGGATTCAAGAAGCCCGGCGCGAAGGCACCCGGCAAGCCCGCCGACGCTGCTCCTGCGGCGTCGACACCCGCCCCGGAAGCGGTTGATGATGCAGCGGAATCACCTTCTGCTGCAACTGAATCCGTAGCCACAGAATCCAAGCCGACCGTCCAGCCCAAGGGTCTGGCCGTGAAGTCCGGATTCAAGAAGCCGGGAGCCAAGGCACCGGGCAGGCCTGCTGCCGAAGCACCTGCGTCCGAGGCTCCTACGGCTGAGGCACCCGCCACCGAGACTGCTGCAACCGAGCCCGCTGCAACCGAATCCGTAGCAGCAGAGTCCAAGCCGACCGTCCAGCCCAAGGGTCTGGCCGTGAAGTCCGGATTCAAGAAGCCGGGCGCGCGGACACCGGGTGCGGCCGCCGCCGCACCTGCGGCGACACCAGCCGAGCCGGCTGCAGCAGAGCCCGAAAAGGCCGAGCCGACACCGGAAGCTGAGGCACCGGTCACGGAAGCACCGGTCACCGAAGCACCAGAGGCCGAGGTACCGGACACAGAGGCTCCGAAGGCAGAAGCGTCGGACACTGCGGCCGAGACCACATCCAACGGTTCGGGTGATCGCACCCCGCCCAAGCCGAAGGCCGGTGGACTCGGATTCGCTCCGGGTGCAAAGGTTCCGGGTCGCCGGAAGTAACCTCCCACCCTTGTTACCGACTGCGCGCCCCTGCTCACTTCAGAGCAGGGGCGCGCAGTCGTCGGTAGGGGTGTGAAGTCCCTGCTGGACCCCCGCGGCGGTGGACGAATCGGACATCGTGAGTATGGTCGGAACCGAACTGCATACCCGAAGAAGTAGGAGCAGGCATGACCGACGACGCGGACAAGCTCTTTCGCCGCTACGACGAGTGGTGGACGGCGCTGTCGCCCGACGATCGAGCGCATGTCGAGAAGTGCTGCGAGTCCGGCCGCACCGACGAGCGCCTCTGTGCATTGGTGATCGAGCACAACGGCCCGTCGAAGGCGGCGTTCGAGGCGGGCAGCAAACTGTCCGTCGGCAACAGCAAGTACTGCGCGATCCCCAGCGCGCTGCTCGAATTTCTCGAGGCGAAGCGCGCACACCCACCACTCAGCTAGACGGTCGCCACAGCTCCAGTTCGGGGATTCCGGGTGGGGTGAATCCCATGACCTGCCCGTAGAACGACAGTTCCGATTCTCGGGCGTTCACCTGTGTTTCGAGTTTGCGGAATCCGTGGGACTCACCGGCGTACGTGAGGTAGGCGTGCGGTATCCCCTTCTCCACCATGGCGTCTCGGAATCGCTCGGCCTGCGAGGGCGGCACGATGGGATCGTCGAGACCCTGCAGCAGCAGTACCGGGCACGAGAGTCCGTCGACGTTGTTCACCGGCGCGCGGGTGCGATACAGGTCGATGGCCTCGGGCAGCGGCCCGATGAGCCCGTCGATGTAGCGGGACTCGAAATCGTGCGTCTCGGCGACGAACATCTCCAGTTCGGCGACGCCGAAGTACGAAGCACCGCAAGCGAATACGTCGGACGATGTGAGCGCGGCCAATACCGTCCAGCCACCTGCCGAACCACCTTCGATGGCCAGCCGGTTCGGGTCGGCGAGGCCGGCGTCAGCCAATCCACGGACCGCGGCGATGGTGTCTTCGACGTCGACCACGCCCCACTGTCCACGCAACCGGTTACGGTATTCGCGCCCGTACCCACTGGATCCGCCGTAGTTCACATCGACGACGCCGATGCCGCGGCTGGTGAAGTACGCGAACACCGGGTTCAACGCCGGTGCCACGTGCGCCGTCGGACCGCCGTGCACGAACGCGACGTACGGCGGTAGTTCGCCGTCGAGCCCCTCGTAGGACGGGTTACGTGGTGCGTACGCGATGGCATGCACTTCGCGATCCGGTCCCTGGAAGGTGACCTGACGCCCCGCGGGCAGGTATTCGACATCCGGTATCGATTCGAAACTCGAACGGACACTGCGTAATTCGCGCGTGGCCAGGTCGACTGCAAACAGTCCCGACGGCACCTGCGCGCCGCCGCCCCGGAGCAGAACCGTCGATCCGAGCCGTCCCCCGAGCCCCACCGAAGTCACTCCGTCGAGTTCGATGTCGTCGAGGGTGCCGGTGGCGGGGTCGAGAATGGCGAGCGTATCCGTGCCGACGGTGCGAACGGTCAGCAACGTGCCGTCGTCCAGAACGTCGTACCAGCGGGCTCCGAGTTGCCAGAGCGGGGCGCCGAAGTCTGCATCGAGGGTAGACACCGGCGTCGCTGCGCCGTCCAGCGTGACCGAATACAGGTTCCACCAACCACTTCGGTCGCTGATGACATACAGCGACTCGTCGTCGATCCATTTCGGCTGCAACACCGATTCCTCGGTCGAACCCGCCAACACAGTCCACGACGACGGATCCGCCAGCGATGCGACCCGCAGTTCTGTTCCGTCCCAGGGCATCTGCGGATGGTTCCAGGCGATCCACGCGATGCGGCTGCCGTCGGGTGAAAGCCTGGGGTAGGCAAGGAAATTCGATCCCGAGACCAGTGAGCGCACTCCGCCGCCGCCGAGGTCGATCGCGACGATGTCTCGGGTGACAGCTCCGGCGTCGTGCGTCTCGCGGACGGCGATCACGTCGGTACCGACCACCGACAGCTCCCCGTACCGAATGCTCGACGCCACAGCCGGGGCCGGGGTGAGCGGTAGCGGTGCGTCGCCGGGGGTGAGTCGGTAGATGCGTTGATCGGAGAATTCGGCGAACACCAGATCGCCGTTCGGCGTTGCCGTCCATGCGCCGCCGCCGTATTCGTGAACGCGGGTGCGGGCATTGAACGGTGCCGGCAGGATTGCCTCGACCTGTCCGTCGACGTGGCGGCAGATCGCGGTTCGGCCCTGTTCGGTGGGCCGCACCTCGGACCACCAGATCTCGTGTCCGACGAATCGTCCACCTTCGACGGGGTGGCCGGCCGACGACAGGTCGGCTGCGGTGATGGGCGAGGGCCAGGATCCGTACGCGAGAGCGGTCACCTGCTCCACCCTAGTGAACTCCACACGCACGTAACGCGCTGTTCATCGCACCTTCAACCGCGACACAGATGATGGTGGGACGCAGCACGAGGGAGAGATCATGCGCCGGACCACCACCCACTCCGTCGACCACGAGATTCTGACGTTCGGTCGTACCTGGCATGGGTACGGCGGCGGCAGTGCCGAGGACATCTATGTGGCGTTCGGGGTCGATGCGTCCACCTACTTCCGGCGACTCGAGCGCATCCTCGATTCCCCGGTGGCCGACGACCTGACTGTGAGCGAGCGAGCCGCGATGCTCGATATCTGCCGGCACCGCACCGACGGCCAGGGCTAGACCGGAGTCAGCAGCTCGGGGCTGTTGTTCTTCACACTGTTCACCGCGGTACTCACCTCGTAGGGCTCGAGCCGTGGCTCCGGTATCGCGGCCAGCAGCTCGGACACCTCGCTCAGGTCCGTCAGCGTCGGATCCAGCCAACTCGCCCGCAGCTCCGGGGGCAGCACAACCGGTGATCGATCGTGGATGTGCCCGAGGGCGTCCGCAGCAGGCGAGGTGAGCACGGTGGCCGACCAGACCCAGCGGCCCTCGTCGTCGTCGGCCTTGGTGGGGTCTCGCCACAGTTCGTACAGACCCGCCATCGCCAGCACGCCCTGCTCGTGCAGGAAATACGGCACTTTGGCACCGTCGCGCTTCTCCCACTCGTAGTACCCGTCGGCCGGAATGATGCAGCGCCGACGGCTTGCGGCCTTCTTGAACGACGGCTTCTCGGTGATCGTCTCGGACCTGGCGTTGATGAGCCGGGACCCGATCTTCGCGTCCTTCGCCCACGACGGAATCAATCCCCATCGCACCGAACGCAATTGGCGCACGGCGTCGGACTCGGGTTCGTCCTTGGGCGCGCGTTCGAGCACCGTCCTGATGGTCTGGGTCGGGGCTACGTTGTACGACGGCGGCACCTCGTCGCCCACTGTCTCGGCGATGTCGAAGACCGCCTGCAGGTCGCTGTCACTCCGGGTACTGGCATACCGTCCGCACATGGAACGAGATTGTTCCACCTGCCACCGACACGGCCCAGTGAAACGGCGGTGCCCGAACGACAACCTCGTGGATTCCCACGGCACTCACCTGGCACGATGTGACGGGTGAGCACTCCGCAGATCCACCCACAGCCGCGTTATCGCACGTTGCAGCAGTCGACCAAGCTGCAGAACGTGCTGTACGAGATCCGCGGACCGGTACACGCGCATGCGGCCAGGCTCGAGGCCGAGGGCCATCGCATCCTGAAGCTGAACATCGGTAATCCGGCCCCGTTCGGCTTCGAGGCTCCGGACGTGATCGTGCGAGACATGATCGCGGCGCTACCGGTGGCCCAGGGCTACTCGGAGTCGAAGGGCATCCTGTCGGCTCGCCGTGCCATCGTCACGCGCTACGAACTCGAACCGGGCTTCCCCGATCTGGACGTCGACGACATCTACCTCGGTAACGGCGTCTCCGAGCTCATCACGATGACGATGCAGGCGCTGCTGGACGACGGCGACGAGGTCTTGATCCCGGCCCCGGACTACCCGCTGTGGACGGCGATGACGACGCTGTCCGGCGGCAAGGCGGTGCACTACATGTGCGACGAGGAGAACGGGTGGAATCCCGATCTCGCCGACATCGAGTCGAAGATCACCCCGAAGACCGTCGCGCTGCTGGTGATCAATCCCAACAATCCGACGGGTGCGGTGTACTCCAAGGAGGTCCTGCAGGGCATCGTCGATCTGGCGCGCAAGCATCAGCTGCTGTTGCTCGCCGACGAGATCTACGACCGGATTCTCTACGACGACGCCGAGCACACCTCGCTGGCGAGCCTGGCTCCGGATCTGCTGTGCCTGACGTACAACGGTCTGTCCAAGGCGTATCGCGTGGCCGGCTACCGTGCCGGATGGCTCGCGATCACCGGCCCGAAGAAGCACGCCGCGGGGTTCATCGAAGGCATCGACCTGCTCGCGTCGACGCGTCTGTGTCCCAATGTGCCTGCCCAGCACGCCATTCAGGTTGCTCTGGGTGGGTATCAGAGCATCGAGGATCTGATCCTGCCCGGCGGGCGGCTGCTCGAGCAGCGCGATGTCGCGTGGGAGAAGCTCAACGCGATTCACGGGGTCTCGTGCGTCAAGCCGCGCGGTGCGCTGTACGCATTCCCGCGACTCGATCCCGAGGTGCACGAGATCTACGACGACGAGAAGCTCGTACAGGACCTGCTGCTGCAGGAGAAGATCCTGGTTGTGCAGGGCACCGGATTCAACTGGCCCGGTCATGATCACGTGCGGATCGTGACGCTGCCGTGGGCCCGCGATCTGGCCGTCGCGATCGAGAGGTTCGGCAACTTCCTGTCCTCGTACAAACAGTGAGGCTCGAAGTTACCCACAAGTAGTTGAAAGTGATGGACAAAACACCGGGGTGATCCCGCCTCCGCCGCGATTCATCTGTACATTGGCGGACGGCACTTCGGTGCCCGCGAGCCCTGTTCGTGCCCATCCCCCCCGGGTCGATCAGGTGGTGGCGGGGGACGCCCCCCCTGCTCCCCGCCACCGAGCTCCTCGCCACGGCCGAGTACCCGGCCGGTACCGATCCGGCCCCGTACTAGCCTTGCACCGTGGAACCACACGGCACGCAACCCTCGGACGGCATCTCGCCGGGCTCCACTTCTCATGTGGGTCACGGTCACGGCCACAGCGACGCCCCCGTGCCGTTGGGACCGGTGGCAGCCAAGGTCGTCGTCGGATTGCTGATCGCTACTGCCATAGCCGTCATCGCCGGGGCCTTCGCGCTCTGGCCCAGCAAACAGAGCATCGACATCCCGCTGCCGTTCCAGACCTCGGGTGGCGGTGCAGTGTCCACCGAGGCGGGCACCATCACCTCGCAGAGCATCGGACCCTGCGGGAGTCCCGACGCAGGTCGAGCGTTCACCGGCAACCCGACCCCTGCGGTCAACGACTCGTACGAATGTCAGCGCAGCATCGTCGACATCACCACCGGTGAGGACGCAGGCAAAAGGACGGTACTCGAGATCGCGCCGGGTCCCGGCCAACCGACTCTGAGCGCCGGTGAGGACATCCGGCTGGTTGTGCAGACAGACCCCTCCGGTGGAGTCCGATACTCCTTCAACGACTATTCCCGCGGGCTTCCGCTCGGGTTGATCGTCGGCGTGTTCGCCGTGGTCATCTGCGTCGTGGCCCGCTGGCGAGGATTCCGCGCGCTGGTGGGCCTGCTCATCGCGTTCGCCGTGCTCGTGGTGTTCATGCTGCCCGCGCTGCTCGACGGCGCTCCGGCCATTCCGGTCGCGCTGGTCGCCGGCGCGATCATTCTCTACGCCGTGCTGTATCTGGCGCACGGCGTCAACCTCCGGACCAGCTCGGCGCTACTGGGCACGCTGACCTCGATGGGCGTGGCCGCAGTGCTGTCCTACGTCGCGATTCGGATGACGCACCTCACCGGGTTGTCGGAGGAACAGAACACTGCGGTGCAGACGTACATCGGCAATGTCAGCGTCACCGGTCTGCTGTTGGCCGGCTTCATCATCGGCTCGCTCGGTGTGCTCAACGACGTGACGATCACCCAGGCCTCGGCGGCCTTCGAGTTGGCATCGGTGGACGAGACGGCGTCGCGGCGCGAGATCTTCACCGCCGCAATGCGGGTGGGGCGCGATCACATCGCCAGTACCGTCTACACCCTGGTACTCGCGTACGCCGGTGGTGCGCTGCCGCTGCTGCTGCTCTTCAGCGTCGCCGACCGGTCGATCCAGGACGTGTTGACCGGTGACGCGGTGGCGATCGAAATCGTGCGGTCGTCCGTCGGTGGCGTCGCGCTGGCCCTGTCGGTACCGCTCACCACTGCCATTGCCGTCCTGCTGGCTCGGCCGCTCACCTCGTCGCGGATGCCCTCTTCGCCGCGGCAGGCCAAGCCCACACGATCGCGGGGCTCGGGCCGCCACAGCGCGTAGAGCGGCTTCGCCGCATGTGAGTGGAAACTCGTAGCAGGCACCGATCTTTCGTGCACGTGCGGCGAAGCCGCTCGGTCAGGCGAACGCCGCCGCAACGGTCGCGGACAGCAGCTCACCCTCATGGGTGCTCAGGCCCGCTTTCAGACCGGGGTCCGCGGCGCAGGCGGCTTCCCAACCCTTGTCGGCCAGGGCAACCACGTAGGGCAGGGTGGCGTTGGTTAGCGCGTACGTCGAGGTACGGGGCACGGCTCCGGGCATGTTGGCCACGCAGTAGAAAACGGATTCGTGCACCTTGTAGGTGGGATCGGAGTGGGTGGTGGCCACCGAGTCCTCGAAGCAGCCGCCCTGATCGATGGCGATGTCGACCAGAACCGATCCCGGCTTCATGCGCTGAACCAGGCTGTTCGACACCAGCTTCGGCGCTTTCGCTCCGGGGACAAGTACGGCTCCGATGACCAGATCGGCAGCCAGCACGGCCTGTTCGAGTTCGTATGCGTTCGACACCACTGTCTTGACGGCACCGCGGTACTGATCGTCGATCGCGCGCAGCGCTCGGACATCGAGATCCAGTACGGTGACGTCG
Source organism: Rhodococcus sp. 05-2256-B1 (assembly GCF_002258465.1). Classification (NCBI taxonomy): domain Bacteria; kingdom Bacillati; phylum Actinomycetota; class Actinomycetes; order Mycobacteriales; family Nocardiaceae; genus Rhodococcus; species Rhodococcus sp. 05-2256-B1. The sequence continues at coordinate 242,311 of NZ_NOZA01000017.1, read as the reverse complement.
GCGTGCATACCGAAAGCGATTGCGGTGGCGTTCTTTCCGGAGACGCCGGCTCCGATCACGACGACGTTGGCGGGACGCACTCCCGGTACGCCACCCATCAGTACGCCGCGGCCACCTTCACTCGACATCAGGTGGTAGGCACCGGCCTGCGGTGCCAGACGGCCGGCAACTTCGCTCATCGGCGCGAGCAGGGGCAGCGATCCGTCTGCGGCAGTGACGGTTTCGTAGGCAATGGACGTGGTGCCCGACGCCAGCAACGCGTCGGTGCAGGCCTTTGACGCCGCAAGATGCAGGTAGGTGAACAGCACCTGACCCTTGCGCAGGCGTGAATACTCCTCGGCGATGGGTTCTTTGACCTTGAGCAGGAGATCGGCCGCGTCCCAGACGGCAACCGCGTCGGTGAAAATTTGCGCGCCTGCGGCTTTGTAATCGGTATCGGTGAACGACGAACCGGCGCCGGCTTCGGTTTCGATGATCACTTCGTGTCCTCGCGAGACAAGTTCGTGCACGCCTGCCGGGGTGATGGCCACCCGGTATTCGTGGTTCTTGATCTCGCGTGGAATTCCGATTTTCATGACGTCCTCCTGCAGTGGCGGTGACCGAAGCGACGCTCCGTGGGTACGCCAACTATGAATTATGTGCGGAATTGCTGCAATGGATGTGAACAAAATTCTGTATCGTCGGGCCATGGATGCAGATAGTTCATTTCAGCCGGTCGATGAGGGGGCTCGATCGAATGATGTTCGGTCCGTCGCCCTGGACCGAATCGACCACATTCTGCTCGACGAACTGCGTCGAGACGCACGCACACCGAACAATGCGCTGGCGGCCGCAGCAGGGATCGCGCCGTCCACGGCCCTCACCCGAGTTCGGGCGCTTGTCGAACGCGGCGTCATCCGCGGCTTCCACGCCGACATCGACCCCGAGGCCCTCGGGCAGGGCATTCAGGCCATGATCTCGGTTCGGCTGCAAGCGGATGCTCGACGGCGGATCAGCGAATTCGGTTCGAAGATCGCGTCCCGAAAGGAGACGCTGAACATCTACTTCATTGCCGGGGCCGACGACTTCCTGGTGCATGTGGCGACGGTCGACACGGCCACCCTGCGCGATTTCGTCGTCGAGAATCTCAGTGCCGACCCTGCCGTCGCAGCGACCGAGACCATCTTGATCTTCGAGCACATCAGGCCGCGAAACACGAACGCGGACAAATAGAACCGATCAGGGTGCCGGCGGCACGATCGGGGGGAAGCCCGGCAACGTGAAGTCCGGGAAGCCCGGAATCAGCGGCGGCGGCTGCTGCGTCGTGACGGGCGGAACGGACTCGACCGGTGCCGGCGGCGGCTCGACCGTCGTGGTCTCGGTGGTCGTGACCGGCTGTTCCCACGTGGTTTCCGGCTGCTCGGTCGTCGGCTCCACAGTGGTGGTCGGTTCCGGCGCAGGCGGTGGCGGCAACAGAACGGGAGCGGGCGTCGTTGTCGGCACCGTCGTGACCACCGGAGTATCGGTCTGATCGCGACTGACCGAGGTGTCCACTACCTGCGGGGAGTTCTGGTGGGTGAACATGAAGCCGGACACGGCGACCACCGCTGCCGCGCAGAACGCGAGCACTCCGCCGGTCCGCAGCCTGCGCCGTGCGCGAGTGCGATCGTCTTCACCGTCGTCGTCGTCGTAATCGGCGTCGAGCCAGTAGATGTTCTTCAGCTGGAACGGAACAGGCTTACCGTCCTCGACGGTGTCGGCGGCAGCATCGGTGGCGGACGTATGCGACACCGGCTGTACTGCAGGCGCTTCCACGGCGACGGCAGAGACCTCACCCACTCCGTTCTCGGAAATCTCGTGCACCGCAGTCGATTCCGACGAAGGCTGAGCCTCCACGGTCGACGGCTCGGGAATATCGGCGGGCGCGTCGGCGAATTTCGAGGATTCAAAACCGGTTGCTGCAGAAGCCGATTCGGTCACCGATGCGGCGGCAATCCACGGACGTGCGGGCACGGGACGAGTCGAGCTCGGCGTCGCCACCAGCGGTGCGGCATGCTGCGACTCCGAACGCGCAGGCATCATCGGCTCGGGCGCAGGCGGCACCACAGGCACCGGCGGTGCTACCGGCATCGGCGAGACAACAGCGGCGCTGTCCGTGTGTCGACGTCTCGGCACGCTTGCCTGCGCGTCGCGCGCAGTACGGTCGGGAGCGGTTCTGGTGCGCGAGTTCGGCCGCGCGGCCAGTGCTGCTCCGCGTGCGGCCACCGTCTCGGGCTCGGTCGGAACGATGGAGGGCAGTTCGAGCAGTGGGCCCACGCGCTGCTGGACGATGGGCATGCGGGCACCACCACCGATCAACACGACCGCGTCGATCGGCACGTTGGCACCGATCATGACTTCGCGAGCGAACTCGATCGCCTCGTCGAGCAGGTCTGTGATCAGCAGTTCGAAGTTCTCCCGGGACAGCAGGATCATCCCGCTCGCGTCGGGCAGGCACACGGCGTCCTGGGTGGACAGGCGTTCCTTGGCGATGCGGCAGCGCTTCTCGAACAGCGCAATGTCGGGGTCGGTCGCCGGCTTACCGAGGCGCTGGAGCTGATTGTTGCGCACGTAGGCGTCGATCAGATCACCGCTGTAGGAGCCGGAGCGCTGGGATGCCGTCACCGTGCGCGCCGTCAGGTCGACGACGCTGACCGTCAATCCGGAACTACCGAGGTCGAACAGGGCGACAGAGCCGGCACCTCGCGCCTCACCGGTGACGGCGAGGTATTCGATGACAGCCTCGACCTCGGGGACCAGGTGGTAGTTGTTCAGGTGAGCACCAGCGAAGGCGGCGCGCAGTGCATCGGCCTGACGCGGATCCCGGTAGGCGATGCCGGTGGACAGTTCGGGTTCGACCTCGGCAGCGGCACCGATCGATTCGGCGGCCAGGTGCGGGAGGTCCCCGGTGGCACTGTCGATCAGTTCGTTGCGAAAGAACAGTGGCCTCTCGACGTCGGTGACCAGGGCGGACGAGGTGTCGCCGGAGGCTCCGAACTGGTCGGCTCTGGGCTGCGCCGTGCGCACGGCTCGGGTCCCCATGGACACCCCAAGCAGCACAGTCACGATCGTCGGCCTCACTTCGTTCGGCGGTTTCGGTGAACGCCCCATCGGGAGTCCACCCGCACACGGTACCGTCTCGCGGCGAGCTGCACTAAAGGGTGCCTACGGGCCTGCTTGTTCGGCTTCGGTGTCGGTGAAGCCGAAACCGATGTCGGACGCCTCGCCGGGAGGCTGGTACATCTCACCGGTGTACGAATATTGCTCGACGTAGAGCTGCTCGTACGTCAGAGTGGTCGGTCCCGCCGCAGCCGGTTGGTCGGGTGGAGGTGTGTCGGTGACCGGGGGTGCGATCTCGGCGAGAGTCGCCTCGAAACCGGGGTCGGTATTGATCACGGATCTGGGCGCATTGTCGAAATCGGCGAAGAGCGCGAACATCAGCGCGACAACCACCACTCCGACCGACACCGCCACGGCACCGATCTTGAGTACCGCCTGCCGAGTCCACTGCCGGTCCGAGAAAGTCGACAGGTACGACAACGGAATCGCAGCGACCCAGCGGCGACCGACACCACGGGCTTTGTGTGGCGATGGGTCTTCCCGAGCGAGTTCCGGTTCCGCTTCGGGTTGCGTCGTCGACTCGACCTCGGACGACGACTCCGATTCCACTACCTCCACTACCGGCGACGGTTCCACTACCGGATCGGGGACCTGTTTCGAGCCGATTTCAGCCCGGATCAGCGCGCCCTCGGCAACCGGCGACACCGAGTCGTGGACGGTGAGCGGCACCGGCCAGGTGGCGCGAACCCGCCGCTGGACGAGGGGGCTGTTGGCCACTCCTCCCAGCAACACGATCGCGTCGGGGGTCCGGGGACCGACCCACTCGATCATGTCGTCGATCAGTGGGGTGGCGACCGCCTCGAACTCGTCGCGTTCGAGGATCATCGGGCCGTTGTTGGGTGCGCGCACACCGGCCGACGTGGTCAGTAGCTCCCGAAGCTCTCGAAAGAACGTGCGGTAGGACGCGGCACCCTCGGGCCCTTCCGGTTCCGGCAGGATCCCCTTGGTCATCACCAGGCCCTGCACCACGTCGTCGAGTCGTTCGCCGCCGAACGACTCCGTCCGGTCGTGCCATGCGACGGTTTCTTCGGCGGTGTTCACGACCAAGGCCGACGTTCCGCGTCTCCCGAGGTCGAGCACCAGCACGGTCGTCGCGTCGGCGAGGGTGTCGAGCGAACGCACGAACGCGAGCAGCGCGTAGTGCTCGTCGACCGTCTCGACGGATGCAGCCAGGCCTGCCGACGTCGGGAAATCCGTGTAGCGCAGGGTGCGAGCCTCGCGCCCGGTGATGACGACGGAGTCGAAGGGGCCGCGCGCTCCGATTCGGTCGGACAGGTCGTGCATCGCGCGGTCCGGATCGGTGAGCTCGAGATCGACGGACTCGACGACGCGGCGGTCACCATCGGTGTAGGCGATGCGCAGGGCGTCCGACTCCACGGCCACGCCGCAGACTGGTCCCATCGAGTGTTGTCCTTCGATTGCTTGCCGTATGAACAGACGATCGGAACCTATCGTACGCACGCTCGGTGTGGCCGAAACGAGCAAACGGGCCGAAAACCGACATGCGGGACGTAGGTCACGAAACTTGCACTCGGTATGCGGTATCGGCTTCAAACAATCTGAGATATTGTTTACCCGGGTCTGGGGAGACTGCGGGTCGAAATATTTTCCGTCGGCCCGTACGACTTGCGAGGCCGCCCGGTCTCGCACCCAAGCGATCGGTGGAGGTCCGTCACGATGGAAACACTCAGTACGCAGTTCGACGCACGCATTCGGGACGTGCTGGACAAGCTCGGCAAGATGCCGGTCGCCGCGTCGGACATCGACTCTGCTTCCGACCTGTACGACAGTGGCTTGACCTCGCACGCGAGTGTCAACGTCATGATCGGCCTCGAGGACGAGTTCGACATCGAATTCCCGGACTCGATGCTGCAGAAGTCCACGTTCGCGAGCATCGACGCGATCGCAGCTGCTGTCGCACAACTCGCAGGCTGACGACCATGACGGTCTCGTCCGACAGTCGCCCCGCGCAACTGCCCCTCACCGACGTCCTCAAGACCCTCCGCACGTTCGCGGCCGAGGTCGACCGCGAGGGCAGGTTTCCCGCCGAGTCCGTCGACGCTCTGCGCTCGGCAAATCTGTTCGCCGCCGCGATACCGACGGCGCTCGGCGGCGGTGGCCTGTCCCTCACCGAGCTCGCCCGGGTAGCACGCGATCTCGGTGCCGAATGTGCATCGACGGCAATGATTTTCGTCATGCACCAGTCTCAGATCCTGAGCATCGTCAGGCACGGCGGCACCCCCACATCCGACGCGTTGCTGCGCCGCATCGCAGCCGACCAACCGCTCGTCGCGTCGGCGACGACGGAGATCAACATCGGCGGCGACGTGCGTTCGAGCAGCTGCGCGGTCGAGTACGACGGAGACCGCATCCACCTGGCCAAGACCGCACCGGTGATTTCGTACGGCGAATACGCCGAGATCGTTCTCGCGACGGCGCGGCGCACGGTGGACAGCCCGCCGAGCGATCAGGTTCTGGTGGTGTGCCAGAAGCCCGACGTCACCCTCGAACGCACCAGCAACTGGGACACTCTCGGGTTTCGTGGCACCTGCAGCCCGGGCTTCCAGCTCGACGCCGTTGCCGACCGCTCGAGCATTCTGCGCGATAGCTACGGCGAGATTTCCTCGCAGACAATGCTTCCGGTGGCCCATGTGCTGTGGGCCTCGGCATGGCTCGGCATCGCCGACGCAGCCGTGTCCAAGTCCCGCAAGTTCGTCCGCAAGGCGGCGAGCAAGAGCCCCGGTGTCACTCCTCCCTCCGCCCTGCGGCTGGCCGAATTGTTCGTGGCCCACGAACAACTCGTCGACACCGTGTTCGGCGCAGCGGCGAAGTTCGAGGCCATCGCAGATTCCCCCGAGGAGCTCGGTTCCATCGGTTTCGCCGTCAAGATCAACAACGTCAAGGTGACGGCGTCGACTCTCGTCATCGACATCGTCGGCAAGGCGATGCAGATCTGCGGCATCTCCGGGTATCGAGAAGACGGCGACTTCAGCATCGGACGGCACCTCCGCGACGCGCACGGCTCGGCGATCATGGTCAGCAACGAACGCATCCTCGCGCACAACTCTCAACTCGCGCTTCTCTACAAAGGCAAATGATGACCCAGACACAGGACAAGACCTCCGAACTGGATTCGGCGCGAAGCGAATTCAGGCAAGAGCTCGTCGACGCCGGCTTGCTGATCCCGTCGTCCGTGCTCGGTCTGTACGGCCGGTCCGGCGAGTTCGAAGACATCATCGAATCGATCGACCGTCGGGTCGTGGCCGCGAGCGCGTCGGAACACGGTACGACTGTGCCCAGGTTCCGATTCCCGCCGGTCTTCCCGCGGGAAGCATTCGAGAAGACCGACTACATCGCGTCGTTCCCCAATCTCACCGGTGCCATCAACACGTTCGACGGCGACAACAAGGCCCATGCCGCGCTGCTCGCCGATCGCTCCGAGGGCAAGGACTGGGATCACCACCTCGAGTCGGCCGGGACGATGCTGGTGTCCGCGGCATGTCACCCGTCGTACTCGATGTTGCCGTCCGTACTCCCGTCCGGCGGGACGACGTACGACATCTACGGGTACTGCTTTCGGCACGAGCCTGCCGTCGACCCTGCTCGCATGCAGGCCTTCCGCATGCACGAAATCGTGCGGGTCGGCACTCCGGACGATGCCGTCGCCCACCGGGAGAGGTGGGTGCAGCGCGGCCTGGAGGTGCTGGCCGAACTGGGACTCGAGGCAGAAGCGGTGATCGCCAACGACCCGTTCTTCGGTCGGGCAGGTCGCATGCTCGCGGCCAATCAACGCAACGAGAACCTCAAGACCGAGCTGGTCGTGCGGCTGTACGGAGACCTGGACGACGGCACGGCCGTGGTCTCGTGCAACTGCCATCGCGATCACTTCGGCCACACCTTCGACATCAGCACCGCCGACGGCGAACCTGCTCACAGTGCCTGCGTCGGCTTCGGCATGGAGCGTATTGCGCTGGCGCTGTTGCGGACCCACGGTATCGACCGCAACAAGTGGCCGAGGTCGCTTCGTTCGTGACGTCGGTAGCCGACGTCGATATCCCTACCAGCGATCGGAGCGCGCTGTGAACACGACGAATACGGCGACATCCGAGTCCGCCGACAACCGTACCGACGAGCTGGAACAGCTACTGATCACCGAGGCAGGCGTACCGGGCAGACAGTCCACCTGGTTCGGGTCGGCAACATCGCCGCTGCTCGGTGCCGTGCACGTACCCGAGGGATCGGTTGCCCGCGGTGCCGTCGTACTGGCACCGCCGCTCGGCAAGGAGCAGGTCGACTCGTACCGCGGTCTGGTCCTCCTGGCCCAGCGCCTCTGCGCTCGAGGCTTGCTCGTACTGCGCTTCGACTACCCGGGAACGGGCGACTCGTCCGGTGCACAGGACGACGACGGCATCGTCGAGCAGTGGCAACACAGCGTCGTCACGGCGGTCGATTTCGTTCGTCAGTGCGGTGTTCGCGATGTTGCGGTCGTGGGTCTGCGAGCCGGCTCGCTGCTCGCCGCATCCGTGGCGGATCGGTGCGGTCCTCTGGCGGGAATGGTGTTCTGGGACCCGGTCGTCAGTGGCCGCTCGTATCTTCGGGAACAGCGCGCCCTGTATTCGATGACCGTCGCGCGAGACGACGAGTCGGACCCGCGAGTGTCCATCGTCGGCGCAGTCCTGCATGCCGGAGTGGCGGCAGAATTCTCGACCCTGGATTCGTCGAAGCTGGAACGGCTCGACTGCCCGGTACTGGTTGCCACGCGCAGCGAACGTGCCGACGCCACGCCTGTTCGCAGACTCGTGTCCGCGCAGCAGGCGGACGAGCACACACTCCGCAATCACGACGCATTCCTCGAACCACCTGCCTGGGACGTGGTCATTCCGCGTCCGGACATCGACGTGATCGCGCGCTGGGTACAGGCCACGTTCGCGTCGACGACCACGCCGGTCACCGTTCCGATTCGACGTTCCGCCGTGGTCTCGACTCCCCGGGGCGACGTCGTCGAAACCATCGAGCGGCTCGGTGACGACGAGTTGTTCTCCATCCGCACCACCGCGGTGGCCACGACGACCGGCGGTCCTGCCGTGGTCATGTACGGCACCGCGTACGAGCACCGGGTCGGACCGGTACGGCTGTGGGTCGAGTTGGCCCGCACCCTCGCGACGGCGGGCATCACCTCGGTCCGTTTCGACCGTCGCGGTACCGGAGAGAGTGGAGACGTCGGTGCCGACGACGCACCCACGCTCTACAGCGAACTCGGCGACGACGACGCACTGTGCGCCGTTCGATCCGTGGGAACAGCGCCCGACAAGATCGTCTCGGCAGGTCTGTGCTCGGGTGCGTGGTACGCCGGTTACGCCGCCCACCGCGAGGGCCTGAACACCGCAATCCTGATCAATATGCGCGAATGGACAACGCGGCGTGTCGATTTCACCAAGAGATCCACGATCGCCCAGAAGCAGGGATTGACCGCGATCGCACTCGACCGCGCACACACGGCCGCCGTTCGCTTCAAGAACTGGTCGCAACCCCGGATGCCGTACCGACTGTGGCTCGCGTTCGGCCGTCGTGGCTGGATCCAGGTTCCCGAAATCTCGTTGGGAGAACTGCAGCGCAAAGGAGTCGACGCGTCCGTGCTGCTCGTCCCGGACGACAAGCAGTGGTTCCTCGACAACCGCGGCCCCGAGAGCCTGCATCGGTTGCGCCGCCGGGCCGAGCCCGAGCACCCACCCGTGGTGAAGGCGTTCACGGACGGAGATCACACCCTCTTCGGACGCGATGTTCGCGACACGGTCAGGGCCGAGATGCTGCAGACGATCGGTGCTGCGCTCGGAGTCCACATCGAACCGCAGGACCCACCTGTGAAGGTGAACTGGACGCCGTTGTGAAACATCGCGCTCGCCGGGTACCCCCGCCCGATCACGGCCGACTCGACAAGATCACCTACTACCCCGTCGAGCAGGTCCGATGGGACATGGGCTTCAACAGCCGCACCGTGCCTTTTCACGCGGTGCCGCCCGAGTTCGCGGTCGCGGCGTCGCAACCCCCCGGACAGCTGTCTGCGGCCGATTCGATCCCCGACGGGGACCCGATGTTCACCGCGGCCGAGGCGCCGGGCACGGCGGTTGCAGGCTCCAAGCCCGCCGGCCGCAATCTCGCACTGAACTCGTTCGCGATGATGTTCTCCACCATTGCCACCGGCGCGCTCGGTCTGGCCTTCTGGGCCGTGGCGGGCCGGCTGTTCCCCGTCGAAGAAGTCGGCAGTGCATCGGCGGTGATCGCGTCGGCGGTGATGATCGCGACGCTGTCCAACCTGAGCCTCGGCTCGATGTACGAGCGGTTCCTGCCGACCGCGGGTGTGAAGGCCAAGTCCTATGTGCTTCGCGGCTACGCCGCCGTGCTGTCGCTGGCACTGGTCCTGGGATGCGCGTTCTTGGTCGTGGCCCCGGTGGACGAGTTGTTCACCACCACGACCGAGATCGCGACGTTCCCGATTTTCGTCGGCGTACTGGCCGTGTTCGCGCTGCAGGATCAGACGTCGTCCGGGCTGGGCTTCGCGCGGTGGGCGGCGGCCAAGAATGTCTTCCACGCGGTCGTGAAGTTGGCGGTCCTGGCCGTCACGTACGAAACCGGCCGTAGTTTCACCATCATCGCGGCGTGGGCGGTACCAGCGGCCATCGCGGCGATAGTGCTGTTTCGCGCGTTCGGGAAGAAGCTCGGCACCGATCCGCGTTACCAGCTCACACCGAACCTGCCGCCCCGTAAAGAGCTGTGGTCGTACTTCGGGTCGGCGTACGGCATCACTGCCCTGGGAACCTTGGCACCCCTGATGATCCCGATCATCGTGGTGAGCACGCTCGGTGCCGAACAGAATGCCTACTTCTCGCTCACCTGGTCCATCGTGAGCGCCATCTACGTGTTGATCGGGGTACTGGTCGGCCCGTTCGTGGCGGAGGCGGCTGCACATCCCGAACAGTTCTCCAAGCTCGCCAAACGCTTCATCGGCCTGCTGTGCATCGTCGCCGTGGGCGGATCGTTCTTTCTGGCGGTCGTCGCACCGTTCGGACTCGGTATCGTCGGCCCCGACTACCGCGAGAACGGGACCATCATCGTCCATCTCGCTGCCGTCACCATCCCGCTGTCCGTCGTCGGGGCCCTGTACGACGGTCTGGCCAGGGTCCGTCGTCGTATGCGGCTTGCGGTGCTCGTCCAGATCGCGGCCACCATCATCATCGTCACCGGGTCGCTGACGTTGTCACCGAGCTTGGGCATCGCGGGCATCGGCTGGTCTTATCTGGCGGCCGAAGCCTTCGGTGCCGTGGTTCTGTTGGTGCCCCTCATCAGGTGGATCGGGGACCTGTCCGGCGGCGCTGGTGCCGAGCATGCCGCGCCGGCTCTCGATCCGCGCGACGAATCCACGTCGCAGGCGACGGGTCGTGAGCACAGCGTACGAGCGTAACCGACATCACTCTCGTTAGCTGGCACCGCAAACATTCTTCGAGTACGTTTATACGCAGCTTGACAATCTCATGGCTTCTTTTAAGCTTCTAGTCAGGAAAAGACAGTGGGTTCGACGGGTAGATCAATCCCGCCGAAACCTACGTGCGAACTCGGCGGGGGTCGTGTCGCATCGGTCAGATACAGCTGCAGTAGCTCGATCAGCTAGTGCCCACCGAACTCGAACATCTGGAATGGATATGTTGAATCGTCAGAATCCCCGCGTCAGTGTCGTCATCCCGACTCTCAACGAGGCCGCGAACCTTCGCCATGTCCTCCCCTTGCTGTCCCACGAATTCGAGCTCGTACTGGTCGACGGCGGATCCACCGACGGAACCATCGAAGCCGCACGCGAGATTCGCAGCGACATCCGCGTCATTCAACAGACCCGCAAGGGTAAGGGCAACGCGCTCGCTTGCGGCTTCGAAGCTGCCACCGGCGACATCATCGTCATGTTCGACGCGGACGGCTCTGCCGACGCGGCCGAGATCCCCCGGTTCGTCGATGCCCTGATCGCCGGTGCCGACTTCGCCAAGGGCAGCCGGTTCTGCGAGGGCGGCGGCAGCCACGACATCACGCCGCTGCGCCGCGCCGGCAACGGTGGTCTGCACCTGGTGGCCAACACGCTCTTCGGCACCCGTTTCTCGGATCTGTGCTACGGCTACAACGCCTTCTGGCGAGACCTGGTGCCGGTCCTGGATCTGCCCGTGGTCGATCAGCCGGGCAGCGAGGGAATGATGCTGTGGGGTGACGGATTCGAGATCGAGACCATCATCAACTGCCGCTTCGCCGAGGCGTCCGTACGGATCGAAGAAGTGCCGAGTGTCGAGCTGGCGCGCATCTACGGCCAGAGCAACCTACGCACCTTCTCCGACGGCTTCCGGGTGCTGCGCACCTTGATGACCGAGCGCATGCGCGCCCGCAGAATCTCCCGCAAGCACATCGCTCGTCCGTCGCGTGAGTCGATCGATGCCCGCACCGACATGGACCTCGAGTTCGAGGTCATGGAGTCGTTCGGCGAGGTCATCGAGCTCCGCGAGAGAACGGCGTGAGTCTGCCGACTTCCTCGGTCGTCATTTGCGCGTACACGTTGGCTCGATGGTCCGAACTGTGCACTGCCGTGCGTGCAGTTCTCGATCAGAGCGTCGCTGCCGACGAGCTGATTCTCGTCGTCGACCACAATCAGCAGCTGGCCGAGCGCGCTCGAGCGGAATTCCTGCCGCTGAGCGAGACCGTGAACGTGGTCGAGAACAGCCACCCACGAGGACTGTCGGGGGCACGGAACACCTCCCTCGACCTCGCCACGGGTGACATCGTCGTCTTCTTGGACGACGACGCGTCCCCACGCACGACCGAATGGCTCGACGCCATTCTGTCCCATTACTCGGATGATGCCGTGTACGCCGTTGGGGGCTCTGCATACCCGGTATGGCCGGACAAGCGTCCGGCCTTCTTACCGGCCGAGGTAGTGGGTGAACCCGGCGAACTCGATTGGGTCGTCGGGTGCACCTACCGCGGGCAGCCGACGGAAACCGCTCAGGTCCGTAATCTCATGGGCGCGAACATGTCTTTCCGCCGCGCGCCGGTCGTCGAACTCGGCGGCTTCGTCTCCGGAATCGGCCGGATCGGACGCGTTCCGCTCGGGTGCGAGGAGACGGAACTGTGTATTCGCCTGCGCCAGACGCATCCCGACGCGCAGATCGTGTTCGATCCCTCGATCGTCGTCGATCACACCGTCAGTGCCGATCGGACGCGACCCCGCTACCTCATCACCCGCAGCTACGCCGAGGGCGTGTCCAAGGCAGCGATCGCCCGACTGATCGGTGCGGGCGACGCACTCTCGTCCGAGCGTGCGTACACGGCCAAGGTTCTGCCGCGTGCTGTCGGCCGTGAGACGAGCGCGGCTGCTCGCGGCAACCCGGCGCGGGCGTGGGGCGCGATGGCTGTGGTGGCCAGCGTCGGGGCCGCGGGAGTCGGTTATGTCCGAGGCAAATTCAGCGTGAGCCGCTAGCGGCACGTGCACGGAACTTCGTAGCCCGCTACGAACTTCCACTCACGACCCTCGGTGCCACCGACGCCCGCGCGACGGAATTCAAGGCCCGAACGTGTCCCCTGGGCTTCCCGGTGCCTCGGTTGACGAGTGTGATGGTGCGCGGTTCGTTCGGCGCGAGATGGAACCACGAATCGGACACGTCGAAGCCGTCGACATCGATGCAGACGTACTGCGCGGCCCACTCCGAGGACACTGTGAGCTCCCACGTCCCGACTCCGGTATCGACGACACTCGCGCTCAGGCCCACGGTGTTCTGCCGACCCTGCGCGCCGACGAGCGCGGTGTTCCGGGCTATCTCGACTCCGTCGTCGCCCGCGAACACCACTGTGATCGCCGAGTACGTCCGACTCCCGAACCGGTAGGCGTGGTTGGCATCGGTGAACGACCCCACGATGGAGTCCACCGTCAGTTCGGTCGAGCCGTTCGAGTCGACCGATACCGCCCGCTCGAACTGTTGTACGCCGCGCGCGGTGTGCAGTGCCACGCGCAGTGTGCCCGATCTGGCCGGGCCGTCGTTGACGAGCTCCACCGAATAGCCGTCGAGACCGTTGTCGCACAACAGCACTGCGGTCGGTGAGCCGGCCCTCGCGAGCGCGTAGAACGGTGCCTTCGGTGCACCGGTGGCGTCGGTGATGCCCCACCCGGCACCGGGCACGGTGTCTCGTAACGTCAACACGAGCGCTCCCGCACATCCGGAAGACGCCCGCCGCCACCGACCGAATGCTTCCTCGAAAGCCTCGACGATCACCGCCCTGCCGTAGTCCAGGTAGAGCTCGGCGTCCTCCCGCCGAATCAGGTGCGGGTCGACACCGAAGACAGTGCGTACGTAGTGATCGCGGACGTCCTCGAAATCCCACGACGAACCGCGATCGCGGGGGACCGCGGATTTCCACTCGGGGTGGTGCCCTGCCACCGCAGCAGATCCGAAGAACCTGTCGACCTGCGCACGTTCGGGAGGAACGGAGAAGGCCAGGCATTCCGCAGCGAATCGCACACCCGCGGTACGAATATCGGACAGCGGCCGAAGGTAGCCACCCACCCCGAAGTAATGGGCGATACCGTCGCCCACGTGGGTGTGCAATTCGCCGGTCGAGCTGGACGGAGACGACGTCACGTATGCGACGTCCGGCAGACGCTCGGCGAGGAAATTAGGAACGATGGTGTCCAGCATATCCATTCGCTGACCCTCGGCCGCGAGACCCAGCATCGTCGGTTGCTGCTGCGTTTCGCTTCCGCCGCTGACGACCATCAGTGCCGGATTGGCGCAGACGATGTCCGCGAACGCGTGCAGCTCTCGGGTGACCGCCGCCGTGTACACCTCGTCGGTGGGCGGGTCGACGGTTCCCAACATGACGTCCTGCCACACCATGATGCCGAGTTCCGCGCACAGAGACCAGAATTCGGCCTGCTCGTACACCAGCGTGCCGACCACGCGCACCATGTTCACGCCCGCCGACTGCAGCTGCACCAACGCTACACGCAGGTCCTGCTCCGACGACCACAGTCGCACCGGATCGAGTGGAGTCCACGTACCACCGCGACAGAAGATCGGGCTACCGTTGACCACCAACTGCGCGCCGCCTCCGGAGCGATCGAGTACGACGGTGCGAAAGCCGATGTCGCCCAACGGGTATTCCACCCCGTTCACGTCCAACGCCACACGGTAGGTCCTGGGCTGTCCGTGCGTGTGCGGCCACCACAGCTCGACGTCCGGCAGCGTCAGAGTCGTATCGATACGGTCGACCGTTCCGAGTTCGAACTCTATGTCCCCGATCAGGATTCGCGTCGACGACGGGGAATCCAGCTCGGCGTGGACCGTGACGATACCGTCGGTGCCGCGGACCGTCGTCGACAGACCGACGCCACGAGGGCTCGACATCGGCACCATCGACACCGACCGCCACGGCCCCACCGGAACAGGCAGGGGCCCGTACACCGGTGCCCGGCCAAGCATCGTCGTACGCTCGTGCCGCAAACCCTGTGCAGCGATCATCGAGGACCGCCACCGACCACGTGGCCGTCGGGTCTTCAGATGTGCGGCAAGAGATTCGACGTGGACTGCAATGGTGACGGTCGGTCCGCGACCGGTCAGATCGACAGTCTCGGGCACGAACATGGACGTGACGGTTCGCCGATGAACACCGTCCACCCAGATCTGGGCCCGAGTCGCGATTCCGCCGAAGGTCAGCCGCATCTCGGGGTGATCGCCGGCCGGGACTGTGGTCGCGTACCACCAATCGTGTTCGTCCGGAGCACAATCGGTGTCACCGAGCGCGCTCGCCACCGTGCCGGGTACGACGGCGTCGAGCCACTCGAGGTCGGCAGGCAGATCAGCGGGGTCGAGGATGGATCCGGCGTCGGTTCGGGCCAGCCGCCACGGCACGCCGTCGAGCAGATCGATCACGCGCTCAATGCACCCACGACGATATCCATCGCTGCCGACCAGTTCTTGCTCATGTCGTTCAGCGGTTCGTCGAGCACCACGGCGCGGCCACGCGCTGCTCGCGCCATCCGGAACTGCACGGCCTTCGCGCCGGACGCTGCGTCGAGGAAATGCTGCGCCGCGTCGCCGGCTCCACACATCCCGCGGCTCTCGAGGTACTGCACGTAGTTGGCGGCAAGCTCTGCGGTGGCACCGAATTGTCGGAGCAATCCGAACGACCACAGATGAAAGGCGTCGGGCCCGGACGTCTGGACGAGCGGGATGTCGGCCACGATGCGCCGAGCGAGGGCATCGACGGGATTGCCCGGTGCCCTTCTGGACAGATGTGCCCGGGCGACGTCGAGGTCGCGGTCACCGACCCCCGCGTCGAGCACTGCCGCGTCGACTCGAACCTGCTCGACGTACGGCAGCAACACCTCGGCGTGAGGCTCGGGCGCGAGATTGAACACCCCGTCGAAGTCCGCCCCGGTCAGCTCGAAGTAACCCCGGTTGTGGAAGTAGCCCATCACCTTGTCGTCTCGGTTGACGAGATTCGGCACGATGGTGGTCTTGGTGTGCTGATTCCGGTAGCTGGTGCCTGCGGTGTCGGGAAGCCAGAAGCCGTCGACCTCCACCGTGACGTGGGTGCCGTCGAGCAGCCCTTCGACGACGTGCTCGAGAACGGGTCGCCATACGTTCATCTCGGCCACGCCGATGCCGTAGAGCGCGCGCAGATCCTCGGGCAGAATTTTCACGAAGTCCCACTGCCGTCCGTCACATCCGGCGCTGAGCACGAACGCGAGCGCCGGGGTGGGATCGGCACCGAGTGAATGCAATACCTCGATCCACAGATCGACGTAGCAGTTGGTCTCGGTCCAGATGCGGTCGTGGTTGTGGATGGGATGAGGCCGGTAGCTGATGGGGTCGAGTTCGAGAACCCGAAGGCCGGTACCGAGCCTCTCCAGCACTGCATCGTTCGACATGACGCGCCTCTCCTACCGGAACAATGTCGGACGGTCCCCGAGCCGCATTTGTCCATATTGCCTGCATCCAGGCCACTCATCGTAGCGAATCGGTTTGTTCTACGCTTCCGATCCGGCGGTAGGATTGTTTTCGACGCAACTGCTACTTACTGATCCACCGTTTGAGCGTCTGCACGACAGGAACCCGAAAACGCGGGCAATCACACAACGAACAGTTGGTTCCGCGGCGGTAATGCTGATGCGCAGCTTGTTCGTGTCGACACTTGCATATCCGCTCTGAGCTGGGCACATGCCGAGTGTAGACAACACCTGCAACATCCATGCCCATCTCGGGCGGACACGAGGAGGCACGAGCGCAATGCGCCGTTTCGTTCGCAGCGCAGCGCTGGTCGTGGGGTGGTGCCTCCTCGCCGTAGCTCTCGGAATGTTTGCCGTCCGACAGATCGGTGTGACCGAGATCACTTTCGTTGCTTTGGTGGTCGGAACTCCGTACCTCGGAGTCGCCACCGTCGCGGCGCTTCTGCTCTTCGCCGCCGCCCGCTCACGTATCGGATCGGCGGTCGCAGCCGTCGTCACCGTCGCCGTCGTGGGCGTCCAGGTACCGATGTTCCTGGCCGACGGACCGGACAACTCCGGACCGGACCTGTCCGTGTTGACGGTCAACGTGGCGCACGGGGACGCCGATGCCGGCGCAATCGTCGACGCGGTCCGTGATCACGACGTCGACGTGCTCGCCGTCCAGGAACTCACGCCCGAGGAAGTGACCGACCTGAGGGGTGCCGGTCTGGACGACCTGCTGCCGTTCTCCTTCACCGCCGCACTGCCTGTGGCCGACGGCACCGGATTGTGGAGCCGAACACCCTTGACCGACGGCACCCGGCTGAACGACTTCGGCTTCGTACCGGTGCAGGCGAACACCGTCGTCGACGGCACGACGCTGACCCTCGTTTCGTTCCATTCGATGTCTCCCGCGACGCCGCGCCACACCACCCAGTGGGACGCAGACCTGGCGAGGATGCGGGCCATAATGGATACCTACGGCAACACTGCCATCGTCGCGGGCGACTTCAATGCCACCAACGATCACCGGCAATTCCGCAGGTTGGCATCGGCTCCGTTCTCCGATGCGGCCGACGCTGCGGGGGCAGGACTGTTCCGCACCTTCCCGTCGGAACGTCCGTTGGCGCGGTTGGACCATGTCGTGACCAGTGACAGCGTCCGCGCGCGGTCGGTGCAGCCGTTACCGATCCCGGAGAGCGATCATCTGGCGGTGCTCGCAACGGTGCAGTTGCCGTGACCGTCCCCGGCTAGAAGCGCGGAAGCTGAATGACCGGAGGCGGCGGCAGCTGAATCTGTGGGAGCTGGATCTGCGGCAGACCGGGGATCAGCGGTGCCGGGGCAGGCGCAGGAGCCGGTGCCGCGGGCGGCACGTACTCGGGCTCGGAATACGTCTGAGCCGGAGCCTGAACGGGCTCGGACGTGGGCGGCGGAGTTGTGGTCGGCGGTGGCGTCGTCGGCGTCGGGGTGACCCGGGTCGTCGTGGGACCTGCGGTGATCGGCACCGGTGAATCTGCCGGTGCACTGGTCGGGGCCGGCGACCCACCCCCGTATCCGAGAGACAGGCCGAGGGCGGCGACCGCGACGAGACCACCGGCGACCAGTACGGCACCGCGCACCTTGCGCTTCGAATCCGCGGGCTTGTCGGAGTGGGGTTCCGGGGTCAACCAATCGGGTGCACCGGTCAGCGACGCCGGGTCGGCCGCGGACTGCCGACCGCCCGCCTGCGGATTCGACTGGGGGTTGGACTGCGCATTCGGTTGGGGAACCGGCTGGTGCGGTGCCTCGACGACCGGTGTGGCGAGCAGTGCCGCTCCTCGGGCCGCAACCGATTCGGGGTCTGCCGGAGTGACGACGGGTAACCCGACCCAAGCATCGAGTATGGCTCCGACCAGCGGTATTCGGGCGCCGCCGCCGATCAGGAACAGCGCGTCGACATGTTTGGGAGAACGCCCGATGACGTCTCGAACCAGGCGAGCGGAGTACTCGATCGGGACGGTCACCAGTGACTCGAATGCCTCGCGGGAGATCAGGATGACACCGCCGTCGCCCGGAAGACATACAGCGCCGCTCGTCGACAATTGTTCCTTGGCGACCCGGCACCGCGCGGTGAACGCGCTCAGTTCTTGGTTGTCGGCAATGTCGACGCCCTGCTTGGCCAACTGGTTGTCGGCGATCAGGCGATCGAAGTCGTCGCCGCTGATGTCGATGGTGCGTTCTGCCAGCAGAACTTGGCCTGTACCGCGGTCGATCACGCTGATCGTCAGACCCGAACTGCCCAGGTCGTACAACGCGATGGTGCCGAAATGCCCCAGCTCGCCCGACGCTTCGAGGTACTGCAGCGCAGCCCGAGCCTCGGGAACGAGTCGATAGTTGTACAGCCGCTGACCGGCCATGGCCTGCTGGATCTCACCGAACTGCTGCTGGTCGCGATACGCCACGCCGGTTGCCTGCACTGGGCCGCTGCTGCCCGGTTGCGAGAGCACCACGCCGATGGACTCGGCGGCCAGTTCCTCGGCCCGGTCCCAGTAGGCGTCGACGGTGTCGTGGTGGAAGTCGAGGCGTCCCGAATCCTGAGGGCGCAGGTCGGGTCGAGCCATGCGCACCGCGCTGGCCCCCACCGACACACCGAGAACTTCGGTCATTACCTGCCTCTTGTCGATTTCCCCGTCAACACACGCCGAGACTTCATGTCACGAACCAGTCTCGATCCCCCCAATTGATCACTGTAGCGCGTCGGTGCGGCTGCGCCGCAGTGGTGCGTTCAGGTGCCCCCTGGGGCACCCGGCCACACCACTACAGTTGCGGCATGCGAGTTCTGTTCGTCTGCACCGGCAACATCTGCCGATCTCCGACTGCCGAGCGCCTTGCGGTCGCCTTCGCCCGTGAGGGCGGATTCGAGCTGACCGCCGGCAGCGCCGGGACACAGGGCCTGACCGGGCACGCGATGGACCCGACGGCCGCGTTGGTGTTGTCGCAACTCGGCGGCGATCCCGAGGGCTTCGTGGCTCGACGCCTCACTCCGGCGATCACCGCCGACGCCGAACTCGTTCTGACGATGACCGCGTCGCATCGCGACGCCGTGCTCGCGCTGTCGCCGCGGCACATGCGTCGCACCTTCACCTTGCTCGAGGCGTCGAGCCTGGCCGCGGCGTCGGGCGCACGATCGGTTGCTGCCCTCGCCGACGCGCGGGCCGTCCACAGCGTCGAGACGCTGGATATCGGCGACCCGTACCGGCGCGACCCGTCCGTGTACGAGGAAGCCGGCGAGCTGATCGCAGCATCGTTGCCGAATGTTCTCCGACTGGCGCAGCCGTAACCTTCGACCCACCACGAATTCGCACGCTGCGGTAACGTTCTCGCATCATTGCCGACCACCCGGGTGCGGCCACGGCGTTAGGGTCTGTTCATGCGCGACAAGGTCATCGCGTTGGCAGCAGTGGCGAGTGCCGGAGTCGCCGTCACCGTGGGTCTGGTCATCGGTGCCCTCGGTGGCGCATTCGACGATTCGAGCCAGGACGTCAGGCCGCCTGCGCTGAGGTCGGACTCCCTCAGTTCGGTCCAGGCGTCTCCGACGTCCGCGATCGTCGTGGTTCCGCCGTCGCCCACCTGGCAGGTCGCGGTGCCCACCACCGCCAAGCCGCCGACAACGACGCCGGAGCGGCCTCAGACGACGACGCGGACACCCCGAACAACCACCAAGCGGTCGGACCGAACTACCACGACCACCACCGACGAGGACTCGACCGACGAGCCCGCGACCGACGAGCCCACGACCACCGAGTCGGGCCGGTAGATCTCACGGACGGCCCGCTGCCAGATCGGGCGCGCTGTCTCCGATTCTCAACGCGGCCACCAGTTCTCGATACAGCTCGTCCGACGCCATGAGCTCCGCATGCGTTCCACGTGCGCGTACCACCCCATCGTCCATCACCAGGATGGTGTCGGCGTCGAGCACGGTGGACAACCGATGCGCGATGGTGACGACGGCAGCATCCTCGGCGATAGAACGGATCACCTCGTGGATCGCCGCCTCGGTGCGTCCGTCGACCTGAGCCGTCGCCTCGTCGAGCAGCAGGATCTGTGGGCGTCGAACGATGGCTCGCGCCAACGCGATTCGTTGCCGCTGCCCACCGGACACCGTCGAGCCGATCAGGTCGGTGTCCAATCCCTCGTCCAGAGCGCGGATGGTCGAATCCAGGTGCACCGACTCGAGCGCCGCCCAGATGTCACCCTCACTGGCGTCCGGGTGACTGAACAACAGGTTCTCCCGCACAGAACCGGGGATCACCGGCGTCTCCTGCTCCACGTAGGACAGTCGAGAGCGCACCTCGTCGATCGTGAGCTCGCTGTACGGCGTTCCGCCGAGCCGTATCTCGCCGCTCTCGGGCGTCAGGAACCGCAGGATCAGAGAGAACACGCTGGTCTTGCCTGCACCGGAGGGACCGACGATCGCTGTGTGGCCACGCGCGGGGACGTCCAGGTCGATTCCTCGCACGGCCGGCTCTCGTCCCGGACCGTAACGGGCAGTCACACTTCGGAATTCGAGTGCCGGAGCAGCGTCGACAACGGAACGGGTCGGCGCGGGGGTACCTTCCTCTCCCACTTCGACGACGAGGTCGTCGATCTGACGTATCCGCGCCGCCGCTGCCATACCCGCCTGGAGCGCGGTGATGTTGGTGGCGAGGGTGGAGACCGGGCTCATGACCTGAAATGCGTAGAGCAGAAACGCGATCAGGCTGGATACCGCCAGATCCCCGGTGCTGACGCGGTAGCCACCGAGGCCGAGAATGCCGATGATGGCCAATTGCACGCCGCCGCCCGCGAAGGTCCACGCCAAAGCCGAGATCTTGACGGCGTGCACGCTGTGCCGAGCGGAGGTCCGCGCCTCCGCGATGACGCGTTCGGATTCGCGAGTCTCGGCTCTGCTGGACTTCACTGTTCGGATGGCCCGCAGGGTGCCGTCGAGAATGCCGCCGAGTCGTCCGATCGCTTCCTGTGATTGCCTCTGCGCGATGGCGATCGGAGGCATCAGCCGGGCGAACAACACTGCGATCGCCACGATGGCCACCGCGATCGCGCCCAGCAACACCAGATCCAGAACCGCCATCAGGATCAACGCACCCACCAGACCCACGACGCTGTTGACTATGGCCACCAGCGCATTCGACGTCGCCTCACGCAGCAGCACGGTGTCCGAGGTGACGCGGGTGACCAACTCACCGGTGGGCCGAGTGTTCAGGCTGCCGACCGTGGCACCGAAATACTTCCGCACGATCGACTTGCGTGCGTCGAGCACGATCCGCTCGGCCAACACCCCGAGCACGATCCATTGCAGATACAGAACGGCCGAGCCGACGACCAACAGGGCCACCAGAACGACGACGGGAACGATCAGCGACGCGTCGGTGCCGAGTCCGTCGAGCACACCCTTGGCGACCATCGGCGTAGCCAACGCCGTTCCGGTACCGATCAGGCCGAGCATCATGCCCAGGATCAGGGTGCGCCGATGAGGCCGCACGAACTGCCACAACACCCGTAGGTTGGGTACCGTTATTTTCTTCTTCTCGGCTGTCGCGATCTGCACATCGACCATGTAGTCAGTGTGCAGCAACGATCAGCTGGTACCGATCGCGTCCCAGATCATGTGGACCGTGGTGCCGTTCTGATCCGACGTCACCGCCGCAGTATCGGCCAGCGCCCGCATCAGTGGGACGCCTCGACCTCGGTTGGGATCGGAATTGCGGGTCGCCCAATCGCCGCGGTCGGTCACCTTCACATCGATCCGGCCCTGCGCACCGCACAACACTCGAATGTCGAGGGTTCCTCGGTCGGTGTGATCGCGATACGCATGTTCGACACTGTTCGCTATCGCCTCGTACGTCGCCAACACGACGTCGTACGCGCGATCCGGGTCGACGCCCAACTCGTTCAACCAGTCACCGAGTTCACGCCGAAGCTCCGACGCTCGATCCGCATCGGCAGGCTCGTCGGTGAACAGCAGTTCTTCCATTCGCGCACCTGCCGTCGAGATCGAACTGTCGGTACGTGAGTCGTCACCTCCGAAGAGAGTCGCCATCATGAATCCCGTCTACCCAAAACTTCAGGATCTACCCGCATGAATCGCAACGAGCGCCTCGTCGACCGTCGCATAGATGCCGAACACCTCGTCGAGCCCGACCAAAGTCAACGGACGCCCCGTCGCCGGACCGTCCGCCACCACGGCAAACCCGGCACTACCGCCCAGTTGCTGATGCGTCGAAGCCAGCAGCGACATGCCTGCCGATGCGAGGAAACCCACATCGCTGAGATCGATGACCACAGCCGACGGCGACTTCTCGAGCACCAGAGCCACGGACTCGGACAGATCAGGAGCCGTCACCAAATCCAACTCACCCGACACCGACAGAACGACATCCTGATCACGCCATTCAACAATCACATCGAAATGCTGGGGTCCGAGCCCCGATTCGTCCGCAGTCACACGAAGACTTTACCTCGCTCCCCCGCCCCGCCACCGCCGCCGAAGTCCACTCGACGTGACATCGACCCCCGAAAAGTCCACTCAACGTGACATTGACCCCCGAAAAGTGTCGATGGTCGTTCCGCAGGCTCCACTCCGGACCACCGAACGTGACATTGAGTCCCCTCAGGGTCGGCTTCGGGTTGGTTTGCCGCCGTCGGCTCACTCAGCCGAGGGGTATCGATCGCATTAGGCTCGTCCAAGTGATCGAGGGCCTGCATTCCATGGACGGTCGCGGTCTGCGTCGTCGCTCGCTCGGGGAGTACGTCGCGGTCGTTGTGGGCGGCGCGGTCGGTGCGGCGCTTCGGTACGAGGTGTGGACGTGGCGGGCGACGCCGCGGTGGCAGCTGTTGTCCACGTTCGGTGTGAATGTGTTCGGCTGTCTGCTCGTCGGCGCTGCGTTGGGGTATCTGTCCGGTCGTCGGGCTCCGGTGACTCGGGCCGGGCTGTTCGGTCTTGCGTGCGGTCTGACGACGTTCGGTCTCTATGCGTTTCAGGCGGTCACCCATCGCGGGGCGTGGAATTCGGTGATCTATCTGGTGGCGACGCCGGTGTTCGCGTTGATCGCGATGGCCGTCGGGGCTGCGATCACGAGACCGGCACGAACGAGCCCGACGCTGTGACGACGTTGATCCTGGTGGCGGCCGGCGGCGGACTCGCGGCTCTGTGCCAGTTCGTGTTCTCGTTCGCCCTCCGGTCGAGGCGACGGGCGACGGCACTGAATCTGGTGGCGTGTGCCGCGCTGGGGTTGGTGTTCGCACTCGATCCGCCGAATGCTGTTCGCTCCGTGGTGGCGGTCGGGTTTCTGGCGTCGGTGGCTCCGCTGGCGGGGACAACGCTGGCGACGATCGGGCTTGCGCGAGATCGTCGGTACCGCTCGGCAGCACTGTTCTTCGGCGCGAACGTGGTGGGTGGAATTGCCGCGGTGATGTTCGGGTTCCTGGCGTGGAAGTCCGGTGTGACGCTCTATCACAAGATTCTGTGACCGAATCCGGTCAGTCGCTTTCCGAATCCTGGCAGGAGCCCTGCACTCCGGCCTTGACGAACCCTGCGATTTGGTACAGGTACGTGAACTCCCATTCGACGAGTGAGAAGTCGTACGCGCGAGGCGTCGGACGCATCGTGACGGTTCCGTCGAAGCACTGATCGAAGATGTAGCGAGCCCGCGGGAGGTGGTATCGCCACGTCACGACGATGACGTGGTTCCAGCCGCGTTCGCGGGCAAGGGTTTCGGTGAACATGGCTTCGCCACGGGTGGTCGAGGGCGACGGCGGAATGCACAACACCTCGAACTGCGACGTGGACGCCGCGCAGGCCTTCTTCATCGTCGGATCGCTGGATCCGTAGGGATCGGACAGCACCACTGTCGTGGCCAGGCCTTGTTGGGCGAGCGAAATGCCGTAGGCCTCACGTCCGTCGTGTTCGCCGCCGAGCACCACGATTGCGTCGGCGGCAACGAGCGGATCCACCCGAGCTTTCGTAAACGCGAGGTAGCCGCCGACACCTACCGACGACACCAGGACAACTGGGATCGCCAGGGCGAGAAACAGCAACCAGCGTCCGCGGAACACCTCACCAGGTTAGGGAAGGCGCTCCGCGAGCGCGCGGTCAGCGACTCATATCACTCGCTGGGCTGCGGCACGGTGACGTTGCAGTCCGTGACCTCGGGGTTGATTCCGAAGTAGTTGAGCGGACCGGCAACGACGGTGAGGGCGATTGTGCCCGCACCTGCACAGTTCTCGGGCGCATTCTCGAAGTCTCCGCGCTGGTACGACGCAAATGCGCCGATGATCAGCCAAACCAGAACGATCAACGTTACGAACCTCATTGGTGCCCCCTTAGGCGGTCAGCCGCCGTTCGGCTGTCGAAGGGCAGGTATGTCCGATTGTGGCAGGCTTCAAACCACGTCACGTGCGCTTCGACAGAGTCTCCGACAGATAATCGTCGAGGGCGCGTTCCTGTACCCGGTCCAGTGCGCGCGCCAGTTCTGCCTGTGCCGATTTCATGGCAAGGCTGCGCATCTTCTCGAACATCTCGGTGGTCTCGGCTACCTCTCCGGACTTGGGCAGCCAACCTGGACCGTGTTTCGCGGCCAGATGGTCGGTCACGCTCCCGACCATCGACTCGGCGATTTCGTTCATTTTCGACGCGGTCCGCTCGTGCTGGTCGAGCAGACGTTCCAATGTGAAGCCGTACTGACTCAGGTCGACGAACACCTCGAGGAGGGTCGGATCGAGAATCTCGCACTGGTCACCGTCGATTCTGATCAGTTTCGCTTCGATCAGTCGGGCAACGATGTCGTCGTTGTCCTCACCGAGAAATTGCGCAATCAGTTCGACGGGAATGACCGTGGTCTCGGCCGACGACCACTTGCGAGTCACGATTTCCTGCAGGCCCAGGATTTCTTCCAGGTCTTTGCCCTGCTCCCAGCCCGACAGGAAATCGGCTATGTGCGCCGAGGTGAACCCCCGCTGAAGCAGCGAGTCGATCACCTTCAATCGAGTCAGGTGATCGTCGTTGTAAATACCTACTCGTCCTCGGAGCGTGGGCGGCGGCAGCAGCCCGCGTTCCTGGTACGCCCGCACGTTGCGAGTGGTCGTCTTGGCCTCTCGGGCCAAGTCGTCGATTCGATACTCCACCGAGCTCCCTACCTCCGCCGCGCGTCGACCTTCAGGATATACGTCGACCACGCGGCGGAAGGAAGAGCCGAATCCGACCGTCATCGAAACGACAAGCGTGCTCTCGAGCGATTCAGGAGTGGGCGACGACCTGTGCCGGTTCCTGCGGCAGGTCGACGCGGCGCGGAACCATGGTGAAATCGCCCTGTTCGACACCTCTGAGTTGGTTGACGTACTGGGTGGCGAAACCCGGGAACATGGTCGCGTTGAAGCCGTCCTCGGTGAGATACCAACTGCTGCAACCGGAATTCCAGGTCGTCTTCGCCAGTTTGCGCTGCATGTCCTCGTTGTAGGCATCCTGGACGTCCTGGCGCACATCGGCGCTGTGCAGATCTCCTTCGAGTACCAGAGAGATCGCCTCGACGATGTAGTCGATCTGCGCCTCCATGTACACCAATGCCGAACTGTGTCCCGGGCCGGAATTCGGCCCGAAGGTGAAATACATGTTCGGATAGCCCGATACTGCAATGCTCTTGTACGCCTTGGCTCCCGCGCTCCATTCGTCGGCCAGCACGCGGCTGTCGCGTCCGGTGATCGGAATGGGTGTTCCGGTGTTGGACACGTCGAACCCGGTCGCGAAGACGATGGCGTCGAACTGATGCTCGACGCCTTCCACGGTTCGAATGCCCTTGGGTGAGAGCGTCGCGATCGGCCAGGTCACCAACGTGCAGTTCGGCTTCTGCAGGGCCGGGTAGTAGTCGCTGGTCATCAGCAATCGCTTGCAGCCGGCCCGGAATCGGGGTGTCAGCTGTCGCCGCAGCCACGGATCGCGAACCTGCTGACGCAGATGCGCGCGCCCGACCAGTTCGACGATGCGCGTCAACGGGGTCTTCCACACGACACCGAGGGCAACGGACTCGTGCCCCCAGAACCACAGCGACCGCGCCAGGGCCTGCGTCTGCGGGTACCGGGCGTATCGATGCTTGGTGCCTGCCTGCACCTTTCGATTGATCCTGGGCAGCGTCCAACCCGGGGTGCGTTGGAACACCTTGACCGTATCGGCGATCTTCACCAGTTCGGGCACGATCTGTACCGCGCTCGCCCCGGTTCCCACGACCGCGACCTTCTTACCCTCGAAGTCGTAGTCGTGATCCCACCGTGCACTGTGGATCTTGTGTCCCTCGTAGGTATCGATGCCTCGAATGTTCGGCAGGCTGGCATTGGCGAGCGGCCCCGACGCCATCACCACCGTGCGCGCCCGAACATCGGGGTGCCCGTCGATGCTCACGTGCCAATGCCCGGCCGCCTCGTTCCAGATGATGTCGACTACGTTGTGTCCGAATCGAATACGCGATCCGATGTCGAACTCACGCACCATTGTGTGGATGTAATCGAGAATCTCACCACTACCGGAATAGGTGTGCGACCAGTTGGGATTGGGCGCGAAACTGTACGAATACAGCCTCGACGGTATGTCGCAGGCTGCGCCCGGGTAAGTGTTGTCGCGCCAGGTTCCACCGACGGCGCTGCCGCGTTCGAGGATCGCGACATTCTCGATTCCACTGTTGCGCAGTCGGATAGCGGTACCGATTCCGGCGAATCCCGCACCGACGATCACGGCGTCGAGTACACCTTCGCGCACATCGAAATCGCTCATGCGACGGGCTCGTAGGTCAGTTCCTTGGCCCAGGTGGGCTCGGAATTGAGAGTCTTGGTCGGGTACCGGCGAGTGAGCTTCACCAGGCCATCCGCAACGCGGTGGTATGGATGCTTGCGGTTGATGACAATGCTGCTGTGCCACTGCACGAATCGATACATCGGCACGCGGAGCGCCTCGGGGCTACGCTCCCCCACACTGCGGAATCGCTTCATCGCGGTGTAGAGCCGCTCCTCGTCGACACCCATCTCGACGATGTTGTCGCGCATCTTGTTCAGCAGTGGGATGTAGCGCAGCAATCCGACGATGAGGGCCGGGTTCATCCAAGCACCGATGGTCTCGACCACCAGCTTGCGCATCCGGGAATGCCCGAGCAATTCGATGACCGCGAAATCGACCGCCAGATGCCGAGATTCGTCGGAGTTGATCTTCTTGAACACGGCCTGACACACCGGATCGTCGATCTCGTCCATGATGAACTTCACCAGCGCGCCGTCCAGGGCCACCTCGAGCATCGGTATGACGGTGCCCAGCACGGTCAGAGACAGCCCGTCGGAATGCTTGTCGAGCCAGTCGATGACGAGCTTGACGTTGACGTTCGGCTCGGGCATCCGGTCACCGTCGAGCATGCCCCAACGACGCATGAGAGCGAGCTCGGCGTTGGCGTGCTTCTGCTCTTCCGCGTGGAAGTAGCGATAGATCTCCGCGAGAGTCTCGTTCGGTGCCTTGAGCGCCATCGCCGCGAAGCCGCGAGCGCCCACGTTCTCGATCCACATCAGATCGGACATGAAGGGCTTGAGTTTGGCGTGCAGTTCGGGGCTGATGGTCTCGGCTCCCGGGCCGTCCCAGTCGATGTCCGCCAATGCCCACTGACGGTCCTTGATCTTGGTCAACATGTCTTCGAAGTCCATTGCCATGTCAGGCTCCTGTGGTTGTCGAGGTGAGGGATTCGTTCTTCGCCGGCTGCTGCTCGGCGGGCAGCACACGATTGAGCAAGCCGAGAAAGCGCACGTACACGGCGGGCAGCAATCTCTTGAACCGCCAGACGGCTTTGGCGTCGAACTGGGGCACGACGTAGAGCCGGCCCCGGTCGAATGCATCGAGCGTTCTGGCAGCGATCTTGTCGGGAGACCGTCCGGTCCAGCGCATCGCGAACTCGGCCAGTCGGGACGAACTCGCGGTGATCCGGCCGTCGACGGCAACGTTGGTCTTGACGAAGGTGGGACACAGAACCGACACCCGCACACCGGTACCCGAGAATTCCGCCGCCATCGTTTCCGACAGGCTCATCACTGCGGCCTTGCCGACGTTGTACGGACCCATCAGCGGCGCAGCGGCGAAGCCGGCGGCGGACGCGACGTTGATGATCCCGCCCTCACCCGCGGCCCGAAGCCCGGGCGTGAACACCTCGCAGCCGTGGATCACGCCCCAGAGGTTGATTCCCAAGGCCCAGTTCCAGTCCTCGAAACCGATGTTGCCGACGGGCTTTCCGCCGATTCCGACGCCTGCGTTGTTGATGAGCACCGTGGTGGGTCCGTCGAACTCGATACTTGCACGCAGGGCCAGTTCCTCGACGTTCTCGCGGATCGATACATCGCATTCGACGGCGAAGCCGATCGCGCCGAGAGCCTGCACCATCGCCACCGTCTCCTGCGCCCGCGGTAGCGAGATGTCGGCACACATGACGACGCCTCCGCGCCGGGCGAGTTCGAGCGCGAAGGCACGGCCGATGCCGCTGCCTGCGCCGGTCACTACCGCTCTCGACCCGTACGAGGGTCTTCCGGTCTTGCTTCTCATCGACATACCTGTTCCTTCGAATCATGTTGTAGGGCTTGATTGTCGAGCGCATACGCGATGAATGCGGATGCATGCTCTAGTGCTCGGTCGGCCTCGGGGATCAACCTCGGGAGAGCTTGGAACACGTGCATCTGATCGGGCCAGATTTCGAGTTCGCTCTCTCCGCCGGCCGCGTCGATCATGGAGTGCAGGTGTCGCGCATCGCCCCTGAGCATCTCGGCTCCGCCCACCTGGATCAGCGTCGGTGGCAGCTCTCGCACACGTCCGAGATCGAGCCGGAGACGCGGGAGATCCGCATCGTGGCCGTCGGTGTACAGCGCCACGAGTCCTCGCGCTGCCTTCGCCGAAATCATCGGGTCCTTGCGCGTGCGTTCCATGCGCGCCGATAGCTCGAAGTCGAGATCGATCAACGGCGAGAACAACACCAATGCTCCCGGCTGCGGCGTCCCGGTTCGGTCGTTCTCGATGATCAGGTCAGCGGCCAGGTGTCCGCCGGCAGAGTCCCCGGCGATGACGATGTTCGATGCGTCGTACCCCTGCCCCAGCAGCCAGCGGTACGCGGCTTCGAGGTCGTCGGCTGCGGCAGGAAAGGGGTGTTCCGGAGCCAGCCGGTAGTCCACCGTGAACACCGGCAGGCCGGTCGAGGAGGACAATCGTGCGGTCAGACCGCGGTGTGTGCGCGCCGAGCAGATGACGTACGCACTGCCGTGGATGTAGAGGATCACGCGTGGCCCGGGCGACAGGCCGGGTGCTCGCACCCACTCGCCGCGTACCGGGCCTTCGGCCACGAGGTCCACTCCGGTGCCCTTCGGAACGGGACCGAACAGCTTCATCGAGGTGGCGACGAGGCGTCGAGAGAACTCGATGCCGCCGCGGGAGGTCGGCAGCAGGTTCGTCATCGGACGCAGAATCAGCCGAGTCATCAAGGCAGCCAGACGGGTTCGCCGAGACCCGGCCCTGAAAGCGCCGCGAGGCAGGTAGTCGTCGTCGGTGGTCGGAGTCACGTCATCACCCTCACCCGCTATTCGCCATTTGTCAATGGCCTATTATTTAGTGGCGAAGTGTGCGACAGTGGCGTCCAACACCGAAAGCGCAAGGGAGCGAGCACACGTGACGATGTTCAGGAGTAATCCACCGGCGGAACTGGATGCGTCTGCCATCGGTCCCGAGGACAGGATCTTCGAGTTGGAGATCGCCGAGGTGACCCGCGAGACCGAAGATGCGATCTCCCTCGGCTTTCTGGTTCCCGAGCATCGGGAAGCGCAGTTTCGGTACGAGCCGGGACAATTCCTCACCCTGGAGATTCCGTGCACGGACGGCGGATCGGTGGCCCGGTGCTACTCCTTCTCCAGCTCTCCGGTCCGGGACCCGTTCCCCACTGTGACCGTCAAGCGCATTCAGGACGGTC
Organism: Rhodococcus sp. 05-2256-B1; assembly: GCF_002258465.1. Lineage (NCBI taxonomy): Bacteria > Bacillati > Actinomycetota > Actinomycetes > Mycobacteriales > Nocardiaceae > Rhodococcus > Rhodococcus sp. 05-2256-B1. Next base: position 212,158 of record NZ_NOZA01000017.1, on the reverse strand, counting down.
TGGCATCACACTGGTTGCACGACAACGCTGTTCCTGGGATGCGACTCAAGGCGCTGAAGCCGTCGGGCATGTTCGGACCCGAGGGCTGGGACGTGGATTTCGTCCTCATCGCCGCCGGCAGCGGCATCACCCCGATGATGTCGATCCTCAAAACTGCTCTGTTGCAGCACAAGAATCGAATCACCCTGGTCTACGCCAACCAGAACCGCGGCTCGGTGATCTTCGCAGAGCACCTGACCGAACTGCAGTCGCGCTTCCCCGAACGACTCGACGTTCACCACTGGTACACCTCGGAATCGGGGTTACCCACCGCTGCCGGACTGGCCTCGATGAACGTGACGACTCCGTCCGACTGCGAGGCCTTCCTCTGTGGACCGACGCAATACATGAACGTCGCCGAGGAGTGGCTCGCTCGCACCGGTACGACGGCGCACAGAACACACCGCGAGGTGTTCTCCTCATTCGACTCGAATCCGTTTCAGTCCAGGGGCGCGTCGATTTCCGACGAACCCGGCGCGAACTCCGTGGCCGCTCAGGTCGAGATCGACGGAATGGAGACCGAGTTCACCTGGAATGCAGACACGAAGCTGCTCGACCGACTTCTCGAGCTGGGTCTCGACCCGCCGTACGTGTGCCGCGAAGGAACATGTGGCGGTTGCGCTTACACACTCACCGAAGGCACCGTGACCATGCTCGCGAACGAAACTCTCGACGAGTACGAACTGCAGCACGGTGTCCGATTGGCCTGCCAGTCCGTACCCGATTCCACAAGCGTTCGTGCGGTGTTCGACCGCTGATGTCGAGGAGGGCGCTCAGCTATCGAGCGTCAACGTGTGCGGCTCCGAGGTGAAGATAGCGGCCGATCCCGCAGCGCGCGCTATGCCCGCGATACCGCCCCAGACCATCATGGTGAGGTAGTCGATGAGCTCGTCGACCGTCATGGTCCGGTCGAACATCCACCAGTGCGACGCCAACCGCACCGCGCCGATCATGGCAAAGGCGATGGGCATCGAACCGCCCGTGGAGAACTCCCGCTCTCGGAATCGGTCGGCGATGACGGAGGACAGTAACTCCGCGATCAGTCCCTCGGACACGGTGATGATGTCCTGGTTGCCGCTGACTGCATTGTTGGAATGGACGTAGATGTAGATTTCGGGATCTGTGGCAACCGTAGTGACGTAGGCGGAAATCACTGCGCGAGTGAGGTGATACTCATCGAGGTCCTCGGACATCGCATCCTGGATCCGCGGCACCAGTGCAGTCTCGACGTATCGAGCCATCGCAGCGTCGGCGAGACCCTTTTTGTCCGCGAAGTGTTTGTACAGAACGGTTTTCGAGACACCGTTCGCTGCGGCGATGGCATCCATACCCACGTCGTGTCCATGCTCACGAATCGCTGCCAGTGTTCGATCGAGCAGTTCACGTCGCCGGGTGATTCTGTGGTCGCGCCACCGGTCGCTTCGCCCGTCCACCTTGACCACCGCGCTCATGCCGACTGCGGTACCGCTCGTGATCCCCTCAGCAGAATCGACGCCACCAGCTCCGGATCGTCCGACATCGGAACGTGCCCGAGACCCGGGTACGTCGTCACTTCGGCCTGCGGAAAGGTTCGACGCACGAGCGGTGCCTGATAGACCGGCAGAACCAAGTCACGACGGCCCCACGCGACGGTGACGGGAACGGTCTCGTCGACCGGAATGCTGAAGCGCGGCACTGCATTTCCGGCTGCGTCGATCGCACGGTTGGTGGTGATGCTGAGTGCGTCGATCGTGGCCGTCGCTGCGGGAACTCGCCACGGCTTGGCGTAGAACACGCCGTTGGCGATCGTGCGGCCGACGACCGAACGCATGACGGTAGGTGCGATCGGGCTGATCACTCGAGACAACGCTCGCAACAGTCGGAACACGAGGAGCGCCCGGGTCTGATCCCAGTGTCCGCGAAAGAATCCGGCCGGTGACAGGGCGGTCGCCGAGGAGACCGACCCGCGGGCAGCCAGTTCGAGCGCAAAGTAACCGCCCAGCGAATTTCCGGCCACGTGCGGCTTCTCGCCGTCCACCGCCACGTGCTCGAGGAATCGCTCCAACTCGGCCACGATCCACGGCCCCAGATCGAATTCCTCGGTGGGCAAGTCCGGTGACGCGCCGTGGCCGGGCAGGTCCACCGTCACCACTCGTCGATGCCGCGCCAGTATGTCGACGACACTGTCCCACGCATGTTGTCTGTGCACGATGCCGTGAATGAGCACCAATGTAGGGCCCTCACCCCGGATGGTGTGCGCGAGGGTCAGACCGTCGATGTCGGAAGTCACTGCGTGCCGACCTTTCTCGGCCAGATGCGGTATACGGGCGCGATGTCCGCCCCCGCCACACGGGCGTTGTCCGCTCGGCCGAACGTCATCGATTCCGTCAGATCGTCGAATCGTGCGTCGATCCTGTCGAGAATGTAGTTCTGCCGCACCGACCAGGGACGTTCGGTCCCCGATTTGGGTAGCTCGTTCAAGGAACGCGTGACGTATCCGGAGGCGAGGTCGACGACCGGACGAGAGTCCACGGCCTTGCCCTGTCGATCCGGGATCGCATGGGTGTAGCCGTGAGACCGCATGTACACCAACAGTTTTGCTACTGCCTGCGCCGTCATGTCGGCCTTGAGCGTCCACGATGCATTCGTGTACCCGATGGACCATGCAACGTTGGGTACGTCCTCGAGCATGTGACCCTTGTAGACGAACTTGTCGTGCACTTCGAGTCGCTCACCGTCCAGCGAGAGTGCGATTCCGCCGAAGGCCTGGAGCTTCAACCCCGTTGCGGTGACGATGATGTCGGCGGGGATCTCGTCACCCGATTCCAACCGAATCCCGTCGGCGGTGATCTCGGCTATCCGGTCGGTCACCACGGTCGCTCGACCGGTGCGAAGGGCCTTGAAGAGATCGCCGTCGGGCACGACGCACAGCCGCTGGTCCCACGGGGCATACGTCGGCTTGAAGTGCTTGTCGATGTCGTATCCACGCGGGAGCTGCGCCTTCGTCATTGCTCGGAACACCCTGCGGGCCGTCTTGGGTGCCCGTCGACACAGCTGATACGAGCCGACCATCAACAGTGCATTGCGCCACCGCAACGCACTGTGTGCCAGAGTGTCCGGCAGTACACGCCGAGTGAGCGTGGTGAACGGGTCGGTCATCGGCAGGGACGCAATGTACGTGGGAGAACGCTGCAGCATCGTCACCGACGCAGCATCGACCGCGAGCGAAGGCACCAAAGTGATTGCCGTCGCGCCACTTCCGATGACAACGACCCGCTTACCGGTGTGGTCGAGACCTTCCGGCCACTGCTGGGGATGCACCACCTGCCCGGTGAACTTCTCCATCCCGGGAAGGTCAGGGGTGTACCCACCCGAGTAGTCGAAGTATCCGGTACACAAGAACACGAATCGACTTCGATACGTTCGCGGAACGCCGTCGGACAGCGTGTCGACGGTCCATAGGTCGGTCGACGAATCCCAGTTCGCCGCAACGACGGAGGTAGAGAAGTGCGTGCGCTCGTCTATGCCGTTGGTGTGAGCGGTATCGACGATGTAGTTACGAATGTCTTCGCCATGGGCAAGCAGAGTGTTTCCCTGCCAAGGCGTGTGCGGAAACGAGAACGTGAAGATATCGCTGTCCGAACGAATTCCCGGGTACCGGAACAGGTCCCAGGTACCGCCTGCTCGCTCGCGCCCTTCGAGGATCGCGTAGCTGAGCTCCGGTGCCATCTCCTGCAAGCGATACGCGGCTCCGACTCCCGAAATACCCGCACCGACGATGAGCACATCCCTGAAGTTGTCGTGGGTCGAACCGTCGACCTCGGGCCAGGTATCTGCATTCATCGACGCGCCTCGCTGTCTCACCGAACACCATCGCCCGGACGCCGACCGAGCAGCGACACCGCGACTAACATCACATAATGTGCCATTGACTGGTGGCGGTGTCAATGGCAGCCTTCAGCACATCACAGACAGGAGCTGTCATGAACCGCACTCTCTTCGTTGGGTGCACGCCCAACGCAACCGGAACCAGTAGCCGATGACTCCCGTGGCGGTCGGGGCTGCGGGAGTCATCGCGCTGATCCTGCTCACGTCGAGAGGGTCGGGACTGGACTTCGACCGGCGCTCGTTGTCGACGGCCTACTCAGCACGTGCGACGCGCGCACGCCGTCGAACGTGGTGGCCGCGTTCGACAAAGTAGTCACAGCACGCCGAGCAGCACAAATACGGCTACTCGTCGTAGTGACCCGAAACACCCGTGGTCGGACGTATGTTTCGGACCGTCGAGTTCGACTCATACTTACCGGCGTCGTCCGCGACGTCACCGCTCCGGATTCCGGAGACGACCTACACGAAAGAGGGATACCGATGGCCGACTTCATCGACAAGGCTCAGCACAAGGCAGAAGAACTGGCCGGGACTGCGAAGGAGAAGGCCGGTGAGGCCACCGGTGACGACAGCCTTCGCGCCGAAGGGGCCACCGACCAGGCCAAGGCCAACACTCAGCAGGCTGCCGACAAGGTTTCCGACGCCGCAGAGAGCGTTGCCGACTCCGCGGCCGGCGCTGCCAAGCAGGCCAAGCACGCAGCTGCAGACGTTGCCGACAAGGCAGCCGACACCGCCGCAGACGTCAAGAGCGCCGTCCAGGACAAGGTCGAGAACGTCGACGTCGACGACGTGAAGGAGAAGGCTTCCCAGGTCGCCGACAAGGCAGCCGAGAAGGCCTCCGCCGTCGCCGACGACGTGAAGACCACGGTCCGCAACATCGACAGCGAGGATGTGGCCGAGGCCGCGAAGGTCGGCACTCCGATCATCGCCGCCATCGCAGCCGCCGCCGGTGCCGTCGCATTCGTGCTGATCCGTCGCCGCAACCGTCGCCGCAGCGCTGCACATTTGTTCGTTCCGTCGAAGCGCACCACCCGCAAGCTCGCCAAGAAGGCGCGTAAGCACAGCTTCTGAAGGTGATCACCCGGAAAGCCCCGCCTCGTTTTCAGGCGGGGCTTTCGCTCGTTCTACAGCGGTTTCAGCGCCCGGCTGGGCACCCAGTGTGTGACGGTTTCGCTCCGGTCTCGCGACATCAGTTCGTAGGTGACGCGACCCAACCAATCGCCGTCGACGGTGATGGACCATTCGACCAGATCCCCCGGGACCACGCGTCGAACATCGAAGCCTTCCGGATTGAACTTCGACGCGTGATGTGGCGGTAGCGGGTAGAGGACGTTCAGATCGATCCACACCTTGAGTGGTGGTCTGAGCATCTTGAACGGACGCACGGCAGACGCGGGTCGAGGTTGAGCGCGTCGTGCCATCGTTCGATCATACGTTCGATTCGGACGCAGTCATACCTGTCCCCGCAACGAGAAACGGCCACCCGCACACGAGGTGCGGGTGGCCGTCTTCGATCAGGATGAATCAGATGCCGAGCGATCCTGCCAGGAACGGCCAGGACTTGTGCAGGTCGTCCTGCCAGTAGCCCCAGGAGTGGTTGCCGACCGGACGGAAGTCGACAGTTGCCGGAATTCCCAGCTGGTCGAGACGCTTGGCCAGGTTGGACGTGCAGAAGTTGGTGGCCAGCTCGATGCCGCCGCCGACGATGACCTGGTTGGCGAGCGTCGCCGGGTCGTTCTTCAGTCGCGGGTTGGCGAAGGTGTCGTTCGGGATGCCGGGCAGTCCGCTGCCGGTGCTCATGTAGATCTGGGTGCCGCGCAGCTTCTCGGCGTTGAGCAGCGGATCGTTCTCGCGCCACACGGGGCCGTCGAGCGGGCCCCACATGTTCTCGACGTTTCCGCCGCCGTACGTCTCGACGACGAGCTTGACGAACTGCTGCCCGATCGGGTCCGAGGTCTGCGCGCAACCGCTGTATGCCGCGACACCGGTGAACTTGCCGGGGTACTTGATTGCGATGTTGAGAACCGACGTGCCCGTCATGGACAACGCTGCCAGCGACTGGCGACCGTTGGTGTCGAACTGGGCGTCGATCAGCGGAGGCAGTTCTTCACCGAGGAAGGTGCTCCACTTATTGCTGCCGAGCTTCGGATCGTCCTGCAGCCAGTCGGTGTAGTAAGACCACTTGCCCTTCTGCGGAGTCACGATGTAGGCGTTCTTGTCCGACAGGAAGGCCTCGGCGTCGGTCTGCGACTGCCACGATGCGGCATCCTCGCCGCCACCTGCACCGTTGAGCAGGTACAGCACCGGACGCGACACGCTCTCGTCGGCGGGGCGCTGCACCGTTACCGGAATGGTGCGGTTCATCGACGCGGAGTACACCTGGAGCTGAACCTGGCGGCCGTCGAGGGTGTTCACCGATTCGATTCGCGAGCCGTTGCTCGACTGAGTCGTTGCCGCGGGCAGTTCGTCCGCGGACGCGACGGGCGTCATCAGCGCGGTCGGAAGAATCGCCACTGCGAGGGCGACGGCCGCAGCCGAACCGAATCGCTGGAAGCCGTGTCGTCGAGATCGTGGCACGCTGTTTCACCTTTTCGTCGAGTTACACCGGTCGAGTTTCTACATCGGCCGAAGATGAGGTGACGTTACCTCGAGCAAACGTCCCGAGCGTTATGGACCGGACGAATCCGAGACGCGATCGTGATGCTCGCGCTCGGCCCTCGAACCGAGGACGAGACACACCAGGATGACGATCACCGCTACGACAACGCCGACGGGAAGTGGCGAATACAGCCAGACAATGGGCGGCACATAGTCGTCGGATGTCCCATCCGTCCAACCGAACACCCGCGGCGGTACCGGTGCCGACACCGAGAACAGCGTCAGTGCGAACGGTACGAGCGGACCGATGGTCGACGCCACCGTGCGCTTCGCTCGTGCCGATCCGACGAGCAATCCGACAGCGATGGGATGCAGCACGCAATAGCACACAGTCCCAACGGTATTGATCGAGTCGCCTCCGATGGGCAGAAGAGGGCTTCCCAATCGACGGCCATGTGTGGTCTATTCGACGCGAACCCAACGTCAGGAGTGCGCCATGTTTCGTCGTATCGCCGTCACGGTTGCTGTCGTCGCAGGTGCTGCCGCACTCGGAGTCGGTACCGCCGACGCCGACGAATGGCCCGTCGCGCCGCCGTACCCGAGCCCGACTGCTCCGCAGGACGTCACCGGAGTGTTCCTGACGCCTCAGGACCCGGACTACTGGAATCCCTTCGTCAGCGAGAATCGACTGACCTCGCCCTACGGCAACAGCACTCGCATCGTGTGCACCGGATTCCATGGCGTACTGCTGGAGTGCTGGCAGGCCGACTCGAACGGCAACCCGCACAAGCTCATTCCGCTGAGTATGGACTACCCGGGTTCGACTGGCCACTTGCTCCCCGGCGGCGGTCCACGGCACTTCGTCTATCCCGGCTACATCCCCGGCATCGGCTGACCCCGTCGACACCGGCAACTGATCTGAGTGTCCACAATTCGCCCTCGAAAGCGGGATTCCGTACGAGGGTGAAAATAGTGGGCGCTCAGGTCAGTTGTACGGTTTGCGCGCCGTTTCCGGGTCGCCGTAGGTGATTGCCCGTTCACGTCGTGTTCCGCTGAGAAGTGTTGCTCCCCAGTTGATCAGCGTTCCAGCTCGGTTGCGCTTACCGGCCAGGAATGCGATGTGGATGACGCCCCACGACACCCAGCCCAGGAATCCCGACATCTTCAGCGGCCCGGCCTGCACCAGTGCGTGTCCGCGGGCGATGTAGGCGGCAGTGCCCAGGTCTCGATACTTGAAATCCGAACGCGAAGAACCGGATACATCTGCTGCGATTGCTGCGCCCGCTGCCCGTCCACCCTGCATCGCCACTTCGGCGACACCGGCGAGACCGTTCAATGCCATGATGTCGCCGACGACGAACACGTTGCGGTGACCCGGCACGGACAGGTCGGGCTGCACAGCGATCCGCCCGGACCTGTCCTGCTCGACGCCCAGGGCGTCGGCCAGATTCTTCACGAACGGAACCGCTTCGACGCCTGCGGTCCACAGCACGGTGCGAGTGTCGTGGCGTGTGACGGTCTTCGGTTCGGCCTTGGCCGTCACCTCGACGTCGGTGGCCGTGACGTCGGTGACGTGAACGCCGAGATGCGTTTCGACTCCGACCGTGTCGAGGGTGCGCTGAGCCTTCTTCGTCAGGGAGTCGGGGAACGATTCGAGCACTCGGTCACCGCCGTGGAACAGCAGAACGCGCGCTTCCGACGGGTGGATCGAATCGAACTCCTTCGCCAGCGCCCGGGTGGCGAGTTCCCTTATCTGCCCGGCCAATTCGACTCCGGTGGGCCCTCCACCGGCGACGGCGAAGGTGAGCCAGGGGCGACGCTCTTCGGGGGTGGGCAGGGACTCGGCCATCTCGAATGCCGAGATCAGTTTTCGCCTGATCGCCAAGGCGTCGTCGAGGGTCTTCATGCCCGGTGCCCACTGCACGTATTCGTCGTGGCCGTGATACGCCTGCTGCATTCCGACGGCAACCACGAGATAGTCGTACGGCAACTCGAACGTCGACCCGTCGAAGCGGCTCGCCGTCACCACTCCGCCATCGCCCACGGTTGTCACCGAGGTCGCTTCACCGAGCGCCACCTTCACGTTCTTCTGCTTGCGCAACAGGTGCCGCAACGGGCTGGCGATCGAGCCCTCGGAGAGGAGGCCGGTTGCGCACTGGTAGAGCAGCGGCTGAAAGACGTGAGAGGTGCCTCGTTCGAGAACGGTGATGTCGACATCCGAACCGTGCAGCCGGCGGGTTGCATACAACCCGCCGAAGCCGCCGCCGAGGACCAGGACCCGTGGACGTGACATCGTCGATACTCTCCCTCGATCCGACCCGCAGAACACAATTCCTCGCGCGTCACAGCGTACTCGAGGGCAACGGCGTGCAGCCGTCCCCCGCCGGGCCGCGCCCCGGTCTGGGGTGCGGCCCGGCAACGTACCGACAACGGATCAGCCGAGCATCCGCTGCATCGTGTCGATTTCCTGCTGTTGCGTGGCCACGATCGTGCGGGCCATCTCCTGCGCGTCGGGGTTCGAGCCGTCCGCAATCTCGTTGTTCGCCATCTCGATCGCGCCCTCGTGATGCTCGATCATCATCGTCAGCCACTGACGGTCGAACTCCGGGCCCGACAGACCGGTCAGGGCGTCCATGTCCTGCTGGGACATCATGCCCATACCCGAGCTGTGGTCCATTCCGCTCATCTCACCCATGTCCGACGGGGGTGCGGGCTGACCCCATTCGGCGAGCCAGGCCGTCATCCGGTCCATTTCCGGTTGCTGCGCGGCTTGGATCGCCGACGCCAGTGCCACGACGTCCGGATTGTCGGTGCGACCTTGGACCATGTCAGCCATGTCGACCGCCTGCGCGTGGTGCGGGTACATCATCCGCGCGAACATAACGTCGGCGTCGTTGAACTCCGCCGATGCCGATGCCGATGCCGATGCCGAATTCTGAACGGAAGCCGATGAGGTAGTCGTCGTCGACGAATCCGACGTGGTGTCGCTACTGCAGCCAGCGACGAGGAATGCGCTCACGGTGGCGGCAGCCAGCGAAGCGACGAGTGTTGTACGCATGTGAATCTCCTTGAACGAGTGTGCAAACAGGGCTCTAGGTATGCCGATCCGCCGGTGGTCGTGCGTCCACCGGGCTGCCTGTCACACTCGCAAGGTCACCGATCTGTCCAACTCCCACAGAGTCCACGGCGGCGCACGCTCCGATATGGAATGGACGCGCCCACCGATACCGTCCTCCGACATGACCGAGTGGACGCCATCGACGCTCGTCACCGGGACCGACAGCGCAGCCCACGACACGGTGGTTCCCGCGCACGGATGCATCATCTGATGTGCCGACGGGCAGTCGTGCTCACCGACTGCCACCTGAACCGGGTCCTCGTGGTGGGTCGCCGACGCCATGGCCGCATGCTCGCTTTGTGCCGACGTGGTCGGCGTCACCGAATGCATCAGCAGTACCCCGAGGATCGTCAGCGCGATCAACAATCCGGTCGCCGAGGCAAAGCCCGGACGACGGCGTCGGATCACTGACTGCATGTCACCGACGATAGCAAGACATACCCCCCAGGGGTAGCAGTGAGGGCATTCCGGCTCGAGCCGAGGGACTTCCGACTCTGTCTGCGCTCCAGCGAACCGGCCATGCTCGAGGTGTACCTGAACACGACAGTCAACGAACGGGAATACAACATGAATGCATCGAGTCGGGTCGTCGTCGGAGTCGACGGATCTGCCACATCGCTCGACGCGGTCCGTTGGGCAACGCGCGAGGCGATACGACGCCACGCCCCGCTCGAGTTGGTCACGTCGTCACTGTTCGCACCGGGAACCTACGGCGATGCCATCAGCCTCCGGATCGGCGCGTTCGCAGATCCGGACGTCGAGGCCAAGCGGGTCCTGACCGCTGCGGTCGACGTTGCGCACAAGACCGCGGCAGGCAATTCGCTGATTCTCGACACTCGTCTCGAACATGGCTCGGCTGCACGAAATCTGACGCACTTCGACGTCGCGCCTGCCTTGATCGTCGTCGGTTCGAGAGGCCTCGGTGAGTTCACCGGCGGATTGGTCGGGTCGGTCAGTACCGCCGTCGTGTCACACGCCAAGTGCCCTGTTGCAGTGATCAAGTCGAACACGGTCAGCGACGGGCCGGTGGTCGTGGGTGTGGATTGCACGTCCAACAGCCAGCCGGCCATCGGATTCGCGTTGCGCGAGGCGTCGATGCGAGGTGTCGACCTCGTTGCCGTACACGCGTGGAGCGACCTCGAGCTCGGGAGCGTGCTGACCCGCGACGAAGAAGGTCCGTGGGCCGATTCCGAACTGGCAGAGAAGACATCGCTGGCGGAGAGCCTGGCCGGGTGGTCGGAGGACTACCCCGACGTCACCATCCGCCGGGTGGTGGTTCAGGACAGACCCGTTCGCGAACTGGTCCGCGCCTCCGAGAGCGCGCAGCTGATCGTGGTCGGTAGCCGCGGCCGGGGCGGCTTCGCCTCGATGCTGCTCGGATCGACGTCCCGCGCAGTGCTGCATTCGGTCGATGTTCCCGTCGTTGTCGTACCCACGAACCGATGACCGCGTCCACCACCGAGACCACCTACAGCTCCGATGAACTCGACGCCGATCTGCGCTACTGGGCTGCCGCGAACTACCTGACGGTCGCCCAGATCTACCTGCAGGACAATGTATTGCTACGGCAACCACTGACGGTGGAACACATCAAGCCCCGACTGCTCGGGCACTGGGGCACCAGCCCCGGTCTGTCGATGATCTACACGCTGCTCAATCGCCTCATCTGCCGAACCGGTTCGGATTGGCTGTATGTCACCGGTCCCGGTCATGGTGGCCCGGCGTTGGTCGCGAACACCTATCTCGAAGGCACGTACAGCGAGATCTATCCCGACATCTCGCTCGACAGCGACGGTGTGCGTCGTCTGTGTCGCCAATTCTCCACTCCCGGTGGCATTCCGAGCCATGTGAGCGTGCAGACCCCCGGCAGTATCCACGAGGGTGGCGAGCTGGGGTATGCCCTGATCCACGCAGCGGGCGCGGCGTTCGACAACCCCGATCTGGTGGTCGCCTGTGTCGTCGGCGACGGGGAGGCCGAAACCGGCCCGCTGTCGGGTTCGTGGAAGATCCCGGCGTTCCTGAACCCGGTTCGTGACGGCGCAGTGCTGCCCATTCTGCATCTCAACGACGCCAAGATATCCGGCCCGACAGTGCTCGGGCGCAGCACCGATCAAGCGATTGCCGACTACCTCGGCGGTCAGGGTTGGGCACCGATCTTCGTCGAGGGCGACGATCCGCGAGAGGTGTTCCCGGCCTTACAGTTCGCTCTCGCCCGCGCCCACGACGATATTCGGAGAATCCAGCGTGCGGCCCGCGGCGGCGAGTCGCACCACGGAAGTGCATGGCCTGCAATCGTCTTGCGTACCCCGAAGGGCTGGACCGGGCCACACGAGGTGGACGGCAAGCTGATCGAGGGAACGCACTGGGCCCACCAGGTCCCGCTGTCCGGCGTCCGCGAGAACCCGTCGCATCTGGCGCAGCTCGAGCAGTGGTTGCTCTCCTACGATCCCGGATCACTCTTCGACGACAACGGCGTACCCGCGGCGCACATCCGTGAACTCACTCCGACGGGCGATAAGAGGCTCGGGGCCACTCCCCACGCCAACGGCGGTGTGCTGTTGCAACCCTTGGTCATTCGTGAGCTCGAGAACTACGCTCTGACGATCGACTCCCCGGGACGCATCTCGCACGAGACGACCACCGTACTCGGGGAGATGATGCGGGATATCTACCTCGACAACGCACGACCCGACGGCGGTGGCACTTTCCGCCTGTTCTGCCCCGACGAGACAGCCAGCAACCGTCTGCAGGCCGTGTTCGAGGCCACCGACCGATGCTGGCAGCTGCCGACCACCGAGTTCGACGACAACCTGGCCGCCGACGGCCGCGTCATGGAGGTGCTCAGTGAGCATCTGTGTGAGGGCTGGCTCGAGGCGTACCTGTTGTCGGGCCGACACGGATTGTTTGCGAGCTACGAGGCTTTCGCGATGGTGAGCGTGTCGATGCTGATTCAGCACACCAAGTGGCTGCAGCATGCGGCCACTCTGGCCTGGCGAGCACCCGTCGCCTCGTTGAACGTACTGCTCACCAGTACGTGCTGGCGCAACGACCACAACGGGTTCAGTCATCAGGGGCCCGGACTGATCGACGCGGTGATTCCTCTGGCACCGGATGTGGTGCGTGTGTGGCTGCCACCGGACTCCAATACTCTTCTCGCCGTTGCCGACCACTGCTTTCGGAGCCGCGGACACGTCAACGTGCTGGTGGTCGACAAACAGAGCCATCCCCAGTATCTGACGCTCACCGAGGCTCGCGCACATGCAGCAGCCGGTGCCTCACGGTGGGACTGGGCCGGTACCGAGAACACCGCTACTCCGCGCGATCCCGAGATCGTGCTGGCCTGCGCCGGCGACGTTCCGACCGAGGAGACTCTCGCTGCAGCGGACCTGTTGCGTAACTGGACACCCGAGCTGCAAGTACGCGTGGTCAACGTCATCGATCTGATGGCGCTGCTACCCGTCGCCGATCATCCACACGGGTTCTCGGAGGATCAGTTCGCCGATCTGTTCACCGACTCGGTCGATGTCGTCTTCGCTTTCCACGGCTACCCCCGGGCGGTGCACCAGCTGCTGCACGGCCGTCCGAACGCGCAGAGATTCCACGTCCGCGGCTTCATCGAACAAGGAACTACCACAACACCGTTCGACATGGTGGTGCTCAACAAGATCAGTCGCTACCACCTGGCGATCGAAGCACTCGACCGAGCACACACGGCGCCGGCCGGTGCCGAGGAACTGCGGCAGTACTGCCGGGACCAATTGACCCGGCACGACGCCTACATCCGGAAACACTTCGAGGATCTACCCGAGATTCGCGAATGGCGGTGGTCGTGACGGATCGGTTGCTATCCGCGAGCGATGATCAGCGGACAGTCGACGCGGTGGGCCAGTGACCGAACGGTGGATCCGAGCAGCTGGCCACCGAAACCGGTGCGTCCGCTCGAACCGACCACCACGGCCTCTGCGCGCACCGCCGCGCCGAGGATGCGTTCGACGACGTCGCCGCGCAGCACTGTCTGCTTCACCACCACGTCGGGATACAGCTCGCTCCACCCGGACAGGTTTTCGGCCAACACGGTTCGGCCGTTGGACACAATTGCCTCGGACTTGTCCGACGTCGACGCGTCGGGTGACGAGACGAGTCGGTCCGTCGACACGTGGACTGCAACAAGGCCAGTGCCCCGAAGCGAGGCCTCCTCGAAGGCCAGCCGGACGGCCTCCTGGTTGTGCGCCGAGGCGTCGACTCCGAGCACGACCGGTCCCCGTGCCGAATGTAATTCCACGCTGCGCGGCACGATGACTACCGGACAGCGAGCCTGCACAGCCACCGCCGTGCTCACCGAGCCGAGCAGCTCGGCGAAGTACTCGCCGTTGCCGCGTGAGCCGACCACCATCATCGACGCGGTGGCGGACTCGTCGATCAGCGCCTGAACAGTCGGTCCGACAATCGGTTCGATCATGATCGTCAGCGCGTCGGGTTTCTCGACCGACCGCCGCGCGACGAGGGATGCCGACGTCAGAATCGAATCCGCACGTGCATTCTCCTCGGAGCCGAGTTGCGACGGGAGTGCGACGAAGCTGGTGTAGAGGGCCCTGATTTGGTACGCGGACACCAGCTTCAACGGTGCTCCGCGTAATTCGGCTTCGCGTGCGGCCCAGCCGACCGCGTCGAGTGACGAACCGGATCCGTCGACGCCGACGACGATCGCCCTCGCGTTCACGGTACTCATGCGTGCGGCACCACGAGGACGGGGCATTCGGCGTGCCGCAGGACTTTCGTCAACGTGCTTCCCGGCACGCGATCGCGCTCGTGCCCCACCACCAGCAGCTGTGCAGTGTCGGACACCGCGACGAGTTCCGATCCCGAATCGGCCTCGGCGTAGACCGACGCCACCCGCACCGAAGGATAGTCGGCACTGAAGGGTTCCAACCGGACGTCCATTGCCGACTCGGGGTGCAGATGGTCGACCGGACCGCCGATGGCGCTGGCCAGAATGGTCGAGACAGTCTGGGTGTGCACGGCCAACACGGTGGCCCCGCGCATCGACGCTTCGTGGAATGCCTGCGCCACAACGAGATCCGATGCCGAAACCTTCACGTCTCCCAGAGCGGCGACGACCGCGCCGTCGCGCTCGGAATCGAAGGTGTGCACAACGGCCACGGGGTTCGGTGAGCATTCGACCACCGTGCGCACCATGGATCCGAGAACCCGTGCAGCGATCGAATTCTCGGTCTTGGCACCCAATACGATCAGGCACGCAGACGCTGCTTCGGACAGCATCACCGTTTCCGGGACACCCTGTAGAACAACAGCTTCCACGATGACGGTCGGGTCGCTCGCCCGCGCTATGATCGCGGCCTGGTCCAAGACGGTGCGCGCATAGTCACCGTCCACGTCGGGTGCCCCGTATACCGTTTCACGCTGAATCTGGGGTTCGATCACATGTACCAGTCGCAGTGATGTTCCTCGGCCTCGCGCCTCACGCACTGCGAAGCGCACTGCATCGAGCGCGGCCGTCGATCCGTCAATTCCGACCAGAACGGGTCCGGTGGTGTGTGAGATGTTCATCGGGGTCCTCTCGGTGGTGCGACGCAGGATCAGCACCGTCACCGAAAACGCTACGAGCTTATAGCCACTCGCGGTAACGGCCGGAGGTCATCGAAAGAGGTGACCAACGACTGGAGCCGTCAGGGCAGCGGTACCGCCCACGTCACATCGGTGCCGCTGCCGGAGGCACCGGGGCAGACGGTCATGGTCCCGCCGCACTCGGCCGCACGGGTCCCCAGGTTGGACAACCCACTGGTGGTGGTGTTGTCGGGCATACCGATTCCGTTGTCGGACACCACGATTTCGAGCTCGTTCCCCACCGACAGAGTAACGGTCACAGTGTCGCCCTGGGCGTGATGAACGACGTTGCTGACAGTCTCGCGGACAACGGCAACGGCATGATCGGCGAGTTTGGTGTCGACGACCGACAGTGGTCCGAACATCCGCACGACGGCACGGATATCGACGTTCTCGGTGAGTTCGAGTACCGCGCTGTTGATACGTTGCCGCAGCCGTGTTGCGGAGTGGGATGTGCTCTGCAGGTCGAAAATGGTCGTCCTGATGTCCTGCACCGTGTCCTGCAGGTCGTCGATAGTTCTGGACAGACGCTGCCGTAGGTCCGGGGACTCGGTGCGCTGCAGGGTGCTCTGCAGCGCCAATCCTGCAGCGAAGATCCTCTGAATCACGTGATCGTGCAGGTCACGGGCAATACGATCCCGGTCGGACAACACGTCGAGTTGATGCATCCGCCGACTGGCGTCCGCGATCTGCATCACCAGCGCGGCCTGGTTGGCGAAGTTCGAGACCAGTTCGAGTTGGGTCTCGTCGAACGGTCCCCGCCCCGCGGCGCGCAGAACCACCAGGACTCCACTGACGCCCTCTGCCACGCGGAAGGGTGAAATCATTGCGGGTCCGAAAGCAGAGCCCAGTTCCTTGACCCCGTAGTCGAGTCGCTCCTTCCGCAACGCTGTTCGACGCCGAAAGGCTACTCCCGAGCTCGAGCCCTCGATCGGAACGACTGCCCCGATCATTCGATCGGCCCCGAGTCCCTCGCTGACCGTGACGACGAGTTGCGTGACATCCCCGAAGGCTTGGTCTGCGTCCTCGGGTACCGCGATGAACGCCGCATCGGACCCGGTCAGGTGCAACGACTTACGCGCCACCATCTGCAGTACTTCGTCGATGTCCGTCCCGGAAAGGAGCTCGGTGCCGATGTCCCGCGTTGCCTCCATCCACGCCTGACGCACCCGCGAGTCCTCGTACAGTCTCGAGTTGTCGATGGCGATGCCGGCGGCGGACGCCAACGCCTTGGTGACGACTTCGTCGTCCTCGGTGAACTGCTTGCCGCCCTTCTTCTCGGTGAGATAGAGATTGCCGAAGATCTCGTCGCGAACCCGAATCGGCACTCCGAGAAAGGTTTTCATCGGAGGATGGTTGGGCGGGAACCCCACCGATTCCGGGTGCGATGTCAGATCGTCCAGACGTAGCACTTTCGGTTGGTCGATCAACAGTCCGAGTACCCCGCGTCCGGTGGGGAGCGGGCCGATGGCCACCCGGGTGTCCTCGTCCATGCCGTAGTTGATGAACGCACTCAATCCGTGGCCTTCTCCGCGCACGCCGAGCGCACCGTACTGGGCGTCGACGAGCTTGACGGCCGATTCCACGATCGAACGCAGCGTCACCTCCAGATCGAGTCCCGAGGTGATGACGAGCATCGCGTCGAGCAGACCGTCGGCTTGAATCCTCGCATCGGCGATGCGACCGATACGATCCTGCACCTCGGCAAGCAGCTCCCCGAGCCGGAGTTGCGGTAGCGAAGACCGGGTTTCCCCGTGCTGGTCATCCATCCCGGGACCCCGGTTTCCGGTGGGCAGGCGGATCGCCGTCGGCGAGCTTCGACGCATACACCGCAGCTTGGGTGCGGCGTTCCATCCCGAGCTTGGCGAGCAGCCGAGACACGTAGTTCTTCACCGTCTTCTCCGCCAGGAACATCCTGGCCGCGATCTGTCTGTTGGTCAGGCCCTCTCCCAGCAGATCCAGCAGGGTGCGCTCCTGGGGCGTGAGGTGATCGATAGGGCCCGATGACGCCGTCCCGGCTCGCAGTTTGTCCATCAACGCCGCGGCTGCACGGTTGTCGAGCAGCGACCGGCCGGAACCGACGTCCTTGATCGCTCGGGTCAGTTCCATGCCGGTGATGTCCTTGACGACATAGCCGCTCGCGCCCGCGAGTATCGCGTCGAGCATGGCCTGGTCCTCGGTGAACGAGGTCAGCATCATGGTCTTGAGGTTCGGCAGTCGATCGAGAAGCTCACGGCACAGTTCGATGCCGTTGCCGTCGGGTAGCCGCACGTCGAGCACCGCGACGTCGGGCTGCAGGGCCGGAATTCGGGCCAGCGCCTGCGCGCAACTGCCTGCCTCGCCGATGACCTCGAGATCGGGATCGGAGTCGATGAGGTCGATCAGACCGCGCCGCACGATTTCGTGATCGTCCACCAAGAACACCGTGACCACGTCGACACCCCTCTACCTGCGTCCATGTCGAACGCCTCGATTTCTGAGCCTACGGGGGACGGGCGGCGGTGGTCCGACCTTTCGTCACCGAAACAGAGGACCAAAGTCCTCGGTCCAGGTGTTGTTGTCCTGCCGCGCCCGAGGCTGTGCGCGGCGTCTGATGGATGTTCGACACCACGACCGAGGAGGAAATCGATGGGTCCACTTCCGACCATCGTCGGGGTCGACGGTTCGGCGGCGGCTCTGGACGCGGTGCGTTGGGCCGCTCTCGACGCACGATTGCACCTGTCCGATCTCCTTGTCGTCTCAGCGATGTCGCTGCCCAAGGTCTTGACCGGGTTGGGCGTCCTTCCCGATACCGTGGTGCACCAGGCCAGATCGGAAACCGACCGAATTCTCAGCGAGGCCCGGGAGACTGCGACTCGTGGGACGGCGACAGTCACCGTCGATACCGTCTCGTCCGAAGCCTCTGCGGTGTCCACATTGCTCGAACTGTCCGAGACAGCTCGCATGGTGGTCATTGCCACGCGGGGGCTCAGTGGCACCGAGCAGCGGTCACTCGGCTCGATCGGGTTCGCCGTCACCACTCATGCTCGCTGCCCGGTCACCGTGGTGCGTGGCTGGACCGACGGCGGTCTCGACCACGCGATCCAACCGGTGGTCGTGGGCGTGGACGGCACCAAGGCGAGCGCTGCCGCAATGACGTCGGCGTTCGAGGAGGCGGATGTTCGATCGGCACCACTGACTGCGGTGCACTCCTGGTCGGACACGGATCTGTCGATCGGCTTCCCGATTCGAGGAATGGAGTGGCCGGACAACCGACGCGCGGCTGCAGATCACTTGGCGCGGCTGCTCGAGCCGCACACTCGACTCCATCCGACGGTGTCGGTGCGGTCCGTGGTGGTCAAGGACAAACCGGTGCAGGCACTTCTCGATCACGCCCAAGGTGCTCAGCTGGTGGTGATCGGTAGTCACGGACGCGGCGGCTACGCGGAGATGATGCTCGGCTCGACCAGCCGGTCGGTGCTGACGCGAGCGCACTGCCCGGTCACCGTCGTGCCGTCGCCCGGTCGCCTCGCCGCTGTCACCCACCGGCCCAGCATGTGACTGTCCCCGACCGGACAATGCCGTTCGTCGACCCA
Source organism: Rhodococcus sp. 05-2256-B1 (assembly GCF_002258465.1). Taxonomy (NCBI): domain Bacteria; kingdom Bacillati; phylum Actinomycetota; class Actinomycetes; order Mycobacteriales; family Nocardiaceae; genus Rhodococcus; species Rhodococcus sp. 05-2256-B1. The sequence goes on along the minus strand of NZ_NOZA01000017.1, from coordinate 193,336 downwards.
CGAGGGTCCTAATGCCCTACGACGGCCGAGCCGAGCCGAGCACGCTGTGTCCATGAGCCGACCGGACACCGCCGCCTACGCGATCGAAGTACGCGCACTGAGCAAGAGCTACGGCGGGAAGCTCGTCATCGACGACCTGTCGTTCGTCGTCGAACCCGGCACTGTCACAGGCTTTCTCGGCCCCAACGGATCGGGTAAGTCCACCACGATGCGATTGATCGTCGGATTGGATCGCCCCAGCGCGGAGCACACGCGCTGGTCCAGCGCGTGTCTGCCCTCGAGCAACCCTACGGCGAATCGAGCCCAAGGGGAACACTCGTCGAGATCGGAGAGCCCCTCAGAACTCGAAAACCTGACGAGCGGTGACGCGTCCGGCCATCAGGTCGTCGAAGCAGTCGTTGACCTCGTCGAGTTTGCGCGACACCGCCGATACCGTCGTTCGTCCGGCCTCGTGCAATGCGAACACCTCACGAAGATCTGTCCTGGTGCCGACGATCGAGCCGAGTACCGAGATTCCGCCGACCACCGTCTCGAAGATCGGGATCGGGAACACGCCGTGCGCCGGCATCGACACGCACACCAGACGTCCTCCGCGGCGTAGCGACCGGAAGGCCTGATCGAACACACTCGGGATGACGGCCAGGACGATCGCGACATCGGCTCCACCGAGCGCCTGAATTGCCTCCACCGGATCGGTCGTCGCCGAGTTGACGGTGTGGTCTGCGCCGAGTTCTTGTGCGAGGTCGAGTTTTTCGTCCTCGATATCGACCGCGGTGACGAAGCCGCCGGCGATCTTGGCGTACTGCACCGCCATATGACCGAGCCCGCCGACACCGAAGATGGCCACGCGCTGCGCCGGGGTGACGCCACCGACCTTGACAGCCTTGTACGTGGTCACGCCGGCACAGGTCAGTGGGGCAGCGTCGAACGAGGAGATCCCGTCGGGAACATGGACGACATACTTCGCTTGGGCGACAGCGTATTCGGCGTACGCACCGTCGATCGAGTAGCCGCTGTTCTGTTGCGTCTCGCACAGCGTCTCCCAACCCGAGACACAGTGATCGCATTCGCCACATGCCGAACCGAGCCACGCGATGGCGACTCGCTCACCGATTCTGTCCTTCGACACCTGCGACCCGACCGCCTCGATCACTCCGATGCCCTCGTGCCCGGGGACGAAGGGCAAGGTCGGCTTGGCCGGCCAATCCCCCTGCGCAGCATGGATATCGGTGTGACACACACCGCACGTCTCCATCTTCACCAGCACCTGTTCGGGCGCGGGCTGCGGTATCGGGATGTCCTTGACTATTAGGGGCCCACCGAACTCGGTGACAACAGCTGCTTTCATCGTGAACTTCCTCCAACATCAGAAACCGGTGCCGTTCTCGACCGTCGAGCAATGCACACCGTCGATGATCGGCGCTGCGGCGGCGGGCAGTAAGGCCGGAAGTCATCGACCGGTCGGGACGTCTCCCGAGGTGCGCGTGGGGAGGCAAAAGGCACAGCAGTCATGGACTTTCGCCCCTGGTGACTCTGGCGATCAGGGGCCACACTAGGCACTATGGACACTTCTGCACCCTCCGATTCGAAGACTTGCGAACGATGAACCTGTGGAGAAGACATCCGGGCGTTCGAACCGGTGATGCACTGACCACGGGTGAGCGTGCGGCGGATTACGTCCGAAACGGAATGGGCTCCTGGCCGTTCGTCTTCCTGTTCCTGGGCGTGATGGCGCTGTGGGCCGCGTACAACCAGAACGACGGGTTCGATCCGTACCCTTTCATCCTGCTCAACCTGTTCCTGTCGATGATCGCAGGACTGCAGGGCGCCATTCTGCTGATCTCGGCCAAGCGCGCGGACTCGGTGAGCAGTGAGGTTGCCGTACATACACTTTCGAATACCGCGCTGCTGCAGGACATGATCGAAGCGAATACCGTCTTGACCGAATCGGTGGCACAGTTGGCGGCAGAGATTCACGAGCACGTCTGCCCGTCCGCTCGGCGTGTCGGTGCAGGCACGTTCACGAAGGTTACGAGCCCGGTGTCCCAGCCGTGAGACAGGCAAGGATCTCTCGGGCCCAATTGCACACACGAACCCAGTCTCGGAAGTCTCCGGCAACCGCGCCGGAGTTGTCGAAGATCTGACGTTCGCCCACCGAGAGCCGTTCCGCGTCGAGCCGACCGGGAAATGTTCGATGCGAGGATGCATCCAACCTCGATACCGCGCGTGCGGCGTCGGCGGTGTCGTTGACCGGTCGGTCGCTCGAATGCAATGGCCCGCATGAGAACAGCCACACGGGTGGGTGCGCAGACCTGGAGACCCGCTCGACGAGCCGCTTGGCGGTGGGGACCCACCGATCGGAATAGACGGCACTTCCGATGACCAGGGCGTCGTAGCCACTGATGTCGACGACGGAATCCGGAGCGCAGATGTCGACATCGGCTCCCCCGTGTCGGAACACGCGGGCCATCTCCTGCCCGAGCGAGTTCGTCGCTCCGTGCCGTCCGGCGGTCGAGACCAGGATTCTCATGCGATGCGACGTGCGAGGCGGTTCGTGTACGCCGTGATCCGCCACCCTCGGAGGGCGACGAGAACTCCCAGTACGCCGAACATGCCCTGCAGCCAACTCGTTTCGCCTATCACGAGCGGTTGAACCACTATCCAGGCAGCGAGCAGTACGCCCGCCGTGTGGGCGATGGGGCCGGTCTTGCCGCTACCCGCCAGAGCCGACGCCGCCGCCAGTCCCATCGGCACTCCGACGACCAGAACCAACGCGAGGCCGGCGAGCGCCGTATTCGACAGCGGCAGTCGTGCGTGCGCCTCGGTGCTCAGATCGATGGCGCCCGAGGCCAAACCGATCGCGCCCCCGAAAGCGTTGATGGAAATTCCGGCGCACACTGCGCCCAGCCACGGCCATCGTCGGTCTTTCGTGGTGAGCGCTCGCGTAGTCGACATCATGGATTCAGCATGGCTGCCGAACAATTCGCGAACTAGGGCACAAGGTCCGCCGCCACGAGGACTTCTCTCCACTTCGTCATTCAGCGGCCAAGGAACGACCGCACAGTTCGCCGTCACTCGCGCGCTGGCGTCGGGTTCTCACCGCAGGTGGCCGGGTACGTCGTCATCGATGCGGCTTTTCTGAGCTGATCTCACCGTCTTCGGGTCCGAGGTCGAGCCGGAACGGCGGGTAGTCGTCGGTCATCAGGGCCGCGTAGGCCGCGACGCGATACACCCACCGGTTGATGCCGAGGACCAGGTCGAACAGGCCTCTCGGATAGCGACCGGTGAACAGCAGCGAGATCCCGGCGATGAGGACGAGTACACCGAGCGCCGTGCTGAACAGATAAGGTTGCCCCGCGAATCCCGTGTCTCCGCCGTTTCCAGTCACCCGGAATCCTGCGTACCAGCCCCCTGCCAACACGGAGAGCACGAGGTAGTGCGGCAGCGCAAGCAACCACCACTTCACCAATACCTTGCCCCGCGAAAGCCTTTCGGGGTATTCGACTGCGAAATCGGCAGGATAGTCGGTGCGATGCAGGGTGAACGGCGGGTAGCGATCGGTCCCCAACGCCGAGTACGAGTAGAACTGCACACGCCACATCCATCGGAGAACACCGACGTTGAAGTGGAACAGCCCCCGCGGATACCGTCCGGTGAACAGGATCGCGACCCCGGCAACGAACGTCGTGACGACAAACCCTGCCGCAAGGAACACCAGCACGATGTAATGCGGCACGGCCAGAAGCCATTTGACGATCCACAATCCACGGGACAGCGACTCGGGACGCTCGCCCGTCAGCGTGACCGGATATCGAGACCGTTCCATGCTGCCGGACACCGGGATGGGTTCGGCAAGTGGTTCCGAGACGGGGTCGGAGTCGGACCTCCTCCCGAGCCCGGAAGCGCCGAACACGATGGACACGACACCGAACACCAGAAGGATTGCAGAGCCCGCGAGAACAAATGCGGCCACCGGTCCGAGCGACTGCACTCGAACGCCTGCACTCACGTCCACGTCGATGCCGGCGCTACCGTCGGCATTCATGACGACCAACGTCCACGAGCCGCCCTGTGGCGTCCATTCCAGCTGCGTAGTCCCGATGCCGCTGGAGCGAGCCGACCACCACTGCTGATCCAGCGGCGGACCGGACGGTTCGCCGCCGGCGACGGTGTCGTATCGAGCCCGGAAGGGCGAGAACTCGACGTCGGTGACCACGGTGTGCGCCACACCGCGAAGGTAGTCGTCGACCTCCGCGGTGGGCGCGACGCCGATCAGTACTTCGCGTGCAGGGTCGGACGAGGTGACCCGGGCCGAGACTGTCACTTCGTCCGCCACCTGCGAGTCGATCGCACCGACCAGCGAGACGTCCTCGGACACAAGCGCATGCGACGCCGTCGTCAACGGTGCAGTCGGCAAGCTGATTCGCCCCTCGTCGTCCTGCGCGAGGTAACCGGCGAACAGGAGTAGGCCGACACCGAGCATGGCGAAGGACACGAATGCCACCACACATCCGAGGACGAGCGCGGAAATTCTGTTGATTCCCATCGGGCATCCTTCGGTCGATACAGCTCGTACTGCTTCGGGCATCCGGCAGTCCGGACGACGCTACGAGGCCGGCGGCGACGACAGAGGGGCCTTCGGTAACCGGCCTGCCGACGAAAGGCCCTACATCACGTGACACGCGTCGGCCACCCTTGGTGGACAAGCTCTTTCTGCCCACGATCCACCCACCGGTGAACGGTGCCGTCCCGGGCTGAAATGCCTGGATGGGAGACATTCATGATCCTGATCGATTCGGCACCATCGACGTTGCCGTTGACCGGTGAATTGGTATCGATTGCCGCGATGCTCGCCGAAAGGTACCCCGATCTGACTCGTGCGAGCGTCGACGATGCAGTCCTTGCCACATACGACCGACTGAACTCGACGGCACGGCTTCGCGGCCACCTGTTTCCGTTGACCGCCAATCGAGCTCGGGTGCTCCTCGAACAACTCGAAGCCGAGCGTGCGATCGACGAAGATCTCGCTGACGTCGCGGTCGACATACGTCGCGCCCTGGCACCGGTGGTCGGACGACCATGGTGAGCACGGTGCCGCAGAATCGCCCTGCGGGCTCCGCTCCCGGGTTGTGGGCGAAACCCGAGTGGGGTGACATCGTCGTCGCGCTCGACGGGACACGGGAATCGCGCGGCGCACTGATCTGGTCGGCGGGCCTGGCATCGATCACCGGATCGCGAATTCGCCTCGTGCACGCGCTGATATCGCGACACTCACCGACGGTGGGTAACCAGGAATCCACACGATCGAGGGTGCAGATACAGGGTCGCCGGCTCCTCCGGTCGGCTCGCAGCGAGCTCTTCGGCATCGACCCCGGTATCGTCGTCGATTCGATTCTGACGGACGACCCGATCGCCTCAGCGCTCGGCGCACTGTCGCAGACTGCCGATCTGCTCGTCATCGGCGGTCATGCGTCAGGTCCGATCAGAGACATCGTGTTCGGCCGCAACGCAACTCGAATCGTCATGGCGTCGCGATGTCCGGTTCTGGTGTGGCGTGCCCAGCCCCGAGACGCCGCGCCGAACTCGCCGGTCGTCGTCGGGGTGGATCGATCCGAATCCTGCACCCGTGCGATCGACGCAGCCTTCTGGTACGCGGACGCACTCGGTGTCCCGGTCACCGTTCTGCACGTCCGCTCTCCCCACCAACGTCCTGCTCCGAAAGAGTCTGCACCGGAACGAATGCGAACCCTGCATTGGCTGGGCGGACGCGTCGCAGCTGCGACGTCCGCACACCCATCCGTTGTCGTGCACCTACACCTGCTCGAGTCCTCGGCCGAGCACCAGCTTCGTCTCGCATCGGAGGCCGCACACCTGCTCGTGGTCGGCAGCCGCGGGCACGGACCGTGGGCCGCTCCGATTCTCGGCTCGATCGGACGATCACTGGTGCATGCGTCGGGCGGCCCGATTCTCGTGGTGCGTTGAATTCGATCGATCGAATTCACGGTCCACCGCCCTCGGCGTATCGGGACCTTGTGCCCTTACCTACCAGGGCACAGCGTCGGAGACTCGTAATCGACGCCGAACACACGGCGGTGAGGGGTAGGTGACGGCATGCTCGCAGAACTCGCGCACCGGTGGTGGCGCAAGAGTCCTTGGTCTTCCAATCCGCTGATGCGACTGCCCGACAGGATCGAACGAACGGCGTTCGTCGTCGGTATCGCTGTCCTTCTGTTACTGATACCCGTCGCGGCGACGATCGGCTCGGTGACCTACAACGACCTGTCGTCGCGGTCGCAACAGCAACGGGCAGAATACGTTCAGCTCGACGCCAAAGTGATCGACACTGTGCAGTCCAGGAGTGCCGGCGGCGACAGCACCACGCTCGCCACCGGTATCGCGACGGTGCAATGGAGTGCACCGGACGGGTCGATTCGCTCGGAATCGACCGAGGTTCCCTCGGACGTGCAGATCGGTGAGACCACTCCGATCTGGTGCGATGCGAACGGAACCCTCGTGCATGCGCCCGTCAGTGCGGTCGGTGCCGTCATCAACGATGCCTCCACGGCCATGTTCGTATGGGTTCTCGGCGCAGTCTTCGTAGGATTCCTGGTCTACCTCACCACCGTCGCCGGTGACCGGAGCCGCATGCGGCACTGGACACTGACTGGGAGGACTTTCTGCAGGCGCGAAACCACCCGTCGCGGTAGTGCTGTCCAACCTGTCCTCCAACACCTTTCGAAGGATGCACCATGCCTGCAGTCGTCGATTGCGATCCGTCGGCCGACAGTGCCGCAGTGGTCCACGAAACCCACAGTGCCTACGTTTTCCTGTTCGGCGACTTCGCCTACAAGATGAAGAAACCGATCCGAACGGATTTTCTCGATTTTCGGACCGTCGACTCTCGACGGACAGCGTGCGAACGCGAGTTCGCGTTGAATTCGCGATTCGCACCCGATGTCTACCTGGGCATTGCCGAGCTCACCGACCCGCAAGGCGGTCCAGCCGAACCAGTGCTGAAGATGCGTCGTCTTCCCGACTCCACTCGACTGTCTGCTCGTGCCGCGGCCGGCGACGATATCGGCAACACGGTCGATCTGGTCGCACGGGCGGTCGGGGTCGCCCACAAGAACAGCCATCGAAGTAGTCGCATCGACGACGAGGGACGACAGAGTGCTGTGGAAGAGCGGTGGCGCAACAACATCGCCGAATTGCATGGGCTGGCGGTCGGTGTGCTCGAGCCGGCGCTCGTCGAGCGACTGGAGAGTCTGTCGTCACGTTACGTCAGCGGGCGTGCCGCCCTGTTCGATCTGCGTATTTCGCAGGGCCACATGGTCGACGGGCACGGCGACCTTCTCTCGGACGACATCTTCTGTCTGCCCGACGGCCCCCGGATACTCGACTGTCTGGACTTCGACGACCGCCTTCGCTTTCTCGACGGGATCGACGACGTCGCCTGCTTGGCAATGGATCTCGAGTTTCAGGGTCGCCCCGACGCGGCGCGACGATTCGTGGCGTCGTACCGCGAGGCGACCGAAGACGATCCTCCGTGCTCGCTGATCGATCACTACATCGCCTACCGCGCCACCGTGCGCGCCAAGGTGGCCTGCCTTCGCTTCCATCAGGGTCATCCGTCTTCGCAGACCGACGCGCTCGCCCACATGCAGCTCGCGCTGGACCACCTGGCGTCCTCGGCGGTCACCATCACGTTGGTGGGAGGCCTGCCCGGTACCGGCAAGAGCACGATGGCGGCAGCGCTCGGGGAACGTAGCGGAGCCGTGGTGTTGTCGAGCGATGTGGTGCGTAAGCAGCGCGCCGGACTCGATCCGCGGTCACCGCATCCGGCGGCTGTCGGATGCGGACTCTATACATCCGAGAGGACAGCAGGCACCTACGCCGAGATGATGCGTCGAGCGCACGAGCAGGTCACGATGGGCCGTTCTGTCATCATCGACGCATCGTGGAACGACGAGCACACCCGAGAGCAGGCACGGGAACTCGCCGCCGACACCCACAGCGATCTCGTCGAGTTCGAGTGCCGGGTTCCGAGGCGAATTTCTCTGGACCGCATCGCGACTCGACCTCGGGGGGGCCTCGGACGCGTCAACGTCGGTGTACGACGCCATGGCCCGTTCCCGCTGCCCCTGGCCGAGTGCAACCGTGATCGACACTGACGGAACTCCTGCCCGATCACTCGCCGCTGCGCGCACTCGATGACACATCTCGACGGCGAAGTCGGAAAAGTTTGGCGCACAACGGTCCCCGGGTCGGTGGACAACAGTCCGCTGCAGCTCGTCGAAGAAGGCCGCCCGATCCCTGGGCCGGGAGAACTGTTGGTCTCGGTCGAGGCGTGTGGTGTGTGCCGGACGGACCTTCACATCGTCGAGGGCGATCTTCCGGTGCACGCCCCTCACGTCGTCCCCGGTCACAAGATCGTGGGGGTCGTGTCTGCCGTCGGGGTGGATACCCTCACCTCGTTCCGGGTCGGCGACCGCGTGGGAATTCCGTGGCTTCGGCACACGTGTGGGACCTGCTCGTTCTGTACCGCTGGGAAGGAGAATCTGTGTGCCGAATCCCGCTATACCGGTTGGGATCACGACGGAGGGTTCGCAGAGTGTTCGGTTGTTCCGGCCGACTATGCTCTCGCGTTGCCGGACGGATACCGCACCGCCGAGCTCGCGCCCCTGTTGTGCGCAGGAATCATCGGTTACCGGGCACTGCTCCTTGCCGAGCTTCCCGAGAACGGCATACTCGGGCTCTACGGATTCGGGGGCAGCGCACATATCGTCGCCCAGCTCGCTCGTTCGGCCGGAGCCACGGTGCACGTGATGACCAGGGATCCTGTTGCTCGCGAGTTCGCCTTGTCTCTCGGACTCGACTCCGCACAGGACACATTTGCCGCGCCTCCCCAGCAACTGGATGCAGCGATCGTGTTCGCGCCGATCGATGAGATCGTTCCGGTGGCGCTCGACGCACTCGTACCGGGCGGAACCGTCGTACTGGCCGGAATCCACATGACCGATGTCCCTGCCCTGAATTACCAGCGACACCTGTTCCACGAAAAGCGTTTGCGCAGTGTCGAAGCGAACACCAGAGAAAATGCACGGGCATTTCTCGAGATCTGCGGTCGAATCCGCCTGAAAGTCGAGGCCACGGAGTACTCGTTCGCCCACGTGCCGGATGCCCTGCGGGATCTGCGGCACGGCCGGTTCGCGGGTGCCGCGGTCATCGTGATGTGACACCGGGCGATGCGCCCGGGCACCGCGAAAGGGCCGAGTGGCCTTGATAAGAGGGCACTTGGGCCGATGGCACAGCCTTCTGCTCGTCGTACGCTCAGGACTGTCGTCCTGGCAGTCGTCGACACGAAGTAGACCCGTTCGAGGAGACGATGACATGAGCGATCTCGACACCGAATATCGGTCCGCCCGCATCGACTACGAGCGCAAACTCATGCGCAGCCCTCTGGCGGCGCAGCTGCGTGTTGTCGAGCAGCTGATGACACTGATGATGGCCGAGCAAGGCGTGCTGCACCCTCGTGATCTCGTTGCGTCGGCGCTGCCGCCGAACATGCACCCGACGCTGAACTCTGCCTGACGTCGGCGGGGTCGTATGACCTTCGAGACGCTCGCCCTGTGTGCCGCGGTGGGTTTGTTCGGCCCACTTCTGGCGCTTCCGCGTGGGCTTCGGATACCGGTCGTCATCGGAGAACTCGTCGCTGGAATTGTCATCGGTCACACAGGCTTCGGCGTCATCGATCCGAGTGAGCAGACACTGAGTCTTCTGGCGCAGGTCGGGTTTGCGCTCGTGATGTTCGTGGCGGGCAGTCAGGTACCGATTCGCGATCCTCGACTGCGGGTCGGCCTCCAGGTGGGCGCTGCGCGGGCTGTGGCCGTCGGGCTGCTGGCTACCGCACTCGGCTGGGCCGTCTCCACTGCGTTCGATCCACCGCACCCCGGTCTCTACGCGGTGTTGATGACATCGTCCTCGGCCGCGGTCATCATGCCGATAGTCGAATCCAGCAAGACGGCCACATCCGGGCTGATGTCCTTCCTGCCACAGATCGCGATCGCCGACGCAGTCTGTATCGTCGCTCTACCCCTGGTGATCGATCCACCGCGCGCTGTTCCGGCCGCGTTCGGATCCATCACGGTCATCGCTGCCGCCACCGCGATCTTTTTCGTACTGCGACACTTCGACCTCACCGGACTGCGCCGTCGAATCCACCATGTGTCTGCCCAGCGTAAGTTCGCTCTCGAATTGCGACTCAACCTGGTTCTGCTGTTCGGCCTCGCGGCCCTCGCGGTCCACACTCATGCGTCGGTGATGCTGGCCGGCTTCGGCTTCGGACTGGCCATCGCTGCGATCGGAGAACCGCGACGTCTGGCGAAACAGCTGTTCGCCATCACCGAAGGTTTCCTGGGTCCGCTGTACTTCGTCTGGCTCGGCGCGTCACTCGACCTGCGTGCACTGGGTGGCCACCCGAGCATGATCGTGCTGGGGCTCGTGTTGGGTCTGGGTGCAATCGCGGTGCACGGTGCGATGCGCGCGACAGGCCAGCCCGTCGGGCTTGGGATACTCGCGGCCGCCCAACTGGGCGTTCCGGTTTCGGCCGTGACTCTCGGGGAGCAGAGCAGCGTTCTGGCACCCGGTGAAGGCCCCGCCATCGTGCTCGGCGCACTGGTGACCATCGCGGCGGCGGCCGTCATATCTCGGTCTGCTGCTCGTCGTCCTGCCTGAGCGGTGGGCCAGAACTGCTGGGCCCAACGGCGGGTGTTCGGCGCCGCAAGGCATTTGGTTGTTTCGAGTCTCCAGGGATGGGGAATAAGCGTTGTGGAACGATCGGCACGACGCGAAACGGATCACGACGATGACGGATGACCAGGTCTGGCGCCTCAAGGGTGCGTGCATCGAAGACATGGATGCATACGACTCGCAACAACTTCCTCGGCACGGACGCAAACGCGCAGAGAAGGCATGGCGGCTGTGCGCCGACTGCCCGGTGTTGCGGAACTGCGCCGAGCAGACGGCTCGCGATATCGAGTCGGGTCGAATTCCAGTCGGCGTGGTCGTCGCCGGCGCGGCGTATCACGACAATGCCAGCAACGGTCGGCGAACGGATGCCTACCGCACCCTCGAACTTCTGATCGGGAGACCTCTGGCCAACCCGGCTGCCTGATAACGAGGCGGTTACGGAACGCTACGCCACCGGTAACGGCTACGGCACGGTCTGTCGCTTTCACCGCGTGTCTTTCTGTCTCTGACCTGCATGGACGTCAGGTGCGCAACAATGACTGCATGAGCACAGCGCACGTGACGAGGATCGAGGGCCCGCTCGATCTCCAGGACGCGTTGGCGCGTCGCGCGCCTATCGAACAGGCAAAGGGAATCCTGATGGCGGTGCACCGCATCACTGCCGACGAGGCGTTCGCTTTGTTGGTCGAAAGGTCGCAACGTGCCAATCGCAAAGTGCACGACATCGCTCTGGATTTCGTGCACGAGATGTCCGAGTTGCCCTGACCGACAAGTCGACCCCGCACGCTGTGTTTTCAACGTACGGGGTCTGAGCAATGTGGCAGTCCGGACTACTTCATCACCTGTTGTGCCGTATGCCCTGCCGTGGCTGCCCGAAACATCCAGTACGCACACCGCCGACTCGATGGTTCAGAAGCGCGCGAGAATTGCACGGGCGCAACGGACTACGGTGGCGCGGTCGTACGACATCACATAGTCGAATTCACGATCCGCATCGGCTTCGCCCCGGTGTAGGTCGATGGCAGCGAGCACTCCGCAGAAATGCGGGCCGAGAACTACCACGTTCCACTCCTCGACGAGTGAGTCCGTCGGGTCGAGCGGGGCGTGCACGATGCCGCCCTCTTGCACGTAGCCCATCCCCACGCCGTAGACGCCGGCATACGAGATCTGCTCCGCCATCGACACCCACCGCGCACGGCTGGTCGGTGTGAAATGCTCGGCCCGCTGAAAGGTGCCGAGTACCAATGTTTCCGGGCCCGACGCCGATGCCTGCATCTCCAGGGACGTGCTCATGGCCACCAACAGACGCTTGGTGCTCCGCGTCGCGACCTTGCCTGCGGCGGCAATTGCGTACGGCGACTCCAGCGCGGTGGCGGGGGTGCTCCAGGTGGGGAACGGCGGCATGATCTCCGCGGCGTCGGCCGGCAACTCTTCGGTCGTCTGAGCAGCCGGGTACAGCTCGCCCACTCCGTAGGTGGCACCGAGACCGAGTGCCCGGCTGCGGTGCACAGCGGTGTCGACTCCGCTGGCCACGACCACGGCACCGGTTCGCTCCACCTGAGCCGACACCGCGTGCGCCGTACGGGCGGTGGCCAGATCGGGCCGGGTGGAGACCATGGAGGAAGACAGAATGATGACATCGGGTTCGATGAGCGGCAGCAGCGTCAGGGACTGCGATCGGCGACCGACGTCGTCGACGGCAACCACTTTTCCGTCGCGACGTGCCTTGTCGATCGCGGCCAGTGTGCGCGCCGGGCTGTCCACGAGTGCCGCCTCGGTGACGACGACGATGTCGCGACGCAACTGTTCTTCGGTGGCTTCGTCGAGTGCTGCGAGCGAGTCGACATCCATCGAGACCAGCATCGGCAGCCGAACGGCGCTTTCCAGCCGGGCCACTCCCCACGCGAGAACATCGAGTTCACGCTTGGCGTCCATGGCGCGAGCAGCGCGCTTCAGTGCATCGGCGGAGGCGAGTGGCCCATCCTTCGGGCCGCGCAGTTGTACTTCGATTGCCGCCAGCGCACCGTTGTCCAGTCGACAGACCGGGGCGAAATACGGCTGCACCGTCAACTCTCCCGTGTCCGTGTCGACTGTTGAACCCACTTCGGCCAGCGCGAACGTCACACCACAGTTTGGCATGAAAAAACCACCCCCGTCACCCAGGGGTTGCTATCTGTTTCAAACCTCTTCGGGTCGTCTTTTCTCGCTGACGCCAGCTTGAACGACTCAGGTGTCGCCGAAGCAATACGGCGCGTCTCGTTTCGGTAACGAACCATAACGGTTCGATAACGCCACAGATGGGTGTTCGACGCGCCCACCATGCCGACTCCCCCAGGAAAAACGGGCCGAAAACCCATGAAGCGCATACCTTCCGAGGTGCCGACCGAAATCAATACCAAGACTTACAACAAACATACCGACCGGATTGTGACTTGTCACTGTCTTGCAAAAGAACATATCCGACATCCATTTCGTCGTCCTAATGTTCGTTTCGGCTGCCGGAGCACCGGAGCCACCGGATGCCCGTCTGGGAGCCGGAAGCTGCTCGGACTTGGAGGATCGATGACGCTCAACCTGCCGTCCCGTACCCGAACGTTCACCACTGTCGCTGCTGCAGTCGCGATTGCCGGGGCCACCCTCGGTGCCGGAAGTGCCGCTGCCGCCACCATCTCACCGGCGAATACCGCCTTCACCGCACCCGGCACGATCGTCGTCACCACACCGGCCTCGTTCGGGGTTCCCGTCAGCTGCTCGATCACCCTGTCCGGATCCACCAGCGCGGACGGCTCGTCGGCGTCGATCACAGACGCGAAGATCAGCGGATCGAACCGCCTCTGCGGCCTGCCGCAGCTGAAGAACCTGCCCTGGACCCTCACTCCCACCAGCTCCACCACCGGTGAGGTCTCGAACGTCGGCTTCTCGCTTCTGGGCTACAACTGCGGGCCCGCAACGCTCGCAGGTTCGTTCGACAACATGACCAACACTCTGACGTCGAGCAACCAGCCGATGTCGGGCAACTGCACGGTGAACAGCCTGTCGGTGCAGCCGAACCCGGCATTCACCTTGTCCTGATCGCCAATTCCTTTCCAGCACAACAACAATATTCAGGAGAGCACGTGAAGATCCGTAACAAAGCCGTCGTCACCGCGACGGCCTTGGCGTCGAGTGTCGCTCTGGCGACCTTGGTCGCCGGCCCGGCCAACGCTGCCGACACCCTTCCCATCACGTTCCAGGCCGACACCACGACCTTGATCGCCAAGACCGGCCAGCCGGTGGTCTTCCCGACCACCGCTCTGGCCACCGACGTCGACCTCGTCGGCGGAACGGTGACCGGCACTCTTGCCTTGCCGCAGGCGTCGGCCGATCTCAAGCTCGGCCCGGCAACGCTCGCCAACTTCACCATCTCGATCGTCGACGCCACTCCGGTCTCCGGCACCATTGCAGCCGGCGGTCCCGCCGAGGCACCGCAACTGGAGCTGAATGTCGCGCAGAGCTTCAAGATTCGCATCGACTCCGTCAAGCCCCTCGGCATCGGCGGCACCGGATCGTCCGGGTCGGCGGCACTCGACCTGATTCCCCCGGGGAGCAACTGCGTCACCAGCGAGACCACCGCCAATCTGACCGGTGCGCTCGACGCGATCGATCTGATCCAGAACAACGAGGCCGACACGCACGTGAAGGGCACGTACACGATTCCTCAGTTCCAGAACTGCGGCACGTACACCTCGTTGCTCAACGGTCTCATCGCCGGCCCCAACAACACCCTCGACGTGCACCTGACCAACCCGGTCTTCGACGTCGGAACACAGCAGGCCATTGCAGCCAAGGTTGCTCTCTAGCAAGACCTTTCGACTCCGCCGACGGCGTTGACCGGTTCCAGAAGTGGGATCGGTCGACGCCGTCGCTCGTCAGTGCGGCTCGCCGGCCGGACGCGACGACCGAGGCTCGCCCTCGGACAGGGCAACGCGGTCGCCGCCGAGCCCCTTGGCTCGGTACATCGCCCGGTCCGCACGACCCAGCAACTCTTCGACTTCGGCACCCGTCTCTCGCGCGTCGACAACAGCATGTGCGACGCCTATCGAGGCGGTCAGTGGGGAGCGATCGGCTGCGTTGCTCAGTCGGATTCGTAGTATTTCCGCACGAGCGGCGACCGAATCGCGGTCATCCACGGCAATGATTGCGAACTCTTCCCCGCCGAGCCGAACCGTGATGGCGGGTGTCGGAAACACGTCGAGGATGCGGGAGGCCGCCAGCCGGATCACGGCGTCCCCTTGCAGGTGACCGTATCGGTCGTTGACGGCCTTGAAGTTGTCGATGTCTATCACCACTGCCGTCACTCCGGTTCCTGATCCCGGCCGTAGCTGCAGGTTGCCGATCGCCGCGTCGAATCCCCGCCTGTTCTGCAACCCGGTGAGGGGGTCGTAGAACGCGCCGGTGGCATCGCGTCGCAACATCATCATGAACGTGTGCACGATCAGTGGTGCCGAGAACATCACCAGTATCAAGATCACCAGGTAGGCCGTGGCCAGTAACCGCAGTTCGGGTTCGGCTACGAAGGCGAAACCGTACAGCACTGCGGTCGTGGTCAAGGCGAAGCCGTAGTGGGCAGTGAGCAGCTTGGGACCGTGAAAACCGACGACGTAGCTACCGATGACGGTGAACAGGGCGGCGGTCGGCAGAACCGTCGTGGGAACACCGATGGTGAGCACCACGGCCGCGAGGACGACGTCGGCGTAGAAGACGAAGGCGATCGACATCTGCCAGCTCGGCCAGCCACCGACCCACCAGGCGACCCCGACCGGGATTGTCGTAGCGACGGTGAACCACAGTGCAGCCGTACCCAAAGTGCCTTCGGCGAGGCCCGGCACCACCAACCCGATGGCCGCCGCCGCGCCGAACAGCCAACACCAGAGGCCGATGAGGATCTTCGTGATCTCGAGCGCCTGCTGCGAGCGCGCGAAGGCAACGTTCCATCCGTAGTCGACTGGAAGTGCCCACCATTCGCGCAGACTGTTCACGTATCTCGAGCGGCTTTCCTCGTGTCCCGACTTGGATGAACCAGTGAACCACAGAAGATACCGCCTGGTACGCGAACGGCAGATGTCTTCGGCAGGCGTCAGCCGCGCATGCCGTCCGCCAATTCGAGCACTCGGCCGGCATAGGTGCCGACGAACGCGTCGAGTGCCTGCTGCGACAACTCGGGGCAACCAGCTCGGCGAAAGTAATGTTCGAGATCGACCAGCCGGTCACCCATCCCGACGCGTTGACGGTCGAGCGCCTCGAGCTCGGTGACCAGTGCTTTGAGCTCCGCTACCTTGCGCAACACGTCGTCCATCGCCGTCACCGTCCACTCGCTCGGGTGTCATATGTAGGAGCGGTGGAGCAAGGCTTCCCTCCTCGCTCCACCGACTCGAACTCTACTCCTGATCGAACAGGTGTGCGAATCATATCGGCACATTCGCCGGTTTGTACCATCCAACTTGTGCACAAACCCGAGAAGTGACCTACAGTCTGTGCCATGCTCCAGAAAAGGGGTCCGAACGGCGTTCGGCCGCCAGGCTCGACCAGCCCAATCCAGTTGGCACTCTTAGCAATACTTATTATCGCGGCGATCGCTCTTGTCGTACTCGCCATCGCCGAGGGCCGCTTCTAGCCGTTCGCCATCGAGCGCGTGCGGCGATGCCCCGCGTTCACTCCTACCGCTTCGCCACTGACGCTCCGCGGGCTGCGCCGGCATTCTCGCCGACGCAGCCCTTTCGGGTCAGGATCCGAGGATTGCGCTCACTGCGGTGCTGCCGCTCTCGGCACTTCCGCTGCCGATGAGCCCGAGGATGACGTCGACGATGATCTTGGCGATGAATGCGTCCATAACTACTCCTGATGTGAAGTACCCCCGACGGGATACAGACGGACCTGCGAGTGCCGTGACCATTCGTGACCGATCACAACGAGTCGGAAGGTAGCAGGCCGATTCGTCCAATCGGTGACGCTGTGACTGCCGCAACAATCCATCCGCCTGATGTACAAATATCTTGATTTGTACACACCGGATACAAATTGCGCGTATTGTCCACAGCACAGTGATCCGCCCTACACGAGGAGTGACGATGACGGCATCGAATGTCGACGATCAGGCACAGGCGCCCGTCGACGAGTGGCACGACCGCAAGCGATACCTCTGGCTCATGGGCCTGATCCCGCCGACGGCGGTGTTTCTGGCAACCGGCCTGGTGTGGGCTTTCAACCAGCTCGGCTGGAACGCCGTGGCGCCGGTCTGGTGGTGGATCGGCGCGCTGCTCGTCTACGGGTTGCTCCCGATCCTCGACAGGTTCTTCGGACCGGACGGCGACAATCCGCCCGACGAGGTGATGAAGGCGCTCGAGGAAGACAAGTACTACCGCTACTGCACCTACGCCTACATCCCGTTCCAGCTCGCCAGCCTGGTGTTCGCCTGCTACCTCTGGTCCGCCGACAACCTCACGTGGCTCGGCATCGACGGCGGTCTGGGGCTGCTCTCTAAGATCGGCCTGGCCATCAGCATCGGTGTCATGGGCGGCGTGGGCATCAACACCGCGCACGAGCTCGGTCACAAGAAGGACGACCTCGAACGCTGGCTGTCGAAAATCACACTGGCACAGACGTTCTACGGCCACTTCTACATCGAACACAACCGCGGTCACCATGTGCGCGTCGCTACTCCCGAGGATCCGGCTAGCTCCAAGTTCGGTGAGAGCTTCTGGGCCTTCCTCCCCCGCAGCGTGTGGGGAAGCCTGCGGTCGTCCTGGGAACTCGAGAAGACTCGCATGGAGCGACTGGGCAAGAGCACGTGGAGTATTCACAACGATGTACTCAACGCGTGGCTGATGTCCGTCGTCCTCTACACGGTCCTTGCCGTTGTGTTCGGCCCGATCGTGTTGCCGTTCTTGGCCGTTCAGGCAATCTACGGCTTTTCGCTGCTCGAAACGGTCAACTACCTCGAGCACTACGGCCTCCAGCGCCAGAAGAAGGACAACGGCCGCTACGAGCGATGCACCCCCGAGCACAGCTGGAACTCCGATCACATCGTGACCAACATCTTCCTGTATCACCTTCAGCGACACAGTGATCACCATGCCAACCCCACCCGGCGCTACCAGACTCTGCGCAGCATGGACGGAGCACCCAACCTGCCGAGCGGTTACGCAAGCATGATCTCGCTGGCCTACTTCCCGCCCGTGTGGCGCAAGGTGATGGATCACCGCGTTCTCGATCACTACGACGGCGACATCACTCGCGTCAACATCCAGCCGTCCAAGCGGGAGAAGATCCTCGCTGCCTACGGAGCGAAGTGATGGCTGTCTACGAATGCCCGGTGTGCGAGTTCGTCTACGACGAGACCGCGGGCGCACCACGCGAGGGCTTCCCGGCCGGAACTCCGTGGTCCGAGGTACCCGACGAGTGGCCGTGCCCCGACTGCGGCGTCCGAGAGAAAATCGACTTCAGGAGCAAGCAATGAAGCTTTATCGCTGTGTGCAATGCGGATTCGAGTACGACGAAGAGCTCGGCTGGCCCGAGGACGGCATCGAACCCGGCACGCGTTGGGACGACATTCCCGACGACTGGTCGTGCCCCGACTGCGGTGCGGCCAAGGCCGATTTCGAGATGGTCGAGGTCGAGCGCGGGTGACCGCTCGCCAACCCGGCAACGTCGTGATCGTCGGCACCGGGGCCGCCGGATACACCACCGCCAAAGTGCTTCGCGCCGAGGGTTTCACCGGATCCATCACGATCGTCGGTAGCGAACCGGAGACCACGTACCGTCGACCGACTGTCTCCAAGGAACTGCTGCTGGGTACGAAATCGGTCGATCAGGTTCAGCTCGGTGCAGCCATCGACGGGGTCGATGTACGCACAGGCGTCACGGCTACCGCCGTCACCGATTCCGAGGTGCACCTGGACGAGGGAGCTCCGGTCCCGTACGACGCCCTGCTGCTGGCAACGGGTTCTCGTGCAAGGCAACTCGACCTACCGGGTGCCGAGCATGTGTTCACCCTTCGCACCGCAGCCGATGTCGCCCCGCTGCAGGCCGAGATCGTCCGAACGAGATCACTGCTGGTGATCGGCGGCGGCCTGATCGGGTGCGAGGCGGCGGCAGCGGCACGATCGCTCGGTGCCGAGGTCACGGTGTTGGAGGCGGCATCGGCTCCGCTGAACCGGATCGCACCGGCCGCGATCTCGCAGATGTACC
The DNA here is from genome assembly GCF_002258465.1 of Rhodococcus sp. 05-2256-B1. Lineage (NCBI taxonomy): Bacteria > Bacillati > Actinomycetota > Actinomycetes > Mycobacteriales > Nocardiaceae > Rhodococcus > Rhodococcus sp. 05-2256-B1. The sequence continues at coordinate 174,361 of NZ_NOZA01000017.1, read as the reverse complement.
GAGACCTGCATTCCGACAACGGCGTCACGATGCACACCGACGTCGCTGTGACCGGCCTGGAGAAGCTGGCCGACGGCACCGTTCTCGCAACCTCCGCGGACGGTCGTTCATGGTCCGCCGGCACCGTGCTGGTTTCCGTCGGCTCGGTCGCGAACATCGAGCTCGGGGCGGACATGGGCCTCGAGACCGCGTCGGGAATCCTGGTGGACGCCGGCATGCGCACGTCGAGACCGAACATCTACGCCGCGGGCGACGTCGCCGAAGTTCCCAACTCGGTACTCGGCGGGACGTATCGGAGTGAGCACTGGAACGGAGCCGTCGATCAAGCCACCCGGGCGGCGCGATCCATCCTCGGTCTCGACGTCGGTGCTCTCGATGTCCCGTGGGGATGGTCCATGCAGCACGGCGTCAACCTGCAATTCGCGGGGTGGACCGATGCACACGACGAGTACGTCGTGGTGCGCGGCTCCATCGAAAGCCGTCGGTTCACGGCCTGCGCGGTGCGCGGCGACAGGCTCGTCGGGGCAATCGGGGTAGGTCATCCCAAGGACATCCGGCAGGTCCGCACCCTCATCGCGAGCGCGGACCCCGTCGATCGGAACAGTCTCGAAGAAGGTTGGCTGGACAGGCCACATGCGGTCGTTCGATAGAGTCGTGTTCATGCCCGCCGCCGAACAGACGTCGACTCCCGGTCGATACCGTGAAGCCGCGTCCACTCTGGCGCGCGATGTGGCGCTCGATGCGCTGCGCGAGTTGTTGCACGAGCGCAACTGGCGCAACGTCACGATGAGCCACATCGCCAAGGCCGCGGGGTTGAGCAGGCAGAGTCTGTACAACGAGTTCGGTTCGCGACGCGGCGTCGCACAGGGGTACGCCATCAGATTGACGGACGCGTTCGTCGCGATGTGCGAGACCGCGCTGTACCAACACGAGAACGATGCGTCCGCCGCTCTGAGACAGGGCTTTTCGTCGTTCTTCGAGCTGAGCGGTCTGGATCCACTCGTCCGATCTCTGCACAGCGGCGACGCGCCGGAGGATCTTCTGCGCCTGATCACCACCGACAGTGAGGTGCTGATCGACCGTGCGGGCGAGCGTCTGGCGGAGACATTTCAGCGTGGATGGGTGGGCGCAAGTGCACGACAAGCCGACGTCATCAGCAAGTCCATCGTGCGCCTGGCCCTGAGCTACATTCCCGAGCCGCCCGACGATGTCGCCTCTGCCGCAGACGATCTCGCCCTGCTGCTGACGCCGTTCATCGACTCCATCGCCGGTGGTGCTCCAGCCGAGTCCTGACCCGTCAGGATTTGTCGGCAGGAACGAGCACGATGTCGAAATCGGCCCGCGCCCATGTCGTGTCGCCCACGTCTCGACCGTCCGGTGTCGGGGTGCCCGCCGGCTGCTCCACGAAGTCCTTGATCAACGAATCCTTGACCCCGAACACCGTGTCGCTGTCCAGTAGTTCGTCACCCCGAACGAAGATGTGCGTCACCAACGTTCGCATCCCCGGTGACGTGACCATGAAGTGCAGGTGCGACGCCCGCATCGGCGAGCGGCCGGTTGCCGCGAGCATTCGACCGACAGGACCGTCGTGCGGAATGGGGTACGGAGTCGGTGTCAGCGCCCAGAATCGATAGCGCCCGTCGTCGTCGCTGTAGAGATGAGCTCGACCGCCGACGCGGGCGTCGTCGTACTGAACGTCGTAGAAGCCGTCCTCGTCGGCCTCCCACACCTCGAGCCGGGCACCGGGAATCGGGTTACCGTCGGTGTCCCGTACGGTTCCTTCTACCCAGCACGGTTGTCCTGCAGCACCTCCCGACGCATCACCACCGTTCTCGATGCGCGGTGCGTCGTCGACGAAGAATGGGCCGAACACCGTCGCTTCGGTCGCACCCGCGTGGGCAGGATTGTTGACGTTGATGGTCTGCATCGACGCACCGAGTACGTCGGACAGCAGAATGAACTCCTGACGACGATCGTCGGTGATGTGCCCGACCTCGGTCAGGAACGAAACAGCGGTGTTCCACTCGTCTTCGGTCAAGCGCACGTCCCGAATGAATCCGTGCAGATGCCGCACCAGCGACGTCATCACCTGTTTCAGTCGCGGATCGGTGCACTCACCGAACGAGCCGATGACGTTGTCCACCAGTCGTTCTTCGACGGTGGTTTGGGCTTCGGAGACGGTTTCGTCGGTCATACTCTCGCTCACTGTTCGCTCTCGATCGGCCGCTCGCCGGCCCATGCTGCTCGAAGAATTGTGGTGACGGCCTCGCGGGTGACGGGGCGGGGGTTTCCGTACGATCGGCTCGTCGCTTCCTCGGCGATACGGTCGATGTCGCTCTCCTGCATGCCCAGTTCGGCCAGTGATCGGGGCGCGCCGAGGGTCCGGCACAGGTCCCACAGTCGTCGGGCCGGGTCTGCGGTGCCCGGTAGCGCCCGGGACAGAGCTGCCACCGCTTTCGGCGCGTGCGACTGGTTGAAGGCCAACACGTGCGGAAGCACCACCGTATGAGTCGGGGCGTGCGGCAGATTCAGCGTTCCCCCGAGTGCATGACACAGCTTGTGATGCAACGACATCGTCGTGCTGCCGAGCGTCGCGCCGCAGAGCCATGCGCCGTAGAGGGCGTCGCTGCGCCCCTGTGGGTCGGACGGATCGGCGACGACAACCGGGAGCGCGGATGCGAGTGCTCGTACCCCGTCCTCGGCCATCAGTGCGATGATCGGGCTGATGTCGGGTGCGTACAGCGCTTCCACCGCATGGGCGACGGCGTTGATACCGCTGGTCACCGACAACTCGACCGGAAGACCTGCCGTCAGGTCGGGGTCGTAGAGGACGCTGCGCGGCAATACCGCTGTGTCGCGGCCGGTTTCCTTGCGTCCGTCGGTCGTCATGCCCCACACCGGTGTCATCTCCGACCCGGCGTAGGTGGTGGGCACGGCGACGATGGGCACACGGTGTTTGAGTGCGATGGCCTTACCGAGCCCGATTGCCGATCCGCCGCCGACGGTCACGCAGCCGTCGGCCCCGAGTGAGACGGCCTCCGCGTTGGCTCGGGCGGCAAGGTCGGCCGGGACGTGCATCACGGCGTCCGAACGTATTCCTACACAACGATCCCCGAGGATGGATGCCACCCGGTCTGCGACGCTCTGCTGGCTCGGAGAGCACAGCACCAACACCCGGCGGAGTCCGAGGTGATCGAGTTCGTCGGCCAGGCGCTCCAGAGAACCGGAGCCGAATCGCACTCGCATCGGGTTGGCCTCGTAGGCGAAGTCGCCGATCATCGCGACAGCACCGAGGTCAGAGCCTTCCGAAGTGCACCTTCGGGGTCGTCGACGAGTTCTTCTGCACGCCAACAGATGTGCTTGTCGGGACGCACGAGCAGCGCGCCGCTCTCGGACACCTCGCGAAGCCGAGCCCAGTCGAAGTACAGATCGGTCACCTCGCGTCCCGGTCCGATGACGACGGCCTCGAGCGGCACACCGAGTTCCTGGGTGATTGCGGCCGCGGCCGCCTCCCACGCCGATCCGGCAACTCCGGTGATGAGCGTGAAGCGCTCGTAAGGCGCAAGGTCGAGCATTGCGCGCTTGTTCAGATGGTCGCCCACCCAGGCGTGGGGAAGGTGAGATCCGGGCAGGGTGGACACCTGGTAGTACAGGTCGCGGTCTCGTGCAGGTTCGGGCAGCGCCCCCTCCGATACGATGGCCGACGACGTGTAGAACTGCCCCAATTCCAGTCCGTGCGCATTGAATTCGTAGTTCTTGGTCTCCATCGCAGCGGCGAGTGCCGTTCGCTTGGCAGCGCCGGCGGGCGTGTTCGCCTTGCGCTCTTCGATCCGTTCGATCATCTCGGCCTCGGTCTTCGCGTCGGTGACGCCCAGCGCGTCGAACAGGCCTGCGAATTCACGACTGGAGCGATTGGCCCGCTCGACGATCCGCTTCGCCACCGGGGCTCGCTCGGCACTGTAGGTATCGAGCAAGGATTCACCGGCACGGCCCTTCAGTACCGCGGCGAGCTTCCACGCCAAGTTGTAGGAATCCTGGATCGAGGTGTTGGAGCCCAGACCGTTGCTCGGCGGATGTCGGTGGATCGCGTCACCGGCACAGAACACCCGCCCCTTCTGCAGATGTGTGGCGTGGGCTTCGTTGTTGCCCCACAACGAGGTTCCGGTGATCTCGACCTCCAGCTCCGGCATGCCCAGCAGGTTCCGGACGATCGCGATGGCGGCGTCCTCGTCCACTACCGGCGGCGGCACCGAGATGTCGAATCCCCAGACGACGAGCCACTCGTTCCAGGGCCGAACCATCCGCACCAGGCCGGCACCGATGCCGCCCACATTCGATCCGGGCTGAATCACCCAGTACAGCACCGACGGTCGATGCCCGACGTACTCGGCGATGTCGGCCTTGAACGTGATGTTCATCGACCCGGCGATGTCCATCGCACCCTCGAACGGCAGGTCGATGTCGGCTGCGACCTTCGACCGAGCCCCGTCCGCGCCGATGAGGTACTTGGCTCGGATCGTGTACCGATTGCCGGTCAGCCGATCCATCACGGACACACTCACTCCCGAGTCGTCCTGCACATGGGAAAGGTATTCGGTCGAGAACTGGGTCTGCGTTCCTCGCATCGTCGCGTTCTTCACCAGGATCGGCTCGAGGTAGGTCTGCGGGATGTCGACGGTCAGGCACGGAGATGCGAGCTGGTAGTCCGCCTCGCGGTCGGCACCCGTTCCCCACGTGCGGATTCGGCCGATCTCCTCGCCCGCGATGGACGTGCAGAACACCGTGTCGCCGACGAGTTCGTGCGGGGTCGCGTCGGCGAGCACCTGCTCGGCGATTCCCACGTCCCGGAAGATCTCCATCGTCCGTTGGTTCGTGATGTGCGCGCGTGGCGTGTTGGCCGTCCAGCGGTACTTGGTGATCATGATGTTGGGGATGCCGAGAGTGGACAGCAGCAGGGCCGCGGACCCGCCCGCCGGACCCGATCCGACGATGAGCACGTCGGTCTCCACCACCGAGGAATCGGGCAGTGCAGTCGCCTTCTGACCGTCGTCGAATACCGGCATCGGATCACCCTTCGTCGTGCCCGACTCTGGTCTCGGGCCCTACGACCGAGTGTCCTGCATCACGTATCGGGATTACCCGAATGCCGGCGAGGTCGGCGCAAATGAACAGACATGGCCGATTTTTTCGGGTGTCACCCGGCTGCCCTGGTGATCACGGCGTCGCGTCGGGCATCGGATGCGCGACGGCCGAATCTCGCGACGAACGACCGCGAAAAGTAAGTGGCCGACGTGAATCCGCACGAAAGAGCGATATCGGCGACCGTCATCGATGCGTCGAACTTGCCGGTGAGCTGCGCATGGGCCCGCTCGAGCCGACGTTCGAGGATGTACTTGGGCACGCTGGTGCCGTCGTCGGCGAACACCCGGGACAGGTGCCGGGCACTGATTCCGACCGCACGTGCCACCTGCGCGGCGGACAGCGACGCGTCGGACAGTCGCTGTTCGATGAACGATCGCGCCGCCGCTCGATGGGCCGAGTTCAGGTCTGCGCGAGCACCGGTGGTCAGCACCGAGACGAGTTCGAGGATCGCGCGCTCGTCCGGCGGTGTCGGGTCGCGTCGACTGGTGGCACGCCCTACCTGTCGAGCGAGTGCTGCGGCGTGCACGTTTCCGTTCGGCGAGAAGTCGAGCACCGTGGGTTCCGAGGGCACCGCCGCTCCCGTTACGTCCGCGAACACCGACCGCGGCAGCTTCAGCACCAGCTCCTCGAGCCCGTGCGAGAAGCCACGCATGAACGCTCGGTCTGCGTCGAACACCAGCCCTTGCCCCGGGCCGACGGAGCGAATGCCGTCCGCGGAGTAGAAGAACGCATCGCCGACGAGGCTGAAGTACATCATCACCGAATCCGACGGCTGCTGTCTGATCAGTTCGGCGTCGCGCTCGACCACGTGCGAAGTTCCGATGACCCGAGCCAGGTCGACCGAATCGAGTCGAAGATTGGTACCCGTCGCCTCGAGTTGCTCGACCTCCAGCATGCGGCACCGCAGCCCGATGAGTAGGTCCGCGTTGTGTCCCTCCCAGCGCTCGATCCGCTCCTCGAGCGGGAGATCGAGGGTGGAGAACTCGACGGGAACGGGCATGGGCTCGATTGTCCTCCGCGTACGACGGTTGCGTCGGCGATTTGCGGTCGAGGGTGGTGCGCTCAGTGTCCACAATTCGAAGGCGAAGGCGGAATCCCGTGGTTGGAGTCGAATAGTGGGCGGTGAGCTCAGTCGACATCGATACGACTGCGCGGCGGACCAGCAGGAGCGCTTCTCCCTCCCTCCCGCAGGGCGACCACGGTCCATCCCGCGCCGACCAAGGACAAGGCCAATACAGCTCCAATTGCGATCATGCGACAACAATGGACTTGTTTTCCTGCGAATTGTTCAGTCCAGTGTGCGACAGTGGACTGCATGGACTCGTTCGACGCCACCGCGATCTCGGCCCCGGAGTTGGCAGCACGTATCGGCCCGTCGACGCTGCGCAACAGATCCGGTGGTCCGCTCTACCTCGAGATCGCCGACGAGTTGCGGCGGCTGATCGAGAACGGCGAGGTGTCGGCTCAGACGCGGCTACCCGCCGAGCGGGCACTCTCGATCAGTCTGGACGTCAGTCGGGTCACGGTGGCGTCGGCCTATCGCCACCTCCGTGAAGGTGGCTGGATCAGCGCCCAACGGGGCTCGGGCACATACGTTTCCCCGACGGGGTCGATGCCGGCCTGGAGTTCCCTCGCCGGCGACCGTGACAGTGCCACAGTGGAATTGGTCAACGCGTCACCGTCGGCGTCTCCCCTGCTGGCCGATGCGTACAGAACCGCGGCCGAAAGGATTCACGGCCGATTCGCGTCCGGCGGCTATGCCCCACTCGGGCTGTTCGAGCTCCGCGAATCGATCGCCGCCTACTACCGTGGGCGCGGAGTGTCGACCACGACCGAGAACATCCTCGTTACCTCCGGTGCCACCGACGCCATCCATGCGGTGTTGGCGACATTCACCGAGCCGGGTGCCCGCGTATTGGTCGAGCACCCGACGTATCCGGGTGTCGTCGAACTCGTCCACTCGCTCGGCGGCAGATGCATCCCGGTGCCCATCGACCCGGACGAGACCGAGGCGTTCGTGCCGGCCGCAGACCGGGCCGCACGTCAGAGCGCACCGACCCTGGCCTATTTCATGCCCGACTTCTCCAATCCATCGGGAGCTCGACTCCCCCTCGGCACCCGCCGACAGCTGTCCGCAACGATGCACCGCCACGCAGTACTGACCATCGTCGACGAGGTAGCGGCGGACCTGTCCCTCGACGGGTCGCCCGACATCGAACCCTTCGGGGCGGCAACGCCGGATAGTGCGACGGTGACGATCGGGTCGACGAGCAAGACGGTGTGGGGTGGGCTGCGAGTCGGGTGGGTTCGCGCCGAGGCAGGGCTACTGGCGAGGATCGCCGCCACCTATGCGCGACGCCAACTTTCGACGTCCATTCTCGATCAACTCGCTGCGGTCGAGTTGATGGGCAAATACGACGAGGTACGCCGAGTGCGCGCCGACATATCGAGAGTCGCACGTGATCACACCGTTGCTCTGATGCGAGATCGATTGCCTGATTGGCACTTCCGCGTTCCGGACGGCGGGCTGGCATTGTGGTGTTCCCTGCCCGACGGTCTTCGGTCCAGTGCCCTTGTCGCCGAAGCTCAATCGCACGGCGTGCTGTTGGCACCCGGACTACGATTCGGCACGGGATATGCCTTCGACGACCGTCAACGCATCCCCTTCACTCGTTCACTTCCCGACATCACCTCGGCTGTAGATATTCTCGCGCGCCTGTCTGCGACGGACAGGCCGACGGAGGTCATCGCATCGAACAGGCCCGCGGCCGTGGTCTGATCGACGCGGGCACCCGCGCCCCCATGCCAGGTGGTACGTCAGGGCCGAAGAGCCTCGACGATCGACGCGATGCGTCGGTCGCGGGTGTCGGCGCGTTTGGCGTCGGCGACCGATCGTGCGTGTTCTTTTCTCTTCGACGGAGACAGTGCGTCGAATGCGGCGCGCACCGCGGGGTCAGCGTCGAGTGCTGTGGCGAGCTCGGCCGGTAGCTCGACGGTGCGCGGTTCGTCGTCGAGTTCGATGGTCACGTCGACGGTGTCGCCGGCCTCGACTCCGAGCGTGGTGCGCACACTCTTGTTCAGGCCCAGCAGGTTCTCCCCGCCCATGCGCCCGATGCGTCCTGCCACCGTCTGCCCACCGATCGTGAACCGCACCGGCGGCGTCTTGGTGCTGCCGAGTGACGCGACCTGGGCGTCGGTCAGCACGATCGCAGCCGCTGGGCCGCGAGGCTCGAGGACCGTGGTCAGTTGAAGAACCGTGGACGTCATCGGCACAGAATAGGCGCGACTACAGGGCTGAGTGTCCACAATTCGCGTCGACGGGCGGAATCCCGCGCGCCGACGCGAAAAGTGGACAACCAGCGCACCTGCCTGTCAGGACTCCGATTCGATGATGCGCTTGATTGCCGCCAGGGTGCGCGGAATGCCGTCGAGCGCGGCCTTGCTGCGGGTGTCGATCTGCTCCTGCGCGGAGTCTCCGAATTTGCGGTGGAAGAGAGCGATGCCGTCGGGCAGGAAGTTCCAGTTCTCGGTCAGTCGGGTGCCGCCGTCCACCGGTTCGAGTGTGTATCCCCAGCGCACGAAGTTGTCGCCGACGACCCACGCGAATTCGCGTCCGGGCTCGGCCGCTGCGACGGTCGAGACCGTTTCCCAGGTGCGGTCGGGAGTGACGTTGCGTCCGGTGAACGTCGATCCCACACCGCCGCCGTCGGGTTCGTTCCACCAGCATTCCTGGCAGATCGGGCTCCATTCACCTGTTCGGGTGACGTCGGATACGACGGCATAGACATCCTCGGGCGATGCGGCGACGACGACGGAATCGGAGAATTCGAGTGTGGTCATGGCTCCATTGTCCCTCGAGCGTCGCGCAGCTCTGAGCAGCGTCGCTGCCGACAGCAGAATCGTTGGCACACAGCGCTATTGGAGTTCACACTCGAATCATGAGCGAGACACCCCGAATGTTCCCACCCGAACTCCGCGACCGACTGCTGCGTCATCGAATCCTCGTGCTCGACGGCCCACTCGACGACGACAACGGCACCGTCCTCACCACCCACCTGTTGACGATGGCGGCCGAGAATCCGTCGGCCGATATCGCCCTGTGGATTCACTCCCCTGGCGGATCGGTGCCTGCCATGCTCGCGATCCGCGACGTGATGCACCTGATTCCCTGCGACGTCTCGACGTTGGCACTTGGATTGGCCTGCAGCGCTGGTCAATTCCTGCTGTCGTCGGGAACACACGGAAAGCGCTACGCGCTACCGCATTCGCGGATTCTGATGCACCAGGGCTCGTCCGGTATCGGTGGTTCTGCTGTCGAAGTGGAGGTGCAGGCCAACGATCTTCGTCATACCCGCGATACGGTGCTCGGCCTCATCGCCGACGACACCGGGCAGACACGAGAACAAATATTCGACGACTCCTTGCACGATCGTTGGTTCACCGCGGACGCCGCGCGTGACTACGGGTTCGTCGACGCCATCGTCAGTTCGTTCGATCAGGTCATGCCTGCGCGTCGGGTGTCGTTCGGGATGGAGATGGCCCGATGAGTACGTACACCATTCCCAATGTCGTCACCCGTGATTCGCGCGGCGAACGCGTCGTCGACGTCTATTCGCATTTGCTCAGCGAACGCATCGTGTACCTCGGTACTGCATTGGATGCCGGTGTTGCGAATGCGATGATCGCGCAGCTGTTGCATCTAGAGGCCGACTCCCCCGATCAGGAAATCTCCATGTACATCAACTGCGAGGGCGGCGATACTGCGGCCATGCTGGCGATCTACGACACGATGCAGTTCATCGGATCCCCTGTCGCCACAACATGTGTGGGGCAGGCAGTGGCGGCCGGCGCGGTGCTGCTCGCCGCAGGTGCGCCGGGTCGACGTTCGGCGTTGACGCACAGCCGGGTGGTGTTGCATCAGCCTGCGGGGCAGGGGCGAGGCACCATTCCCGATCTCATTCTCGCTGCCGACGAAATCGTCAGGGTGCGCGCCGAGATGGAGATGATTCTGGCGAAACACACCGGACGCGATGCCGCGAAGATTCGGCACGACACCGACCGTGACCTGGTGTTGACGGCTCCGTCGGCGCTGCAGTACGGCCTGGTCGACCAAGTCCTCGAAGGACGACGTCAGGCAGCCATCAACGTCGCATTGCCGCGGGACAAGTCGTGATGCGCCAGACCTGAAATTTCGGCCATCGATGTGCCGAGTGCCCCGACGACGGCCGCGAGGATCTCACTCGACGGGTCCTTGCGGCCGCGTTCCAGCTCCGAAAGATACTGCGGCGCAATGCCTGCTCGCGCCGCCGTGTCGGCGAGTGTGTCGCCGCGGGAGTGTCTGCGCTCGCGCAGCCGGCGACCGACCACCTCACGCCACAGCGGTTCCACTGAGCGCGCTGCTCGGCGCTCATCGATTCGTATGACCTCGCCCATGATCGGAGCCTAAGCCTCGATCCCATCAAGGGTCGGCGATTCTGCTCAGAGCAGAGAACCTTCCGATCACCCAGGCTTCGTCCATTCGATGGTGTGCCTGAATCCGACGCGATGTCGCATCGTCGCCCCGGGCAGTATCGCGTCGACCGACCGCTTCACTTCGTCGAAACTGAGCACCGGGTCCTTGACCGGGAAAGGTGCCGGCTGCTTTCCCGCTGGGCTCGGCCAGGGATGGCCGACGAAGCCGATCAGCGGGTTGGTCACGATGGATACGGCGTCCCACAGCAGATCCCGGGGACTTCGTGGCGCAGCCATACCCACGACGAGCAGCCGGCCGTTCGGCGCGAGAACACGCTCGACGTGGCGAAGCGTGTCGTCGATGTCGAGGTGGTGGAGAACGGCGATCATCGTGATCAGATCGACGGATTCGTCCGACCACGAGTCGAGTTGGCGTTCGGAGACAGTCACATTGGTGACATCGGAGCACGCAAGACCTGTGCGGCGGCGCATGTCGGAGTCGATGTCGACTCCGGTGACGTGATCGAAATACGGTGCGAGTGAATGCACGAGACCGCCACGGCCACAACCCACGTCGAGTGCCTCGCGTCGCCGGCTCGGCAGGTTGGCGAGAATCCAACTGTGGAAGTAGTCGTTGTGACTCCACGGATGCCGCGCGTTCAGCGCTTGTACCCATTGAGCCCCCTTGCCTCCGATCAGCGAGGTTCCCATTCGTCTGAGCATGCGTCGAGTATCCAGGTCGGTCCCCGGCCATTGCGCTTGAACATGTTCAAAAATGGGTCTACCGTCCTTTTTGAACACGTTCAGAAAGCGAGGTGACCGCATGGCCCGCACATCCGAGACGCGCGACAAGCTGGTCGAAGTGGCTCTTCGGCTGTTTCGCGAAGAGGGGTTCCAGGCCACCACCATGCGCCGGATAGCCGACGAGGCCGGCGTGTCGCTCGGCAATGCGTACTACTACTTCGCGGGCAAGGACGAACTGGTCAACGAGTTGTACGTGGTGATCCAGCGCGATCACCGCATACGTGCGGAGCAGGTCATCACCCAGGGCGGGTCGCTGTCGGAGAACCTGGCCGCGGTTCTGCATTCCGGCTTGGACGTCCTGACGCCGTATCACGCGTTCGGCGGCGCATTCCTCCAGCTGGCGCTGCCGACGAGGTCCAGCTCCAGTCCGTTCTCCGAGGAATCCTCCGACGCCAGAGCCATGGCCATCGATCTGATGCGCACGACGTTGGATGCATCGAAGCAGAAGGTGCCCGCGTCGCTGAACGATGCACTCCCGTTGCTGCTCTGGATGATCTACATGGGCGTCACGCTGCATTGGGTCACCGATTCGTCCGACAACCAGGCTCGTACCCGCACTCTGGTCGACGGGCTCGTGCCCGTCGTATCCAAGGCGGTTCGTCTCGCCCGACTCCCGGTTGCGCGCGGCCTGGTAGCCGATGTCGCCGGTCTCCTGAAACGAATGACCTCTCCAGAAGGGTTGAGCCAATGACCGATTCACCATCGACCGTCGTTCTGTGCGGTGCCTCCGGCTACATCGGCGGGTATCTGCGTAGCTATTACGAGGACCGCGGCATCGGCGTCAGGACGGTCGGACGCGGATCGTCCAGCGATGCACCATGGTCCGACCATCGCGGCCTCGTCGAGGTCCTGAACGGGTCCGATCTGGTGGTCAACCTCGCCGGCCGCTCGGTAAGCTGTCGCTACAACAAGGCCAACGCCGACGCGATCATGTCGTCGCGAATTCAGACGACAGCCCAGCTCGGGCGTGCCTTGGCACAAGCGCAGAATCCGCCGGCGCTGTGGGTCAACGCGAGCACCGGAACCATCTATCGCGATGCCCGCGACAGGTCGATGAGCGAACGGGACGGCGAACTGGGATCGGGCTTCTCGGTCGAGGTGGCCAGATCGTGGGAACGCGAACTGTTCGACGCCGATGTGTCGATCCGCAGAGTGGCACTGCGGTTGTCGATCGTGTTGGGCGCGGGCGGTGGGGCGATCAATCCGATCATCGATCTAGCGCGAGTGGGATTGGGTGGCCGCATGGGCGATGGTGGCCAGATGTTCAGCTGGGTGCACGTCGATGATGTCGCTCGGACTCTCGACCACCTGTACGCCACTTCGAACATCGTCGGACCTGTCAACGTGGCGACACCGTTCCCGGTGACCAACGAGGTTCTGATGCACCAGGTTCGGTCTGCTCTCGGTCGCGATCACGGACTGGCGACGCCGGCATGGCTGCTGAAGCTGGGCGCACGGGTGATCCGAACCGAACCCGAGCTGGTCCTCAAGAGTCGGTGGGTCGAGCCGCAGGTGTTGACCGACAGTGGGTTCGACTTCCGATACCCGACGCTGGAGGGTGCGTTGGCCGACATCGCATCTCGGACGCGACCCGGCCTGCTCCCCGTCGCCCTCGGCTGACGGGGAGCTCCGAGCTCTACACCAGGGACGCCGAGAGGCCGCCGTCCAGAATGTAGTGACTGCCCGTGATCCATGTTGCGCGGTCCGAGGCGAGGAACAGCGTCACTCGACGTCCCGGACATCGAGCAACGTCGAGAAGACATGATCCGGCGCGTGGTGACGAAGTACTGCGAACTACGCGGCACCGAATCGGCCCTCGACCGCCCCTCCGCCTACATCCTGCTCGACGGGATCTTCCAACGCGCCTTGCTCCGCCATCTTGCGGGCAACACCTCCGAAGTCGACGCAGCCCGAGCACAATTGAAGGCCGCATTCGCGTTGTTGGACCTTCCGAACGTCACGACTTCTTGATCTTCTCCAGCGGGTAACCCCCCCACCACCACGACGACGACGACGACGTAAACAGCCAGACCGGCCAGCTCCCAAGTCGTTCTTTCACGGTGGAACTCGGAGCCGATCCATACGATTGGCACCACAGCCATCATGGAACTGACCGTGCACCAGATCCCGACCGATCGATTGGCTCGTGCACGCAGTCGGGGTGTCGATTTCACCGTGTCCGACACTCGTGCACGGTAGTAGTCGGGATGCGTTGCCCTGCAACGGAATCCGACGGATGCCGCGTACGCAAACGCGACGAACCAGAGCATCAGCATCAGTATCAGCACGGTGTTCATGGGCTATGTTGCGGACGCTCGACGTCGACTCTTCAGTTCGCGATAGTTCCGAATCGTGTTGGAGCAAGCCCACGCCGCAATGAGCGGCACCAGGAATCCGGCTGATGCGGTAGCGGTCGCGAACACCAGAACAACGACGGCGTACGCGATCAGTGTCACCACCACCGCGTCGACTTTCCGCCCGATCGACGACCCCGGTGTGACGACGATTCCGGGGAACTTCGGTGAGTCGGCCAGTGTGCGAACTGCCGCAACACACGCGGCGAGACCGCCCACGACCAGGAACGAGAACAGCAACACTTCACCGAAACCCGTGTCGGCCCAATCTATTCGAGGGTCGAAGACCCCGTGGACCAGCGACGAGAGAGTCGGGATCGACGCGAAGTACCCCAGATACAGCAGCACAATGGGTCCCGCGAGCCCTGCTACTGCTCCCCGATCGGCCATACCGAACGGTATCAAATTGGGCGACGTCAGTGGAAAGTTATGTCTTTCGTTTCGATCACCGTCGCGAACTCGCCGTGCAGGTTGGTGGCCGTGATGGCCGACAGTGTTGCGGCGGGTACGACAGTCCCGTCGGGCGCGACGCGATCGAAGGTGTGCGTCGCGTCAATGACGAAGTAGGTGTCGTAGCCGAGGTTTCCAGCCATCCTCGCGGTGGTCTCGCAGCAGTGGTTGGTGGTGATTCCGCAGATGACCACCTGGTCGATGTCCTCGCCGCGCAGCCATGCGTCCAGATCGGGAGTGCCGTAGAAGCTCGAATTGACGCGTTTGTGGACGAGCAGATCCGGAATCCCGTCGAGCATGTCCTTGAAGCGATGCCCGTCCTGCGTCGGCGACAACGGCGACTGTGGATTGTCGGAATCATGCTGAACGAATACCACCGGCCAAGCCCTGGACCGCCAGAACTCAACGAGATCGACAATATTGCTCTCGCACTGCGAGTTGTCCCGCGGACCCCAGAATTCCGAATTTTCGAAACCGGCCTGCACGTCGACGACGATGAGTGCAGGTCGACGAAGGTCGGCCACCCGGATATCCATGGACACCAACCTATCCGGTGCCGATCGGGACAGCGAAAATCCCGGGTCGAGTTGCGGCCCGGGATTTTCGTCGAACTATCGCGTCGCGAGTTCGTAGATCAGTAGTACGGACAGCGGGAGGATGGAGAGGAGTCCGAGCCAGACGCTGACAAAAACGTACCGGTCTGTCCGTGTCGAGTTCCCTGTATCAGGTACAACGATCTATCGTGTAGGCCATGACGACGTCCAGTATTCGGCCGCTCTACGCGCGGTCGGACTCGGACGTGCACGCAGAGAACGACCAGGAGACGGCCATCCGGGAGACGCAGCCGGAAGTGCACGCGACGGGCGTCGGCCGGCTCGGTTGGCGCTGGTTCCTCGCGTCTGCGCTCGCCGCGTGCGTCGCGATCGTTGCGCACGCCTACTTCTTGGGATGGACAACCCCCTTCGGTCTGTTCGGCAACGGAATCGACACCATCGTCTATCGGCACGGTGCGTACGTCGTTCAACAGGGCGAGCCGCTGTACGAGTTCGCATTGTTCGACATCGGCCTACCGTTCACCTACCCGCCCTTCGCGGCGTTGGCCTTCGCCCCGCTCGCCCTTCTCACTGTCACGAGCGCTGTGGCGGTGGTTCAGGCGATCAACCTGTTGCTGATCTACGTGGCCGTGGTCGCGAGCTGGCGCGCGCTCGGATATCGAAGCGCAACAATGTATCTCGTCAGTGTCGGATTGGCAGTGGCACTGACGTGGCTCGAGCCGGTTCGCATGACCATCTGGCTCGGTCAGATCAATTTGCTCTTGCTGGTTCTCGTTCTGCTCGACCTCACCCGCGGCGAGGGCAGTCGTCTCCGCGGCGTGGGTGTCGGCATTGCTGCGGGACTGAAACTGACGCCCGCATTCTTCGTGCTTCATCTACTGGCACAGAGACAGTGGCGGGCAGCCGTTACTGCGATCGCTGCGTTCACAGCAACCGTGCTTGCCGGACTGATCGTCATTCCCGCCGATTCGTGGAGATTCTGGACGTCGACGATGATCGACTCGGAACGAATCGGTGCACTGGCCTCACCCGCCAACCAGTCGATCCATGGCGCATTGGCTCGACTGTGGCCGGGCAATACACCTCCTTTCGCCGTGTGGCTGGTGCTCGCCGTCATCGTCGCCGCTCTGGCGCTGTGGGTGGCGGCACGCGCGCAGGCAGCCGGAAAGACGTTGCTGGCCCTGACAATATGTGGAATGGCGACGCCGATGGTCTCGCCTTTCGCGTGGGGTCATCACTGGGTGTGGTGCATCCCGCTGACCGTCCTCGCTCTCGACTACGCCAACCGACACCGAACCTGGTGGAGTTGGCTGGCCCCGATTGCCGTCACTACGCCGATGATTGCCTGGTACTTCACCGACTACCGCGGCATCAAGGCCATCGGAATCTTCATGTTCGAGGGCTCCCCCGCCTTCGAGTTCGCCGTCCAATTCACCTATCCCGCGGTGTTTCTCACGACCCTTATCGTCGTCTTCGTCGCTCTGAGGATCAGGCCCACCGCGGGCCATGACGATGCTCGCCAATAGGCGCACCCGCGTCCGCCCGATATTGCTGCGTCCATGACCAATTCGTGGAAACTCCTCTGCGCGTCGGCCATTATTGTTCTCCTGCCCTCATGCGCCAGCGAGATCGGCAAGCCCAGGTCCATGGACAGCGATGAGGTAACGCACAACCTGCAGCGCATAACCTTCACAATTCCGGATGGTTTCGCGTTCGCGCAGGGTGCCACACATTCGGAGTTCTCGGGTCAGCCCGCCTGGTCGGCTCGATTCGATGCGCCGAACGAACTCGGCGACGGACTCACGCTGTCGGCGGCCAACCCGTCTTATCCTCCGCTTCAGCCTTTCGCGTGCCAGACGGTGCCCCCGGGAAGCTGGGCGGGGGTGAACTTCACGTGTGAGTCGGAGATGCTGACCACCTCTGCCGAGCCGAAGAGCACGACAGATCCGGTGACCGTCCTGCTCACCAGGGATGGTCAGCGATCATCTCTGTACATCTACTGCCCAGGACATTGACGCTACATCCGGCCGTGTCCGAGCCCCACCCAGATTTCCAAACCGACTCGTCTGTCGAAATCGCGAGGACAGCGCTACGATCTTCGATACAACGGACCGAGCGGTCTTGGACATGGAGGGACACAATGCCGTATTTCGGTTTGCTGGTCATGCTGCTGTGGGTGTTCTGTCTGATCGACGCGATCACCGCAGACGAGGGCGGCATCCGCTACCTGCCCAAGATCGTTTGGATTCTGCTCATCGTCTTCCTCCCCTTTGCCGGGTCGTTGGCCTGGCTCGTTGCGGGCCGACCCGTCGGTGCCGGGATTTGGGGAGGTGCCGGCGGGTCCGGTTACGGTCGCGCGAGCAACTCCGCGTACCCCGAGTACGAGACGCGGCCGGGACGTCAGGCCGCCCAGAATCCGGATGCGGACGCCGAATTCCTCCGGCAATGCCGCGAACGCGCCGAGGAACAGCGGCGCATCGAACGCGAGCGTCGTAAACGCGATCTCGGGTTCTGAAGACGCCGCTACTCGACGGGATCGTGGGAATGCGCTCGATCAGCGCTGTATCGCAGGCGATTCGATGGCTCCCCATCTCGACGGTGGCAGCACTATGAATCTGGCCTTGCCGATCACATTCCCGATAGGGACCGTTCCGCCCAGTTCGTCACGGGAGTGTGCCCTCGAATCGGCTGAGCCGCTTCGATTGTCGCCCATCATCCACAGATTTCCGGACGGTACGGTCACCGGCCCGAAACAGCGACCGGACTGCGGAACTGTTGCGCAGGTGAGTGTGTCCGCGTCGTAGGGGAAGTCGAACGCGATGTAGGGCTCGTCGAGGGGCTGCCCGTCGACCTCGACTCTTCCTTGCACATCGCAACACTGGACGGTTTGCCCGCCTGTTGCGATCACCCGTTTCACGAGGTCGTTCTCGTCGGGCGCGACGAGTCCGGCCCACGATCCCGCGTCCTGCAACGCCTTCACTCCTGCGTTGCTCGATCGGCTCGACGTGTATCCCCTGTTCCACGACTCCGTCGGAGCCTTGAACACCACCACGTCACCCGGCTGCGGATCGCCGAATCGAAACGTCATCTTGTCCACCACGATTCGATCACCGGTACAACCGGGACAGCCGTGCAGCGTGGGTTCCATGGACTGCGACGGGATGAGATAGACACGGCCGACAAATGTTTGCAGCAGCACACTCAGTAACAATGCGACCACGACCAGAACCGTCAACTCCCTTAACCAGGACGGCACCCTACGACGGGTCGCATCGGAATTCGCAGCGGCAGTCATACCAGCAGCCTAGGGCCACAAGTTTGCGTATCGTACTGAGCATGTTGTTTCTCGGCCTCCTGCTCGCTGCCATCAGCGCAGCCATGATGAGTGTCGCGACGCTGCGGCTGTCACAGGTGAACGAGGGCCACTATCTGCCGATGACCATAGGCACGTTCGAGGTTCGTTCCCCGTGGAAAGTGACGACCCTCCGAGTAGGCGCGCAGGCCGTAGCGGTCGCGAGCGCGTGGATAGTGGCTGTAGCGGTCTACAACCTGACGACTGCTCGTGCTGCCCTCGTTCTTCCAGCGGCGGCCCTGATTCTTCCGATCGCCATACCGGTACTGGTGATCACCGCCCAACACAACCGGCACCTGACGACGTCGGGTATCTGAACCCGATTCACCTACCCACCATGCTATTTCGGTTCATACTGGGCCGGTGAAACTTGTTGGAGTGAGCGCGGTCGCTGTGGTGTTGCTCGCCTGCGCCTGCTCCCCCGCCGAGGTGGACGAGCCGGAGTCGCCGGTCGCATTGATCAGCCCGACGCAATTCGCCTCTCCGCCACCGCCCATCACCGACGATGTGCCGACCGCAGCCCAGTTGACGGCTCTGTTCGCAGCGAGCGTGGACTACTCGATTCGCGGAGAAGATCGAGCTCGATTGTTCGACGGGCCGGCCGAGAACAACGTGCGGCTCGCACGTGCCTGGGGCGCTCAGCCGGATCTGCAACACATCGAGTTCACAACCGTCGCCGCGACCGGTCCCGATTCGGTGGAGGCCATGGGTGTCGGAACTTTCCGAAGCATGGACAGTTATCCCGTCGGACCGATGTCATTCGTGCGATACGACAATCAGTGGAGAGTCCCGCGTGATATCGCCTGTCTCTTGGTGGGCGCGTTCGACGGCCCTGACGCCTGTCGGTGAGCGTGTCCTCGGCGCGTTCACCGGTTCGGACTGAACCGCTCCAGCCGGAGTCAGTTGACCTCGGGCGCAAGGTAGTACGCGAACACGTAACTGATTGCAGTCAACGCAATTGTCACCATCAGCTGTATCGGCGGCTCCGCGCTGTCCGACGCGACCATCGCCGAGGAAGCGCTCGCCCATGCCGAGAGTCCGGCAACGAATAGTGTCACCACTGCCGCAGTGCACAGGGCAAATCGGTGTCGCCATTGTTTTCGACCGCTCGGCGGCCACGGCACTGCAGTCTTCAGTGCGTACTTGCCGCCGACCACCGCCGCGAATCCCACCAGCAGTCCACCGATTGCACCGAGTACGGCGGGGAGAGTCAGATCCAACCAATTGTCGTCGATGTCCGGTGCGATGAGTACCGCAGACGTGACTGCCCCACTTCCGGCGGCCACACACAGCTCTCTGCCGACCCAGTTCATGGGACTCACCCAAACACATGGCCTCACCACCCTCGAATCGGGTGCAGCTAACCGCGCTGGTGAGCGCGGCTATCTGCACCCGATTCAGGTGGATTGGGAGGCAACGGGTGCCCACGCCGAACTGCTCCGGCCGAGTCACGAAACGGGACTGCACCCCGCCGCAAACGCGCGCGCTTTCGTCGAATGGCCCTCTCTGACGGTCGAAATTGGCGACGAATCCGCACGCACCTGACGAATGCGCTCGCGTTTGCGGCGCAATCCGGACCAACGCCGCCCCACGGGCATCGAACCTAAGACCGCATCCGTCCGTCTATTCGCCGGATGGCCTTCCATCCCGCAGGAGTAGCGACGGTGCAGATGATCGCGCCGAACATGATTCCCTGACTCAGGGCCGACCAGTGGCCGGGGCTGTCTCCGAACACCGGCCACTTGTAGATGATCGCGAGTACAGCGAGAAAGACAATGGCGCGCATAACTCGAACCTACCTAAACCAACTCTCCGGTATCCTGGCCGAACGGGACAAATCAGACCCATACGAGGAGCCTGAGATGCAGAAGCCATTTCGCGAGTGGGTCATGACCGGCGCGTTGAGCAAGAAGTGCGGCGCAACTCGCGCCGATTACATCAACGCCCTGGCACTCGTCCCGGCCGTCGCAATAGGGTTCTTCTTGCTCCACTTCACGATCAACTCAGGATCCACCGCCCTCGATATTGCAGCAGGATGTCTCGGCGGCACCGTTACCGGCTTCCTGTATCTCTATCTGGCGTATCGGGTCGATTCGCGCAAGAAGCGTGGGCCTATCCCCGCGCCGCCGCTAGGTGCTCGGCCGACACGGCTTTGAGGTGCGTCAGGTCGGATGCAACGGTGGCCAACGTGTAGCCCTGGGCAAGTCGTTGCGCAGCAATGCTTCCCGATGCGGTATGAATTCCGGCGGTGATGCCCGCTGCCGCGGCGGCCTTCTGGACTCGGACGAGCGCGGCATCGAATTCTTCGTCCACTGATGGGTCGCTCGGCGAGGACCCTCCGACGGCCAGGCGTAGGTCCGATGGCCCTACGTAGACGCCGTCCAGACCGGGGACCGCACAGATCTCTTCGACGTTGGCCAGGCCCTGAGGTGTCTCGATCATCGCGAGGACGACGGTATCGCGGTTGGCATCGGCGGGGTTGGGTCCGATGCGTAGTTGGGAGCGCATCGGACCGTAGGACCTTATGCCTTCGGGCGGGTAGGTAGCTGCCGCTACCGCGGCGGCAGCGTCTTCGGCAGTGTCGATGAGGGGCACGATGACTCCCGCTGCACCGGCATCGAGGGCCCGGCCGATCACCGTGGCGTTGTTGGCTTCGACGCGCACCAGAGCGGCCGGTCCCTGTGCGGCGTCGATAGCGGTGATTCCTGCCAGCATGCCCGAGTATCCGATCAGGCCGTGCTGCAGATCGAGTGCGATGTAGTCCCACCCCACATGGGCGAGCCATTCGGTGGAGACGGGGCTGTCGATGACCGACCAATACCCGAGTATCTGTTCGCGGTTGCGTACGCGGGCGGCGAATTCCTGTGCAGTCATTGAAAGCCTCTCAGCGGTTGTAGTTCGGCATCGGTCCGCGCAGAGCCGCGCCGACCTCGTCGCACGCTGCGACCACGTCGTCGGGGAGCGGCCCGCGGCCGAGGGCGGAGATGTTCGATTCGAGATGCTCCACTTTGGAGCCGCCGAGCAACACCGGTCCGGTCGCGGGCTTGGACACCAGCCATCGTAGAGCCAGCTCGGTCAGCGGCATTCCGGCATCGTCTGCCACGGTACCGAGCTGGGCGATGGCGTCGAATATTGCGGTGTTCCAGTACCGTTCGCGGTACATCGTGGCCAGGCGCGAATCTCCGAACCGGCCGTCCGTCGGTTGCACTCCCGCAGCGTGCTTGCCGGTGAGGAGCCCGCCGCCGAGCGGGTTGTAGACCATCGTGATCAGGCCTGTGACGGCCGCGAACTCCACGTACTCTTCTTCGATCCGACGGGCGAGCAGGTTGTACAACTGCTGCGCCACAACGGGTCGGGGCGCACCCACGTCGTCCGCTACCCGATTGATTTCACCGATCTGCCAGGCAGCGAAGTTCGAGACACCCAGTGCCCTGATCTTTCCTTCGGACACCAACTCGGCGACCGTAACAAGAGTGTCGGACAAGGGAGTCGCACGGTCTGGTTGATGCAGATAGAACAGGTCCACGTAGTCGGTGTTCAACCGCGACAGGCTGGCATCGATGCTGAGTCGCAACCCTTTCGGAGACAGCGGGCTGTTGCCGTCGGCGTCTGGGTGCGGCATACCGGCCTTGGTGGCGAGCGTGACGCGATCACGGCGAGTGGCGAGAAGGTCAGCGAGAATCCGCTCCGATTCACCGCCCGCGTAGCCGTTCGCGGTATCGATATGGGTGATGCCGGCGTCCAGGGCCGCGTCCACCATCTTGGCCGCCCCGGATGCGTCGACGGTATCGCCGAACGTCATCGTTCCCAGGACGAGGGGTGAGATATTCAGCGCGGTCATGCGGTTACTCCAGTCTTGGCGAGCCGCGACACGATATGTCGCGGTTTGGTTCCTGTCATCGTCGAGGGGTCGAGAGCTGCCGCTCGCAGCGCGCGGGTGTAAGGCTGCTTCGGTCGCGCGAGTACTTCCTCGGTGTCACCGCGTTCGACGATGCGTCCCTTGGACATGACGACGACCGTCTCACTGATTTCGCGCACGACGCCGAGGTTGTGCGAGATGAACACGTAGGTCAGTCCCGTCTGCTGCTGGATCTCGCGCAGCAGTTCCAGCACCTGGGCCTGAACGGAGACGTCCAACGCGCTGGTGGCCTCGTCGCACACGAGGATCTCCGGTCCCGACGCCAGTGCGCGGGCGATACCGATTCGTTGACGCTGTCCGCCCGAGAACTCCGCTGGTCGACGAGTCAGGGCAGTGCTCGGCAACCCGACGCGGTCGATCAGTTCTGCTGCTCTGGTTGCGCGTTCGGACTTGCTCCGAATACCTTTGAGCCGAAGCGGTTCTCCGACGATATCGACTGCGGTGAGGTGCGGATCCAGTGAACCGTAGGGATCCTGGAAGACCATCTGGACACGGGAACGGAAGGGGCGCAGTGCTTTTTCGGACATCTGCGCGATGTCCGTGCCGTCGACCATGATCGATCCCGACGTAGGGGTCAACAACCGCACGATCGACTTGGCGATCGTCGATTTTCCGCAGCCCGATTCACCGACTACAGCAACGGTTTTGCCCCTCTCCACCGAGAAACTCACCGAGTCGACGGCTCTGAACACGCCGTTACCGACCGGGTATTCGACGACAAGGTTCTCCACCGACAACAATGGTGCGCTCATACCGCGGCCTCCACCTTCTCGTTCCAGGGCCCCAACTGCGGGATCGCGTCGAGCAGATTCTTCGTGTACGGGCTCTTGGGAGCGTTGACGAGCTCCTCGGCTCCACCGTTCTCCACGAACACACCGCTTTTCATGACGTAGATACGATCGGACATCAGTCGAGCCACGCCCAGGTCGTGGGTGATGACGAGCATGCCGATGCCGGTGCGCTCCTGGAGTTCGAGCAGCAGATCGAGGATGCTTGCCTGCACGGTGACGTCGAGCGCACTGGTCGGCTCGTCCGCGACGATGAGCTCCGGCCCGGAGGCCAATGCGCCGGCGATCAGTACTCGTTGCAGCATGCCGCCGGACAACTGGTGTGGGTATTTGTCCAATTGTGTTGCAGGGTCGGGTATGCGGACCTGTTCGAGCAGTTCGATACAGCGCTTGGTCTGTTCGGATCGACCCGATACCCCACTGTGTCGAACGGCTTCGCGCAGCTGACCGCCGATGGTGTGCACCGGACTCAGAGCCGTCATCGGATCCTGCGGGATCAGCGCGATGTGCTTGCCTCGGATTCCGCAGAGCTCCTTGTCTTTTCCGAGTATCTCGGTGTCCTTGAACGTCACCGATCCGGACAGCACCGCCAGATCGGACGGCAGCAACCCGAGGATGCCCATTGCAGTCGTGGACTTGCCGGAGCCCGATTCACCGATGATGGTCACCGTCTCTCCTGCTTCGATGCAGAACGAGACACCGTCGACGGCTCTGATGAGGCCCTTGTCGGTGACCAACTCGATCTGCAGTTCGTCGACCTTCAGTAGATTGCCCATGTCTCAGGCACGCCCTTTCTTGTTCGTGCGGGAGAACATTCGCAGCAGGCCCGATCCGGCGGGACGGTCTCGAAGTCCGTCGCCGAGCAGGTTGACTCCGACGACGAGGAGCACGATGACCAGGCCGGGCAAGGTGACGAGCCACCACGAGGTGGTGATGTAGTCCTGGCCGTCGGAGATGATGCGACCCCAGGTGGCGAACGGACGTTGCGGCCCGGCACCGAGGTAGCTCAACGCACTTTCGAGCAGCACGGCCTGCGCCAGCAACAGCAGAACCACGAGCGACGCCTGCTTGATGATGTTGGGAACGACGTGGCGAAGCAGGATGGCGATGCGGCCGAGGCCGAGCACCCGAGCCGCGGCGATGTAGGGCTTCTCCCGCTCCACGAGCACCAGCGATCGCGTGAGACGGGCGATTTCGGGCCACTGCGCGATGGCGATGACGAAGGTGATGACCGGAATCGACGGACCGAACAAGGCGACGACGAGCAGCAGCATCATCAGAAGTGGCAGTGACAGTTGTGCTTCGAGCAGGCGGGAGACCGTCGCGTCCACCCAGCCGCCGAGAAAGCCCGCCAGTGATCCCAGGGTCAGTCCGATGAGCCCGGAGACGATGACGGCCAGAATTCCCACGGTGAGCGAGACCTGTCCGCCGTAGAGCACGCGCGCCAGCAGATCTCGGCCGAGTTGATCGGTGCCGAACAGATGTCCGTCGGTCAGCGGCGCGAGCCGGCGTTGACCGAGGTCGGTGGCATCGGGCGAGTCGAGGGGCAGCACCCGCGCGAAGGCGACCGGGAGGATGACCACGAGTGCACACGCGGTGCCGATCCAGATCTTGACGCGGCTGTCGCGTCGGCGACGGGTGGCACCCGCCGATGCGAAGTCCTTCGCGGTGACGGCGCTGGGACGTGGAGTGTCCGTTGGCTTGTCGACGACTGTCATCAGTTTGCTGCCTTCCCGAGGCGAACGCGTGGATCGAGGAGCGGATAGCAGAGGTCGACGGCCAGTTGCACCAGAACAGCGAGCACTGCGGTGACCAGAACGGTGGCTTGGATCAGCGGATAGTCCCTGGTTTCGAGGGCGCGAACCACGAGTGAACCCACGCCCGGCCATGCGAAGACCACCTCGACCACGACGACGCCGTTGAGCATCGACGCGAATCTGGTGCCCAGTGCGGTGACGACGGGGATCGACGAGTTGCGCAGGGCGTAGCGCCAGGTGATCTCGCGTTCGGTGACGCCTCTCGATCGGGCGACGGTGACGTACGGGGAGGCGTAGGCGTTGACCATCTCGCGTCGGACCATGCGGGAGATCAGGGCGATCTGCAGGATGGCCACGGTGACGGCGGGCAGGATCAGCGAGGACCAGCTGGTGAATCCGGCTGCGGGGAGTACGGGAACCAATACGGCGAAGAACGTCAGCAGCATCAGGCCGGTCCAGAAGTCCGGCATCGACTGACCGGCGATCGTCACGACGTTCGCGCCGAGTTCGCGTCGGGTATCGGCGCGGCGAGCCATCCAGATGCCCAGGGGAATCGACACCACGGTGGTCAGCAGGATGGCGGCGAAGGCCAGAGTGATCGTGTACGGAATGCGCTGCAGAACCACGTCGAGTGCCGGTGCCTGGAAGGAGTACGAGGTACCGAGGTCGAGTGTGAACAGGCCCTTCAGGTACAGCGCGTACTGCGTGAAGATCGACTGGTCCAGACCCAGATTGGTACGAATCTGCGCGAGGTCTTCCGTGCTGGCGAGCGGGCCGGCCATCGAGTAGGCCGGGTCGCCGGGAGCCATGCGAATGAGCACGAACACCGTGGTGAGCGTCAGGAAGATGGTGAGCAGGCTCTGCCCGAGGCGCCGCACCACGTAGCGCGCCATGGGCGCAGCGAGAAATGCGGGCAGCACGGAATCGGCCCTGGCCTTCGGCACACTCGGCGGGCTGGCGGTGAGCTGGGTCATCGACCCACCTGCGATTGTGGTCTTACCTGGGTCATCGTCGACCTTTCGATAACACTGCCTTGTTGTAACTCAGCTCACAATTGCACTCATGCGCGTTTTGCGCAACTGGCAATATTTTTCTGCGCATTTCAAGCATTTCGTAGTACAGTCCGGTTGTGTCCACGATCACTTTCGTCGACGCGGGTCTACGAGACCCGAACCGACATCCACATTTCGATGTGACAGTCCCGAGAGGTCAACGATGACCGAAAGCTTTGCCAACCAGCGCTTTTCACGACGGTCACTGTTCCGCACGAGTCTGATACTCGGAGCCGGGCTTTCGCTCGGCGGCGTAAGCGCCTGCGCAACTCCTACCGGTCGTCCCGGCCCCGACACCGTCAGCCTCGCGATGAACCGATCCATGGTGAGCCTGGACAACAAGCTTCTGCAGTTCGACGCCGCACTGACCGTTCAGCGCTCGATCCGCCAGGCCCTGACCACCATCGATTCTGCGCTGGCAGTCCAGCTCGTCCTGGCCGACAGCTTCGAGCTGGTCGCACCGACGCGATGGCTGGTGCATCTGCGACCGGGTATCGCCTATTCCGACGGTCGGCCGGTTCGGGTGGAGGATGTCGACACGGCACTGCGCATGTACAGCCAGGTCACCGGTGGGTTCGTGGGCACCTTCTTCCCCGAGTGGCCCACCGTCGGCAAGATCGACGACTATACGTTCACGCTCGACACGCAGCGCCCCATCCCGGTCCTGGACTACCTGATGTCGAACATTCTGATCACTCCCGCTGAGGACAACGTCCCCGAGGATCTTCAGGGTGGCGTCGGTACCGGGCCGTTCGTGGTCACCGACGCAGACCGCGGTACCGGCAACTACTCGCTGGCGCGTAACGAGAAGTACTGGGGCACGCCGGCTTCGGTCGATTCGGTCAACGTACGTTTCGTTCCCGACGAGTCCAATCGCGTCGTCTCTCTGCGCAGCGGCGAAGTCGATGTCATCGACGCCATCACCCCGGATGCCGCCGATCAGCTCTCGGGCCTGGCCGGCGTCACGGTAGAACGCACCGACGGGGTGCGCCTCAACCAGCTCTTCTACAACTTCCGCAAACCGGCCGGGCACCCACTGGCCGATCCGCGCGTCCGTAGAGCACTGAGCTACGCGATCAACGGGAATGCGTTGATCGACCAGGTGATGCAGGGCGCGGCAACTCCCTCCCGCGGCGTGGTCCCCGGCATTCTGACCGGCGCGATCGAGACCGGTGAGTACGTCTACGATCCACAGCGCGCACGCCAGGAGCTCGACGCGCTCGGAGTGCAAGACCTGGAAGTGAAGATCATCTGGGAAACAGGTGAATTCGCCGCCGACACCGACATCATGGAGTCGGTTCTGCAGATGCTGTCCGCAGTCGGCGTCCGTGCGACCCTGCAGCAATTCGAGCCGGGCGGCGACATCTCGACGTGGCGTCAGGGCAAGGCGGGCGACTGGGACATTCTCGGCAACGGTTTCCCCAGCCCCACCGGACTCGCGGTCACCATCATGCAGGGTATGTACGCGGGCACTGCTGCGAAGGAAGAGACCCGAGATACGTATCACGGCTACATCTTTCCCGAGATCACCGCACTGATCGCCAAGGCTTCCGAGGATGCCGACAGCGTCACCCGCAACGAGACACTCGCGCAGGCGCAGCGTCAGATCTGGGAGACGTGGCCGTGCCTGTGGTCGTTCGTACCCAAGACGGTCATCGCCCGACGCAATCGCATCGACGGAATCGATCTGCGGCCCACCAACTCCTACGACATGGCTTCGGTCACTCTCACTTCCTGAGAGAGAAGAGGTAGAACATGAGCAACACGAGCTTCCTCACCCCCGGCGACCTCCTCGCCGACGGCACCCTGCGTGCGACGTCCGAGCCCGGTCGATCCGACGCGTTCCTCCCTGCCCCGCAGGTGCAGAATCATGCGGCGAACCTGGCGATCCTGCCCGACGGGGCCCTGGCATGTGTGTGGTTCGCCGGCACGCAGGAGGGTGTTCCCGACATCAGTGTCTGGTTCTCGCGCCTCGATGCCGAACAACTGCAGTGGAGCACCCCGATCCAGCTGTCCGACGACGGCACCCGTTCCGAGCAGAACCCCGTTCTGTTCGTTCGTGATTCGGGTGAGGTCTGGTTGCTGTGGACTTCTCAGCACGCCGGCAATCAGGACACCGCACGGGTACTGCGTCGCATCTCGTCCGACGGCGGATCGACGTGGGGCGAGACGCACGTGTTGGTTCCCGAGACCGACGCGGGTGGCGTGTTCGTCCGGCAACCCGTCGTACAGCTGGCATCGGGACGCCTGTTGCTGCCGGTCTTTCACTGCGTCAAGATCGACGGACGCAAGTGGGTGGGCGATCGCGACTACAGCGGGGTCCTGATCTCCGACGACGACGGGGCGACATGGCGTGAGGTCGTCGTGCCAGGCAGCGTCGGGTGCGTTCACATGAACATCGTTGTGCAGCAGGACGGTTCGCTGGTGGCGTTGTACCGCAGCCGCTGGGCCGATCACATCTACCGAAGCGTCTCGACCGACGACGCCGAGACATGGAGCGACCCGGTCGCCACCGAGCTGCCGAACAACAACTCCTCCATTCAGGCCGTCGGGCACGGCGACGGAACCCTCGCGCTCGTGTACAACCACTCCTCCGCGCTCGACGCCACCGACCGCCGCGTGTCGCTCTACGACGAGATCGACGACGACGGACTGGCCGAGGGCACCGACGCCTCCGAGAGTCCTCTCGACGACGGTGACGACCGCGCAGCATTCTGGGGCGCACCGCGTGCCCCGATGACGCTGGCACTCTCGTCCGACGGTGGCGTGACCTGGCCGGTTCGGCGCAATCTCGACGAGGGCGATGGGTACTGCTTGACGAACAACTCCAGGGATGGGTCGAACCGCGAGTTCTCGTACCCGTCGATCGTGTACGGCCCCGACGGCCGAATTCACCTTGCGTACACGTATTTTCGCCAGGCCATCAAGTACGTTCGGCTCGAGCCGACCTGGATCGGTGACGGCCGGTGACATCCTCATTGCATGCCGTCGTGACCGGAGTGAGCAGCGGCATCGGTGCATCGATCGCTCGGACGCTGTCCGAGCGCGGTTGGCAGGTGACCGGCCTGAGCCGCTCTCGGCCTGCGACCGGCTTCGAGGACGACGGACCACATCGGTGGATCGGCGTGGATCTGGCCGACAGTGCGGCGGTCTCTGCCGTCGTCGACCGACTGCCCGACCCCCATTCGATCGTCCATGCCGCGGGAGTCCAGCGTTCGGGGCGGCTCGGCGCGCTCGATCCCGCGCACAGCGAGCAGATGTGGCGGGTGCACGTGGCGGCGGCCGAGATTCTGGTGAACGGGCTGGCACCTCGAATGGTCGACGGCGGTCGAGTGGTCATGATCGGCAGCAGGACGATGACCGGGGTGGCAGGCAAGAGCCAGTACGTCGCAACCAAGTCCGCGTTGACGGGAATGGCCCGCTCGTGGGCCATGGAGTTGGTCTCGCGCGGAATCACCGTCAACGTCGTCGCGCCGGGCCCGACGGACACACCGATGCTCAACGATCCCGGACGCGTCTCCTCCCCTCCGATCACGCCGCCGTTGGGCCATTTCATCGATCCGGAGGAAGTCGCCGAGACTGTCGCGTTCCTGCTGTCCCCGCACGGACGCAGCATCACCGGGCAGACGATCGTCCAGTGCGCAGGAACATCGCTATGAAACTGCGTGAAACACGCAATAGTGTTACCTTGAAGTGCGCACACAGCGCAGAATCGAAGGGGTGAGCGCACGATGACCATCCCGCAGCGCCCCGCCATCGCCATTCTCGCCGACGACCTGTCGGGTGCAGCAGAATCTGCCGCACTGTTCCTCGATCGTGACGTGTCACTGCGAATCGACATCGGCAGCATCGACGACGGCACCGACACCGACGTCTGCGTCGTCGATCTCGGCACCCGAGTCATGTCCCCCGACGAGGCCGCGGCCCGCGTACGTGAGTCCATCGCACTACTGCCGTCGCACGTCACGGTCGTGAAGAAGATCGATTCGATGCTGCGCGGACACATTGCCGCCGAGGTCGAATCGCTGCTCGCCACCGGCCCCGTCGTGTTCGCGGCCGGGCTTCCCGCTCTCGGCCGCACCGTCGAGAACGGCGTCCCTCACATCGACGGCGTTCCACTGCATCTCAGCGGCCGGTGGGCGATGGAGCCTACCGAGGCTCCGTCCTCGATCACCGAGCTCTTCGGACGAGTCCCTACTGTCGCCGTCGCATCCGAGGGCGGCCCCGAAGCACTTCGTGCTGCAGTCGATTCCGGCGCAGTGGCAGTGTTCGACGTCCGGTCCGATGCAGACCTCGACGCCATCGTGGCGGTGTCGGCGAACATTCCGGGTGTCCGACTCGTCGGCACCTCGGCGCTGGCGGCGGCCGTGGCGCGTACCCTCGATCCTCGATATCGCGACGCTGCGGCAGTGACCCAGGATTCGGTTCTCGTCGTCGTCGGAACCGCCGAATCGGTTGCGATGCAGCAAGTATCGGAGTTGGTCGACGCCGGTGCAACGCACGTCGCCGTCCACGTCGACGAGTTGCCGCAGACCCACGCCTGCGCAGACAGAGTGCGCAGCGCCCTGTCCGACGGAACGGTGGTGCTGTCCCTGGCGGGGCCGGTGGACGCGTCGCGCTCGGCCGACATATCCCAGGCGCTCGCCGGCACGGTCGCCGAGGCCGTTCGCGGGCTCTCGGTGAGTCTCGTACTCACCGGCGGGGAAACCGCCCGCCGGGTGCTCGACGGCCTGGGTGTCACCGCCCTTCGTCCGGTTGCCGAAATCCATCACGGGGCGGTCGTATCCCGCACACCCGCAGGCGCATACGTCGCCACCCGCCCCGGGAGCTTCGGCGGCCCGGACAGTCTCGTCGCAATGGCCGCGTACCTACACGGCACTGCTCGTACGCTTTCTTCTTCTCACAGTGAGGCTTTGACATGACCACAGCACTTCGGCCGTACATCGCGGTAACCATGGGCGACGGCGCCGGCATCGGCCCCGAGGTCATCGTGCCCGCCATGATCGATCCGGCAACGCTCGAGCGGTGCAAGCCTGTCGTCATCGGCGATGCGCCGCGGCTGCGCCTGGCCGCTCAGGTTCTCGGGGTGGACGTCGACATCGTCACGATCGACACCGTCGATGCCGCACAGTTCAGCCCGCGGCGCATCAACGTGATCGATCTCGGCCTGCTTCCCGACGACCTCCAGTGGGGGCAGTTGTCGGCCGTGGCAGGCGACGCCGCGTTCCACTACATCCGCGTTGCGAGCGAACTCGCCGTGGGAGGTGAAGTCCAGGCCATCTGCACCGCCCCGCTCAACAAGGAGGCCTTGCACGCCGCCGGGCACATCTTCCCGGGCCACACCGAGCTGCTGGCACACCTGACCGGCACCGAGGAGGTGTCGATGATGTTGTCCACGCCCAAGCTCAAGGTCATTCACGTCACCACGCACATCGGTCTGCTCGACGCCGTCGCGAAGATCGAGCCGGGACTCGTCGAGCGAACGATCCGACGCGGACACGAGGCCCTCGTCCGCTCGGGCACTCCGAACCCGAAAATCGGTGTGTGTGGTATCAATCCGCATGCCGGCGAGAACGGCTTGTTCGGCTACGGCGAGGAGGACCTCAAGATCGTGCCTGCCGTCGAGAAGTTGAAGGCCGACGGCATCGATGCGGTGGGCCCGCTGCCCGCCGACACCGCGTTCTTCCTGGCCGGCCGAGGCGATTACGACTTGATCGTCGCGATGTACCACGACCAGGGTCATGGCCCGGTCAAGGTGCTCGGAATCGAGGCAGGCGTCAACATCACCGTCGGCCTGCCTGTCATCCGCACCTCCGTCGATCACGGCACTGCGTTCGATATTGCAGGTAAGGGCATCGCCGAGGCCGGTAGCATGGTCGAAGCCCTGCGGCAGGCCGCCGAATTGGCAACGAGCCCAGCATTACTGGGCTGACGAGGGGGTAGTAGGTGCGAGCATCGGAAGCGCGGCGCGGCGAGATCGTCCGGCTGGCCAAGTCCGGTGGCCTCACCAGCGTCGACGAGCTGTCGTCATTGTTCCAAGTGACGGCCTCGACCATCAGGCGCGATCTCGATCACCTCACCAAGCAGGGACTTCTGGCCCGCACCTACGGCGGGGCGATTGCCATCGGCAGCCGTCACGAGGCGTCGGTGAAGCAACGCTCCCTCGAGGGATACGAGGCCAAGCGGCTCATCGCGGCCAAGGCCGCGGAGTACGTGCAGCCCGGGGAAACCGTCCTGCTCGACGCTGGAACGACGGTCGGTGCCATGGCGGAGTATCTGCGTCACGCCGTCGACCTCACCGTCATCGCGGCTGGATTGACGGCGCTCGAGGCGTTGGCCGACGCCGACGAGGTGCACGTCGAGTGCATCGGCGGCACATTACGGCACCTGAGCCAGGGTTTCGTCGGTCCTCTCGCCGAGGCGTCGCTGCGACGAGTGTCCTTCGATCGGGCGTTCCTCGGTGCCGACGCCGTCGCCGCCGATTTCGGGATCTGCGAAGCGGGTTACGAGCAGACTCAACTCAAGGAGTTGATGATGGAACGTGCCACGACGACGTACATCCTGGCGCATTCGACCAAGCTCGGCCAGAAGCCCTTTCACGCCTGGGCCCCGATTCCGCCGGGCACCACGCTCATCACCGATTCCGATGCCGCGCCGGAGCAGATCGAGGCCTTCCGTGACAGTGGCGTCGAAGTGGTGCTCGCGTAGTCCGCACCCTTCGGGCCGGTCGCCCGCCGTGCAGACGACGCAGACGCGAACAATCCGGTCCGCACCTCCCCACCTCCCCACCTCCCCGCTCACCCCTCTGCCGACGGATCAATGCGACTTTGTTGCACTCCAAGCGACTGCAAGCCACATTGATCCGCCATGGGGAGGCGTCCGCAATGGGGAGCCGGTCGAATGGGTCAGCGTCGTTTCGACGAGTACATGCGTTCGTCCGCGATGTGCAGTAACTTCTCCGGGCTGACGGGCTTGTCCCAGCTCCATCCGACGCTGACCGATGCGGGTACCGGAACACCGTCGATGAGGTACGGGCCGGCCAGTAGCATCCGCACTCGTGCGGCGAGGCGTTCGACGCTGTCGGCCGATCGGGAGCTACGCAGCAGAGCGACGAATTCGTCGCCTCCGGTGCGGCAGGCGATGTCTCCGGCGCGGAGGTTGGCGCGGATGCGGGCTCCGATGGCGGCGAGCAGTCGGTCGCCTACTGCGTGGCCGTATCGATCGTTGACGGATTTGAAGGAGTCGACGTCGACGAACAGGATTCCGACCGGGTTTTCGTCGGCGGCTTCCTTGAGGGCCTGAAGTTCTGCCATCAACCGTCGGCGATTGGCCAGGCCGGTCAGGTCGTCGATCAACAGTTGGCGCTCGAGTGCCGCCTCGGCTTCCTTCCGGGCGGTGATGTCCTGGATCTGGGCGATGATGATGTCGTCGCCGTCGTTGTCTCGCACCACGGTGGCGTTCCGCTGGACCCACATCGTGGCTCCGTCCTTGCGGACGTATCGCTTTTCAGAAGCCACGCTGGTGAGGGTCCCATCGGCCAATTCGGTGAGGTGTTCGTCTGCCATCGCGATGTCGTCGGGATGCGTCAGGTCTCGAAAGGTCTTCTGCAGCAGTTCTTCCGAGGTGTATCCGAGGAGATCGCACAGTGCTTTGTTCACTTGCAGCCAGCGGCCGTCGATCGTCAGTAGCGCTTTACCGATGGGCGCGTACTCCATGGCGATCTGGAAGAGGCGGACGGCGCGGTCGCGTTCGCGTTCTGCCTCGGCACGGGCGCTGACGTCGACGACCATTGCCGTGAATCCGACGACGCCGCCGTCGACGATATCGGGGACGTAGGTGGCCTGGGTGACGCGTACGACGCCGTTGACGTCGATGAGTGTGCGGTCGAACTGTTGCTGCTCGCCGGCGAGCGCTCCCGAGATGTAGGGCTTGTTCAGTTCGTACAGTCCCTCACCGAGGAGCTCGCTGATGTGCATACCGACCAGGCGCGCCGGCTCGATGCCGAAGTAGTCGGCATAGACCTTGTTGGCGAAGACGTTGCGCTCCGAGCTGTCCCAGTAGCCGATCATCGACGGCAGCTGGTCGATGGCGCGTGCCAGTTGCCCCACTGGATACGTGCGCTGATCGGCCATTGACCACCCCTGGATATTCGTTGAGCCGACAACCGACAACGCTACAGAAAATAGCCCTATCGTGGGGCGTTCGTCGGTGCATCTTCAATAAAACAAACGAGTGCGCAAGTGCGCACGCATATGTACAGTGAACGCATGCTTCGGCACAATCACATTTTCCGACGCCTGTTCACCGCACAGGTGGTCGCGCTCGTGGGCACCGGGTTGCTGACGGTGGCGCTCGGGCTCCTGGCCTACGACATCGCCGGCAGCGCCGCCGGAGCCGTCCTCGGCACCGCATTGGCGATCAAGATGATCTCGTATGTGGTTGTTGCGCCGATTGTTTCGTCACTGACCGGCACAGTGCCGCGCAAGCTCGTCCTCGTCGCCGCGGACCTCGTCCGAGCGCTCACCGCGCTGGCGCTCCCCTTCGTCGATCAGGTGTGGCAGGTCTACGTCCTGATATTCGTGCTGCAGGCGGCGTCGGCCACGTTCACACCCACCTTTCAGGCCATCATCCCGTCCGTCGTGCCGGACGCACAGCAGTACACCCGCGCGCTCACGCTCTCCCGCCTGGCCTACGACCTCGAGTCCCTGGTGAGCCCGCTGATCGCCGCCGCACTGCTGACGGTCGTCACCTTCCACACCCTGTTCGTTGGGACGGCGGTGGGGTTCGTCGTCTCCGCAGTGGTGGTGGTCGGCACAGCCCTTCCCAGATACGTTGCACCACAACACAAGAAACCGCTCGACGGCATAGCGACGTTCGTCCGGCAGCGGGAACTCCAGGGTCTGCTTGCGCTGAACATCGTAGTCGCCGCAGCCACGGCTCTCGTACTCGTCAATACCGTTGTCTACGTTCGTGATCTGTTCGGCGGTTCGAGCACCCAATTGGCCGTCGCCCTCGGCTGTTTCGGTGCGGGGTCGATGGCGGCGGCGCTGCTCGTTCCGAGAGCCCTCGAGCGGATCTCCGACCATCGCCTCATGCTCGCCGGTGCCGCCGTCGCTGTCGTCGGCACCGCAGCCGCAGCACTCGTCGCCACCCTCGGCGGCGGGCCGACCGCATGGACCGCTCTGGCGATCACGTGGTCGATCCTGGGTATCGGCACCTCGCTGATCAACACGCCGTCGGCGAGGATCTTGCGCCGAGAGTCGGACGAACACAGCCGAACCTCGATCTTCGCCGCTCAGTTCTCCCTGTCCCACGCGGCGTTTCTGCTCACGTATCCGTTGGCCGGTTGGGTCGGTGCCCAGTTCGGACTGCTCGCCGCGGCGACGGTGCTCACGGCCTTGGCTACACTTGCGGCACTGTCCGCAGCACGCCTGTGGAGTCGCTCCCGAACCCCGGTCGCCGCCTCCGCATGAGGAGACGCCGTCCACAAAGGAGACACCTCGATGCCACCGAAGAAGGAACAGCGCATCAGTCTCCATCACGAGGCACAACCCGACTCCGCGCGACTGGCGACGGCAACCGACACGTTCCGGATGCTGTCCGATCCCACTCGGCTGCACATACTCTGGCTACTCGATCGCGGCCCCGCCGACGTCAGCGAGCTCACCGCGGCCACCGGCACGTCCCGCACTGCCGTCAGCCAACATCTGGCCAAGCTCCGGTTCACCGGTCTGGTCGAGACTCGCCGCGACGGGCGCAACGTCATCTACAACCTCGCCGACGGGCACCTCGCTCGGCTGGTGCGTGAGGGCCTCAATTTTGCCGACCACAAGGTCACCGGTGAACCCCCGCACGAGTGACCTCCGAACCCCAACGCGCCCACAGCAGCCCGTGGAACATGAGACCATGCAGCATGAGTGACGGTGGCGCACGACCGAAGGCCGATGGCCGCAAGCGGCGGTGGGAACAGCACAACACCGATCGTCGACGCCACATCATCGAGGCCGCGATGACGGTACTGGCCCGTGACATCGCTCCCGGGGAGCGGCTGACCACTGCACAGATCTCGGCCGAGGCGGGCGTTCATCGCACCGGCCTCTACCGCTATTTCAACGATCGCACCGATCTCGACACCGCG
Source organism: Rhodococcus sp. 05-2256-B1 (assembly GCF_002258465.1). Classification (NCBI taxonomy): domain Bacteria; kingdom Bacillati; phylum Actinomycetota; class Actinomycetes; order Mycobacteriales; family Nocardiaceae; genus Rhodococcus; species Rhodococcus sp. 05-2256-B1. Next base: position 138,600 of record NZ_NOZA01000017.1, on the reverse strand, counting down.
ATTCAGCGTGCCATCTGCAAGCAGTTGAGCGCTGCGCTGGTCGCCTCGTTCGCGTTGACCGGCACTCCACGCGATGTGGTGCATCGGGTGGTGAGTACGTACGTCCGCTGGGTCGCCGAGCATCCCGCGTGGACGCGGTTCGTGGAGCAGGACGTCAGTGCCGAGTCGCCCAGTCCGCTCGAGGAGACCAATGCCCTGCTCGCCGAGCAGCTGGAGGTCAGCGTCGCGGCGTTCCTCGCGTTGGTGAATGCGGATCTGTCACCGGAGGATTGGTCGCTGGTGCGGCCGTGGGTCGCGGGCCTGGTCTCCGGCTGCATGGGCGCGGTGCGCAGCTGGAGCGCACAAACCGAATCACGCACCGGCCTGGATCATTTCGCGACGTTCCTGGCCGACACCATCTGGCTGCAGGTCAAAGGGCTTGGGGCATCCCGCGGAATCGCGATACCCCAAGTCCCTCTCGAATCTGTCACCGGCCCCCAGACAGCTCAGCCGAACGAGGGCTCACTGCGGTAGCGCGACGGTCGTCCGTCGATACCGAGGGCGCGCCACACGCGCTTGGAGACGCGGTTCATCAGTCCCAGTTCACCGGCGAGCATGCGGACGTCACCGAAGGTGTCGCGCAATGCCTTTCGTGACGATTCGCTGTTCCACCACACGGCATCCACTACCTCGTCGGGGATGTGGAGTTCGCGTCGCATCTGCTTGCTCGGCTTCATGATGACGTCGCACAGCAGCCGCATGATGACGGGCGTCAGGATCGAGATCGACGCCTTCTCGAAGGGACCGAGACGAGGTGCCTTGTAACGCAGGTACTGATGCGCGAAGCCGATGTGGCGCGCTTCCTCGGCGATGTGGATCTGCATGACGCGCTGGACCAACGGGTGGCCGACTGAGCCTCCGCGCAGAACGCCCTTCTGCATGTGGTCGATCGGCTCTTCGCCCGCGAGGACGCCGACGAAGAATCCGAACGGTGCCGAGCGGCTGGCGAGCACCGTGAGCATCGGCACGATCTTGCGGAACCATCCGGGTCCACCCGGCACGTCGATGCCGATGCGGTTCACCAGCTCCTGGAACATCTGGGTGTGGTGGCACTCTTCGGTGGCCTCGTGCGTCGAGTACCGGAATTCCGGTGAGTCGTTGGGCAGCGTCAGGGCGTACTGCATGAGGCCGCTGATGAGGATCTGCTCGAACTGCAGGCCTACCTTGACCATGCTGGCCTGGCGATACATGCCGATGTGGATCTGCCGATCCAGGGGAAGCGACTTGTACCAATCGGTGTGACCGAGAGGATCCTCGTCCGGGAGTACCCACCGGGGATCGTTGGGAACGATCGCGTATTCGGGCTCGTCCCAGGGAATGTCGAGGAAAGCGTCGAAGTGCTGATGCACCGATGCCGTCGACAAGGAGTGCAAGGTGTCTCGGTAGTGCGTTCGTGCGTCGTCGACTGCAGTCATGGTGGTCCTTCCGCCTGCGTCCCGAACAATCTTTACGCTACAGAGCGTCACATATATATCCCGTTAGTGCAACGGACCGTCGCAGATACTTACCGAAATGTTGCCGAAGACGACGAGAGCCGGCCGACGCGTCGTCGACCGGCTCTCGCCACGAATCCTTACCTCACCAGTGCGGCAGCACCATCAACAGGAAGCCGAGACCGATGAGAACGCCGACCGCTCCGGTGCCGATGGCGAGCGCGGTATCGCTGCGTTCGGCGCGCGCCGCGGAGAGATCCGGGCTTCGATCCGCCCACAGCGCAGACGCGATGGCGATCAGGCCGGCTGCGATGCCGAGGCCGGCGGCCCAGAACGACACAATCGACAGAGCGCCGAACATCACGGCAATCTCGGTCACCTGCGTCCGGGTGCGAATATGTCGATTCCACCACCGCGGCGGCACGTCATCCATGTCGTGAGCGTCGAAATCAGGGGATGTCACTGTCACTGTTCTCTCCTTCCTCAGGCTCGCTGAGCTGGGGTTTGGTGCACGAAAGTATGCCTCTCCATTTTGGCACCCGACGCCCGAGAGTGCTAATCCCAAATTAGTTGCATACGCGCTATAACGGCGTAGGCTCACAACGAACACGACGAGGAGGATCCATGCACATCGAACTCGACGGACGTACTGCCCTGGTGTCCGGCTCCACGCAGGGAATCGGCTTGGCGATCGCTACAGCGCTCGCACGGTCGGGTGCCCGCGTGGTGATCAACGGGCGTTCACAGGCCACCGTGGACACAGCCGAGCAGCAGATACTCGACACCGTTCCGGGCGCGCGTGTCATCGGCGTCGCCGCCGACCTCGCCACCGCCGAGGGCGTCGAGCAACTCACCGCGCGCGTCCCCGCGGTCGACATCCTCGTCAACAACCTCGGCATCTTCGGATCCAAGCCCGCCCTCGAGATCGACGACGACGAATGGCGTCGCTACTTCGAGGTCAACGTGCTCTCGGCCGTCCGCCTGATCCGCACCTACCTGCCCGGGATGATGGAATTCGGCTGGGGTCGAGTGCAGAACATCTGTAGCGACTCCGCCGTGGTCATTCCCGAGGAGATGATCCACTACGGCATGACCAAGACCGCGTTGCTGGCCGTGAGTCGCGGATTCGCCAAAGCTGCTGCCGGGACCGGAGTTACGGTCAATTCTGTCATCGTCGGCCCCACCCATACCGGCGGGGTGGAGGATTTCGTGGCCGAGCTCGTCGGCGACGACCTCCCGTGGGACGAGGCTCAGGCGACGTTCATGAAGAATCATCGCCCGAACTCGTTGATAGGCAGGCTGATCGAGCCCGAGGAAGTCGGCAACATGATCGTCTACTTGAGCTCGGATCAGGCGTCGGCCACCACCGGTGGCGCTCTGCGGGTCGACGGCGGTTACGTCGATTCCATCCTGCCCTGACCGAGCACTGTCAGCGGCTGCGGCGCAGCATCTTTCGGCGGTACATGTCGGCGTCGGCAACCTGGGTCAGCGCCTCGAGTACGTCGGGTCCAGGGGAACCGACGGCGATACCGTACGTTACCGAGACGACATGCCCGTCGACGAGTTCCTGCGCGAGAGTGTCGATCTGCGCCGTGTCGAGTCCGGCGACGAGGACGATGAACTCGTCGCCGCCGAGCCGGGCGATCACACTTCCGGCCGGTACTTTCTCGGTCAGTGTGTCGGCGAGCCCGATGAGAATGCGGTCGCCCGCAGCGTGGCCGTCCCTGTCGTTGACCGCTTTGAAGTGGTCGACATCGAACACGATCGCGGCGATGTTTTCCGATCGACGAGCCGCTCGGGCAGCGAGATTCGTCGCCGCGTCGACGGCACCGGCGCGGTTGAACACCCCGGTGAGCGGGTCACGGAGAGCGCCTGCGATCAGGGCGGCACCGAGAGCGCCGAACACCTCGGCGGCGGCGAGAATGCACACGACGTAGAGCGCGCCCCACAGCATCGGTGCCGGTGCGGGCGCGAGCAGCAGCGCCGTGGCCGACAGCAAGGCCAACGCGACGCACAGGACCCGTGCCACGACGACGGGGTACGTCGCACGCAGGTAGAGCGCCAGAAACATCGCGGGAATCAACGCCCACACCTGGGCAGCGAGATTCTCATGGGTCAGCATCGTCAGCGCTGGAGCCAATGCCGCACAGGCAATGGCGATCCCCTGCCGCACCGGGCCGGGTCGACGAGACAGTATCGCGACGAATCCCACCGCAGCGACCACTGCGGCCCACATCTCACCCGCAGCCCCGGCACCGTTCGTGTCGGCCCAGGATGCGATGAACGCGGCCGAATAGAGCACCAGCTGTACAGCGAGAAGGGACGACAGAACGCGGCGACGCGAGTCGATCACCACCGACCCCGCGCTCGCCGGCTGCCTGTTTCGCCGTGGGGACACAGCTCATCATCGCCGCCTACCCGCTGGCGTTACCGGACCGCCCCGTACTTTTCCTGCACCAGCAACACGATCAGCCGAAAAAGCGGGCACGCTGTGGCGGCATTCACCGCTGCCGATGAGCTCGTACGTTGCGAAAATCATCGCAGGCAACGGAACGGCGGGGTCGTGGTCGAGACAGGTGCCGTGCGCCCTGGCAGGGTATTGGCCATGCCCTCGTTCCCTCACGTTCCGCATCCGAGTTCGGTGCACGGTACGGCGGGTCTACGGACGCGGCTGTTGATGTACTTTCTGCTGGCCACAACCGGTCTCTATGCAGTAGGGGTGATCTTGACGTTGCTCCCTCACGGCGACCGGGTGACGTCCGATGTCACCGGTGGTGTCGTAGCTGTCGGTCTGGGAGCGGCCGGCGTGGTGGTGCTGTGGGTTCGACCCGGTACCGCGGTGGCGCTTCGGCTTGCCCTGGCCGCGGCGATGGTGGCGACACCCGCGGTGATGGCGTTCCATCGGCTCGCGGCGGCACAGAGCCAGTGTCTGATCGCGGCGATGTTTCTGGCGATGTACATCCGTGCGTTCCATCGGGACGGACCCGGCAGAGTGCTGGTCGGCGTGCTCGTGGCGAGTGTGCTGTCGGCGGTGTGGGCTTCTCCTGCTCCGATGTATCCGATTTCGTACCTGATCTTCGGCGTCGCGGTGATTGCCGCAGGCGAGGCGTTCGGTGTGGTGACCAAGGCTCTCATCGTGGCGTCGTGCACCGATCCTCTGACCGGAGTGTTCAACCGGGCGGGATGGGAGATGGCCGCGGCGGAGGTGGCAGGCAGCAGGACTGCGGAGCTCCCGGTCGCGGTGGTGATCGTCGACGTGGACAATTTCAAGGCCGTCAACGATTCGGGCGGACATCGTGCGGGTGACGAATTGCTGATCGATCTGGCGCAGTCCTGGACCCGCGCAGCTCCCTCCGACGCCGTGATCGCACGTCTGGGCGGTGACGAGTTCGCGGCGCTCCTGACAGGGCACAGCCGTGACGTGGTCGACGAGTTCGCCCGGATCACCGCCGAGTCGTTGCCCTACGCCAGCGTCGGAACAGCTCAGTCCACGGATCCGCAGGAGTCTGTCTCGGACATCCTCGCCCGCGCGGACGAAAATCTGTACGGCGTCAAACATGTTCGCCGAGAACGCCCTTGAGGAGTCGGTGTCATGGGGGGAATCCCCACGCCGCCAAACCAAATCCCTACCCGCATCGCTGCCGCGTCAGCTCCCGGCTACCGCGGTAGCCCGAGCGAGTCCGTCGACGAGGGTCGGCAGGAAGTACGGAATCGACAGTGCCGTCGGGCCTACTGCGGCCCCGGCTTCCTGGCCGACGAATCCTGCCACTGCTCCCCCGGCGACGGCCGGGATCTGCCGCGTCACCGGTGAACCCGTGAATTCGGCCAGTGCAGCGTCGGTATCGACCTGAGTGAACACCACGTCGGCGTCGATTTTCGAGATGTTCTCCGCCGAGACAGTGGTCGAGAACGTCGAGTCGCCGCTCGCCAGGGCCGTCACCGACGGGTCCGAGGTGAAGCCGAGATTTTCGAGCAACTCCACTCGCGGGTCGGACGGCAGCAGCAGGTAGTAGACGTCTGCGGCCTCGGACACGTAAGCGATTGTGCGGCCCTCGAACTCGGGGTGTTGCGAGCCTGCATCGGTCACCTGCTTGTCCAAATCGGCCACGAGATCGCGAGCCCGGTCCGGCACGCCCAGCACGTCGCCCGTGGTGGTGATGACGTCGCGCCACGGCGTAGACCACAGTTCTTCCGGCGGGGCGATGACGGGAATTCCGGCGTCGGTCACCGCGTCGTACTCGGCCTGGGTCAGACCCGAATGCGGGGCGAGCAGAACGTCGGGGTCGGCGGCGAGCACCTTCTCGACCGTCAATGCGTCGGTCACGTTGTCCAGCAACGTCGGAGCGGGGCCACCGCTCGCGTCGATGGCGTCGGAGATCCACGGATAGATCAAGTCGTCCCCGCCGCCGTATTCGGCCGACGGCATGGCCACCGGCACCACGCCCAGTGCGAGCACGGCGTCGGTGGTGCCGAAGCCCCACGTGGCAACCCGCTCCGGCACGGCGTCGAGGGTGGTCTCGCCGTACAGGTGCTGCACGGTCAACGGAAACGAGTCGGTGGACGACGCGGCGGAGGCGGAAGCGTCGTCGGCATCGGACGAGCTGCAGCTCACCAGGGCGAGCGAGGTGAGCACCGCGGCAGCGAGGCTGGTCAGTACACGATGAGTCATGAAAAGTCCTGTATGTCGGGGTAGTGACTAGAGGTTAGCCTTAGCTTGCTTGAACCGCGAATCGGGCTCCCAGGAACCTCCCAGCCGGAGCCCAGGGTTCTCCCCGGATCTCCGCAGAGTATTGGCACTACCGAACATCCAGTGCCACATCGAAGGAGACACAGCGCGATGCCTCGCATTCCCGAACCCACGAACACCCCCGACGGACCCGCGTACGAAGGTCGACTGCTCGACCGTCCCGACGAGGAGGTGGTCGATCAGGGTGCCGCGTTCGACATCACCACCCTGTTGACCCGCCGCCGCGTTCTGAGCATCGTCGGAGCCGGTGCCGGAGCACTTGCCCTCGCGGCGTGCTCGAGTACGTCGAACGCCGGAAGTACCACCACGACAGCTGCATCCACGACGGCGACCACCGCCTCGGCCACGAGCGAGATTCCGCAGGAGACCAACGGCCCGTATCCCGCCGACGGCACCAACGGCGTCAACGTTCTCGAAGAATCGGGAATCGTTCGCCGCGACGTGACGTCGAGCCTCGACGGTGGCACCACGGTCAGCGGTGTGCCACTGTCGTTCACGTTCACCCTCACCGACATGGCAAACGACAACCGCCCCTTCGAGGGGGCAGCGGTGTACCTGTGGCAGTGCGACGCGAACGGCAAGTACTCGATGTACTCCGAGGGTGCCGAGGACGAGACGTACCTGCGCGGTGTGCAGACGGCCGATGCGAGCGGGAGCGCCACCTTCGACACGATCGTGCCCGGCTGCTACTCCGGCCGCTGGACGCACATGCACTTCGAGGTCTACCCCGACGCAGCGTCGGCAACCAACGCCGAGAACGCAATTGCCACGTCGCAGGTCGCCTTTCCGCAGGAGATCCTGAACGACATCTACCAGCTCGACACCTATCCGGGCTCCTCGACCAACCTGGCCCAGCTCGGCAGTCTCGACAACGACAACGTGTTCGGCGACGGCTACGACCTGGAGATGGGCACCTTCACCGGCGACCCCACGAGCGGCTATGTCGGCTCGCTGGCAGTCGCGATCGACACCACCACCGAACCCGCCATGAGCGCAGCGCCTTCCGGCGGCGGTGCAGGTGGCGGGGGCGGACAACCGCCGATGGGCGGCACACCCCCGGCCGGCGGACCTGCCGGAACCGCTCCCACCAACTGACTCTCCCCGACACTACCCACCGAAGGAAACATCATGTTGCACAACCTCACTGGATGGCACGCCCTCGTCGTTCTCGCCATCGTTCTGCTCGTGTTCGGATCGACCAAACTCCCCTCGCTCGCCAAGGGTGTGGGCCAGTCGATGCGCATTCTCAAAGACGAAGTGCGTGAAGACAAAGCGAAGACATCGGCGACGCCCGACGACGTCTCGGTCCCGGTTCCGTACCGACACGCCTCATGACCGCCGCCACCGCTGTACGGGGTGCGATGCCCCTTGCCGGGCACATGCGCGAGGCACGTCGCCGTGCGATCCGTGCGGCGGTGTCGCTGCTCGTCGGCGTCGTGATCGGCTTTGCTACCTCCGATGGAATTCTCGACATCCTCCGTGGCCCCGTCGAGGAACTCGCGCTGTCCCGCCAGGCCAGCCTCAATTTCGAGACCGTCACGGGCGCATTCGATCTCCAGCTGCGGATCGCCCTCTTCACCGGCGTCATCGTGTCGAGTCCGGTGTGGTTGCGGGAGATCTTCGCCTACCTCACTCCAGGATTGACCCGTCGCGAGAAGAAGTACGTTCTCGGCTTCTCTGCGGCCGCCACCCCACTGTTCGTCGCCGGCTGCGCGTTCGGGTTCACCATCTTCCCTCGTATGGTGAGCGTGCTCGCGGGCTTCTCCTCCGACGAGGACAGCACCATCCTCAACGCGTCGTACTACGTGGATTTCGTCATGAAGATCGTGCTGGCAACCGGTATCGCCTTCGTCCTGCCGGCAGTGTTGGTGATGCTGAACTGCCTCGGCATCGTCTCTGCGCACACGCTACGCAGCAGTTGGCGTGTCAGCGTGGTGGCGATCGCCCTGTTCAGCGCACTGGTCACCCCCGCGGCAGACGTGCTGTCCATGTTCCTCGTCGCGCTGCCGATGGTCACCCTGTTCGGCGCGGCTCTCGCGATCACCGAGATACACGACAGACGATCGTCCAGACGTGCTACTGCACAGGAGAATTCATCATGTTCGGCCTGACATTCGAGAAATTGTTCCTCGTCGCGATCATTGCGGGGTTCGTCCTCGGCCCGCAGAGACTGCCCGGCTACGCCCACCGACTAGGACGTGCGGTGCGCACGCTGCGGCACTTCGTCGACAGCACCCGCAGCACAGCGGAGGCCGAGATGGGCGTCCCGCTGCGCCGCAGCGAGTGGGAGTCGTTGGACCTCAAGCAGTACGACCCACGCCGCATCGTCGCCGACGCACTGCGAGAGAACGACGCACTGCGCGAGAACGACGCTCTGCGAGAGAACGATACGGCGCTGCCGACCGATCCGGATATGGTCGCAGAGGCCGCCCGAGTGCGACCCGGTCAGAAGTATCTGATCACGGGACCGTCGTCGCATCCGCGTCGCGTGCTCATCGAGTCACTGCCCGAGAACGATCCACGCCGGCTCGCTGCCGAGGCATCGACGCGCGAAAGTGCGTGCTGAGGCGGTAAATTGTCGGCTCAGCAGCCAGGACTACAGGAGTGTGAACGCCGATGTCCGATCACCGTGCAGACGAGTTCGAGATCCCCACGATAGACATCGGCCCCTTCGTCTCGGGCAGTACGGCCGATGCGGGGGCACGAGCTCGTGTGGTGGCCGAGATCGACGATGCCTGCACCCGTTCCGGATTCATGCAGATCATCGGGCACGGCATCGGAGACGATGTGCTCGACGGCCTGGCGCGATCCATCGACTCGTTCTTCGCTTTGCCGCTTGCGACCAAGAACGAGTACCGGATACCCGACGCGAATCGTGGATACAGCCCGCCGAAGAGCGAATCATTGAGTCTCAGTGTGGGAGTCGAGTCGGCGTCGCGGATGAACGACTTTTTCGAGGCGTTCAACGTCGGGGTCGAAGCGCGATCCTTCGACGCCCTCGATCTGGACGAGTCGGATTACGGAATCAACGTGTGGCCCGACGAGCTGCCTGATTTCCAACGCGACGTCGACCGGTATTTCGCCGAGGCGTCTCGGGTTGCCCGCACTCTCACCGGAATCTTCGCTGCGGCACTCGAGCTACCGGTCGACTTCTTCGACACGCTCACCGACCACTCGATCGACGTGCTGCGGATGAACAACTAGGCCCTGCCCGAGGGCATGGCCACCCTCGACGGTGACCTCACCGGGATGGGCGAGCACACCGATTTCGGGATCGTGACGGTGTTGTGGGCCGACCAGGTGGCCGGTCTTCAGGTGCTGGGTACCGACCGCGCGTGGCACGACGTCGCTCCTCGTGACGGAGCGCTGTTGGTGAACCTGGGAGACCTCACTGCGCGATTGACCAACGACCGGTGGCTGTCCACTCTGCATCGCGTCAAGCCACCCGTCGTCGACGGCACCATCGTGCGTCGGCGGTCGGCGGCGTTCTTCCACGACGGCAATGTCGACGCCGTGATCTCCACGTTGCCGTCGCACCTCGACGCGGATTCCGGTCTGGCCTACGAGCCGGTGTCGGTACGCGATCACATCGCCGCCAAGCTCGCCGGATCGCGGCAGGGCAAGGCGAATGTCGGCGCGGTCCGCGAGGCCGCACGCGTACGCGCGGCGAAAGGCCGATGACGGACGCGTCGGTCAGTCTTCCGACCTCTTGAGCACGGCGATGCACGTCAGAAAGACGATCTTGATATCGAGCCGGAGGGACCAGTTCTCGATGTAGTAGTTGTCCCATTCCGCACGATCCGCGATGGGGGTCTGACCGCGTAGTCCGTTCACCTGAGCCCATCCGGTGAGACCTGCTTTGACGCGATGTCGCTCTCCGTAGCGTCTGATCTGCGCTGCGAACAGATCGACGTACTCCGGCCGCTCGGGACGGGGACCGACCAGGCTCATGTCGCCGCGCAGCACATTGATGAGCTGCGGCAGCTCGTCGAGCGAGGTCTGCCGCATGATCTTGCCGATCCTGGTGCGTCGATCCACGCCTTCCACACCGCCGGGTGCCGCTCCCTCGGTCCGGACGAAGTCCGCATCGGAGTCACGTGGTGGCCGCATGGATCGGAACTTCAAGCAGTCGAACGGAACTCCGTCTCGGCCGATTCGTTCTTGCGCGAAAAAGATGGGCCCGGGGGAACTCGCCCGTACCAGCACGGTGAGCACGAGGAACACCGGCGACAGCAGCAGCAGAGCCAGTCCCGCAGTGACGCGGTCCAGCGCGCCCTTGAGGACGAACTGCCACCCCCTCGGATCGACATGCCGCAGCACCATCAGGGGCAACCCGCCCAGATGCTCTATGCGCGCGTGCATTCCGACGGTGTCGAACATGCGGGGTACGAGCCAGACGCGGGCACCGGCATGCTGTGACGCACGAATCGCGTCGACTATTTGTTCGTGCGGAGCCGACGCGAACGCGATCACCACCTCTTCCACCCGATGCGCTCGGAGTATTCGAGTCAGGTCGGTCAGCGGTCCCAGATACGAAATCCCCTGTTGCACACAGGGGTCGACGTCGGACGAAGAGTCGACTGTCCCGACGAGATCCATCCCGTATTCGGAGGACTCCTTCATTCTGCGCGCCAGTTGCTCTGTGACGGGACCACTACCGACGATGACAGTCGGTGCACTCGCATGGTGTTTCGCGCGAAGCCAGCGCTGCCCTTACGCCCGTGCCAGACACGCGATGGCGAGCGCAACCGCTGCGCACAGCCACACACGGACCATGACCGCACCTGGGCGATAGGCAGTCTCGATGGCCAGGATCAGGGCGAGCGTGATCAGGGTCGCGAAAGCGACGGCGGATTGAACCGGGCCGATTTCATCGATGAAGTTTCGTCGAAGCCCACGTCGGTAGAGCTTTCTCGACGCGAGCAGCACCAGGACCGCGGGCACGAACAACCATGGGTACCACCACAACGCAGAGACGCTACCGGAGCGCCACTGGACGCCTTCGGCTACGCCGATGGCGGCGGCGAGCGCGTCGATGGCGGCGGCGAGCGCGTCGAGAAGAACGGTGAGGATCGTACGAACAGAGTTGCTCTTCGGCAGTCGACATTTCGTACACCGAAGACATATCACCCTTCGCCTTTATCCGGCGTGCAACGCAAGCATTGTCACTGGCGAAACAGCGCTGCTGTCAACGAATTCGCTGTTGAATGAGCCAGGCAATGTCTTCGAGGGTATTCACGTGGCCGGACGTCCATTTACGTGGCCGGTAGTCCCACACATCCAGCATTCCGACGGTGAACCCAGCGTCGGACTTGATCGGCGCTGCCATGTAGGCGATCAGATCCGCAGTCGCGTGATCCCTCAATAGCGCGTGCTCTCGAATGTCCTGCGCCACCAGCGTTTCGCCGGTTTCCACCACGACACGGCATGCCGACCGTTCCACCGCTACGGTCTGTGGCTGCGCTGCCGTTCCCGATGTTCCGACGCTGGCTTTGATGAATTGCGTGTGATCGTCGACGAACGAGATCGACGCACCCTGTGCTCCCATGGCTCGCAGTGTCATTCGGGCCAATTTGTCGAACTGCTCGTCACGAGAACTGCCGATCATGCCCGTAGCTCGTACGGCGGCGAGACGGTCGACGTCGCCGATCTGCAGGTACGTCTGCGGAAGTGACGTCGAATCGGGATCGGACAACTCGATGTTCTCGTATTCGAAACTGCGGGCGTCCGCGAGCACGGCGGCCACTTCCGGTGAGGACTCTCGTTCGAGTTCGGTGACGAGCCGAGTGATGATTGCCCGACGTGCGTAGGTGTTGAGGGACTCGCCGGCCTTGTCGGCATGGTGCGTCAACAGCCTGTTGATTCGATCTCCGAATCCGGTTTTTCCCAAGTCCACCTATCGGACGGTAGTTCACTCCGCTCTGTTACGCGCAGCGATCGGCCGGCCACCCCGGCTCACACTGGGCGGAAGCCGGCTCCCGGCTCTCCCGATTGATTCAGCAGCCGAACGGATTCCGCTGCCGACGCGTACGCGGTGGGACTGAGCAGCGGCACCCCGGAGGCGTGGCTCGTGATGCCGACGAGGGTGGTGCCGACGACCAGAGGTCCACCGGAGTCGGACCAGACAGTGAGCGCGTCGGACATCAGGTCGCTGCCGCGCGCGTCGACGATGCTTCCGCAGGTCACTCCGCTGCCGAGCCCGGTCTTGCAGACAGGCTGCCCCACCGATGCGGTACCGATGTCGGTGACGGTGATTCCGCCGAGGCTATTGACGGGTGTCACCTTGGTGGGGTCCAGAACGATGACGCCGTAATCCGGCCCCCAATGTCCGACGGCGGTAGTGCCGACCGGGGCCGCGGGCGATCCGACGAGCGTGACGGGGAGTCCCGATCGAAGGATGCAGTGGCCGGCGGTGAGGGCGACGAGTCGGCCCGCGTCGTCGTAGCCGACGGCCGCGATGGAACAGACGGTGAGGTCGTCGAGGCCACCGGTGGTGACGAAACCACTACCGGGGCCGACGACCGGAAGTGGCGCTGCGGTTGCGGTGCCGGTGGACGTCGCAGTGAACGCGAGAGCCAGGGCGGTGAACAGTCCACTGACAACACCGAGTCGAGCAATCTTCATGGTGGGCATTCCTCGTCGACGAACGTTTGGGGCGGGGCACCTCTTCGCGGCTCGATCGTGGCACAGATGACACGTGCACGCGCGCTGCGAAAGCCTTGCACACGACCAACCCATCTCTGCGGGCCACACGAGGAGGAGCATTTCTCAGCGTTATGCACCAACCGTCAACCGGAATGTCATGGCCATTCCACTAGCTGGGGCGGCCCGATGACCACCCGGATCAGCGCATTGATCCTCGAACTTACTGGTGCCACTGCGGGCGCATAACGTTTGTCTAGTTCCTCTTTCGGGTCAGCGAGCGTAAACCCTCAGCCCACTGTCTGGCCGTATGGAGTCGTCGCGACCTCGGTCGCCATGAATCCAACAACGGAGCCGATGACCGCCGGAATGGCGCAGCTGCGGTTCGGGTGAACGTCGCCGCGAGCGCTACGACTTCGGCCGAAACTCACACCTATCCAACCAGCGCTCGGCTACGAATGCGGCTCATGTGGTGGGCTGTCGGCATCGTCGCCGTGTGGTTACTGATCGGCGCAGTTGTCGCCGTGTGGGTCGGCCGTGGGATTCGCCGAGCCGACGTCGAGGAGTCCGCTGCTGAGTTACCGCGCCGAACGACTCACGAACCGCCACCGAAAAAGGACGCCGCGTAATCGTGTGGTGCCGGCCCCGTGCCGTGAGCCGGCTTCAGGAACGCGTCACGAGCGAACTGTGCGAGCACGAATCAACACCGCTACTCCCATCCCTACGAGGGCCAGGATCAGCGGTGCCGCTATCGCCATGTTCGCGCCGATGGTAGTGAACAGGACCAGCGACGCGAGAGCCGCGAGGAAATACACAGCCGCAAAACGCGGTGCCCAGAAAACTGTCTGCATGGATCCTCCGACATCAGAAGCAGATTCATTCGGACGGGACGACGAAAACGAGATGCACACGACCATTGTCGTTAGCCAGAGTACATAGTTGAAAAGTGCAGTCAAGAGTTGCTGCGCAAATTTTCGATTCGCTTCGACCACCCGCTGGGGTACTTTTGGTCTGTGAGAGTGGTGTCGGTCAACGCTTGGGGTGGAGCGATGTACGACGAGCTCTTACCCTGGCTGCGCGCCGTCGATGCAGACATCGTCTGCTTGCAAGAAGTTACGCGCACTCCACAGAGGTCGGGATGGGCTACCTTCGCCGACGGTGAGAGGACGCTCCCGCAACGGTTGAACCTCTTCGATGACGTGTCCTCCGCACTGCCCGGATACACCCCATATTTCGTTGCGAACGACGCAGGTCCGGTGACCGACGACGAAGGCGTTCGGCTGCGACAGGACTTCGGCATCGCAACATGGGTTCGAGACGACATTCCCGTTATCGGGCTCGACGCCCGATTCGTGCACTCGCAGTTCGTCGACTACACGGACTGGGATGTCGAGGACCGACCTCGCTCAGCACTCACGGTGACAGTCCGAGACCGTCTCGGTGGGAAGACAGTCTCCGTAATCCAGCTGCACGGCCTTCGAGATCCGGCGGGTAAACAGGACACCCCCGCCCGCGCCGAGCAGGCCCGCAGACTAGCGGTGATCGTTGAAGAAGCCTGTGGCACAAGTGATGTCGCAGTTCTCTGCGGCGATCTTAATCTCCTTCCGTCGAGCACGACGTTCCACGTGCTGAGGGAACACGGGATGGTCGACCTCGTCGGCAACGCCGATACCCGGTCATCGAGCTACACCAAACCGATACGTCATGCCAGCTATGTTCTGGTCTCGTCCACCGCGGCTGTGCGTAATTTCGAGATCGTGGCCGAGCCCGAGGTTTCCGATCACCGCGCACTGATGCTGGAAATCTGACCTGGGAGTAGGAACGCGGTCTCAACATCACTCGGCAGGCGTGTCCCCGGCTTCGAGGGTGAACTGCACAACGTTGATGCGTGAGTTCTTGAATCGCTCCGACGACCCGGTGAGGTACTGCACGTATTTGTCGTAGGTCGCTTCCGACGACAGTGCGATGGCCTCGTCCTTGGATGCGATCAGCTTCTCGGCCCACGTGTCGAGTGTGCGTGCATAGTGCGGTCCCAGTGCATGCTCGCGGAGCAACTCGAATCCCGCCTCGGCCGCTTTCGCCTTCACCACCTTGACCAACGTCAACTGCCCGCCGGGAAAGATGTCACGCAGGATGAAGCGGGAGAAGTGCGCATCCTCGCGCGTCAGCCCGCCCGCACCGGAGGCCGGATCGGGCGGCGTGATGACGATGGTGTGCAACAACATTCGACCACCGGGCTGCAACACCGAGCGGCACTTCGCGAAGAACGCCGAGTACCGCTGACGTCTGAAGTGCTCGAACGCGCCGATGCTGACGATCCGATCGACGGGTTCGTCGAATTCCTCCCAACCCTGCAACCGGATGTCGACGTTGCGTTCGGTCGGGATGTCGGCGACGAGCGCGCGGCCACGGTCGTACTGGTTTCGGCTCAACGTCAGACCGATGACGTTGACGTCGTACTTCTCCACCGCTCGTTTGACGAGAGCTCCCCAGCCACAACCGATGTCGAGCAAAGTCATGCCCGGCTTCAGATCGAGCTTGCCCAGCGCCAGGTCGATCTTGGCCGTCTGCGCTTCCTCCAACGTCATGTCGTCACGCTCGAAGTAGGCGCAGCTGTACGTCATGCTCGGATCGAGGAACAGCGCGAAGAAATCGTCCGACAGGTCGTAATGCGCCCGCACATCGTCGACGAACGGCTCCAGTTGTTGGTTCATCACGCCACACCCTTCCCCACAGCATCGGCGCCGATCACTCGGCCTAGTGCACGGGCACCCTGCTCGCCCAGCATGTCTTCGTGTTCCACATCGACCTCTGTCACCGAGATCCGCCCGTCGACGAGGCCCGTCCAGTGCTTCGCGCCGTCCGAGCCACGAGCAGCGAAGTAGTGAACATCGCCCGCGTACACCGCCGGCTCGTACGACGCGACCCAGCTGGGCGCAGAGACAACCGGCCGATACATGGCGCGTAGATCGTCCTCGGTGAGGAATGCCAGTTCGGTTCGCGTACTCCGTAATTCGGCAACGATGTCCTCGAAGGACGCCGCCTCGACCCCGAGCTGACGAGCCAGATCGTCGACGCCGAATTCCTCGGCGTCGTCGGGTGCGGAAAGTTGCGCATCGACGAGGGCCAACAGCGCGACGTCCTCGCCTTCCGACTGCAACTGCACGGCCACCGCGTGCGCGATCACGCCGCCGAGCGACCACCCCAGCAGGTGGTACGGCCCGTGAGGCTGAACATCTCGAATCATTCGCACGTAAGCGAAAGCGAACTCCTCGATCGACGACGGCGCAGCGTCACGGTTCGAGATGCCCGGATCCTGCAGCCCGTACACCGGGCGGTCCGTCTCCCCGAGCAAAGAGAGGTAGCTCCAGGCGATTCCGATGGCCGGGTGCACACAGAACAGGGGTGCGCCCACGCCGTCGGTCCGCAGCGGCAGCAGCACGTCGAACGCGCCACTCGATTCGGCATCCCCATCGTCCATGTCGAGGCGCGCGGCCAATGCCGTGATCGTCGGGTGCTCGAGCAATGCACTGATCGGGATTCGACGGCTCAGTTTGTCGCCGAGGGCGTCCATCACCTGCACCGCCGAGAGGGAATGCCCACCGAGGTCGAAGAAATTGTCGTCGATACCGATGTCCTCGCCAGCGATGTGCAGCACGTCGGAGAACACGGTGTGTACGAGTACTTCGGTGGACGAGACCGGCGCGCGTCGTTCGGTCGACATCACTGCGGGCTCGGGCAGCCTGCTCGTATCGACCTTGCCCGACAACGTCATCGGCAGTGCATCCACGACGGTCACGGTGCTGGGCACCATGTAGGCGGGCACCGTTCGCGCCAGGAAGTCGCGAGTCTCTCGCGGTTCGACCGCACCCACCACATAGGCAGCCAAGGAGTTCGCATGCCCGATCACGCTGGCTTGACGCACGGTGGGGTGACGCAGCAGTGCCGCCTCGACCTCGGCGAGTTCGACGCGATGGCCGCGGATCTTCACCTGTGAATCGACTCGGCCCAGATATTCGAGTTCGCGTCCGGTCTCGCGCGCCACCCACCGCACCAGATCGCCGGTGCGATAGAGCCTGCCGTCACCGAAGGGATTGGCGACGAAGCTGCTCGACGTCAACGCAGCGTCGCCCACGTACCCTTCGGCCAGACCGGCCCCGCCCAGGTACAGCTCCCCCACGACGTCGGTGCCCACCGGTCGCAGACGGGCATCGAGAACCACCGTGTCGAATCCGAGGGTCGGTTCGCCGATGGTCACCGCAGCTGCTGCCCAGTCTCGCTGATGCGTGGTGCAGGTGCTCATTACGGTTCCCTCGGTGGGCCCGTACGCGTTGAACACCGAGCGATCCTGCGACCATCGCTGCAGCAGTGCAGAATTGGCGGCCTCGCCGGCCATGACGACCACCCGGAGGGAAGGCAGGGCCGCGGAATCCGTCACCTGCAGCACGGTCGGCGTGAGGCAGGCGTGGGTCACCTGGTGCCGGTCGATGAGTGCTTCGAGCTCACGCCCTCCATGCACGTCGGGCGGCACGATCACCACGCTCGCACCGGTGCCGACGGCCATCAGGGTCTCGAAGATCGACGCGTCGAAACTCGGTGACGCGAACTGCAGCACGCGGGATGTCGGCTTGACGTCGAACAGGTCTCGTTGGCTCTGAACAAGATTCGCGATGCCGCGGTGCGTCACCCGCACGCCCTTGGGTGCCCCGGTCGATCCCGAGGTGTAGACGACGTACGCCGTGCTGTCGACGGGGACTGCGCGTATCTGGAAGTGGTCGAGCTCGTCACCATCGACCGTCAGCCAGTCGCTTCCGGCCGAGTGGAAGTCCACGGACGCAATTCCCGTCGCGGGGGCCGCGCGGTCGAGAATCTCCCGTACTCGCGCGGCGGGCTGAGACGGGTCGATCGGGAGGAATCCGGCACCGGTCTTGGCCACGGCCCAGATCGCGGTGAGGTACTCGATAGACCGTGGCAGGGCGATCGCCACCAGAGATCCCGGCTCGACTCCGGCCCGGACGAGGTTGTCGGCCAGTGCATTCGATTGCCTGTCCAGCTCGCCGTAGGTCACCGATCGTGCATCGTCGACCACCGCGATGTTGTCGGGCCAGCTACTCGCCGCCCGCACGAATACTTGCGCCAGTGTGGACTGATCGGCCGTACCGTCTCGGCGGGACACGACCGCCGATCCACCCTGACCGAATTCTGCGCTGCCGAGCCGAAGGTCCGGTGCCGCGGCGACCGTGTGCAACACCGTGGTCAGACGTTCCGCGAGTCCGGTGACGACCGCCCGGGAGAACCGGTCGGCGGAGTACGCGAGAGTGCCCAGCAGCCCGGCTTCGGATTCTTCGACGACAAATTCCAGATCGAATTGTGTCGCCGTGATGTCCACCCGTCGCGGGCTGACGGCGCTCGGGCCCAATTCGATCGTGGGCGTGCTGATATCACCGAAAGCCAGAAGCACCTGGAACAGTGGGTGCGTGTCGACGGCGCGGGTGGGTTGCACCGCGTCCACCACCCACTCGAACGGGACGTCCGAGTTCGCGAAGGCATCGAGGTCTCGATTGCGCACGTCGGTGACGAAGTCCTCGAACGTCGTCGCCGGATCGACGTCGGTCCGCAGGACGACGGTGCCGACGAACATGCCGACGAGGTGGTCGAGCGCCGGATCTGCTCGACCCGATACTGGGGTTCCGATGGCGATGTCCCGCGTGCCGCTGGACTCGGCGAGTACCGCGGCCAGCGCCGCGTGGACGACGACGAAGACCGTCGCGCCCAGTCGATGCGCGAGCGACCGCAGACTCGCGAGAGTGTCTGCGTCGACGGCAAACTGGACTCCCGACGCCTCCTGCTCGGCGTCAGGAGTGCCGGTG
This sequence comes from Rhodococcus sp. 05-2256-B1, assembly GCF_002258465.1. Classification (NCBI taxonomy): domain Bacteria; kingdom Bacillati; phylum Actinomycetota; class Actinomycetes; order Mycobacteriales; family Nocardiaceae; genus Rhodococcus; species Rhodococcus sp. 05-2256-B1. The sequence continues at coordinate 119,869 of NZ_NOZA01000017.1, read as the reverse complement.
GGCAGGTCGAGGAATTCCGGCAGGCCGGCCAGGGTGCGACGCCAGAAGTCGAGTTGGTCGGAGGCGACCGCGTCCAGGACGTCGCGTTGCCACACGCGGTAGTCCGGATAGTCGACGGCGAGTGGAGTGAACTGCGGTGTAGCTCCGGCCGTTCGAGACAGCAGAGCCGTCTCGATGTCGCGGCTCAATGGGCGTAGCGACAGGCCGTCGACCGCGATGTGGTGGGCGACGACGGTCAGCACGCGCTCACCGCGACGTTGCGCAAGCATCAGTCGCAGCGGTGCCTCGACGGTCAGGTCGAAGCCCTGCTGCGCCACCCCGCCGATACCCGCATGGGCGTCGTCCAGTGTCGAGAGCACGATCTGCGGATCGAGGACAACGGTAACGGGCCCGTCGCCCGTCGACGGGTACACCGTTCGGAGCGGCGTATGGCGTTCCAGCACATCGGCAACCGCCGCGCGTAGCACCTCGAGGTCGAGGCCTTCCGGAAGCGTCACCTCGAAGGCGATGTTGTATGCCGCCGATGTCGGGTCGTATCGATTCTGCAGCCAAATGCGTCGCTCGGCCGGCGCGAGGCCGGAGTAGGAGCGCGCATCCGCGCGGTGGACCAGCGCAGGGAGCGCGGTGTAGTTGTCGGACAACAACTCGATCGCCGACGCGAGCTGCGTCGCGGTGGGGGCCTCGAACACCGTCCGCGCCGGAACCCGAACGCCGAGCACCGCACTGATGCGCGTGGCGACGCGGGTGGCCGCGAGGGAGTCTCCCCCGAGGACGAAGAAATTGCTGTCGACGGCCGGCACGTCGATTCCCAACGTGTCGGCGAAGATTCCGAGAATGACGTCCTGCGTCAACGTGCGTCCGGCCCCCGTCTCGGAGTCCGACGGCACCGCCGGAAGCAAAGCGGCCTTGTCCACTTTTCCATTGCTGGTCAACGGAAGACGATCGATCGACGTGATGACGGCCGGCTGCATCGACAGCGGCAGCCGGTCCAGGAGCCACTGGGCCGCGTCGAACTCGCTGATTCCCACCACCCAGGCGTGAATTCTGTTGTCGACCACGAGTGCTGTTGCTGCACTGACGCCGGGATGTGCCGTCAGCGCACTCTCGATGTCGCCCAGTTCGATGCGCACACCGTTGATCTGCACCTGTTCGTCGCGCCGACCGCGGTAGTCGAGCAGTCGCGAGAGTTCACGTCGAACAAGATCGCCGGTCCGGTACATCCGGGCACCGCCGTCGGTTGCGACGAAGCGCGCGGCAGTCGACGCCGGATCGGCTCGGTAGCCGCGAGCTACTCCGGACCCCGCGAGATACAGCTCTCCAACGCCTCCGAGCGGCACCGGCCGCAATCGGTCGTCGAGCACGAAGGCTCCGACGTGGTCCAACGGGCGGCCGATCGTGACGGGCTCTCCGGCGCGCAGCGACTCGGCCAGAGTGGCCACCACCGTGGCTTCGCTGGGTCCGTAAGCGTTGAGCATCGACCGTCCGGGCGACCACGCGTCGACGACTCCGGCATCGAGCACGTCTCCGCCGACGGCGACGGTCTCGACGGCGTCCACCGGCGGCACCATCGCGAGAACCGCGGGCGTGGACAGGTAGTGAGTCACCCGGTGCTCAGCGAGGAAGGCTGCCATCTCCTCACCGCCGAGTAGGTCACGCGGGGCGATCACCATGGTCGCTCCGGCCCCGAATGCGAGGACGAGCTCGAGCACCGCGGCATCGAAGTTCACCGAGTATCCGTGCAGCACCCTGGACGTCGCTTCGACTCCGTAGCGCGACACCACCTGCTGTGCCAGTGAATACACACCCTGATGCGTCACGACGACGGGCTTGGGTGTGCCGGTCGAACCCGACGTGTGGATCACGTACGCCGGGTGCGCGGGTTCGAGCGTCGCCAGTCGCTCGTCGTCGGTCAGTGGCGCGTCGCTGAACGTCTGTGCGTGGCTCTCCTCGACCCACCGCACACCCGGTTCCGTTCCGCCGAAGCCGATTTCGATGGGCCCCAGCATTTGCTCCCGACGGGCCTCCGGGTAGCGGGGATCCACCGGTACGAATGCTCCGCCGGCCTTCACCACGGACCACAGCGCCACGATGTACTCGGCCGAACGTTCGAGGGACAACGCGACAAGGGTTTCCGGCCCCACACCGTGGGCGATCAACAGTCGTGCGATCCGGTTGGATCGGCGATCGAGGTCGGAGTACGTCAACGATTCCAGGCCATCGATCGCCACCGAATCTGCTGTGCCACCGACCAACACGTCGAGGAGCGTGCCGGTGTCGGATTCGGCCGGCTGCGTCGGCGCATCGGCGAGAGCGAGGTTGCCGACGACGAAAGCGGAGTCCGACACCGCCGCATGCAGGATTGCCGTCACCGCGGATGCGAACTGTTCGACGGTGGCCCGCTGATACAGATCCAGCGCATATTCGATCTGCCCCACGAGACCGGCCGACTCGGCATGTCCGGCGCAGGATTCCTCCAGCACGAGATTGAGGTCGAACTCGGAGGTGCGAGTGGGTATCTCCAGCACCGAGAACGGCAGGTCGTCGACCGATCGGTGCGGTGCGTTGTCGAATGCCAGCATCACCTGGAACAGCGGGTGCCGGTCCAGCGATCGATCGGTGGTCACGGCGTCGACGATGCGCTCGAACGGCACGTCCGAGTGAGAAAAGGCGTCGAGGTCTGCGGAACGGACGGCATCCAGCAGGTCGGCGAAACTGCCGGCCGGGTCCACTGTGACTGCGAGAGGGAGTGTTCCGACGAACATTCCGACCATCTCGTCGAGGGCTTCGTGGCCTCGCCCGGCCGTCGGCGATCCGACCACCACACGGTTCGACGTGCCGAATCGACTCAGGGCCGCAGCCACCGCGGCATGGACCACCATGAACGTGGTTGCGTTGTTCGACCGCGCCAGCTCACGGATTCCCGCATGCAGGTCCGGCCCGATCTCTAACGGAACCGCGTCGGTGGTCATCGATTGCACGGCGGGCCGGGGGAAGTCGGACGGCAATTCCGCCAACGCGGTGTCGCGCTCCCCCAGCACCGAGGTCCAGAACGAGAGCTGTTCGTCGGCAACCGCATCCACCGATGCCCGGTTCCACACCGAGTACTGGCTGTACTGCGCACGTAGGCGTGGCCATGTCGGGGCGTGACCGGCCGTGCGTGATGCGTGGGCGAACGCGAAGTCGCGTACGAGTGGGTCGAGGGACCATCCGTCCATCGAGATGTGGTGCACTGCCACGACGACCACCGTGTCGCCGGACTCCTCCACGCTCATCAGCGCTGCCCGGATGGGCACGTCGGCAGCGACGTCGAATCCCTGCCCGGCAATAGCCGCGACGGCGTCGTCGAGATGATGCTCGGGCACAGTGCGGGCCGGTACATCGACCAGCACGGTGTCGGTGGGCCGCACCACCTGCCGTGGACCGTCGCCGTCGTCCGGGTAGTAGGTGCGCAGCGCTTCGTGTCGTTCGGCGACGTCGCGCAGTGCCGTCAGAACCAGTGACGCATCGCTACACGCTGCGACCCGGATGGCGATGGGCATGTTGTACGCGGGCGATGTGGGGTCGAACTGATTGAGGAACCACAGGCGCTGCTGCGCGTACGACAGCGGGACATGCTCAGGCAGAACGGTATCGAGCAGGTCGAGCGAGACTTCACGCTCGGCCGAGGAATCGATGGCGGCCGCGACGGCGCGGACGGTGGGGTCGGCGAACAATGCGGTGAGCGAGACTCCCGAGCCGAGGCGAGCGAGAACTCGGGTGGCGCTCAGCGAATCACCGCCGAGCTCGAAGAAGGAGTGCTCACGCCCCACCTCCTCGACGCCGAGGACGTCGGCGAACGCTGCGGCGACAGCGCGTTCGGTCTCGGTCTGCGGCCGCACGTACTCGGTGTCCGTCGGCTCGGTGGGGGCCGGCAGTGCCCGGCGGTCGACCTTGCCGCCCGCCGTCATCGGCAGTGCGTCCAGAACGACGATGTGGCGAGGAATCATCCACGTCGGCAGCCGGTTCCGCAGGTGGCTGTCGAGCCCGTCGGAGGTACCGGTGACGTACAGGGCCAGTCGGTCGTCGCGAACGACGGCCACGGCCGCGGTCACTCCAGCGAATGAGGTTGCTGCGGCTTCGATCTCGCCGAGTTCGAGCCGACGCCCGTGCAATTGGATCTGATGGTCGGAGCGGCCCAGGTATTCGAGCGACGACCCGTCGAACAACCACCGGACGATGTCGCCCGTCCGGTACAGCCGCGCACCCGCCACGCCCGGGTCGGCAACGAACCGCGTCGCCGTCGAACCGGGTTGGCCGTCGTATCCGCGGGCGAGTCCGTCGCCGCCGAGATACAGCTCGCCGACGCCTCCGTGGGGCGTGGGCCGCAGGTGCGAATCCAGTACCAGCGCGCGAACACCCGGCAGCGGTGAGCCGATGGTGACGCGCTCACCGACGACCATCGGGGCAGACAGCGTCGCCAATACCGTTGTCTCGGTGGGGCCGTAGGCGTCGAACATCGTTCGTTCAGCAGTGGCGAACCGGTCCCGCAATGTGGGTGGGCACTCTTCGCCGCCGACGTCGAAGACCTCGATGGAGTGCAGATCTTCCGGGTCGAGTGTCGCCAGCACCGTCGGCGAGGTGATCAGATGCGTGATCTTCTCGCTGGCTAGGAACGCGGCGAGCGCAGGCCCGGCGTAGACATCGGCTGGGGCGATCACCAGGGTGGCACCCGCCGCGAAGGCAGCAAGAATTTCCTGGATGGAGGCGTCGAACACGGGCGAGGCCAGGTGCAGCACTCGTGAGTCGGCGGTGACGGCATATCGCTCGACGACGCTGTCGGCCAGTTGCGCCAGGCCGCGATGAGTGACGCTGACGGCCTTGGGTTTTCCGGTCGATCCCGACGTGTGGATGACGTAGGCCTCGTTGTCGACGTGCAGCGCCGGCGGCACCAGCGCGCGCTCGTTCGCGTCGAGTAGATCCTCGATATCGAACCACTCGATGGTGCTCGGAAGTTGTTCCAGCACATCCTTGGTGGTGATACCGAACTCGATGTCTGCGCCGGCCAGCACCGTGGCCAGCCGCTCGGTGGGCTCGGTGGGGTCGAGCGGAACGAACGAGGCTCCGGCCGTGGACACCGACCACGAGGCGAGCAGCGATTCGTAGGAGCGTTCCATCGCCACGGCGATGCGCTTCTCGATGCCCGCACCCAGCGAGACCAGTTGGGCAGCAATGTGTTCTGCGACCCTGGCGAAGTCCTCACTGGACTGGTCGACACCCGCGGCACGCACCACCGTCCCACGTCGCAGCAGCGCCGGCAACGGCCTTGGCGACACCGTGTCCGCTGGACGTGCAGTCAGCAACGCTGATTCAGCCTCGGAGCCGAGCACATCCAGTTTCGATACGGCAAGGCCCTCAGGGGCATTGACCACTGCACGCAGCAGAGCCAGGAACCGACGGTGATGGGCTGCGAGCTCATCGGTGGAGTAGAGGGCCGGATTGCCGAGGAAGTCGACGCGGGTGCTGGTGCCGGCGACTCCGGGGTAGACGTTGACCATCATGTCGTCGATGGGGCCGCTGGAGAGCACGCGGTATTCGCCGATGACGTCGCCGAGCCGAATTGTGCTGTTGTACATCATGATGTTGACCGTGGGGCCGAACACTCCGCGTCCGGCGGCGGCGCTGCCGGTGCCGTCGCCGGTCTCGCGCTGCATGTCCTCGACGCGGAATCGCTGGTGGCGCAGCGCGCCGGTGAGTTCCACCTGAATGCGTCGGAGGAGTTCTTCGACGGTCACGCCCTGTTCGACGCCGATGCGCAGGGGCACGACGTTGGACATCATTCCGGAGGATTCCCGCAGTTTGGTGGTGGCTCGGCCCGATACCGGGAGGCTGAGCATCACGTCGTCGGTGTCGGTCATGCGCGCGAGATACAGCGCGAACGTAGCGAGCACGACGGGAACATCGGAGCTGTTGTACCGATGTGCCACGGCCGCCACGGCTTCGGTGAGGTCTGCGTCCAGCACGGCACCCACACTCACCGTCACGCCGCTCGGTGCCGCACGCGTGTACGTGTTGCCGGCCAGCCGGGGTGCGTCGAGGTGTCCGTCGAGTCGGCCGAGCCAGTACTGGCGATCGGTGTCGTAGCGAGAGGAGTTGGGGTAGGCAGCCTCGTAGTCGTAGATCTCGCGCACGCCGAAAGCACGCGTCTTGGGGATCTCGGTGCCCTCGCTCAACGCGGTGTACACCGCCGCGGTGCGTTCCTGGACGGAAATCGCGCCGAGTCCGTCCATGACGATGTGGTGGGCGCGGCTGTACCAGTAGTAGTGCCCATCGTTCACCTGAATGATCTCGGAGGCGATCAACTGATCGTGAACCAAATCGACGGGGCGACGATACTGCTCGTCCATGTAGCGCTGAGCATCCTCGACGGGATTCTCGCGGTCTCGGAAATCGCGATAGATCATCGCGTACGGCACCCGGAGGTCTCGCCACTGATACGGATGCCCGTCGTGCAGCCCGATCCGCACTGCGGGCGACTCGAGTTGCCTGCACGCGATGTCCGTGGCTCGGATCAGTACGGCCGGATCGATATCGCCGCGAATTTCGACGTATTGGGCGATGGTGAACGGTACGTCCGGTGCCAGCTGCTGGGCGAGATAGATATTCATCTGAGCAGCGGACAAAGGGAAGCGGCCATCCTCGAACAGCTCACCAACCTCTGGCGACACTCGATGACCTCCTCAACGCATATGCTTCGACGGCGTGAATTTTCGGCTGACGTGCCGCCCAGCAACGTCGATCTACATCGCCCGTGACAAACCTAGTCGACCCATTGTGAATGCTCTACCCGGATCGAACGACAGGTACGCCGGAACCACCGCTCCCCTTTAGGCTATGCACTCGACCGACTTCCTATGACCGAGAGGCCACCGACAATGGCGACCAGTTCCACCGATGTTCGTGGTTCTCGATCCGGCAAGAAGCGGCCGATTCTCTTGACGGTAGGGGTGTTGCTGGTCGTCCTCGTCGCATTTCTGGTGTGGCTGGGCTACGAGGCCTACACCGCGCAGTCCAGTCTGAACGCGACGCGCGACTCCGCCACGCAGGCGAAAGATGCTCTGCTCGACGGTGATGCGGCCGGTGCCGAGGCCGCGGCCGCTCGGGCTTCGGAATCGGCGGACGACGCGGTGTCGGCAACGACGTCCATCCCGTTTTCGATAGCGAAAGCCGTTCCTTACCTTGGTAGTCCGCTGAAATCGGTAGCTCAGATCACCGATGTGGTGCGCGGCTTGGCCGTGGACGTCCTCACTCCCGCATCGACGGCGGGCGAAAGCCTGAATCCGAGCAGCCTCGTCGAAGGTGGCGGCAAGGTCGATACCGCCGCTCTACGGGACGCACAACCTGTGCTGGAGCAGACTGCCGCCGCAGCCGAGGAATTGAGCCTGCAAGCCCAGCAGGTGGACGAGCCTGCATTCCTCAGTGTCGTGAGCGATGCACGTACGTCGTTGATCGATCAAACACACGACCTCGCAGGCCTGCTCACCAATACCCGCATCGCCAGTCAGCTGTTGCCGTCCATGCTCGGCGACAACGGCCCGCGGAGTTACTTTCTCGCGTTCCAGACCAACGCGGAGGCCCGCGGCACCGGCGGCCTGCTCGGTGGCTTTGGAATCATTCGGGCCGAGAACGGCGCTGCCCGCGTCGACACTCTTGGCAACAACAACGACCTGCAGTTCGCGAAGCAGCCCATAAATCTCGGACCCGAATACAACGCGCTGTGGGCACCTCGACGACCTACAATTGACTACCGCAATTCCAATGCGAGCCCACACTTTCCGTATGCAGGCCAGATCTGGTCGTCCATGTGGACCGAGCAGACCGGTGAGGTGCTCAACGGTGTCATCGCCACCGATCCGATTGCGCTGAGCTACATCCTCGGAGCTACCGGCCCGGTCACGCTGGCCGACGGTGAGCAGATCACGACAGACAACGTCGTCGAAATCACCCTCAGCACCGCGTATTCGAGATTCGGCGACGATCAACTGGCGCGGAAGGCATATCTACAACAGATCGCGTCTGCGGTGGTGCAGAAGATGACGACGGGCGCTGCCCCCACCAGATCTTTGCTCGACGCGGTGGGCCGCGCCGGCAGTGAGGGTCGCATCTCGGTGTGGAGCGCAGATCCGGCCGAGCAGGCAATTCTGGCCGGCACCAAGGTGGGTCACGTGTTGCCGGACAGCCCGGCTCCCTATGCCAACGTGGTGGTCAACAATGCCGGTGGTAACAAGCTCGATTACTACCTGGCCCGCGATATCAAATATTCGGCCGAATCATGCACCGCCGGGACCCGTAAGTCGACAGTGACGGCGACACTGACCAACAATGTGGATCCGAACGGCCTGACGTCTTACGTGGCGAGCACATTTCAGCCCAACGTCCCCTACGGCACCAACGAGTCGATCGTGTATCTGTACGGCACTCAGGGCGCAAAAATCACGTCCATGAAGGTGAACGGTGTTTCCGGATTCTCCATCCAGGCCGGCACCGAATTGGGTCGCCCCGTCCAGGCCGCGTATCTGACCATCCCGCCGGGTAAGTCGCAGACGGTCACCTGGGAGCTCGAGGAGCCCTCGGCTCCGGGTGAGGCGACGGTGCCCGTGCAGCCCCTGGTCGATCAGCCAACCGTGAGCATCGACGTTCCGCAGTGCTGATCGTGGCGTAGTTCGTTCCTACAATCTGGTCGCTCGAGCTGCTGTGCGCCGACATCGAATCAAAGGTTCATTCGATCAAATGAACCCGCCGTCGGCAACAAACCCTGCGATGCGCGCACAAAACGGCCTTACAACTCGCGTTATGAACCCGGATCTGGAACTTTGCTCAAGTAGTAACTCACGAGTTGGTCCTCCCCGAACCGGCGAGGAACACTACATCACAGATATTCCAGACTGCGTCAAATATGGTGACAGAGGCAGGAGCTCGGCGTGGGTAGACCCACCGAACCAGTCTTGGGTCCCGTCGTTTTCAGCTTCGCAAAGGGCTCGACGCGCTGCTCAAAGTCATCAAAGTGCGCTTCGCCGTCCTTGTTCGCGAGCACAAAGATAAGTTCTCGTCGGGAGAACTCCTCCCCAGCCGGATCTTTGATCACGGCTTGCGCTCACCAGGCATCAGCAGGCTCTGATTGACAGTCGTTGACGATCCAGGCTTGTGGATTGGCGAGAACGACAACTCGGTAGCGCCATTCGCTACCTGCACTCTTCTGTTGTCGCCAGACAAAACGATGGAATGAGGTTGTGAGGATCCGCAGACCCAGCTGAAGCTGGCCCCGGCAAGTAGGCGAAGATCGCAACTACTGCGGCATGATGCTCGAACATGAGGACAAACAACCGCTCGGCCGCAATCGACGCTGTAAGGATCATCGGAATCGTCGCCGTCATCGTCGGCCACGTCTGGGAAACAGAAATGTTTCAGCGACTCATTTACTCTTGGCAGGTTCCGGTCTTCTTTGTGCTGACCGGTTACTTCTGGACAGCACGGCGCTCAGTGAGCGAGGAGGTTCGGAAGCGGTCGCTTACGCTCCTGCGCCCATACCTTTTCTGGCTCACCACAATCGGACTGCTTTTCTTAGCCCGCTCCGTTTCAGAGTCGGGAACCAGCCGTCTCGCCTCGGACGTATTCCAAATTGTTCTAGGCGGCTCCTACGCAGTTCGACCGTTCACCGCGTTTTGGTTTGCAACCGCACTCTTCTTCGGCGCTGTTGGTTTACGATGCATGCAACGGCTACCGATGTGGGGGCAATGGAGCGCAGCCACGGTGATCCTCGCCGCCGCGTATCTCGCGCCCGCATTCTTTAAGGGCATTCCACTCGCCGCCGGAACCGGCCTAGCCTGCGTTGTCTTCGTTCTCGCTGGTGTCGCATTCCGCGCTGTCAGGAACCGTATTCGAGCGGGCGCGATCGTCGGTGTCGCAATGATTGCCGTAGGTCTCCTACTGTCAGGCTTCGGAATGACCGCCTCGCTGTCGCTGAAGAACGCGCAGTTCGGCACCCCTGTCGCCAGTGTCCTCATCGCAGTGGCGGTTAGCGTTGGGATGGTTCTGGTCGCGGAAGCAACAATTCCGTTGCTGTCCGATCGTGCTCAATCTGCAATCACGACGGTTGCGGTTTGCGGGCTGATGGTAGTGCTGACACACCCGGTCATCCTATGGGTGCTGTCGACGCCGCCGACAGGATCGTGGACTGCGTTCGCGTTGTCGGTGACAGTGCCCTGGCTTACCGGGCTGATACTACTGTTCACTCCGCTCTCGCCGTGGGCGCTGGGCGTCGCACGGCGAGAGCGGAGTCAGCTCGGCTTTGCAGCTCGATAGACGTAGACGACGATCCTCCACCCAAAAAGAGCGGCGGCATCGGCTGCGGCGTGCAGGATACAAAAGCCGGAGTTCACGGGGACCCGGTCGCGCAGGCGACTCCGAGTGCCAGCGCACAAGCATTAAGCGCAGTTAGCTCGGCCAAACCTAGCTCAGGGCGATCGTGACAAGCCCCGGCCGCCTCGGGGGCTACTTGCCGAAACGGGGGTGGTCCGTGCCGTTCGTCGACGGGTCGGTGTGCACCTCAGGCCGGCGTGCCCGTGCGTACGGAGCCGCGCTGGCGGCCGTGCGTGCAGTCTCAGTAGGTGCCGAAGGCGCAGGCTGAGCCGATCCGGGGTATGCCGCGGCAGCCTGCGGCGGAGTGGGTGCAGCGGCCGGCGTCGGGTGCTGTACCGGACCTTGGGGTGCCGGTGCCGGTGCCGGTGCGGGTACCGGGGGCACTACCTGACGCGGCAGGTTGGTGTCTGCGGTGTAGTTGTACGAGTAGCTGTACAGATCCCCCTTCTTCGACGGGGTCAACGCCAGCACCACACCGAGAACATGTGCACCGATGGTCTCGAGGTTACTGATGGCTCGCGCGAGTTCGTTGGACTTCGTGTGTCCGTAACGCGTGACGAGCAGGGCACCGTCAGCATGGGTGGTGAGGACGGCCGAGTCGGTCACGGGGAGCAACGGCGCACCGTCGACGATCACGTAGTCGAACCGCGAACGGAGCTCGACCAACAGAGCACGCGAGGCCTCCGAACCCAACAGCTCGGACGGGTTCGGCGGGATGGGGCCCGAGGCCATAGCCTGCAGACCCTCAAACTTGGTCGGCTGCAGCACCTCCTCGACCGTTGCTTGGCCGGCGAGGACGGTACTCAGTCCGACCGAGCCGATCAGACCCATGTATTTCGAGACCCGCGGACGACGCAGATCGCCTTCCACGAGAGCCACGTGGTGGCCTGCTTCTGCCAGCGCCACAGCGAGATTCACCGCGGTGGTCGTCTTACCTTCACTGGGAATCGCACTGGTGACGACGATGACTCGTGGTGGATGGTCGACCTCGAGGAACTGCAAGTTGGTGCGAAGCTCGCGAAACGCCTCGGCACTGGCCGACTGGGTCAGATCTTGGAAGTCGATTGCCGGGTGCAACTTGCGTTCTTTGTCGAAAGGAATTGTTCCAACGAGCGCCTTGCCGGAGATCGACTCGATCTCACGCCGGTTCTTGATCGTGTTGTCCAACCGGTCCCGCAACACCGCCAGCGCAATGCCGAGCAACAAACCCACCGCAGCACCTAGGGCGAGGTTGCGCTTGGTCTTTGGGCTTACCGGAGCGGACGAAGCATCCGCCTGCTGGAAAGTCTTGACCCCGGCGGATGGACTCCCGCCGTTTGCGGGTGTCTCCAACTCTTCGACCTGCGTGGTCAATTCGGACGCCATCGCGTTCGCGATATCGCGTGCTGTCGAAGGGGACGCATCAGTGACGGTGATGTCGAATAACACGGTGTCAGGCGTAGACGATGCCTTCACCTTCGCTGCCAACTGCGATGGAGTCAGATTCAGCGGCAGTACAGCCAGAACCCGGGTTGCCAGCGCCTCACTGGTCACCAGTTCTGAGTACGAGGCAACGCGTTGCTGCGAGAACAAGTTGCCCTGGTATGCCTCGTTGACCGATGTTCCTCCGGACGTTGAGACAAACATTCTCGCACTCGACTCGTAGAGCGGCGTCGTGAGCAGGGACGCACCTAGGGCACCAAGGATCGCTACGACCACGGTTACGGCGATGATGATCCATCTCGCCTTCAGGATTTTCAGATAATCCTGTATCTCCATGCTTCGAGCTCCTCGTCCGTTCGTACAACCCCGCAACGGGCTACTGTGTGGCTCAATCGTTACATAAGTATTCGATCGCCGTGCACCGGATCAGTATCGCCCCTGGACCCTGTCACTCATTCGTTTGATTCACGAGATTTACCCGGCGAATTCCCTGTTGTGATGTGTCACGACAATCTAGGTTCCCAATTTCGACTCCAGAAACACAAACGGAGTTGGAGCGCTGACAGCGTCCGCCCCGGCTAGAGCAGGAACGATAAAGAGCTTTGCCAGCCCGGCCCAAGTCAGGGTGATTCTCGACACTCAAGTCCGTGCATCACTCTTGTTCGAGCTGCGAGACAGCCCGGTCCCCGGCCAGCCGCACCTTATTGCTCGCTGAAGCCTCTAGATCTGCCCTCGCCACGGCGGCCGCCTCCGCAACCGCCAGAGCGATGACGCCAGGCCCCGTAGACCACGGCGCTACTGCGCGAACAGCTAGGGCGGCCGTCCTTCACCTTCGAGGAACCCCGGCACGCTGGAACAAACCGCGGGTCCCTCGAAAGAACCACAAAGAAACTTCCGGGCTCGCAAAACTGCCAACTAGACAGAATTGATTCTGTTAAGAAGTATCTTTCAAAACCGACACCGAGTTCGCGAAATCGGTTTGTGCACGCAATGTTTCGTCTTCACCAGTTGGACGGACAAAAGCGTTGCCGCGTGTATAACATCCCTTTCAAATTGCTATGTCGAATGTCAGCGATTCGACGAGCGCACTGGTATGTCGACGCTCAGTGGGAGCACTATGACTCGTACGGTCGCCATCATCGGCACACGGGGATACCCGAGTTTCTACGGCGGTTTCGAAACCTTGGTCCGACATCTGGCCCCCTACCTGGCCGATCACGGCTGGAACGTGGTTGTGTACGGCCGTGAAAAGGCGCTGAGCACCAACCCGATCGACATGGATCCCCGTGTGCGTTCCGTGGTGACCCCTGGCATCGACAGCAAGTCGGCCAGCACCATCACGTACGGGGCCACGTCGTCGATCCATGCGGTGGCGACGAAACCCGATGCGGCACTGGTGATGAACGTGGCAAACGGCTTCTGGTTGCCGTTGCTTCGGCTTCGCAAAATCCCCACGTTGGTCAATGTCGACGGAATCGAGTGGGAACGGGAGAAGTGGGGACGCATAGCCAAGGCGATCTTCGCCATCGGCGGCCGTGCGACAGCGCGATACGCGACCACTCTCATCTACGACTCCAGGGCGCTGGGTATTCGATGGGAGGAACTCTCCGGCCGGGTTGGTGTATTCATTCCGTACGGCGGCGATCCTCGAACCGGAGACGATCCGCCCGACGGTCTCGCGCGCCGGAAGTACATTCTGATGGTGGCTCGCTTTGTTCCCGAGAACACCATCGGACCGTTCTTGGACGCCATCGAAACACTCTGCGAGCGTTGGCAAGTGGTGATCGTCGGTTCGTCAGGGTACGGCGGTGCCCTGGAGGAACGGGTGGCCGATATAGCCGCCCGACAGAACAACGTGCGGTGGTACGGGCACATCAGTGACGACGACATGCTGTTCTCATTATGGGAGAACGCCGGTGCGTACTTCCACGGGCACAGCGTGGGAGGAACCAACCCTGCGTTGGTTCAAGCCATGGCCTGCGGTGCGCCGGTGGTCGCACGCGACACCGTCTACAACCGTGAGGTTCTCGGCGACGGAGCGGTGTTCGTCGACCCGGATCCGCGGTGCATCAGCGCCGGACTCGAAACCGTGCTGGACGACAGCGAACTACAACAGGAGCTGAGCACAGAATCGATCCGCCGTGCTCACGACCACTACACCTGGGAACGAGTCTGTGCCGATTACGACCGTGCGCTGCGCGACCACCTGTCGTCGGCGGACGCCGTCAGTGCCCGGAACACCGCGTTGGAGTGACGAGTGAAATCTCCGGCTGCGCCATGCAATTCGGCCGATCGATGCAACAGAGACTGCAACAGGAAGACGACGGCCCGGAACCGTAGACCACATCCCACCACGAGCGCCCACACGATTCGCTGCAGGCGCGACTCGGCAAGGTCTGCGCGGTAGAACTCGTAAAGATTGAGCACCCAGGCGGAGTTGGTGCCTGCCTCCGGCGCACCGTTGCTGCTGCCCACCAGATGTTGCGCATGTGCGAGCGGCTGGATCAACACCACGCCCCCTGCGCGGCCTACGCGCCAGCAGAATTCGATGTCCTCGGCGTACATGAACCACCGCTCGGTCAATCCGCCGACTCGCCACCACGTTTCGGAATCGACCATCAGACAGGCACCGGTTACCCAGTCGGTGGAGACCACGCCCTCCCCGACGTCCGAGGGCAGCAAATAGTGCCCCTGCAACCGCGTCCGGCCCCGCGAGAGCCGGGAGATCCCGAAATAGTGACTGGCCATCGCCCAGATCGTGGGCATTCGGCCGGCTGCCATCACGCGCACGCCGCCGGTATGGATGACGGGCGCGACGATCCCGCCGTGGGTCGACGGCACCGTCCTGGCCAGAACCAGTACGTCCGCGGCGGCGATGACGGCATCGGGATTGAGCAGCATGATGTTCCGGCCGGTGGCTGCTTCCGCAGCTCTGTTGACACCCTTGGCGAATCCGAGGTTGCGCTCGCCCGCGATCACGCGCACGGCCGGCCAATTCCGCTCGATCAGTGGCACCGTCTGATCCGTCGAGGCGTTGTCGTACACGATGATTTCCAGCTCGCCGTCCCGTCCGTGCCCCGCTTCGAGCGCGTCGAGGCATGCAGATATGACGTGCGCACTGTTGTAGGTGACGATCAGAACCGAGACCTCGGGTCGAGTCATGTGGCGGTGTGTTCGCGGGCCTTGATCAAACGGGCCGGCACGCCTCCTACGATCGTGTAGGGCGCAACGTCTTTGGTGACCACCGAACCGGAGCCGACGATAGCGCCTTCACCGATAGTGACCCCGCGGGTGATCACGCAGCCCGCCCCGATCCACGTGTCCGCTCCGATGACGGTCGGGCTCCGGAGGTAACCCTGCCTGTTCATGGGTACCGACATGTCGGCGAAACCGTGATCCTCACTGAAGATCGACACATGGGGCCCGATCATGGCGTTGTCCCCGATGGTGATCCCGCCCTGACCCCAGATCACGTTGTACATCCCCACCGCGACACCCTCGCCTATCACGACACCGACACCGGGTTCCGAGATGACCCCCGATCCGTTGATCGACGACCCACGACCCACAGTGGTCCTGTCGCCGAACGTGATTCCGTGTGCCGAGTGCGCGTCGATGGCCACGCCGTCGGCGAATACCACGGCGGTGCCCACGCGCAGTTTGGCTGCGTTGCGCACCTTCACGCCGCGGCCCCGAAAGTGCAGTGCCGGTCCCCTCAAATAGGGCAGACCCAGCAGTTGCCCCCGGAGCGCCTGACCGACTCGATCGACCACGAAGGTCAACAAGGCCGTAGAAGGAATGTCGTCGGGCATCCGCCTCCGACGCAGCTTCCAGTAGATGGTGTCGATCAACGCGTGCAGCATCTTGCACTCCTTAGAACGCAATTCGGTGCGCTCACGGTAACCGTCCACGCCAGGATCGGCACCCCGTTCGGACGCTATGAGCTTGACGAACTACTCTGTCGCACAACATGAACCAGATGGGCATCATCAGTCGACGGCAAGAAACAACCAACATGAAGGTTAGCGGGCCATTCGCTGGACCACCCTGAAGGCATACAGCCTTCTAACCGCCGTTCGGATCGTTGACGGTTTCCGTGTTCGCTTACCAAAGCTCCGAATCCGGCTAGTATTCGCTTCACCGACCGGGGTTTTCCGGAAGTCACGCACATGCCTCGAGGACTGCAGATGTCACTGCACGAAAGGAAAGCCGGCCGACTGCCGGCTGTTTCAACGCCACCCAGTATTCCCGGCAAGTCCAACGACTTCGGATTCCTGCTCGACATTCAGGGTTTGCGGATGATCGCTGTGACGTTCGCGATTTTGCATCACGTCGTTCGTTGGCCCGAAGGAGGATACGTCGGCGTGGACATGTTCTTCGTCATTTCCGGGTTCCTCATCACGAGCCTGCTACTGCGAGAGGGAATGCGCTACGGCCGGGTGTCCATAGCGAACTTCTATCGCAGACGTGCCCGCCGGATCCTGCCCCTTGCACTACTGGTCTTGGGCGCAACTCTGACCGCGTCGTACGTACTGGTTGTCACCAGCAGGTTCGAGGCGATCGTGGTCGATACGTGGTGGTCGGCAGCGTTCATGATGAATTGGCATTTGATCTCGATCGGGACGGACTACTTTCAGACGGCGTTGCCGCACTCTCCGTTGCAGCACTACTGGTCTCTCGCCGTCGAGGAACAGTTCTACGTGGTGTGGCCTCTACTCATGGTCGGCCTGCTCTTCATCGCTACGAGATGGCGAAAGAACCTGCCGCTGCGGCCGTTCGTCGGCGGATTCGCTGTGGTCGCGATTGCGGTGTCGTTCCTCTGGGCCATGGACGAGAGCGTTGCCAGCCCCACCGCGGCCTACTTCTCCACCTTCAGCCGGGTGTGGCAACTGGCAGCCGGGGCGTTGCTCGCATCCATTGCGCCGATCTTCCACCGGATGCCCGTGTGGCTCCGGTCCGCCATGGCGGTCACCGGCCTCGTCGGAATCTTCTATTCCGAGTTCACCTTCGAGGTCACGTACACCATCCCTGCGCCCTACGGCGTCGTCCCCGTCGTGGCCACGTGTCTGGTGATCGCAGCGGGTATCGGATCCACCGGCCTGGCGGTGACGAAACCGCTTCGGCTACGACCCGTGGTGTACATCGGTGCCATCTCGTACTCGTTGTATCTGTGGCACTGGCCGCTCGTCGTGCTTCTCCTCACCGTCATGAATGTGGGCATCACGTACTACGTCACCGTCATCGTGTGCACCGCTCTGCTATCCGTGGCGTCCTACCACCTGGTGGAGAAAGCCGTCCTCGACTCGGACTTCCTGGCTCCCCGATCGAGACGCCCCGGGCACCGCTCCGTTGCGAGCGACAGTCACGACGGTCAACGCGTGTTCGTAGCCGCGCTGGGGGCAGTCATGGTCTTTCTCCTGGTCGCCCTGTTCAATCAGCCGTCCGTCGTGCTACCCGCGAGCGGGCCCGCCCCGGTTCTCGCCGCAGCATCCGTCGAAGAGGACCGCGACCCGCTCGAGGCCGCCATCGTGGAGTCGCTCGGTGCCACGTCCTTTCCGGTCACAACTCCCCCGCTCGACGACGTCGAGAGCGGTAAGCCGGTCGAGATGAGCCCGGAGGCCGGGTGCTTGGATCCCCCGGAACTGAGCCTCGATGTGTGCAATTACGGACCTCCCGACGCGCCTCGTTCTGCGATCGTCGTCGGCGACTCCTTCTCGGCTTCCTGGCTGCCCGCCATCGTCGGAGCGTTGATTCCCAACGGCTTTCGGGTGCACGGCATGGGACTCAACAACTGCCCGTTCGTCGCCTCCGACGTGACCATCGGCGTGGACGAGCAGTCCACCGATCGATGCAACTCCAGCCGCGACGAGATGGTCGATCAGATCAATACCGCCCGGCCCAGCATGGTGGTGATGGTGGATATGGAATACGGAATCCAGGCCATGGTGGACAACAAGGGCTCGGCGCAGGCGTGGACAGCCGCGCGCACCGCGATCATCGAGCGGATCGCGCCCAGCGATGCCGCCGTCGTGATCCTCACCCCGAACCCACTCGGCAAGGCCGCCACGGAATGCGCGGGCAGGCTGGCCGTTCCATCCAATTGCGTCAGCAGCATTTCCGAGAACTGGCTGACCAAACGCAGCGCCGACGAGGCAGCCGCACAACAAACGGGAGCCACGTTGATCGACACTCGTTCCTGGTTCTGCTATCGCAACACGTGCCCATTGGTCGTATCCGGCATAGTAATCAGCTGGGATACCGGTCACATCACCCGACAATACGGCGAATACCTGATTCCCAGAATGCAAGAAGCGTTGCTACCGACCTGAATTGTCCCGCCACGAATATCGTTCTTGCACCCGACGAGTCACGTAATGCGTTGCTATGGTTTGCCAATGACGACGGAAGTCACCGATATCGACTTGGTGAGAGGTCTTTATCTGAACACGGTCAAACGCGCTTTGACGGGCGCTCTGGCGGAAGACAACGATTCGGTGCTGGGCGGCGTTCGGTGGCAGGGAAACCCATCGCTACCCAAACGATTGGCGAGCTCCTTCGCCCATGTGGCCGGCCGATTCGGTGTCGAGATTGCGATCAAGAAACCGTACGACGAGCGCGAGCGAGAATCCGGCCTCGACTGGCCGTCCCGGGCGGAGTCCATGATCGGTCTGCGCCGGATGACCAACATCGAGGAGTGCGTCGCAACGATCGTCTCGGACGGGGTCCCCGGCGATCTGATCGAGACCGGCGTATGGCGCGGCGGCGCATCGATTTTCATGAAGGCGAACTTGGTCGCCTGGGGTGACCGGAGTCGGACCGTATGGGTTGCGGATTCGTTCGAGGGACTCCCGCCCCCGGACGCCACCCGGTATCCCGCCGACGCGGGCGATCGCAACCATCAACTCGGCGGCCTCGCGGTGGGCCCCCGCACGGTGCAGCACAACTTCGAGCGATACGGCCTTCTGGACGAGCGAGTGCAATTTCTCGTGGGGTGGTTCAAGGACACGCTTCCGACCGCACCGATCGATGCGCTGGCGCTGATGCGACTCGACGGCGACATGTACGAGTCGACGATTCAAGCTCTGGAGTCGTTGTACCCCAAGCTCTCACCGGGCGGGTTCTGCATCGTGGACGACTATGGAAGTCATTCCTCTCAGGCCGGACAAGCTGTCCGGGACTACCGCCGGGCTTACTCGATTCAGGACGAGATCATCGACATCGACGGTTCCGGCGCATTCTGGCGACGCACCGTTCCCTGATCGCTCGGCACACAACACCGAAGTTCGAGGGTCTGCAGTTCGAGGGAGAGATGCGAATGACAGTTCGCCGGTACGCTGCCGCGTTGCGCGCGAGGTGGCTCGTCA
This sequence comes from Rhodococcus sp. 05-2256-B1, assembly GCF_002258465.1. NCBI lineage: Bacteria > Bacillati > Actinomycetota > Actinomycetes > Mycobacteriales > Nocardiaceae > Rhodococcus > Rhodococcus sp. 05-2256-B1. The sequence continues at coordinate 100,688 of NZ_NOZA01000017.1, read as the reverse complement.
TCGCGGCCACGACCATCGTCGGCACCCTCATTGCTGTCGTGATCTCGCTCGTGTCCACACCGATGTATCAATCGACCACGCAATTCTTCGTCACGACGACGGCGGTGTCGTCCAGCGACGTGTACCAAAACAACTTGGCGTCGCAGCAGCGAGTCGTCTCGTACACCGAGTTGCTCACCGGCCGGGAGTTGGCTCGTCGTGTCGTCGACCAGCTCGGGCTGCCCATGAGTCCGGACGAACTGACCGACCGCATCACCGCCACGGCCAAACCCAATTCGGTTCTACTCGACGCGTCCGTTGTCGATTCGTCCCCGGCTCAGGCCCGCGACATCGCCAACGCCATCGGCGAGCTGTTCCCCACGCTGGTGGGCGAACTGGAGAAGCCTGTCGACGGGGGCACGGCCAGCGCTGCGGTGACCGTGGCCGAGACCGCGGAGGCATCGACCACGCCGGTCTCGCCCAAAAAGGTCCGCAACGTTGCACTCGGATTCGTCCTCGGACTTCTGGTCGGCATCGCGGGCGCACTGGTTCGCGACAGGATGGACAACACCGTCAAGGAACCCGACGAACTCCAGGCGCTGACCGACAGCGTGCTCATCGGGTCAATCCCGTTGGACAAGAAGATCCGTGACACCCCTCCCATCGACTTCGGTTCGTCCACCGCGCCCATCGCCGAGGCGTTCCGTCAACTGCGGATGAACCTCAAATTCCTTTCGGTCGACAATCCGCCCCGCATACTGCTGGTCACCAGTTGCATTGCGGGCGAGGGTAAATCGACCACTGCCGTCAACCTTGCACTCTCGCTCGCGGAATCCGGCAACCGGGTCGTCCTTGTCGATGCCGACCTGCGACGGCCACACATTGCCGACTACCTCGGCATCGTCGGCTCGGTAGGTGTCAGTTCCGTGCTCGCACACGACGCCGGTCTCGACGAGGTGGTGCAGACAACCGGCCACACCGATCTGTGGGCGCTGGGTTCGGGCCCGGCCCCGCCCAATCCGAGCGAATTGCTGGGAAGCTCCACCGCCCAATCACTTCTGCGCGATCTGGGGCGGGCCTTCGACTACGTGGTGGTGGATTCGCCTCCCCTGTTGCCGGTCACCGACGCCGCCACTCTCGCCACGCAATGCGACGGCACCATCCTGGTCACGCGGTACGGATACACCCGCCGCGAGGAATTGACCCGAGCTGCGGCCAACCTCGAGAACGTGGGTGCCTCGTTGCTCGGTGTGGTCATGTCGATGGTCCCGGCAACGGGACGCGGACGAGATCAGTACGGTTACGACTTCGAGCCCGGTCGAGTGCCGACACCGCCGACGCAATCGGCACCCGTGCGCACCAACCGGCACTGACCCGATGTTCCTCACCGGGCGAGTAGGCCGCAAAGCAGGCCCATCCTCTGCAGAAATGACAGGACTCGTCTGCGCTGCCTCCGTCGTCGTGTACCTGGCGCTGGCCGTTCCCACGATGGCCTCGATCGCGCTTGCTGCGGCGATTGCTGCTGTCCTCGCTGTCGGATCCTTGAGAAGCATGGAATGGGCATGGTGCGTCTTCTTCTTCGCGTTGTGCTCCAACGGTGTTCAGGTGACGGTCGCAGGGCTGAGCATTCGTCCCGAGTACTTCGCAACACCGTTGTTCCTGCTCGCCCTGCACGCCCATGTACGGCGGAACCCGTCCGCGAGCGTCGGCAACTCACTCGGTCCGGGTCTCGTCCTCGGCGGGGTCGGGCTCATCGCAGTCGGACTCGCGTCGAGCATGGTCTTCGCTCTCGACCCCGGAGCGAGCCTGCGCATGGCCATCCAGCTGCTAGTCGCGCTCGTCGCGGTGGTTCCACTGGTCACGTCGGCCCTCGACCTGAGGTTCATCGTCCGTTCCGGCACAACCATTCTCGGGTTCATCTGCGTCGTGAGCATCGCTGCCTTCGTACTCGATCCGAGTACCCGCATCGACGGCCTGGCCTTCGAGTACAACATCATGGGCTGCTTGTGCTTCGGATGGCTGGGCATCGTCTACTACTTCGCCGGTACACCGGCCGTGACGAAACACGTTCTGGTGATGACAATCCCGATCACCATCGCACTGATACTGACGTCCACCAGATCGGCCTGGATTGCCCTTGCGCTCCTCGCCGTCTGCGTCTTGTTCCGTTGCGTCAAGCGTTATCCCACAGCCGTAGTCTCGGCGGTGGCCGCGTTCACCCTCGTCGCCTTCTACCTGCAGGACGTGTATTACCGCGTGGGTGACGAGGACACGTTTCTGTGGCGCGTGGTCCACGTGATCGACACACAGAGCGGGACCGGTGCCTACCGCGTCCAACTGTGGAACAACGCGATCGATCAGATTGCCGCACGCGGCTGGGGCGCGTCGTCGTTCGGAACCGGACTGAACACGTTCTCGCAGTTCAACCCCGTCGACCCGACCAATACCGGCCCCGCGTATCTCAGCTCGATGTGGCTGTCACTTCTGTACGACGTGGGCTTCGTGGGCTCGGCCTTCTTCGCCGTCTTCGCCGTCGCACTGTTCCTGGCCGCCCGAGACAAAGCGCACGCCCTTCCCCTGTTTCTGGGATTGGCGATCTGCACATCCGTGACCAGCGTGATTTGGTTTGCATTCCCCTGGGTCTTCCTCGCACTGACGGCGACCACACCGATTCGGAACGCAGAGACGCATGCCCGGACGCCGGCGTCCCACGGATCGCCCCGACGGCGCAGACGGCACCGCCTCGCGGGGACGCGATGACCTTCACGGCGTCCGATGGTCGACCGCGTGCAATCGTGTTGTCCTCGTTCACGGTTCACCCGGACATGCCCAGCGAACCGGGGATCGGCTGGCAGTTCTTGATCGCCACCCTCGAGCACGCTCGAACCGTGGATGCAACGGTGGTTCTGTTGACGATGCGCCGTTCTGCCCAAGCCTGCGCCGGGCGGGTTCCGGCCGAGCTCGAGCAGCACCTCGAGATCGTCACCGTCGAGATTCCGCTGGCACCGCCGTTCTTTCGATGGCACTATCCTCGGTTCACCCGGCTCGAGCACGAACTATGGGTTCGACTGGCTGTCAGACACATTCGAGAGATCGAGCGGAGACACTCGGTGGTCTACGCGCATCACGTGACGTTCGCATCGGAGATTCTCTCGACACCGATCACCAGAATGTCACCGAACACCTACAAGGTCTGGGGGCCGGTCGGGGCGGGCGGCGTCGCCGCGGTCTTCGGCATTTCGCCCACCTCGCCCGCATCACGTCGACAGAGGATTCTGCAGACGGTTCGGGACCGTGTGGCATCGATTCCGGCGACGCGCATCGCGCGGCAATGCGATCTGGTACTCGCGCAGAACGGAGCGATGGAAGCAACTGTCGGACGGATTGATACCCAGTTCCGGCGATTTCCCAATGTCGTCGTTGATCTTCCCACCGCACGGCCTTCCCGGGCCGACCACGACGGAATCGAGATCCTCGTGGTCGGGCACCTCATCACGCGCAAGCGGCAAGAACTGGCGATCGAGGCGTTGGCGTCGACCATGCTGCAGAACGCCCACCTGCACATCGTGGGCTTCGACAGTACGAGCCACGGCGCGTACCTGCGCAGAAGGGCACAGATTCTGGGCGTGCACGATCGAGTGACCTTCCACGGATCCCTGGACCGCGCAGCGGTATTGGACATGATGGTCAAATCGGATGTGTTGATGCATCCCTCGGGTCGGGAAGGTGCAAGCGGCGTAGTGGGCGAGGCGGCCTCGTGCGGACTACCGGTAGTGTGCTTCGAGCGAACCGGTGCCAGCTCGGTGCTCGAGGATTCGGGAACGTCCGGGGTCGTGCTCGCTGCCGACCCGACGACCACCCGGGACATGTTGGCGGCGGCCGTCGTCCGGGCATCCACCATGCCGCGCATCAGCACGACGCAGTGGACCAAGCAGCGGTTCGTCGACCTCGCCGCGCAGCTCTACGCCGAGGGCCTGACATTCGGGGCAGCGATGGCCGGCCAGGTGGGTCGGCCACAATGACCGCGAGCACCTCGGTGGAGAACTCGACCGTCACCCGAGCCGGCATTCTGGTCCGCACTCTCGACCAAGGCTTGTGGTCCCTCGGCTTCTTCGTCTTCAACGTCACGGCCGGTGTGTCGCTGACGGTAGGCGAATTCGCTTCGCTGTCGGTCGGTGCCGCACTGGGTTTCATCGCCGTCGGGACCTCACGAGCGTGGGGGATCTACGCCCCCATCGTCGACGCAGCACGAATAGGTATCCGCCCCGAGGATTCCATCGACCGGTGGTCGAGTTGGCGCGGAACCCTTGTCTTCGCAACCGTCGTCGGTGTTGCTTCGTTCGCGTGGATACGCCACGGCGGCGATTGGGGTTATGCCGCCGCGGTGGGAGCTCTGGCAGCGACGATGGTGATCTCCGATCTGCCGCGTCAGGTCCTCATCATCCGTGGCAGCTATTCCCGTGCGGCACTGTTGGCGGGGCTCTATGCCGTCGGCGCGCTCCTGGCCGCGGGTATGACCGCACTCGGTGTCGACAACACTGCGCTGCTGCCGATCTGGTTCTGTACGTTGCTAATCGTGCTCGCGGCTGGGCTCGTCTTCTGCGGCACAGCCACCTCCACCAGTAAGTCCGATTCGCACTTCTCCATCGCGTGGCGGATCACCGCAGAGGCCGTCTACCTGGGATTCGGAAGCCAGATCGCCACGCTGCTGCTATATCTGATTCAGGACGACACTGCCACTGCCGGGATCCGGTTCGCCTATTCGTTGGTGTTCGCGCCGGCGTTCGTGATCATCCAGAGCATCCAGCCGTTGATCTTCAAACAGTTCGCCACACTCAGCGCGCAGGGCACCCGTGCAGTACTCGGGGTCTCGGTGCGCTGGAATATCGCGGTGGCCCTCGGCCTCGGCGCGTGTGGGGTGGTGGGTTACACGGCGCTTTCGAGTGTGTTCTCCGACATCGGTCCCGCCGCCGCGCTGCCGTACGTGGTTCCGGTAGGAATGGCGATCCTGTCTGCGCAGACCTTCGAGGTGGCACTGATGGCCACCCGATTCTTCGTCGGCCCTGTATTCACACATCGAGCCCGACTGGCCTCGGTGCTCGTCGACGTAGGTAGCCAAACGATCGGCGTATTCATCGGCGGTGCAGCAGGTTTGGTGTGGACGTTGCTAGTCCTGAGCACGCTACGCATCGCGGTGTCGGTGGCGATGCTCGTCGTACTGCCCCGACGCGACAGAACGGAGACGACATGAGGGTCCTGTTCGACGGGTACTACTGGTTCGACGGTCCGCCCGCCGGCATAGTCATCACACACGAGAAGATCGCGGCGTGGCGACGTGAGTTTCCTGGCGATGTGCTGACCGTCGCGCTGCGGCGCAGTCCGACCCCGGCTGAGGCGGCAGACTTGGATCGGCGAGGGGTGCGATGGATCCGCACATACCTGCCGACGCAGCCGCTGAAGAACATGGTGGAGCTGTCGCTTCGGGTACGCCTCGGCCCGTATGACATGGCGTGGGGATCGAATTATTCTCCGCTGCTGGGTAAATCGGCCGTCTTCGTGCACGATGCGCTGTTCCAATCCAACCCGGAGTGGTTCACCCGCATTGAGCGGATCTACCTCTCGCCCATCATGATTGCCGCACGCGCGGCGAGTGTGCTGTTCGTCAGTAGTCGAACCGAAGCGGCCCGCATCGTTGAGCACAACCCTCGGCTGACGCCCACCGCAGTGACCGGCTTCGGCATCTCGCAATCCTTGCTCGACGCCGATCCGCAACCACCTCCCGCACTCGACCTCCGTCCCGGCTCCTTCGTGTTGTCCGTCGGTCGGTTGAACGCGCGGAAGAATCTGGCAACAACACTCTCCGCAGCAGTGCGTTCGGGAGCGATCTCACCTAACCGCCCGTTCGTGGTCGTGGGGCCGGCCAACGGGAAGGCCGATCAGCTCGAGCAAGAGGTACTCGCTGCTATCGACGACGGCTCCATTCGCTACACCGGTTTCGTCGAGACCGAGCAGCTGGCATGGCTGTATAGAAATGCCGCACTGTTCGTATACCTCTCACTGAACGAGGGCTACGGTCTGCCTCCACTCGAGGCGCTACGCCTCGGGGCACCGGTGCTGGTGAGCGACCGCCCCATCTTTCGAGAATTGCTCGGTGAGTCGGTGCGGTACTGCGATCCCACCGACATGGACGCGGTAGCGCAGGCCATGACAATGAGCCTGTCCAGCGGTCCGCGCCCACTGCCGTCCGGTTTCGAATTTCCGTCGTGGGAGCACATGGTCCACACGATGCGGGTCGCGATGACCCATCCGAAAGGCGTGTCCTGCCGGCGGTCGATCTCGTGACGCGGTGGCAAGTGGGGGCATCATGACGGGGCGCAGAACGGTGCTCATCTCGATCGCTGTCTCGGTGTTGGTCGTGGCGTTCAGCGGAATCGTGGGATGGCAGATCGGGTCAAGGTCCGAGGCTCCCCAGGCAGCAACACCCCCACCTGTGTCCATTCCGGATTCCGTGCCCGTGGTCGCATTCCTGGGCGACTCGTACAGCAAGGGCATCGGTGCGTCCTCGAATGGACAGCGCTGGACGACGCTCGTGTCGGCGGCGATGGGATGGTCGGAGCTCAACCTTGCCGAGGGCGGCTCCGGGTACACCACGACCTATCTCGGGCAGAAGACCGATTACGCGATCAAGCTGGATGTGGTTGCTGCGGCCCAGCCGGACATCGTCGTTGTGTCCGGTGGCCGCAACGATTACGAGGCCGGTACCGCGAGCGTCACCGGCGCCGTTGCATCGTCACTGTTCGCGGCCATCAAGGCTGCGGCACCGAACACGGAGGTGTTAGTTACCAGCCCGATCTGGGATGCAACCGAACCTCCGGCGGACTTCCCGACCCTGATCGACGGGGTGAAGGCCGCAACAGCAAGCGCAGAGGCCAGATATCTCGATATCGGTGAGCCGCTGGCCGATCATCCCGACATGATCGACCCCGACGGCCTACATCCGAACAACGAGGGTCACCAAATAATCGCCAGCGCGGTCGTCAGTGCGTTGGTGTGAGACTTGCTCGGCTCAGTTGTTTGGGACGGCCGCGGAACGTGCGAAATCAGGATTAATCATCCGACTCGATGGCGATTCATCAGCCCAAAAATGGCTGACCAGCTGGCAACGACAGCTGTTATCAGGCCAGAAGCGCCAAGACCGCAATAAGTTCCGTGTTGGCGCTGTACCAAGACTCCAGCTGCTCGAACTGCAGTGGAATGCGTATGTAAATCGGGATGGGATGACCGAAACGACCGCTGAGATGCCGAGCACGACGCCGACTGCGATGCGGACTTCGCAACGGACAACTCCCCGCAGCCAGTAATCGCGGCAACCTCAGCCTCGAGAACAAAACCAACACGTCCGAAAGTTGTCAGAACGCCGCCGTCGAAGCACAACACCGCGTGTGAAGTCCAACAGGAACGGAAGAAAGTAGGAGACGGTACCCACTACGCAGCTGACGCTTCTGCCTCCCAACGGACTATAATCAGCCCGTGAGCGCAAACAAGAAAAAAGTACTGATACTTGGCTTGAACTATCATCCCGAACCGACCGGCATCGCGGTCTACACCTACGGCTTGGCGACTGGACTTCGCGATCGCGGATACCAGGTTGAAGTAATCACCGGTTACCCCCACTATCCACAGTGGTCCAAAGATCGAAACTACACTTCCATGTTCCCAAGCGGCCTACACGACGGCGTACGCCTGACAAGGGTAGATCACTATGTTCCCAAGAACCCTACGCTTATAAAACGAACGAGATTAGAAATCGGATTTGGCATCAGGGCGGTTCTGTGCAAGTGGGGTAGCCCGGACGTAATAATCTGTATTTCGCCAGCTCTAATACCGACATGGTTCGCGGCAATCAAGAATAAGCATCTTTCCAGATCACGACCATTCGGAATCTGGGTCCAGGACTTGTACAGCATGGGGGTCGTAGAAACGAAGTCGATGTCGAAACTTCCGGCAAGAGCGGTCGCTGCACTTGAATCAAACACCATGCAAAAGGCCGACAAACTTGTAGTCATACACGATCGGTTTGCGGATAGTTTAGTTGGCTCACTTTCCATTTCCAGGGAGCGAATTAGCACAGTTCGGAACTGGGCGCACACGATGCCCACTACCGGGCAATCCATTAAATCCGCTCGCGTGCATCTCGGTTGGGATCAAACCTCAACCATTGTCCTTCATGCTGGAAACATGGGGGCAAAACAGGGCCTAGAAAACGTCATCTCAGCAGCGGCGATGGCCGCGGAGCGAAAACAAGACATACAGTTCATTTTACTTGGAGACGGCAACCAGCGCGAGAAGCTAGAGGCCATGTCCCAAGCCATCCCGACGGTAAAATTCATAGACCCTCTCGACGACCACGACTTTGCGACAGCTCTGGCAGCGGCAGACTACCTACTAGTAAACGAAGCACCGGGAATCTCAGAAATGGCGGTGCCCAGCAAGCTTACGACTTATTTCAACGCGTCCAAGCCTGTGATTGCAGCAACTGACCCCTTGGGAATTACCGCCGCCGAAATCCGGATATCGGGTGCAGGGGTCGTGGTACCTTCCGGTGAGCCAGAGTCTTTACTCTCTGCGATATGCAAACTTCACGAGGACCCCGTCCTCAGTCAGGCCTACGGAATTGCCGGAGCCAAGTTTGCACGGGAACGGCTATCTGCCAAGCCAACCCTCGACACCTTCGCCAAGTGGATCGACGAGCTAGCGGTGACACCGATGAGACCACATGGCCTATTTCCAAAGATCGTCAATCAGGTCGCGCATTTGGCCACCCGCGCGCGACGCAGAAAATGAAGACTCGATTGTTCGGACGGCATTTTCTCTCAAAGAATCCATTCCAACGCGATTACGCATAACACTCTCTATAGCCCTCGATATTTCGATTGGCGAACCAGGCTCCACTAGAAATCCGTTTTCGCCGTTTTTTATCAGCTCAGGTATGCCCGCAATACGAGAAGAAATAACAATACAACCAGTAGCCATTGCCTCCATCAAGACAACTGGTATCCCATCAATGTCTCCATCGTTTCCTAACCGCGGTGCCAAAACAAACACACCAGCTTTAGCCATCAATCTGAGAACAGCTGCATTATCAAGAGCGCCGATAAATTCAACCATCGCTCCATCCTCCAGGGGAACCGAATCGCGAGAAAGGGCTTGCTTTTCAGGCCCGTCGCCGACGAATGACCAGCTAAACTGAAAACCTCTCTCGTCCAGCAGGTGTGCAGCACGGACACAGTCATCGAAGCCCTTCTTCGAAACCATGCGGCCGACGCTAAGTATTGTATCCGGGCTACTGGCTTGACGCACAGGCATCCGCGAAAGCTCCACCCCACAGTGAACAATTTGACGTGCCTGGACACCCGTTAGCGCATACAGATGCCCCGCTACAAATTCGCTTGCGCAGACGATTGCGTCGCTCAGTTGAGCGCATCGTTCTAACCGAGCGCGCGACATCGGGTTCGCGACATCACCCGCATGCCCTGTTCCCGTGACTCGAACCTCCCCCCTTGTCAAATATCGTGCCATTAAAGCAACCTCGAACGTCCGGCCTAGGAAGTGGGCGTGGAGATGCACACTTGGGTATTGAGCGATCGAAATTGCTAGACGAATTGCGGAGTACAGAGAAAAGAAGAAGCGCGGTAGGCCTCGCACGTCCTTAAACAGGCCAGGATAGATAGATAAAACTCTACGAAAATTTTGAGCTAGCCTGAACAAAACTAGAAACAAACTAGTCGCGGTGGAGACGCGCGAGTGTCTAAGCTTTTCGGAGTGCACGTGCCGGAATGGACTTCGAACACCGTGGAGAGCAAATACGTCGACGTGAAGCCCAGCTCTTTGAACGGCACGCCACTCTGTTTCGACGAAAGTCTGGCTACCGACTGGGTACTGATGGACAACGTACACGACCATCGGATCAGACCGCATTGCGCACACCTAACTGTCCAGAACCTCGACGGGAAAACAGAAACCAGAACAGACCGTAGATGAGCGCTAAGTACGCCCAACGCCGAGCCTCCGAACCTAAATCGAGCAATATGTCGCCGCCCTTATAAGAGTTCAGCACAAAAGCTACGAAAAGCCCTGACATCAATGCAGACAAAAGAGATCGTCGTTGGAAAAAGATGCTAGATACGACGCCTACCAGGAACCCAAGCCCTAAGCCAAAAATTGCCCCAATAATCGGACCTGACACGATCATTAGAAAAGTAGGCAAAGACGGCGGAATCCCACTCGAACTCGCTTGTGCAGCGTTGCCGATCTTCCGGACAACAATCACATCGACCCGCGCCTCCGAGACTTCCAAAGCAGAAGCACTGCTTTTTGGAAAAGCAGTAGAGAGCACCGTTAAAGCCCTTTCCCCAGACGAGAATTCCTCTTGCAACTCGTCTGTGTGAACATAGGCCGCCATCGACGCATCCAAAACGGCATATGACAAAGCATCGAGTACCTCAATGTCACCGAGACTCTGGCCATCATCCCTGGTGGAAATAACGAACGAAGTGGCAGTCATCAAGACCAGGAAAGCAGCCAGGACTATCCGAGCCTTCATTACTGTTCCAGTCAAAACGTACTTCACTGTCGCAAATCCGGTAAACGCCAAAACCAAAGTCAGGCGGCTTCCAAAAATATAGAGAGCTATTGTCGATAGAAGAATGATTTGGACAAGGGCAAAATATCCAAAAATTTTTCCACGAAATTTGACATAAACGACCGAGAGCGAAATTACTGCAGGGACAGCGAACACCGACCAAGCAGAAGAACCAAAACTCCCCGCAATTGATATACCGACAGTTCGGTCATGTTTTCCAAGCGCAGACGCGGCAGAGTTGACACCTCCCAAACCTGCAATCACCAGCACTGCACCGGAGAAAGCCAAGATCCCAACAAAAAAAGCCGTAAACACGAAAGGCTTGTTGATGACGGCACTGTCGGCTCTTTTCCGGGGCCCCGATGCCTTGGCTGAACTACCGAAGTAAGATCCGATTACAAAACATGTGGTGATGACCGAAGTTGAACCGATTACCACCGCTATATCTTCGGCAGGTATCGGCAGAACTTGAAAGAGCAGATATCGATCGTCCAACCAGTATTTAATTAGGCCCGATCCAAAAAATACCCCATAAGCACCTGCAACCACAAGAGATGGTGTCGGAGCCGCCCAATGCGCAGTTCTAGGGGTCCACATAGCGTAGTGGAAAAGTATCGGCAAGAAGACTCCGGCAGCTGCAGCAGCATCGTAATTCTCCGACAGCCAAGCCGCCAACGTAAAAATCAAGAGCATGGCTATGCTCAAAATCGCACCGGTCGGCATCCTATTCAATGGACGAGCCACCCGATTGGCGTGCGTTAAACTCGCCGTGTGCGAGTTTTTAATCGCTCTCATTTATAACACTCACTGCCAAGTTCGTTGGCTCGAATGACTCGTGATGGGTTACCGACAACAGTAGAGCCAGGGTCTACAGAAGACAACAGCACACACCCCGCGCCAACAGTCACATTCTCACCAACATCAATTCTCCCCATTACCACGCAATTTGCGCCCACCGAAACATTGTCCCTAAGCGTCGGGGCGTCGGATGGTCCTATGCGAGAGCCAATTGTCGTGTTCTGTCGCAGTTCCACCCCCGTACCAATCTTGCAGCTCCCGTTTATCACCAGACCAATACCATGGTGAATTCTCAAACATCTGCCCACCTCGGTGCTGACGGGTAGATCGAGACCGATGTACGAGAGAGCATATTGACGGTAAATAAAGCTGATTGGCGCTGCCAACTTACCAAATCTAGTCTTGCAAAACTGCGCTATCCTGAACATAAGTAGTGCCAGTTGAATACGACGTCTACCGCTATTGGTAGCCCAGTCGCACAGCAAAAATTCGACGACACCGTCAGAGCTTTTCGTCATTGGTACTCCTTCCGAACCCGAGGGCTTGTAGCGCTCTCCTTGGCGACACGAGCAACAGTGCTGCAGTCGTCTGTATTTGTTTTACTATGCTCCATACCAGCGTCGCCGGTTTTGCACCCAGGCGCCGGGACACGAACAGGAAGGATACGCCGACACTTACAGTCATCCCGAGTGCAGAAGACCACGCGACACCGACAAGGCCGAAACTGGGTATTAGGAGCGACCACAAACCGCACGTGACAGCGAATCCTATTCCCGTTCCCACGCTCCCGGATCCTGGTCGGCCGATTCCTACCAGCACGCCCTGGCTGCAAGCTGCCAGAGCAGAGGCAAAAGACGCGATGCAGAGAATCCTTACAAGGTCAGCCGAGTTAGAAAAGCTGGCACCATAGATCAGAGGTACCAGAACGGATGCCAGCGCGGCGAGAACCACGCACGGAATTCCTATCACCAGGAACGTCACCGCATAAAATTTCTTTGCGACGTCGACCAGGTCTCTCTCTGGGGTTGCCTGAATTATCGGCTGCGCCGTGTTAACAATTGGCCCAGTTAATAGAGCTAGGGCCAGTGTCAGTGATGCGGCTACTGTGTAAATTCCCAAAGCATAGGTCGATAGAAAGAAGCCGATAACAAGCTGATCAAGATGCGCTCCCCACTCGCGTATAAGGAGACCAGGAAACACCCGCCTTGAGAATTTTGATATGCCTGACCGGTCAGCCCGCTTCGGGGCAGTTCTCAGTATCTTTGATTGAAATAGCCTCCAAAAGGAAAATACGATACCGAACAACTGGGAAGCCAGTAGTGCCGCTGCCGCCGTTGTAACTGTGAGGTGAGATGTCAATGCCAAAGTTGCCGACATCAATAGCCAACTCGCTGCTTGCCCAATTCTAGAAAAAGCCATGCCCTTGATATCGAGAAAACCTCGAAAGAAATTTGAGAGATTGGCTGCGAATATGTTCAAGGCGGCAAAGGCGCCGAACACGTACCAAACAGTGGTTCCTGTAAGTTCGTGTGGAATGAAACTCAGACCGACGTACATTATCGCCACAAACAGTGCGCTTAGCGTAGTGCTGCGGTACAGAACGCGTAGAACACCCGACAACTCGGCATCAGTTTTCGCGGTACCACTTGCCCAAGCGATTGCGTGGGGATAGCCCAGGCAAGCCAGAGCAATGATTACCAGCGCGATCCTGTTGTAGAGCTGATAGGTTCCCAGTCCATCCGGCCCGAGCGCACGCGCAAGGCTAATTGTAACTGGCAAATTTGCCACTGCTACGACCATCTGCGTGGCAAAGAGCAACACGGCCTGTCGATTCGCCTCTGCAGCAGTCTTCATTGGCGGACAGTCCCGACGGCCGCGGGCTGCCCACCTGCGGTACCGCGGGCGTCAATCGCATACCCGGTGGTACTGGAGATGTATTGCCGGATTTGGTCTACGTCCCAGTGTGGTTGAATACCGGATTCAAGTTCCCTTAACTTCGCTCCGACCAAAAATCGATACCAAAATCCCTGCAAGAAATGATATTCCAAACCGGAGACACCGTCTAGGAAGCCAAGTTGTAAAATGTACCTGTAGAGAAAATACAAGCTTGATGCCACAGGATATGGGATCCTATTGTAAATCCTGGTCTTGACAAGACGTTTAACCCTATCTTGAGTCATGTTTTTGCGTATCGATTCGAGTTGGGGTGGTAAGTCGCCAAGGCTATATTTGGAGATCAAGACATCCATGGCCTCGCGAGTAGCGTAGCCATTGTGCTTTTGCGTGAAAAAGCCAATCCCTTTTAGGTTATTGTCATCGAATGTTCCGGAGATAACCACCGAACTCCCAGATTTGAGCACTATGTGCTCATCCATCCATCGATCTTCGATCATTGCATGTCCGGTTCTCCAAACTCGCAATAGTCTAAGGGGGAAGCGTCCGCCGTGCGTGATAGCCCGTCCTTGAAATACGTGACGCCGTTGGAGGTACATCCCTGCGACAGACTCCGGAAGCTCAGCCATTGATCGACTGATCTCGTCCGCGAGAGTTGGGGAGATTACTTCATCAGCATCTAACCTCATCATCCACGGAGTATTCTGCGGGACGGTGTCCATTGCCCATTGGAACTGTTTCGCCTGATTTACAAATGCATGATGTAGTACAGTTGCACCGCATTCTTGTGCAATTTTTACAGTTGAATCACTTGATCCGGAGTCAATGACGTAGACAGTGGGTTTGGGCATTACCCTATGGACGGATTCGATCGCACTCTTTATGTGAATCTCTTCATCCATTGTTAGTATTATTACCGTTAAACTAGACATCATCTGGCCCGCCTTCGCCGGCTGGAGGTTCTGCATAATCGAGTCTGGTGAATCCCTGTACTACTAATTCTGCGGTTCTTTGCCAGTCGTAGTGATCACGAACAAGCCGCTTTGCCTCGCCACACATTTTCTGATAATCGCCGCCATCAAGGTTTGCGACGTGTAGCATTGCTTGGCTCAAACTTTCGGCTGAACGCTCAACCAGAACGCCTGCTGGGTAATCGTCAAAGTGGCTTGAATGGCTCACTCCCGTAGTGATCAGCGCTGGTAGTCCGGTGGCCATAGCCTCCGCGACTGCAATTCCAAAGTTTTCGTCGTCACTTGGAAGTGCGAAACATCCTGCGGTTGACTGCAGTGCTAGTTGCTCCTGCTGTCCGATAAATCCGCGAAATTCAATGCTGCCGCTAACGCCCATCTCTTCAGCCATATTCGACAGGTCGGGCATCAAACCCTCATCGTCGGGTCCGGCAATAGTCGCGGTGAAATTCTCCCCCTCGGCCTTAAGTCGAGCGATGGCAGATATTATGATCTGTATGTTCTTCTTTTTCGATATTCGCCCAATGTATAGAACCGATCTACGGGCGATTAAGCGATTTTGACGTTCTAAAGCTGTGAATGTCGGGTTAACCCCCAAAGGGATAGTGATTGCGTTCGAGTAGCCGAGACGGGCTAATTGTAAAGCCTCCGCATCGGACGTGCAGAAAATGTACTTCGCTCGCGATAGGTTTATTTTTTCGATAAGTCTAATGTACAACTTTTTTGCGAACTTTTTATTTGCCATATCAGCCTCGTTTAGGCTTCCATGGGGCCGTAGAGCGTACGGAATGCCTTTCTTCCGAGCGTTCCGACACACTGAGAAAGTATGCGCCAAAAATAGTGAATTTACTATGATGGCGTCATATTCGGAAACGTTACGCTTGATCCATCTTGAATACTCACGCGAATACTGCCAAGTTCTGAGGCTTAGCCGAAAGCGGCGGACCTCGTACGGCATGTCGCTTGTGTCGCCCACAGCGCTGGACCGGCGGTCATCATGGGCGGTAATTGTGACTTGATGCCCTGTGGAGACAAGTGCGGCAGCTAACGCGTGCACTGCGGTCGTCGGTCCTCCCCTACTAGGGTCGATGCTAGCCATGCAGATAAGAATCTTCATCGTTCGGCCTCGTTTAATCGAAAAACAGACTGCCATGCGTCATTGGGCGATAGCCGCAGATTGGCTCGGCTTGACACTAAGCTCGAACCGAACCGACATGATCCCTGTACCACGCTACAGTGGCAGCGATTCCTGTCTCCAGATCAATTTGCGGCCTCCATCCGGCTCTTTGCAGTTTGTCTACATTGAGCAACTTCTGCGGTGTCCCATCTGGCTTAGAAGTGTCCCACCGGGTATTTCCCTCGAACCCGACTGCGGCTGCCACGATACCGGCGATCTCTTTTATGGTCGCGTCTTCTCCAGTACCGACATTGACCTGTTCAGGCCCGTCGTAGTGCTCGAGCAGATGGATGCACGCAGCAGCCATGTCGTCTACATGCAAGAACTCGCGCCTCGGCGATCCGCTACCCCAGTTGGTCACCGTGTCGACACCGTCTCGGCGGGCCTCGTCGTAACGACGAATGAGCGCGGGCAGGACGTGCGATCCCTCAGGGGAGAAGTTGTCACCCGGGCCGTACAGGTTGGTCGGCATCGCCGAAATCCACGGGAGTCCATACTGCTTGCGTACCGATTGGATCTGTAGGATGCCGGCGATCTTCGCGATCGCATACGCATCGTTCGTCGGCTCGAGATGTCCGGTCAGGAGGTACTCCTCCTTGATCGGCTGCGGTGCTAGCTTCGGGTATATACAGGACGACCCGAGGAACAACACACGCTGCACGTTCTGCGCCAATGCTGCGTCCAGCACGTTCACCTGGATCCGCAGATTGTCCGAGAGGAAATCGACCGGGTACGTGCTGTTGGCCAGAATCCCGCCTACCTTGGCAGCCGCCAACACGACTGCCTTCGGCTTAGACTCCTCGAAGAACTTGAAGACCGCGTCTCGGTCCTTGAGATCCAACTCCGTCGACGACCGTCCGACCAAGTTCGTGAATCCGCGCCCCTCCAGCTGACGCCAGATCGCCGATCCGACGAGCCCGCGGTGCCCGGCAACGTAGAACGACGCATTACGGTCGAGCGGACCGGGCGTGTAGTCGGATGCCCTCGACGCATCCGTCTCAGCGGCGCTCATGCCCAATCCGGCAGTGCAGGATGGTCGATCCACGGGCGACCCTCATGCTCTAGAGCCGCGATATCAGCGTCGACCATGATCTTCGCGAGCTCAGGTGTATGGACAGTCGCCTTCCACCCGAGCTTTGCTTCGGCCTTGCTGGCATCACCGATGAGAGCGTCCACCTCGGTGGGACGCAGATAACGCTCGTCGAATTTGACGTGCTTCTCCCAGTCCAAGCCGGCTCGCTCGAAGGCTACGACGAGGAAGTCTTTGACCGAGAAGTTGCCGCCGGTGGCCAACACGAAGTCGTCCGGCTCATCGACCTGCAGCATCCGCCACATGCCCTCGACGTACTCCGGCGCATAACCCCAGTCGCGGATAGCGTCCAGGTTTCCCATGTACACGTTCTCTTCGATGCCGGCCTTGATGCGTGCGACTGCACGGGTGATCTTGCGCGTGACGAATGTTTCGCCTCGGCGTGGCGATTCGTGGTTAAAGAGGATCCCGTTGACAGCGAAAATTCCGTACGCCTCGCGGTAGTTCTTGGTAACCCAGTAGGCGTAGACCTTCGCTGCGCCGTACGGCGAGCGGGGATAGAACGGGGTGTCCTCATTCTGGGGAGGCGGGGTTGCACCGAACATTTCGGAACTCGACGCCTGATAGAAGCGGCACTGCAAGCCGGCGAGACGAACGGCCTCGAGCAACCGTATGGAACCAACACCGGTGGTGTTGCCGGTGTGCTCGGGTTCATCGAAGCTGACGCGCACATGGGACTGAGCGCCCAGGTTGTAAACCTCATCCGGTTGGATCTCGGTGAGCAATGTGACCAGACGTGCACCGTCACTCAAGTCGCCGTAGTGCAGAAACAGCTTGGCGTCCTTCTCGTGCGGATCCTGGTAGAGGTGATCAATACGCGAGGTGTTAAAGGTGGACGACCTACGAATCAGGCCATGTACCTCGTAGCCCTTGCTGAGCAGCAGCTCGGCGAGGTACGACCCATCCTGGCCGGTAATCCCCGTAATTAGCGCGCGCTTCATATATTCATTCCCCTCGAGCCCAGCATTCGGTCCAGTTGCATTGCGCCACAGCCCTAGTAAGCCCCATCGCTACCAGCCACAGCCTTCATAGTTTTCGCAATGATCAGGAGATCCCCCACCATCGACCAGTTCTCGACATACGAAAGGTCAAGCCGGACAGTCTCTTCCCACGACAGGTCTGATCTGCCACTGACCTGCCACAGACCGGTAACTCCCGGCTTGACCAACAGTCGCCGTCGAACCTCACCGTTGTAGGTCTCGACCTCACGCCGCAGCGGAGGCCTCGGGCCTACAACACTCATCTCACGCTTAAGTACGTTGATGAACTGCGGAAGCTCATCGAGGCTGAAGCGACGCAAGATCCTGCCGACAGGTGTTACCCGCGGATCGTCACGCATCTTGAACAACACTCCGCCGGCACCCTCATTGCGGTCGAGAAGATGCGCAACCTGCTGGTCCGCATCGACGGTCATGCTGCGGAACTTGATCATCGAGAACGGTTTGCCGTCGATACCCATCCGCTCCGACTTGTAGAACACCGGTCCGCGACTCGTCGCCTTCACTGCGATCGCCACTGCCAGCAATACCGGCGAGATCATCAAGAGAACGAGCGCCGCGAACGTGAGATCGAAGGCAGTCTTGCTGAACCGCGTGGCACCGTTGTACTGGGGCTTCTCGACGTGAATCAGCGGGAACCCTGCAACAGGCCGCATCACCAACCGGGGGCCGGCCACGTCGACGACGCCGGGCGCGACCACGAGGTCGACATCCTTCTTCTCCAGATCCCAGATCATCTTGCGAATGCCCTTGTGGCCTAGATGTTCGGTGGCGGTGACTGCAACCGTGTCGGCACCACATTCGTCGATTGCAGCGAGGACGTCTCTCTCGCTACCGAGTACCGGGATGTCGGCACCCTCGACGTGGACGATTCCATCACTCGGCACCTCGTAGCCGGGCATGCACATTCCCACCACCGCATAGCCCGAGGACGGCGAGCGCTCGAACGACTCTGCCATCGAGACCGCGGCCGAGCGGCTTCCGACGATCAGCACCGATGTCTTGTACTTGTCCTCGCTGCGGAGTCGAGTGACCACTTTGCGCCACAGCCAGCGGCTGACAAGTAACGCCACCAACCCAACTGGTAGGGCGATGGCGAGATAGAGACGCGCAAAGTCGATACGGAACAGCAAAGAGATGATCGCGATAACACCGAAGAGCCGGAAGGTGGCCGAGACGATGCGGCGGTACTCCTCAGCACCGTTGCCGATCACCCGCGTCGACCGGGTTCGGAAGATCGCGAGAAACGCGATCCAGACGCTCGCGACAGCGACGGAGACACCGGTGTAGATCACCGAGTTCGTCAGTCCGGTGGTTTCGACCCCTCCAAAGCGAACGATCTGAGCAAGGGCAACGGACAGGACCACAGCCAGTACGTCGGTCACCCGAAGACGGGAGATGTACTGACGTTCCCACACATGCCGAGACGTGAGCTTGCGAGTCTTCAACTCCCCGGACCGCGAAGATCCCCAGAGTGAGCGTGGTGCCGCCCCGACAGATGCCACCTGCTCCCCTCCTTCTGCGCTTCTGCGACCACCTCCGGTGGCCGCTGGTCTGACATGCGAACCAATCCGGAATGCGACTGGTATCGAATTGGAATAGTCCCACGCTGCTTTGAGAAGCACCACGCGAGCGGCGCAGATCACAGATAAATAACAGCGTCCGTTCGGTTTACCACACATGCGCTGACTAGGCGAAACGGGTGACTGGGACTTCCAAGGTGTAACCGCCGCGAGGTCCAAAAACGTTACACACGAGCACGATCGACGCACTTTGGTGATCACTCACAGTGTTCAGCGCTGTTTATCGGGTGATTTACCCGCAAATCGCGGCCATGACTGCTTTTAACAAACATCAACACTTGCCGACGAGAACGAAGCAATATGTTCGCCTTGTATTGCAGTGTGCGTTAATGCGAATTACAGATACCCGCAAGCGCAACGGACCGAGAATTCATTCCATCGAATGAATCGTGCTATCAATATGCCTGGTCGCGTTCAGGGACGACCCAGGCCTCGGTAGTTCCACCCAGCCGCCCGCCACTGCTCCGGGTCCAAGCAGTTACGGCCATCGATCAGCTTCTTGCTGCGCACCACGCCGTCCAGGTCGCTGGGAACGAGAGCCTTGAACTCTTTCCACTCCGTCAGCACCAGCACCACGTCTGCACCCTCGCAGGCCTCGAGAGCGGTGTTGTTGTAGGTCAGCGTGGGGAACAGCGCCCGGGAGTTCTCCATGGCCTTCGGGTCGTACACGTTGACCGTTGCACCCTGGAGCTGGATCTGACCGGCCACGTTCAGGGCCGGTGAATCACGAACGTCGTCGGAGTCGGGCTTGAAGGCCGCACCGAGCACAGCCACCCGGGCACCGAGTAACGAGCCGCACGCTTCCCGCGCCAACTCGACCATGCGGGTGCGTCGTCGCATGTTGATGTTGTCGACCTCGCGGAGGAACGTCAGAGCCTGATCGGCACCGAGCTCCCCGGCCCGGGCCATGAACGCCCGGATGTCCTTGGGCAGGCAGCCGCCGCCGAAGCCGATACCCGCGTTCAGGAACTTTCGACCGATGCGCTCGTCGTGGCCGATCGCGTCGGCGAGGACGGTGACGTCGGCCCCGGCCGCCTCGCACACCTCTGCGATGGCGTTGATGAACGAAATCTTGGTGGCCAGGAACGCATTGGCCGAGGCTTTGACCAGCTCGGCCGTCGCCAAGTCGGTCACCAGGAACGGAATCTGCTCGTCGAGCAGCTGGGCGTAGACCTCGCGGGCCAGTTCCTCCGCGCGACCCGGCCGATCTCGATCGACACCCAGCACCAGCCGATCCGGGTGCAGCGTGTCTTTGACGGCGTAGCCCTCGCGAAGGAACTCGGGGTTCCACGCGACCTCGACGCCATCGCCGGCCGGGGCCAGTTCGCGGGCCATGCGGCCGAGTCGCTCGGCGGTACCCACAGGGACGGTCGACTTACCGAAGATCACGGCGGGCTTGGTGAGCAACGGCGCGAGCGTCTCGATCACCGAGTCGACGAACTTCATGTCGGCCGCGAACTCACCCTTCTTCTGGGGCGTGCCGACACCGAGAAAGTGGACCTCCGCGAAGTCCGCGGCTTCCTGGTACGACGCGGTGAAGCGCAAGCGACCGGCCGCGATGTTGCGCTGCAGCACCTCTTCGAGACCGGGCTCCCAGAACGGAACCTCGCCGGCTTCGAGCTTCGCAAGCTTGGCCGGGTCCACGTCGACACCCCGAACCTCGTGACCGAGTTCGGCCATGCAGGCGGCGTGCGTGGCACCGAGGTAGCCGGTACCGAAGACTGTGATTCGCATTCTGCTCGTTCCCCGTCGATTGCGCTGCTGAGCGATGTTCGGTCGAGACACAGTCCCGAGATCGTGAGGGCCACCGATCAGGTCACGCCCGCACCTGCGAATAGTAAACACATTTCGGGCCGCCGCGGTACTCGAGCGGCCGCGCTGAACAGTTGGTTACGCAGAGAAGAACAACACCAGCGGATCGGTGTCGAACTGCCCTCAGTACGCGCCTTCGCTCTTGGCGACCGCAACAGCGGTCTTCGCGATGATGAGCAAATCGCCTGTCATGGACCAGTTCTCGACGTACGAAAGATCCAGACGCACGCTCTCTTCCCACGACAGATCAGATCGACCACTCACCTGCCACAGTCCGGTGATGCCCGGCTTGACGAGCAATCGTCGTCGCACTTCGCCGTCGTAGGTTTCGACTTCACTGCGCAGTGGCGGGCGCGGACCCACCACACTCATGTCGCGCGTGAGGACGTTGACGAACTGCGGAAGCTCGTCGAGGCTGTATTTGCGCATCACCTTGCCGACGGATGTGACGCGGGGGTCGTCGCGCATCTTGAACAGCACGCCCGCACCCTCGTTGAGGGCAGCGAGATCCTGCACCCGCTTATCTGCGTCCTGCACCATGCTGCGGAACTTGATCATCTGGAACGGCTTGCCGTCCATTCCCATTCGCTCGGACTTGTAGAAAATCGAGCCCTTGCTGGTGAACTTGATGATCACCGCGAGGGTGAGCAGAACCGGCGAGATCACCAGCAATACCGACGCGGCGAAGACGAGGTCGAAGGCCGTCTTCCCGAATTTTTTGGCCCCGTTGTACTGCGGCTTCTCGACGTGGATGAGTGGGAAGTCCGAGACCGGCCGCATCACCAGTCGCGGGCCGGCGACATCCATGACGCCGGGAGAGACGACAAGATCGACTTTCTTCTTCTCGAGGTCCCACACCATCTTTCGCAGGCCGTGATGGCCGATGTGCTCGGTTGCCGTCACCGCGACGGTGTCTGCGCCGGAGACCTCGATGGCCTCGACGACACTGTGCTCGTCCCCCAGAACCGGAATGTCGATGCCGTCGATGGTGAAGGACGCAGCGCTGCTGGGCTCGTAGTTGGGCAAGCAGATGCCGACCACGCTGTAACCTGCTCCGGGCGAACGCTCGAACGACCGCGCAATCGACAACGCCGAACTCTTGCTTCCGACGATGAGCACCGCCGTCTGATACTCACCACGCGCACGCTTGCGAGCGACCACCTTGCGCCATCCCCATCGACTCAGCAGCAACCCGATCAAGCCGACGGGAAATGCGATGGCGAGATACAGACGCGCAAGCTCCAAGCGGAACAGCAAGGACAGAATTGCCACGGTGCCGAAGAGACGGAACGTGGCCGAGATGATGCGTCGATACTCTTCCGAGCCATTGCCGATGACCCGAGGGGAACGGGTACGGAAGATGGCGAGGAACGTCGGCCACAGGACAGCGAGGGCACCCGATACGCCGATGTAGCCGGCAATCGACCACGGGTTGCGAAAGTCGATCTCACCGAAACGAATGATCTGCGCAACCGTCACGGCGAGGAGCACCACAAGCGTGTCGGTGATGCGCAGTCCATCGATGTAGTGCGACTCCCACTCGCGACGGGAGGTAACCTTGCGCAACCGCCGAGCGTCGCGTCGAGACACGACCGATCCCAGCGCGCCCGAGCCGCTGATCGCCAACTGATTCCCCTATGCATCCGCTGTATCGCGCCCTGCGCGATCGACACGACTGCGTGTCACCCCACGGAGCAGACTAGCTGGTCCTACTTGCTTTGTCCTGATGAAGATCGGCAGGTAGACGCAGGTCGTTACATGTTTTTGCGGGATTGCCTCGACGTGTCCGCTACGTTGCAAACGGCTCTCGGAACTCCCCCTCGGGAGGTTCCCGCCCACTCATTAGCTCCGAATCGTTAGATCGAAGTCAAGGGTTGTCGGTCGAACGTCGGACCGATACCGAGGTGCTAGCGTGTGGCGACTTCGGGGGGAGCGTTGTGAGTCTGAAAATGCGTCTACTGCGCGTCGCGGCGTTACTGGGACTGTTCTTGGCGGTCGGCTACCTGCTGCCCAAGCTCGGCCCACAAGCACCGAACTCGTACCAGGGCGTCACAACGTCGACGTCGGCGGCAGCCACAACGTTGCCGCCGACGGGAACCACGACTGCCTCGAAGCCTCCGCCAGGATTTCCGTCCATGGAATTTGCTCCCCCGGAGAACGACGTTCCCGACGGCGACCCGATCCCCATCGACACCAAATACGGCATCCGCTACATAGTGCCGGGAGACTGGCAATTTCAGCGGGGCGGGGTTATGGGGTGGGAGAACGACGAGGAATCACTGCGCTTCGGCGACTTCGCGGAGTTCGAATACGACTACTGTCCCGAGTTTCGGGACGGAGTCTCGAAGGCAAGCACCGGAATCACCGGCCGTAGCGGAGTGGACGTGCAGACTGCGGCGTTGGAGGTGAGTCGTCGAACTGACATCATTTTTCGGCGGACCCCCGACGACGACGCCGTTATTCGATACTCGGCGCCCATAAACCTGCAAATCAATGACGCACCGGCGGTCCGGTACACCGTCACTGCATCGAACCTCCTGCAAGAGTACGACTGCGATCCACCAGCGGCATCCATCGACATTGTTGCAATGCAGGGCTTTTCGAATGCGACCATCGCCGTGTTCATGGTTTTGGCCGAACAACAGACAGACCGGTCGATCTCGCGCGGCACGATCGACGACATCATTGCCAGCCTTAGTCGAACGCCAGGGGATTGAGTCTTCGCATGGACGAGAAATTCAGGGCCTTCCCCGAGGAGATTTCCGGCCTCGAACGTCTGGTGTCCGAGATCAGCAGTCAGACGATGAAGTCGTACAAGTACTTCAACGAGAATGCCGTTCCCGATGCGGCCGAGGCGGGAGCACTCCTCGGGACGCTCGTTGCACCCCTGGAGGGCATGAAAGACATCTGGCTCGGCAGGCACGTTCACCTGGCGGTCAATTGCGGAGAACTCGGCAACAATCTCAACACCGCGGCATGGCTGTACTCGGATCAGGACCAAAGGAACTACGAAGCGCTCAATCGACACACCCACGGCCTTCCGGTCGGTATACCCGGATACGACCCCGGCGACGCGAATCGCGCCGCGTCCGGCAGCGTCGACCACTACTCCGACGTCGTCGACTACGGCCGGCCCGAAGGAATCGACTACCCGGCCCCCGCGACCTTCCCCGACGACTTGGCGGCCGTCATCGCCGATGCAGCCGGGTGGCTCGGTGATATCGACAACGCCATCGAGCACCTGATCGGACACAGCCCATTGCAAGAATTGGTCCGCCCGGTCGGCGGAAACTGGAATGACCTCAGGCGACTCGGGGGTGCCTACCGCATCGCCGGTGAGGCGATGGAACACGGCGGCGAAGCACTGGCTGGTGGGACCTCGCGGGTGGATCCGAAGTGGAACGGATTGGCAGCCGTGGCCTACAAGGACTACGCCGCCAAGCAGGTCGAGGCCATGAAGTGGGAGGGTGCGTGCGGGCGCGTAGTCGAAGCCGTCGCAGAACGAGCCTCCGAGGAGATCAGGGAGTCTGCCCACGCGTTGGTCAGAACAGTCCGTGAGATGGTCGAGAAAGAACTGGATCTGACAACCGGCGAGAAAGTCGCAGAATTTTTGGTCAAGAAAGCCGGGATTGCTGGAATCACTTATCAGCTCTATCGCGTCTACGACATTCTCCGCACCGGATACGACCTGGCGATGACGCTCTACGAGTCGATCCGGACGGGCATCGCGGCGCTGAATGAGTTTCTCGAAATCGTCGCCAGCCCCAGCGGCTACATGAACGAGCAGTTCGAGCAGAAGCTCGCACCGGTTACCAAGTGGCTCAACCGAGCAGATCTCGCCAAGGATATCTTCACCACCGCCGATGCGGGCCCGATGTACCACGTACCGCAGGACCCTTACTCGTTGGGCACCGACAAGCAACCCTGGGCAGATGCATGATGGAGTCCGACGATCCCGTTCTGCGCCAAGCACTTCGGAAGATGACCGACATCTTCGACACTATGGCCGAGACCCGCGCCCGCGTCCAGCGCACCCCGCTGCCCTCGTTCGACCAGCCACGCATGGTCGACAGTTCGATGATGTACGACATCGCTTCACTGCCAGGGGCGTCCGCGGAACTGAAGGCCTATGCGGAGCGGGTGGGTGCGGGCGAATGCCGTTGGAACGAAATCGAAACCCTGTCCGTCCCAGTGCCACCGGAAGTCGCCGAGTTAAAGCTCGACCCCATGCTCATCTGGTTCCCCGCATCTGGTCCGTCCACACCCGACGACGAACTGCCTTACAGGATTCCGTGGCAGTAGTCCTCCTACTCGGCGCTCGGGGACACCCTCCGGTAGGGCTCCCACATCCGCTGTACCAGTTCCTGTTGCCCCTGGCCGTAGTAGTGGATCTCGGTCTCGCTGTTGTATAGATTCCTCGACCCGGGGACGTAGACCACCGATGCCCGACGCCGCGGGGTATCGGCGTGCACTGCGTCGATCACGGGGTGACTGTGCTCAGCGCCGGGTTGGCCACCATCATGGATTTCGGGCCGTGGACCGTGGCACCGGTGACGTTCCTGCGGCAGATGTATGCCGCGGGTGCCACCGGAACCGATCCCGCCGACTCCGAGCAGAACTTCGGACTGCTGCGGGCGGACTTCACCCACAAGCTGGCATTCGACGTGGTGCGGGGTCGTTGCGCTGCAATTCCCGCTCCACTCTGGGGCCTGTGTCGCGGAATCCCCGCTGCTGAACCGTCGAGTGGAGCGTTCTGTGCGACGACTCTGTCGGCATGCGTCGCGTCGGATTGTCACAACTTCTGATGGGCGTCGCGGCCGCAGGCGCGTGTATCAACCTGAACCCGTTGTTAGACAGCGATATTGGAAATTAACGGCTGCCTTACCGACCCAAAGGGAGCGGGGACCATCCGCAGCCATTACAACTCGATCGATCCCTCGATCGGCCGGCGGGATCGGTGCAGCGAGTGTCGCACTCGAGCTTCGACGGCGGCGCCGCGATCTGACCGCGCCCGGATCATGCCGAGCAACACGAGCGCTGCGGCTACCGCGGTGATGGCGAACCCCGCTACGGTGACTCCGGTTTGGAACGAGGCCGCTTCGTCGGCACTCCACGTTGTAGACGAGATGTTGCCCGTGAAGAGCGCCGCAAGGATGGTGCCGGTGACAGCGATCCCGATGCCGGTGGCGACCTGGCTCGACGTATCGACCATGGCGGCACCGATTGTCGTGCGGTTCTCCGGAAGGCCGGTCATGACATTGGTACCTGCGACGACGCCGACGATGCGCATCCCGACGGCGACGAGAACGAGGGCGAGCGCGATCCAGATATAGCCGAAACGGCTACCCCCGGCGAAGACGGCGAGGCCCAGAACGACCGCCGCCGCGCTGATCCAGGCTGCGTGGTTCATCCCCACCCTGCGCAGGAACGGTGCGACGAGTCGGCCGCTGAAGAGCAACACGACGACCTGAGGGAGCATCCCTATCGATGCGAGAGCCGGCGACCAGCCCCATGCGAACTGCAACTGAAGGGTGACCATATAGCCGAGGCCTGCGATTGCCAGACCGGAAGCGGCTTTGTAGGCGAGGCCGCTGGACACGAGGGGGAGGGCCACGAGCTCGAGGTCCAGGAGCGGGAACGTAGCGGTGCGTGCGCGGACGACGAAGAGGACTGTCGCTGCCGCGGCACCGGCAGTTGACGCCCATGGCATCCACGAACCTGCGCTCTGTTCGACGAACAGGGTCGGCGCTACGAGCGCCAGGACGATGGTGGCCGTGCCGAGGAGTGCCCCCACAACGTCGAGAGGGTCGCGGTGCAACTCCTCGGGGAGGTCTTCGGCTACGCCCATGCGGATTCCGATGAATGCAAGGATCGCGATGGGTACGTTCATCAAGAGTAAAACCTGCCAGGGCGCGAAGGCCAGAACGAATCCGCCGACGGTCGGCCCGACCGCCAGTCCCACCAGGCCAACCGTCGAGATGAGGGTGAGCGCCCTCACGCGTAGCGACTCCTCATCGAAGAGTCGGAAGGCCAGCGCCATGGAACCGGGGGTGGTCATCGCCGCAGCGACACCCATGACGGCACGGACTGCGACGAGTTGCTCGGGTGTTGTGACGAGGACGGTGGCAGCGCTGGCGACGGCCAGCAGCGTCAGTCCGAGCAGCATCACACGGCGTCGGCCGAATTGGTCTGCGATGGCGCTGAACAGCAGCATCAGTCCGCCGAATACAACCGCGTAGGCACCGGTGACCCACTGGAGCGCGGTGGTCGACGCGTCGAGTTCACGCCCGATGGCGGGAAGAGCAACGTTGAGGATGGAGTTGTCGAGCATCTCGAACAGGAACACGGCCGAAAGTCCGGCTAGAGCCACCGCCGCGGCTTTCAAGGTGTGCGGACAGTGCCGCGGCGAGGGGACGTGCGCCTCGTCAGTATTGTGTGTAGCTCGCTCTTTTTTCGGGCTCATGGCACCTCTCCGGTCAAGGGAGAAGTGGCGGCTCGATGGAGCGGCGTGCGAACGCGGCTGACAGCCAGCGCTTTTACTTCCGGTGCAGTCAAATTAGCAGGCGATCGGGTCAGCAGCAACCGAACATGCCATCTTCACGGACCGCTCGCCTCGGCTCGGCTGACCACGGACTTACCGCCCGCGTTCGCCTTCGATTGCCGAACCTTCAGCTTGGACTTCGATGCCCGCGTCACCCAACAGCGCTGCCGGGACCGGGAACTACCGGTGAACCCGCGGTGAAATCGGATAACAGCCTTACCCTTCGGCTCGAATTCACGGTCGACTCAGTCACTTCAGCCGCAGCACTCCAGCGGAGGTTGATTCGAATCCACATGCAACAGAATAGAATTCGGCTAGATGTTCTTCGTAATCGACGTGCAGCCACTCGATATCGGTTGTACGCAGATCGGAAACCAAATAGGAGACGAGCCTGGTGCCGATCGCCTGGTGTCGCCATTCCGTAGCAACTGCGGTGTCGAGCAGGAACGCGTGCTTGCCACCGTCCCATGCTGCGTTCACGAATCCGCACAGCACAGTGCCATGAAAGGCACCGACCCACGATTTGCTGTGGCGCTGCAACCGAGATCCCAACGGCACCAACTCGTAGTTCCCCCCGAACGCATCGTGATGGAGCTGCGATAGCTGGACATCATCCACGTCGAAGCGGACTCGGAAATCGATAGCCATGCCGAACAGCATAGAAATGCTGACGATAGCCCGCATTCAGGCATGGAACGGCGTTCCAGTTGTGACAGGATCAGCCCATGCCAGAGAAGAAGCCGACACCCGCGCGACGTTCCGATGCCCTCTCCAAGGGCCGCATCGTGCAGGCAGCGATCGAGATGCTCGACGAGGGCGGTACCGACGCTTTGACGTTTCGCACCCTCGCCGCACACCTGTCCACAGGTGCCGGGGCGCTCTATCACCACGTCGGCAACAGGGAAGATCTACTCGCGGCAGCGGCCAAAGCCGTCATGGCGTCGGTGTTGGAATCCTCGCCCGAGAACGAGGCAACAGAGCAGGGCGTTCCCGGCGTGATGATGAGGGTGTTCGACATGATCACCACGCGGCCATGGGTGGCGACGCAACTTGCCGGTGCGCCGTGGCAGCCGGCCGTCATGCATCTGTTCGACCGCATCGGAACCGAACTGGACGTACGCGGAGTTCCGGAGAATGCGCAGTTCGACGCCGCGTCCGTGCTCATGTACCACGCCCTCGGGGCTGCGAGTCAGCGCGATGCCGGCAGGCAACTGGCCGCCACGGTGACGGACCGCGCGACATTTCTCGACTCCACACGCTCGGCGGTGACGGATACCGGCGACTATCCGTTCCTGACCCGAATCGCGTCGCAATTCGCCGAACATGATGACAGAGAACAGTTTCAGGCCGGGGTCGACATCATCCTGGCCGGGATCGACCGAACTAGCGCAAGACGATGAAGACAGCGCACAGGAGAAAGACTCCGGCGGTGGTTCGGTCCACTATGCGTTGACCACCGCGGTCGAAGAAGCGCCGAAGGCGCAATCCAGCGAGACCGTAGAGCCCGATGATCACTGCCATGACCGTGGTGAGGGTGAGTCCGAGCAACAGATAGTCGTCGAGGTGCACTTGTGTGAGGTCGAGGACGCTGGGAAGTAACGCAACGTAGAAGCCGACGGCTACGGGATTGGACATGGTGAGCACGATGCCGAGGCCGACACTGTGAGCTCGGCGGGGCGTGTCGCGTGTGGGCACTGATAGCGCCGGCGCTCCGGCTGTCCTCCACTTCTTCGCGGCGAGGTAACAGAGATACACAGCGCCGGCCCAGGTGAGGGCGCGAAGGATCGGCTCGTAGGCCGCCGTCGCCGCGGCGAGGCCTGCCATGGCCATGCCGAGGAGAGTCAGCTTTCCGACAATGATGCCGGCGGCCAGTCCAGAAACGCCCCGGAACCCGGAATCGAGGGATCGAGCCGTCACCGCAACAACTTCGGGGCCCGGGGTGGCAGCTGAGGCCGCGAACACTCCGGCGAACAGCGCGAGATCGGCAATGCCGATCACTGCCCGTCGCCGTCGACAGTGCGCGATGCGATCCGCGTCGGTGCCGTCACGTGCTGGGGGTGTTGATCGAGCCAGTCGAGGACGGTCTGCGCGTGTCGGTCCGGTGGGAACACAGGGTAGAACACGTGCTCGACATTTCCCCCGGTGATGACGAGAGCAAGTCGTCGATAAACCGTGAGATCCTCTGTGCTGAACGTCGGTAGTCCGATCACGTCGTGCAGAACCAGTTCGCTGTCGGTGAGCAGCGGATAGGGAAGTCGCAGTGCGCCAACCAGTTCCGATTGATACTCGACGGGTTGGCTCGAGAGTCCATAGACCGCGCTGATCCCGGCCTGCACCAGCTCTGCATAGTGGTTACGCATGTCGCAGTTGTGCGGGCTGCATCCGCGGGCACCGGGGATGGCGTCCCAACCGTCGGGCATGTCGTGCCCTGGCGCACCGGTCATCGGAAATACATAGACCAGGACACGGCCCGTTCCGAGGGCGGAGAGGTCGACGTGGCCACCGTCGGTGGACGGCAACCGGGTCGTCGGCATTGCAACCCCGTGTAGATGATCGGTCGCTCCGTCGTCGTGTGGGACGTCGACGTCGGCCGGCAGCGGGGCGAGATTGGGATTGTGCGCATCGGCGGTGGCCCACTCGTCGGCCATCCGTGCGCTTGCCTCGGCGAGGTTGGCGACCAGCGCGACGCGTTGTCGGTCGAGGTCGTCGATGGCCTGTTCGACCCGCTGGATCGCCCGGCGATACCCCGACAGCGAGGCGGGGCAGGTGTCCGCGTGCAGACTTCCAGCGTTCAGGCAGTCGATGAACGGGTGCATGTCCGCGAGCGGAATTCCGAGTGCATTCAGGCGGTGGATCTGCGCGACGACTCGAACCTGGTGGCGGTCGTACACGCGGTAACCGTTGGCGGCCCGTTCGGGGACAACGAGATTCAATGCCTCGTATCCGCGCAACGCCTTCGACGAGGCACCTGTCTCGCGGGTGACATCTCCAACACTCAGCAGGTCGTCCATCTCCGTACCGTAAACCCGGCCCCCAGGGGACAGGTCAAACGCGAAAGGCGACCGAGGGCGTCCGCCTACTTGACAGCATTGGAACAGTGTTCCATTCTTACTTGGAACAACGTTCCAACAATAAGCGGAGACATTGATGAAGAAATCCATCTCGATCATCGGTGCAGGACTCGGCGGCCTGGTGCTGGCACGGGTACTACACGTTCACGGAATCGCCGCGACGGTGTACGAGGCCGACGCCACGCCTGACGTGCGCACCCAAGGCGGGCAGCTCGACATCCACGAGGACGACGGACAGGTCGCCCTCGCCGCGGCCGGGCTCACAGAACAGTTCCGCGCCATCATTCACGAGGGAGGCGAAGCAACTCGCGTCCTGCGTCCTAACGGTCAGGCTCTACTCGACGAAGCCGACGACGGCACCGGAGGTCGACCGGAGGTACTGCGCGGCGACCTGCGACGCATTCTGCTCGACTCACTGCCGGCCGACACCGTTCAGTGGGGGCACAAGCTCACCTCCATCCGGCCACTGGGCAATGGGCAACACGCACTCGAGTTCGCGAACGGAACCATCGCGGTCAGCAATCTGCTCGTCGGGGCCGACGGCGCGTGGTCACGAGTCCGATCCCTACTCTCGGCTGCCCAACCCGATTACGTGGGCACCGTCTTCGTCGAGACCTATCTCCACGACGTCGACGCACGTCACCCCGCGACGGCTCGCGCAGTCGGCGGCGGTGCGATGTTCGCCCTCACCCCGGGTAAGGGAATCGCCGTGCACCGCGAGGCAGGCGATATCCTGCACACATACGTTCAGCTCACTCGCAGCGCCGACTGGATCGACGCGATCGACTTCACCGACGCCGCCTCGGCCAAAGCGACGGTCGCAGCCGAATTCGATGGATGGGCAACGGAATTGACGGCGTTGATCACCGACGGCGAGACCGCGCTGGTTCCCCGAAAGATCTTCACGCTCCCCAACGACCACCGCTGGGATCACACGCCGGGAGTAACCCTCGTGGGCGATGCCGCACACCTGATGCCCCCATCCGGAGACGGCGCGAATCTGGCGATGTTCGACGGCGCAGAACTCGCTCGCGCCATCGCCGAACACCCCGACAACATCGATGCAGCCCTGTCCGTCTACGAGAAGGCCATGTTCATCCGAAGTGAGGCAGTGGCCATCCAGTCACACGAAACGCTCGACCTATGTCTCGGGGAACGCTCCCCGTTCGGGATGATCGACCTGATCACCGGCGTCACCCCTGTCAGCTCGGGTGATCGTCTCTCGCAGTAGCAGATTCACTGTCCGACGCCGTGTCGAGCGCAAGGGCTGCAAGAAGCCGCAGGCCGTCCTCGCTGGCACTGCCGGCCGCGGCGCTCAGGACGATCATCTCCATTCCGGGCTCACCCGGCAGAGCGAAGTTCTCCTGATGAAGCTCCAACAAACCCACCAGCGGGTGACGGTAGGCCTTGCGCCCGTGGGTTCGAGCGCACACATCAGCGCGGGCCCACAGTCGACGGAATCGGTCACTCCCCATGGACAATTCCCCGATCAGCGACGCCAACTGGGGATCGTCCGGATATTGTCCCGCAGCAAGCCGAAGATGACCGACGACATCCATGGTGCAGGTGTTCCAGTCTTCGTACAGTCCCCGCTCGGTTTCCTCGAGAAAGATGTGCCGCGCAGTGTTCAACCCCGGGACGGGTTGGCCGTACAGCACACGTGCAAGTCGGTTGGCCGCAAGCACATTCATGCGGTGGTCCATGATGAACGCAGGTGCCCCCTGCACCAGATCGAGGACGCGTAGAAGTTCCGGTCGCACGCGCCCCTTCGGGGTCTTCGCGGGCCGGCGACGTCGGCGGGCGAGCCGATCCAGGTGCGCCCGTTCGGTGTCGTCCAAAGCGAACACCCGCGCCAGAGCGTCGAGAATCTGGTCGGATGGCTGTGTGGCGCGGCCCTGTTCGAGACGAACGTAGTAATCGATGCTGACGCCCGACAGGTGAGCGACCTCCTCGCGCCGCAGCCCGTCGACGCGGCGATATCGGTCGACGGGAATTCCGACGGAGGCCGGATCGACCCGGGCCCGCCGAATTCTCAAGAAGTTCGCCAAATCATCCACACCTGAAGTATCCCTCGGATTCGTCGATCGAGAGTGGTACCGCCGATACCAGGAACACCGACCACAGGACATCGCGCCCCTGAACGAGACGGACAGAACGAGACAGGGTGAAGGCGTCACTCGAACACAACTCGACAACAGGGAGCACCCGTGAAGACACTCATCGTCTACGCCCACCCAGAACCGCAGTCGCTCAACCACTCTCTCAAGGATCTGGCCGTCACCACGTTGGCGGGCGCAGGCCACGAAGTGCAGGTGACCGATCTGTACGGATCGAAGTGGAAAGCTGCCCTCGACGCGTCGGACTACGGACCTGCCGCGTCCTCGCCACTGCGGGTGGCTGCCGATTCCGGACGGGCCTTCGACTCCGGCACTCTCACGTCCGATGTCCGCACCGAGCAGGAAAAGCTGTTGTGGGCCGACACCATCATCTTCCAATTCCCCCTGTGGTGGTACTCGATGCCCGCGATTCTGAAGGGTTGGGTCGATCGAGTGTTCACCTACCACTTCGCTTATGGCGTCGGCGAACACAGCGACACCAAGTACGGCGAGCGCTACGGCGAAGGAACCCTCGCCGGCAAAAGAGCACTGCTGTCGGTCACCGTGGGCGGCCCTGAAGCCCACTACTCCGATCGTGGCATCAACGGCCCCATCGACGACCTGTTGTTTCCCATCCACCACGGCATCCTCTACTACCCGGGAATCGACGTTCTGCCTCCGTTCGTCGTCCACGGATCCGATCGATTGACGGCCGAGGAGTACGCGGTTGCGGCGAAGAACTGGGAACGGCGACTACTCGAACTCGAGACAACCGAACCAATAGCGTTCAGGAAACAGAACTTCGGCGATTACGAGATGCCGTCCCTTCGTCTCAAAGAAGGCCTCGAAGAACACGGGCAGTCGAGTTTCGCATTGCACGTGCGGTCGTGATCACTTGTCGCCGAGCGCGTTTCTGCGCTGGCGATGAATGGTAAGGTGGCTGCGGGTGCAATGGGGGCTACATGCCGTTGCTCACGATCGACCACGGATCCGACGATTCCTGCCGTGCGAGGATGTATCCCCAGGTTGTTGCCCCTTCGTGCATGGACCCGTCACCGCCGGTGAGATCGAAGCGCACCGACACCCAGGCCTCGAATCGATAGCCTTCGGCGGCTGTACCCGGGGTCGGGTCTTCCTCGGTAACTCTGACGATCTCGAGGTTGTCCAGGTGTGCACGGGGTGCGTCGAACCAGCCCTGCATCCCCTGCCACCCCTCGTCCGCGACCAAGGATTCACCCGTCGACGATTCGCCGGCATTGACCGCATCGACCCAACCTCGGACCACCGCTGCCGGGTCCTGCCGATCGACCGTTTCAACCGACTCGCCAGCGATGCCGCTGTGTGTGCACCCTGCGAGCACCAACGCCAGGAGCACCAGCACGGCACCGAGGCTGGACACTGCCGACCACCGACTCTTCATCGCACCTACTACACACCAAGATTCGCATAGCCACAACGACAACGGTCGCCGTTGCAATGGGCGACCCCCATGTGGCACTCCCCCAGGCTCCGGCGGCAGAGGACGTGATGATTCGTACCTTCGTTCATCGAGAACGCGGACAACAGAAACGTCGGCAGTCGTCACGCCCGACGAAGGACGTCGCGCGTGAGCTCCAGCTGGCCGAGGTGTTGGGACAGCTCGCGCACCAGGTGTGTCAACACCCATTCCGGGGTGGCGGTTGCGAGCTCCGGGCGTGTGGAACCCATGACGGTCCGATCACGAATCCCCTCGCGCAATGCCATATCGACCCACTCGGGCAGACGCGTACGAACGTCGTCGACCCGTGTGATCAGGTCATCTACCCGGCCGGTGGCCGTGAATTCGGTGGCGCGGTCCCGCGGGATTTTCAGGCCGGCGATCACCGAGCCTCCCCAGTGCTCGATCACGGCGACACAGTGGAAGACGATGGCGTACGGACTGTTGACACCCGGCAGATCCGGTGTGGTGTTGGCCAGCTCGTCACCCAGGCCCCTGAGGATTTCCGTCATCGACGACAGACTCTCGCCGATGATCACGAGAGTGGCGTCGGCTACGCGTCTTTCGATGTCGTCCTGCATCACCGGACCGTACACCTGACCCCCTCCCGTACCCAGTGTCGATGGCGTCTCGATAGCTCGTTTGCCACCATCTCGCCTCGAATAGAAGAGAGGATGGGGCCATCGCCGGATTCCGAAACCAGTGGAGGTTGTTATGGCAAGACTCGTTCAGCGGCTTGCAGTGTGCGGTGCGGTGATGGTCGGTGCGGCGTTCGCGTCAACTGCAGTGGCGTCCGCGGAGGTGATTATCCCGTTTCAATTCAACCCAGCGCCCTACGGAAACCCCAGGGGCAGTGTCGATTCACCCCCGAGCAATTGTGCCGTGGTGGTCGGCGAGCAACCCGGGATCGCCAGAGTCACCGACGTCCCGAACGCGAACACCGGCTGCTACCTCATTTCCGACGTGCGCTGGGTGAACTTGACTACCGGGGCCAGTGGCAACGCCCGATTGTCCGACGCCCTCTTCGGATCCCCGCACGAGGCAATTGTGTACAGCGGGCCAGGGCAAGTGGCACTCATCGGACTACCGACTTCTGCAACTACCGTGCCGGGGTTCGCGACGTTCTTCGTTCCGTAACCATTCGAGAAGGTATCGACCGCAGAACGTAGGACAGCACAATCGGGCGAGCGTGGACTAGATTAGGGCATCCAAACTACGCTCGAAGGAGACTCGATGAATCCCGTGGTGAATCGGCGGACTGCGTTATCGATGACGTTCGTGTCGGTCGCCGGTCTCGTTGTTGCCGGCTGCGCCAACGGCTCGGCGGAACGTTCGGATGGTTCGAGCTCGACGGCGAACGTCGAGAGCGGCGCGTTCCCTGTGACGATCGAGCACAAGCTCGGTTCGACGACCATCGACTCCGCTCCCACCCGTATCGCCGCGGTGGGCATCGGCGACTCCGACGTGCTGCTCTCGTTGGGTTTGACGCCTGTGGTGGTGCCGGTATGGAAGGGCTCGACCGACGACGGCATCGGCATCTGGGCCGAACCGACAGTCAAGGGAGACGAACCGGTCGCGCTGGCGAATGCGACGACCGAGTTCGATGTGGAGACGATCGCCGCCGCTGCCCCCGATCTGATCATCGCCGTCAACAACGCCATCGACGAGGACGTCTACGCGCAGCTCAGTGCGATCGCGCCGACGGTGCTGCACGCTGCGGGTCAGACCGATTGGGTGCTTCCCTGGCAGGAGGTGACCACCAGAATTGGGCGTGCGGTGGGTTTGCCGCGTGCCGCTCAGGCCGAGGTAGATCGTGTCGAAACCCTTGTGGCGCAGGCTCGAACCGACAATCCGCAGTTCGTCGGCAAGACGGCTGCATTGGTCATCAGGTGGAGTGACGGCAAGCTACGGGCGTTCAGTCCCGACTCGGCGCGGGCCCAGCTGTTGACCGCACTCGGCTTCGAGGCACCCGCCGCATTGGCGTCCCAATTCGAAGGCAAGCTGAACACCGAACTGTCGGCGGAAAGCTACAGCTTGCTCGACTGCGACTACCTCTTCTTCGACAATTACGAACTGCACCGCGAGTCCATGGAATCTCAGGAGACGTTCACCAATCTGGGCGTCGTGCGCAACGGTGGATTGATCGCGCTGGATCCGATTGTCTCCGACGCAGTGTCGATGCCGAATCCGCTGACCATCCCGTTCGTGCTGTCTGCGTTCATCGACGACATCAAGGCTGTCGACGCGGCCAGATAGCGTCGGACATCGAGGACCACACACCGAGCACGACGGCAGGCGCAGCGATGCAGCCGGCGACCACCAACCATGGGGTCGCCGCTGCAACGCTGCCGTCGTCGAGTCGATCGTAGAGATACCCGACGCCGATCGTGCCGATCAACGACAGACATCCACCGATGGTGTTGAGCAGTCCGAAATGTGCTCCCAGATAACGCTCTCCGGCAATTCGAGCGAGGGTGTCTCGCATCGAAGGCACCATCAACATCTGCCCCAGATGCAGTAGCGCAATCCACGCTGCAATCTGCACGTACGGCCACACCAAGTCGGTGATGGTGCCTGGTCCTACCGCCGGAATCACGAACGACGCCGCCATGACGGCCAAGCCGATGGTTGTTGCGGCCCGCGATCCCATCCGCGCGGCGACTGCCACCATCGGCCGCTGCCCGACGATCACCAATACCGCTGCCCCGACGTAGAACCAGCCGAGCAGATCCTGCGAGCCTATGCGTAGTGAGAGTTGCTCAGGCAGCATCAGATACAGCTGAGCGAGCGCGACGAACTGTGCGCTGCACAGCGTGGCCAGGACGACGTAGTGTCGATTGCCCAACACCACACGCCAGACCCGCGTGATGGAAGTGCCGACGACACTGCCGGTTTCGATTGTCCTGGGGAACAGGAAGTAGAACCCGATCCACATGCCGGCGAACAAGATTGCGGCCACGGCAGCCGATGCCGAGAACGGAAAGATCAGGAGCACCGTCCCCAACGCCGGCCCGAGCACGGTGCCGAGCCGACTGCTCATCTGTTCGTAGCCGAACAGTTCGGTGCGTTTGATGACGCCCGAGTCTTCGAGCTGTCGCCCGATATCCGCGTTGGCCGATTCCACCGCGGGCGCGAACAGTGCTGCGGCGAAACCGATCAGCAGAATCCCGACGATTACTGCGGGGAGGCTGCTCGCAAGCGCCAATACAACGAACCCGACGATGCGTATTGCTATGCCCCACAAAATGACCGGTCGACGACCGAACCGATCGGCGATGCTGCCGCCGAGAAAGAACATGCCCTGCTGACTGAACGTGCGCAGACCCAAGACGAGCCCGACGATCCAACTCGCGAATCCGAGTTCCTCGGACAGATGCACCGCGAGAAACGGAACCACCAGATAGAAGCCGACATTGAACAAGACCATCGATGCCAACACGAGCTTGACCACCGACGGAAGGTCACGCAGTCGACCTCGCGCCGACGCACCACCGACTCCAGGGTTGATCGTCACGAGCGTCGACACTACTGGCGCGAGGGCCGGTGCGGTCTCCTCAGTTAGGAGACAAAGTTGATCCCGGGATCAGCGGGCCCAGAGGCGCAGACTGTTCGGGGCGCGGTCGGCAGGTGTCACTCGCAGCAATCGCAGCGGTGCTCGCCCGATTCGGTACGGACGGGTATCGGCGCGCAGCAGGTGTCTCCCCTCCACGCGTTCATCCCCTCCTTCGTGGCAAGGCCGGCAATGACGAGGGCTGCTACTGGGTCGGCCCACGAAAAACCGGAGAGACTGTTAAGGATCAATCCGATCAAAAGAACTGCGGAGAGGTAGGTGCACAGCAAGGTCTGTTTGGAGTCGGCGACGGCGGTGGCCGAACCCAGCTCGCGCCCGGCCCGGCGCTGAGCCCACGAGAGCGCGGGCATGATCACCAGACTGAATGCAGCGAGGGCAATTCCGACTGCGGTGTGCTCGGCGGCTGTGAACCCGAACAGCGCACGCACGGCGTCGATAGTGACGTACGCTGCCAGCCCGAAGAACGAGAACGCGATGATCCGGAGAGCGACCTTCTCTCTCGTTTCGGGATCCTTGGCCGAGAACTGCCATGCCACAGCCGCTGCCGAGGAAACCTCGATGATCGAATCCAGGCCGAACCCGACCAACGCGGTGGACGAGACCCGAGCACCCTCTGCGATTGCGATGACCGCTTCGATCACGTTGTAGACAATCGTCACCGCGACGAACCAACGAATGCGCGTGGACAGAATGGCGCGCCGCTCGACCGAGAGCACATTCGGTGGAGACGACATGCCCAGCTCGGCGGGCATCAGCAGCACTCTTCGGTGGTCGAGGCCGAGCTGCAGGTCGGGTCGACCGCAAGAACAACTTTCAGCAAGTCTTCCAGCGCCAAACCGATTCTGTTGTCGGCCAGCTCGTATCGGGTTCTGCGTCCGTCCGGTACGGCAACGACCAAGCCGCAGCCACGTAGGCATGCAAGGTGATTCGACAACCTCTGTCGCGTCACACCCAATTCGTCGGCAAGTTCGGCCGGGTACCTCGGCGCATCTTTCAGCGCTAGCAGAACTTGCGTGCGGGTTTCGTCGGACAGCGCGTGGCCGAATCGTGACAGCACCGAAACGTGGGTCAGAAGGTCCATGCCGCGACGGTACATTCGATTCTGTATTCAGGGAAGAGTGAACTGCCCCGATCATCCGCGATCGTCGAAACCGGACCCGCCGACAACGCGGAGAATTCTTTCCGAAACTGGCCCCGCCGACCGATAGGAACGCTGGAACGGTCACACCGTCGATGATGTCCTCCAGACAGGTCGATGACCGTGCGAAATCTCAGGTGCGCGTGCGGGACTACTGGGTGTCAAGAGCGAACTGATCACCGCTGTTAGGGTTTGCCGACATGAGGCGGTCGATAATCGCGATTGCGGCAGCAGTAGCCGCATCCGCTTGCGGTGTCCCTGCTGAGGCCCCACCCAGCACAACGCCACCGACCGCTGAGCGTTATTACACGACCGCTCCTACCAACGCCCCCGTCGACCAAACCGCTGTATGCACCGACTCCGACCAGCCGAACATCACCGAGGACGATTACGTCACCTATTGGCAGACGGTGTTCGACGACCAGCGTGCCGCCTACCCGGATCAATCGTTCCCATCACCTGCAGAACTCGCCGAGGACAAGCGCACGGAGTGGCAGCTAGGGCCGAACGACGAAGTTCCGAGCGGCGGAGATGCAGCCTTCTCACGTGCAGTGTGCGGTCTGCCCATCAACGACGGGCAGCTGCACTCGGGGGTCGAGTTCCGCGCCCTCCGAGGCCAGGTTGCACAGTATGGACGCGCAGCGTGCAACTCGGTCGCCGGTTCCGGAGTCCGCCAGATGTGGGAGCAACTGCATCCCACCGATCGGGCGGCCCCGTCGATTGCTGGTGATCAGGCAGCCCAGTTCGATCTTCTTGTCTATTCGGCACTGGCATATGTATGTCCGCAACTGGCCGACTACCAGGGTCTGCCCGTCATGAAAGATTGTGCCGACTTCGTGCCAGACCCCTCGGCAGATCCCGAAGCGCGGGTTTTCTGTCGCGGTGAACGCTGAGCTCGGGGTGTCGTCGTCTGGCACGCACTCCGTCATGATGTACCGGTGCCATCTATCGATCCGTTCCATGCCCTCGTTCTGATGAACGCCGTATTCGCCTCAGCAGCATGGTCTCTGGCCAGGCCGTCCTGGCCCGCGGCGATATCACTGGGCGTCGTCTCGGTGCTGTGGCTGTTCTTCAACGCCCCCATCGAAGGCAGAACTTTGTACGTGGTCGACGCAGAGAGAGGTCTCACCGAGTCCGACTTCCTCACACTCGCTGGGCTGGTGCTGGCCGCAGTGACGATTGTCAGGGTCCGGCGCGGACGGCCCGATCACGCACCGAACAGCAGGAACAATCCACCGAACGTGTAGAGCACCATCACGACCATCATGGCGAGCTGTCCGGTAGCCGCGTGCTCTTTCGGCAGTGTTCGCAGCGACGCGTCGTGGGCGAGGGTGATGCCCACCAGGTGCCCCACCACGACCGCCAGGACGGCGATGCCGGCGACGACCGACGGGTGGTTGGACAGGACGTAGGAGACCGATGCATCCTGCAGCCCGAGTACATTCGCTCCGTTGCCCAATGGATCCGATAGCGAAATGATTGTCTGCTGGCCCTTTTCGACGAAGTACGTGAGGTAGTGAGCCGTCATGTAACCCACCACGATCGGAATCAGGGAATGGGCCAGGAGCCCTGGAAGCGCGGTACGGCGAACACGCGACACTCCCCCGGTGGCACGGGCCGCAGACCAGAACGCCGCTCCGACAACGCAGATGACGGCAATCAACCCGAGAGTTCTGGTCGGCACCGATCCGAGAGCGGATTCGTCGACCAACGAACGCCATGCCGGTATCTGCCCGATGCTGTCGAAGGCGGTGGACCCGAGCAGAACGGCAAGCACGGCCACTGATCCCCGCTGCACCGGCAGGCTCACCGCACCGTCGAGCGGAGACCGCAGCGCCAGCACGCCGGACGCGGCATCTCGGGTGAGTGGAGACAACCGAGATACCGTGTCGCTGTATACCTCGAAAGGGTCTGCACGAGAGAACCATTCGTTGCCGAAGATCGCCGCACCGACCGCCATCGACACGACGTACACCGCGCACCACAGACGAACAGCCGGTACCGAGCCCGAGTCGGGTGAGGCCAGTTCGAGCCAGACGAACGCGAAGAGACCGACAACTGCTGGTACGCAGCCCCATTCGCGTCGATACGGGACGATTGCCGCCGACGTCGAACGACGCAACAGTCCGCACACGACCCGGTGTAGTGCCCGCATCGGAGACACGATTCGCCAGAACGGCCCGAACAATAGTGACGCCGGAACGATGCCCACCCACACCAGAACGTAGAAGGTGCCGAGCAACGCGTTGCTGGAATCCTGTGGCCCCCACACCGATGCTGCGGCGGCAGTGCCCGCCAGCAGCACCGACAACGTCCCGATGAGTCCCCGGACGAGCGCCGAATCGGCCACCACCGTCGTGCGCGGCAACGCCACGACGACACGCGTGGGGTCGAGTCTGGGGCGACGCCACGCGAACAGCAGCAGCACGAACGACGCCGCCAGCGCCCACGCCCCTCCGATCAGGGCGTAGGTGACCGGGATCGGCAGATCGGTCGATCCGCCGAGGCCGTGGGCGAGAATCACGGACGAACGACGAGCGTGGCGACAGTGCGGTCGCTGTGGTGCAGTTCGATATCCACCTGTCCGGGCACATCGACGGTGAACGTGAACAGCTGATCTTTGCCCGGCTCGATCTCGAAGGTGTGCTCGGGAACCGAATGCACGTGTAGTTCGTCGGTGATATCACTGGTGATCAACATCGAAATCGTCTGCCCCACAGACGCGTCGAGGCGTTGATTGGTCGGTTCGACCGTCCCGCCGTCGATCGACAGATTCATCTGCAGGGTATCGGGCTGCGCGGACACCGACGCGGCGGAGTCGGTGCTGGGCACCGGTTCTGCTGTACTGGGCGAGGTACCGCCGGACGACGATCCGCAGCCGGCCACCAACGCCACCGCTGCACATCCGATGATCGCTGCCCGCACTGGCGACGGTCCCATGTCAGTGCTCTCCTTCTTGTTCGAGTTTCTCTGCGCGCTCCGCCCGGCGGTCCTTCCTGACGACGTACAGCACCGCGGCCACGATGATCAACGCAGGCGCGACTGCCGGAATGGCCAGAACCACAGAGTGATCGGCGAGATAGACGACGTCTGATGCTGCCGTCATACGGAGCTCGAATCCAGCGTCCTGCGGGACACCGATGCTCCCGGGGTCTCGGTACTGATGCGCACTGCGCCCCACGACAGAGCCCAGATCAATGCCAGAGTGCAGACGAGCACAACCAGTGATGCGGCACCGAACAGCCACGCCGGGTGATCGAAGCTCCGCTCACGCTGCAGCAGAGCGGTCTCGCTCTGCAGCTGCCGTGTGAACTGGGCGTCGGCCGAGACCTCGGATGCGCCGATGCCGGGATCGGCCGCCATGAAGATCGGCGTTCCGGTCAACGTTCGACCGTCCTGGATACGCAGGAACGTCTTCCACGTTCCGTGCGCCGGAACCGGACGGGTCGACTGATACATCCCGGGCCCGGTCCGTTCGAGACGATCGACGACCAGACCACGCAGAGTATCGCCGGCTCCCTGCCATGCCAGGATCGCCACCCACTCGGGGTCGTCGGACACCAGATCGGCTGGATCGAGACGGACCGTCGCCGTCACCATCCGGCCACCGTCCTGCGGCGCGGCATCGGCGAGAGTGACCGTCGCCGTTGCGTTTTCCGGTACATCAATCATCAAACCGTTGGCTGTCGCGCCGCCGAGTACGAGTACCAACGCGACGACGATCGTGCGCCGGACGGCAGGTGCCGGCAGCCCGTCACCGCTGAGCAGTTGCGCGAACAGTCCCGCCGTCAGCCCACACATGACGCCGACGGGTACTGCCATCGCAAGCGCCTCGACCCACATCGACGTCGGCCACGGGTAGACGAATACCGCGTCGATCCACAATAATTCGAGCCACAGGCCCACGGTTGCGGCAGCGAATCCTGCGAGCATTCCGAATCGAAGTCTGTGCACCACGAGCGGAGTGAGACCGACGAGTTCGACCACCACCGCGATCCCGAGGAACAGCGCGAAGACGTTGTGCGGTTCACCCAGAACTGGACCGACGACGAATGCCGTCAGCTCGCGAATGACCGCGGCAAATGCGACGACGAACAGAGTCGCGCCCCGTCCCACGACAAGTCGTGCGGCGACGAGTGCGAACGCGCCGGCACCGACGATGAGCATCGGTTGGAACACCAACCGGAACTGCTCGACTCCGAAGTCGAATTCGATCTGGAACACCGACAGTCCGATGAGGAGGCCACCGAAGGCGCTGGCCTTGAGAATCCAGGACAACACCGAGCGCCTGGGGCCCTGCGCAGTTTCGTCCACCTCGTCGGGGGAGGTCTGCCGTGCTGCGGCGAGCGCCAGTCTGCCTTCGTGCTCGAGCAGCAGGACGCCGATCAGAGACAGACCGGCACCGCCGATCAGCATCAGGTGCGTCGGCCCCCACAGCGTGACGTCCTGGCCGAAGATGCGGTGCCAGATGTCGTCCAACGGAAAACCGATGAGCGCATACAGTCCACTGCCCGCGATCAGCAGACCGCCCGTGGGCGCGTACCAGGTGCGGGTGATCTTGACGGCCGCGCGACCGGGCTTCTCGTCGAGCGGCAGAATGATCGCCAGCGCGCCCGCGATGAACAGGAAGAACAAGCCGACCAGGATGAAGTAGTGGGCCGGGTTGGCCAGTGGTCCCTCATCGCGCCCTCGTCCGATGTGCAGGCTGACGTCCCAGATGAACCCGAAGAATGCCGTCAGGATCGTCGAAACGAACAGGACCAGAGGCAACGCAGCCCAGCCGGGCAAGTTCAGTTTCGATCCCGCGTAGTCCGCCAGCCTCGCCAACCACGTGATGCGGCGAGTGCGGTGCATGAATGCCAGGTACAGCAGAAACAACGACACGACGGCCGCGGCTGCCGTCATACCGAAGACCTGGTCCAGCGCCGCGCCTCCGCTTTCCGACTGAGCAATGACGTAACCCGTCGTCACACTTACATTGACCATAGCGAGAGTATGGACCACAGGCCGCCGTTTCGGTGAAGTTCGGGACAATCGGTGGCTCACTGCTCCTCGATCTAGTCCTACAGAGGGATGTGCGCCCGAGCTCTCGGTGATTGACTCTCGTGCGGAAAGGAGCCATCCGATGAGTAAGTCCATCCCACGCGGCCGCTGGTCGATCGTTCTGTTGGCATGTGCAGGGGCATTATTGGTAGCCGCGTTCATTCTCCGACCGGCTGCTCTGCTGCGCGGAAGTTATCCCCAGTTCCAGGATCAGTCCGCCATGAGCGAGCTGCTCGGCCGTGGATTGGTCGAGTACTGGGGCAGCGGTGTTCGCACCTTTCCTCCCGGGCTGGCGGAGATGGTGGACTACTG
This sequence comes from Rhodococcus sp. 05-2256-B1, assembly GCF_002258465.1. Classification (NCBI taxonomy): domain Bacteria; kingdom Bacillati; phylum Actinomycetota; class Actinomycetes; order Mycobacteriales; family Nocardiaceae; genus Rhodococcus; species Rhodococcus sp. 05-2256-B1. The sequence goes on along the minus strand of NZ_NOZA01000017.1, from coordinate 56,499 downwards.
GTTCGCGTGGCACGCCATCAAGATCGTCATCTCGGTACTGCTGACCGCCGTTCTGGGCCTGCTGGCGGCGACGCTGTGGAGGCGATCCCTGGCTGCCGGCATGGGTTACGTGATCGCTGCGAGTACTTCGACCGTGCTGTCGCTGTTTTCGGTGTTCGTGGCCGTCATCAACATCCAGTCGACGGTCGCTCCCGTCGTCGCGCTGCTTCCGATGCTCTCCGACGACAACGCGGACGGCAAGGCGGCGCAGTCACTGATCGACAACGGTGTGCAGAGCGGAGATACGAGGCCGCCTATGCTCGAGCTGCTCACGCAGGTCGAGCACTACAACTGGGCGGTGATCGTCGCGACGGGTGTGGTGATCGCCGTTGTCGGTGCCGGAACCGTGATCGCGTTCCGTCGGTACGCGGCGACGGACACGACAGCCGCTGCTCGCCGTCGAATGTTCGTCACCCTCGGTTCACTCGGCGCGGTGATGACGATCGGGATGGCGCTGCTCTTCGTCGCTGCCGTCGTGGCGGTCGTCGATCCGGGAGACGCGCTCCTCGGATCAGTCGGCGTGTAACTACTGCCGGCTGCGGTCGCGGGCACGCGCGCGGAATTGGCCGATCGCGAGGATGGTCAACGCGACCCCCAACAGGGTGAGGGGGATTTGGGCGCGGGGCGCGTCGATATCGAGTACGAGGATCTGCCACACCACCCACCCGATGGTCACCAACCCCACGAACACGACACACGTCGGAGCGTCGTACGCATCGACGAGCACAGCAGCAACCGAGATCAACGATCCGAGTCCGAGAAAAATCAACACGAACAGCCCGGAGATGCGGTAGTCCCAGGTATGCCACGCAGGGAGCATGTCGACATCCAAGCCGAGTGACCGCCCGGTGGGGTCGGAGGTCAACGACATTCCGTTGAACGTTCCGGCTGCACCCAACAGGATCAGCAGTGCCACCGTCGCTAGCTTGTTCACGGTGACGTCATGTGTTGGTCGTCCTTCGGTTGCGGCCGCACCCCGGCGTAGTTGTCGATTCTGCCAGAACAAGTCCGATTGGTCTCGTTCTATTCAGACCAGTTTCAGCTGCGCCCCTGTGTACTCTGCCTGCGGGGCGGGTTCGGGCAGAACGTCGCCATGGACGGTCGAACCGAAGGAAGCCATGAAGATTCGCACCATCTTGATTCTGCCTGCAGCGGTGGCAGTGTTGGGCGGCGCGGGACTTCTCACCCCCATCGCTGACGCGGCACCGGCACCGGCACCGTCCATCGATGTGCTTCCGCGATTGATCGACGGTGCCGAAGCGGGTTACGCACTGTCCTACGCAACCACCGACGAGCACGGCCGAGCCGCGATTGCCCGCGGGCAGGTCTACCTCCCCTTCGGCACACCACCGCCGGGAGGATGGCCGGTCGTGTCGTGGGCCAAAGGGACCGTCGGCGTGGGTGATTCATGCGCCATGAGCACAGCACTCGACGACGGTGCTGCCGAGGACCCCATGGCCGTCGAGCTGTCCAAGCCCCTGCTCACCCAGCTGCTACGAAGCGGCACGGCCGTTGTCTCGACGGATTACATCGGACTCGGAACCACCGACGCCCACCACTACCTGAACAGCATCTCGGAGGCGAACGCCGTCACCGACATCGTCAGCGCTGCCGCAGACGAACTACCCGAGCTGTCGCACACCTGGGTTGCCGCCGGACACTCTCAGGGCGGCGCGGCCGCACTCACCACCGGGGCTCGCGCCGACATCTACGGAGAACGGTCGGACTTTCGCGGGGTGATGTCGTTTGCACCGTCGTCGAACCTCGAAGCCGTCCTTCCGCTGCTCTCGCCCACCACTCCCCGGATCGCACCTCTCGACAACATCACGGCCACTCTGATCTACGTCCTGTACGGGCTCAGGGATTCTCGGCCGGATCTCGACGTGAACAGCTACCTCAGCGAACTGGGGCGCGACTACCTGGCGCACGCAGAAGACAATTGCATCAGCGACCTACGACAGAAAGTCGATGGTGTTGCACCACAACAACTCCTGGCTCGACCGCTGTCCAACCCCGCCATGACCTCGGCTATCCGCGACTACCTATCCGTGCCGACCACCGGTTACACACGGCCGGTGACCATCGAGCAGGGGCTGGCCGATACCGTCGTGCCGCCGGCTCTGACGACCGCCCTCGCTGCGGAACTGGTGGCACAGGGCATCCGCGACGTGACCTACCTGCCCGTGCCCGGTGCCACTCATTACGACGTCATTGCCGCAACCGTCGACGACGCCCTGCCCCGCATACTCGACATGTTGCGCTGATCAGCCACCCACATGCGGTGGACGACGATCGCTGCCGAGCACGTCGTCCCGCTAGGTCGACGCATTGGCCGCCCGAAGAACCGCGTCGACGGTGGCGGACAGAACGGAGCGATCGATCCCTGCCGCCCATCGAGGCCCAGTGGCAGTGCGATATTCGAGCATCGAGACAGCATCACTGTCGTTGCCGGCTCGCACACTCGTCTGCGTCAGACCGAGGATGTCCACGTGCCTGCCATGAGCAGACAACGCGTCGACGAGCGCCTCGACGGGTCCGACTCCCGTGTGTGATGTCTCGAAGGACGTGCCGTCGATCTTCAACGTGATGCAGGTGTCGGCGGACCCGTCGTCGTCGTGAGAGTCGAAACCGATCAGGGTTACGTCGGGTTCGTCGACACCGATGTACACCTCCTGGAAGACGTCCCAGAGTTGCTCGGCCGACAGTTCGGTACCGACAGAATCCGTGCGGGCCTGCACATGTCGGGCGAGGTCGATCTGCAGGCGACGCGGAAGTTCGATGCCGTAGTGGGTTTCGAGGAGATACGCGATTCCTCCCTTGCCCGATTGCGAATTCACGCGAATGACCGCGTCGTACGAGCGACCGATGTCGTCGGGGTCGATCGGCAGGTACGGCACCCGCCATTCGATGTCCCGCTCGGAACGGCCTTCGCTCAGCGCCCGAGTGCGATGCTCGACGAAACCCTTCCTGATGGCGTCCTGGTGCGTACCGCTGAAGGCGGTGTGTACGAGGTCGCCGACATACGGATGCCGCGGGTGAATCTCGAGCTGGTTGCAGTATTCGACGGTGCGTCGAATCTGATCGATGTCGGAGAAGTCGATCATCGGATCGACACCCTGAGCGTGCAAATTCAATGCGAGAGTGGCGATGTCGACGTTTCCGGTGCGCTCGCCGTTACCGAATACGCAGCCCTCCACCCGCTGCGCTCCGGCCAGGACAGCCAGCTCGGCGCAGGCAATGCCCGTCCCGCGGTCGTTGTGTGGATGCACCGACAGGATCACGCTGTCTCGTCGCGCAAGGTTGTCGTTCATGTACTCGATCTGGTCCGCATAGACATTCGGCGTCGCGACCTCCACTGTGGCAGGCAAATTCAGGATGACCGGCCGCTGCTGCGTCGCGTCCCACAGAGTCGTCACCGCATCGCAGACATCGAGGACGTAGTCGGGTTCGGTGAGATTGAAGACCTCGGGTGAGAACTCGAATCGCACGTTGGGCAGGTCGCCGGCAAGTTCGAGAACGTCGGCTGCGCCCGAAAGTATCAGTGAGCGAAGCTCGTTGGCCTCCCGGCCGAGCACGACCTCGCGCCACGTAGGAGCCGTGGCGGTGTACATGTGGATCACGACGTCGTTGGTGATTCCGCGGATCGACTCCACGGTTCGCTCGATCAGGTCGCGTCGCGCCGGGGTAAAGACGACCACGGTGACGTCGTCGGGTGCCAGATCGGTGTGTGCCAGCAGCCGCACGAAATCGAAATCGGTCTGCGATGCCGATGGATACCCGACTTCGATTTCCTTGTAGCCCATCGCAACCATCAACTCGAAGAACTGCTTCTTGCGGGCAGGATCCATCGGCTCCGTCAACGCTTGGTTGCCGTCGCGCAGATCGACCGGCACCCACAGCGGTGCCTCGGTCAACCGTCGCTCCGGCCAGCGACGCTTGGTCAGCGGAATGTCGACCTTGGCGTAGACGTCACGGTAACGATGCGACGGCATCTGGGAGTGCCGCTGCCGATTCCAGGTGGGCGCGCCGGCGGGAACGGGTCCGGCGGGAGTGGACAGAGTGGGGAAATCTGTACGCATGCGAGCAATGTAGCATCACTCCTCAGACAAGCTGAGGAGTAATCTTCGTTTGTGACCGCGATACGCCGAACGTCGTTGGCCGATCAGGCCGCCGCGCTGCTGCATGCCAAAATTCAGTCCGGTGAGTGGCCGGTCGGCACCAAACTGCCAGGTGAAACGACCCTTGCCCCCATGTTCGACGTCGGCCGATCGACGATGCGCGAGGCCATCAGACAACTGGCGGGGCGCGGAATCCTAGTCACCCGGCAGGGATCAGGAGTCTTTGTCGAATCGATCGACGAGGCGCGGACGGACTGGGACAGAGTTCTCCAGCGCGCACACATCACCGCGGTCCTCGAAGCCCGCCTCGCCATCGAAGGTGAGGCAGCAGCTCTCGCCGCAGCCCGACGCACTCCCGCCGACCTCGACGCGATCCGTCGCTCACTCGAGCTACGCAACACCGCCCGCGCCGACGCGGTCGATCTGGTGGAGGCGGACATGGCTTTTCACCGCTCCATCGTGGTCGCGTCGCACAACGACATCCTGCTCGAACTCTTCGACTCCATGGCTCCGCGGCTACGGACCGCCATGATCGACATGCTGAAGATCAAGGGCGTGTTCGGAGAGGACACAGACCACGACGCCCACACACACGTCGTCGAGGCTATCGCCGCACGCGACGAGCACCGCGCACACACGCTCACCCGCACACATCTGCTGGAGTTGTCGACGACCATCGCTCCTCCGTCGTGAGCACCGGCCGGTCAAGGCTTTTCGGCTACTGGAACAGTCCGAGTACAGAATCGGGCTAGACTTCCCGACGCCTCGACCACCACCTTTGGAGTCTCCACATGCCCCAGCTGAAGACCGTCAGCGAATTCACCGGCAAATGGTTTGCCCTGATCGTCGTCGCGGCGGGCGCTCTGGCCTTGATCACCCCCGACACGTTCAGCGGCGGGACACCCGCGGTTCCGTGGTTGTTGTCGATCATCATGCTCGGCATGGGAATGACGTTGCGGCTCTCCGACTTCGCCGTGGTGGCACGCCGCCCATGGGCATTGCTGCTCGGCGTCGCAGCGCAGTTCATCGCGATGCCGCTCCTCGGTCTCGGAATTGCGAATGTCCTGGGTCTGTCCGCTGCGCTCACCGCCGGGATGGTGCTCGTCGGCTCCGCACCGGGCGGCACCGCGTCCAATGTGATGGTCTACCTGGCCAAGGGTGACACCGCACTGTCGGTGGCGATGACGTCGGTGTCCACACTCCTCGCGCCCATACTCACACCACTGCTGGTGCTATGGCTCGCCGGCGAATACCTGCCGGTCGATGCAGGCGGATTGTTCGTCTCGATCCTGCAGATCGTGCTGGTACCCGTCGTACTGGGAGTCGTACTGCGACTTCTGTTCCCGAGGGTCATCGATCGCATGCTCGACGCCTTGCCGCTCGTCTCGGTTGCCGGAATCACCGCTGTGGTTGTCCTCGTGGTGTCCGCCAGCGCGCCGACCCTGCTGTCGATCGGTGCCCTCATCGTCGCTGCCGTCGTGCTGCACAACTCGCTGGGGCTCGCCGTGGGCTACGGAATTGGTAGGGCATGTGGACTCGATGTCGCCAGCCGCCGCGCGATCAGCATCGAAGTCGGTATGCAGAACTCCGGCTTGGCAGCGGCACTGGCCTCGGTCCACTTCTCACCCGCTGCAGCACTCCCCGCGGCGATCTTCTCGGTGTGGCACAACGTATCCGGATCGCTGCTGGCCAGCTACTGGTCCAGACGGTCGACGGGTGCCGATCACCGCCAGGACAGTACCGTCACACGGGACTGAGTCTTGGACGCAGCAAACAGAATTCGTTGCCTTCCGGATCCGCCAGCACGTGCCACGACTCCTGGCCGGTCTGGCCGATATCCACTCGTCGGGCACCGAGGGTGAGCAGTCGTTCGAGCTCGGCGTCCTGATCTCGATCGGTTGCATTGACGTCGATGTGCAGCCGAGGTTTCGCCGGCTCGGGATTCTCGCTGGGGACGAAGATGATGGTCGGCTGCGAGCCGCCGAAACCGTCGCGCGCACCGATCTCGACGGAACCGTCACCCTCCCTGTCCAATACGACGAAGTCCAACACCTCACACCAGAACGATGCCAAGGCCTCGGGATCGCGACCTTCGAGTACCAATTCGCTGATTCGACATGCCATGGGCGGGAATTTACACCTGCCCCGGCGTCGAACCTGTCGTGTTCACGGCCTTTTCGCGCGAGAAATGAATCCCCGTCGACCGAAGGCTCGCAGGCGGTCCTTCGCAGTACGCGAGCGCAGGGACGTGGTGGACGCACCCGCGTTGTCGCGCATACCCTGAATGACCTCTCGGGCCACGTCCGGACCATCGATTCGCGGAGTCCAGTCCAGGTCCCGTCGAGCGCGGTCGGTGTTCAACATCGGGGTGGCGAACGCGAGATCGACCCAACCGTGATGGACTGCGGACACGTGGGTCTCGAAGCCGAGGCGCGCAGCAGCGGACAACACCCGAGAGGGCACGGGCACGATGCGCGCACCGAACGCGTCGGCCACGTCGTGGGCTCGCACGGGCGTCGGGCCGCCGAGGTTGTAGGGCCCGGTTGCACGCCTATCCAGCACTCGCACGATGGCATCGGCGACATCGTCGCTGTGTGCGGCCGGAACAGCGAACGACCTGTCGATGGGCAGGATCGGAAGATGATCGACGATTGCCGACGGCACGAGATCGGGCAGGGCGTAACGCAGCAGCGCACTTCCGAACTCGTACTGCCCGATCAGGCCCGGCCTGATTCGAGCGACCGCGACATCGGGATGCGCTGCCTCGAACTCGTCGAGCACATCCTCGGCGGCGGCCTTGTCCATGCTGTACGTCGACGAAGACACCCCCGTTCTCGGCCACGACTCGTCGACCTTCTCGCCGTACGCCCCTGGTGCGTATACCCCGCCGGAAGACATGTGCACCAGATGAGGAACTCCTGCGTCCGCACAGGCAGTTGCCACCGTGCGCACTGCGTCGACATTGACTGCCCGCAGATAATCGCGATCACGCATCGGCTGGAAGGCGATGGCCAGATGAACCACTGCGTCTGCGCCGCGGCACAACGCGCGTAGCTCGTACGGTGCGTGTTCGCCGGTGAGATCAAGCGGAACCCAGTCGACCTGCTCGGCAAAAGGATTGAGGCTCGGCGGACGCCTCGCTACGGCGACAATGGAATTGCCCGGATGCTCGTCGGTGAGCCTTCGCAGCAGGGCGGTGCCGACATTGCCGGTCGCGCCGATCACTACAGTTCGCATCTCTACCTCCGAAAATCGACCACAGTCGAAGTGCCCCCTGCACTTCGATCGAAACCACACCGGCTCAGGAGTTTGAGCCGCCATTCTCCCGGGCATCGAATCACCATGAGTGAAAACAACGAACCGACCCTCGACGATGTCATGATCCCCACCGAGGAAGCTCACCCCGACCACAAAGAGCACGCCAAGACGCCGAAGCATCTCGATGACAGCGACCTCGACGCGCGTACCGAGCACGAGCGCAACGAAGTGAACTGACGGCCGAATCGAACGACCGTCATGGCGGTCGCATTTCCCGGTTTCCACCGAAAAACCCCGGGTATGCGATCGCCATGGCCGATTCAGCAGCATCACCCGCACCCACCGAGGCAGATCCGGACGATCCGCGCAAAGCGGATTCACCCGCCGATCTGACCAAGCCGTCGTGGATCTATGTTCTGAAGAAGACTGCCCGTGAGTTCTCCCGGGATCAGTGCACCGACCTCGCAGCCGCGTTGACTTACTACGCCGTGCTCTCGCTCTTCCCCGCCATCCTGGCCATCGTGTCGTTGCTGGGTGTGTTCGGCCAGGGACAGGCCACGGTCGACGGTGTGCTGCAGATCGTCGGCGATCTCGGTCCGCAATCCGCTGTCGACACGTTGCGTCCCACCATCGAACAACTCGTCCAAGCGCCCACTGCCGGATTCGCGTTGATCATCGGTATCGCAGGCGCACTGTGGTCTGCCTCCGGCTACGTCGGCGCATTCGGCCGTGCGATGAACCGCATGTACGAGGTGGACGAGGGACGGCCCATCTGGAAGCTGCGCCCCGTGATGCTTCTGGTCACGCTCATTGCCTTGACCCTGATTGCGCTCGCCGCCGTCATGCTGGCCATCAGTGGCCCCGTGGCCAAAGCTGTGGGCGACGCCGTCGGACTGGGCGACACCGCACTGACGATCTGGAACATCGCACGCTGGCCGCTGGTCCTGATCGTGGTGGTACTCGCGGTCGCGATTCTGTACTACGCAACGCCGAATGTGCAGCAGCCCAAGTTCAAATGGATCAGTTCCGGTGCCGCGGTCGGCATCATCGTATGGATTCTTGCCACCGTCGCATTTGGCTTCTATGTCGCCAACTTCTCCAGCTACAACAAGACCTACGGCTCCCTCGCCGGAGCCATCGTGTTCCTGCTGTGGCTGTGGATCACCAACTTGGCCTTGCTGTTCGGTGCCGAACTGGACTCCGAACTCGAACGCGGCCGCCAACTCCAGGCCGGCATCGTCGCCGAAGAACGCCTGCAACTGCCGCCCCGCGATACCCGGGTATCGGACAAGAACGACGAAAAGGATGCGCAGGCTGTCGAAGAGGGTCGCAAATTGCGGGAGGAACACAACCGAACTCCGTGAACATCCCGGACGCCACCGACCGATCGATGAAACAGTTCCGCGTGGTGCGCTGATCCGGTGTGGCGGTTCGAATGACACAGAGAGGCAGGGCAACGTGGCCGAGGAAGAAAATACGGAAGAGTCCCGACGCGCCCACGCCCCGGACTCCGATAGCTTCAGCGCATCGATGTACGGACACCATCTGGAGGGGGTTGCACGAGTCAGCAAGAGGTGTGTGACCGACGCCGGCGTGGACGGAGCCGCGGTCGCCATCCTCACCGACGATGCCGATGCTCGGGATCTGCTGTACGCCACGAACTCCGAAGCAGCCCGGATCGACGAGCTCCAATTCACCACCGGCGAGGGCCCCTGTATCGATGCCTTCGTCACCGGGGAGCCGCAACTACACCCTGACATCGGTAATCGGCCCGATACCACGGGATGGCCGTCGTTCGCGTCGGAAGTTCTTCAGGAGCTCGACGTGCATGGGGTGTACGCGTTCCCATTGTTCAGTGGTGGTGCGCGACTCGGGGTCCTCGAGCTCTACACCCAAAAGTCGGGAACGATGACGACACAACAGATCGCCGCTGCCCAGGCTGCGGCGTCGACCCTCGGTGACATCGTCGTCGGAGAAGTGGCAGCCCGACCGAATTTTTTCGACGAGTCGACACTTCGACCACCCGAGGGCGCATTTCGCTTCGCTCGGTCCGACATCAACATTGCGGTCGGTGTGTTGGCCGAACGTCTGCATGTGTCGATGGACGAGGCAACCGCGCGGCTGCGTGCCCGTGCCTACGCCGATGCCCGCTCGATCTCCTCCCTCGCGTTCGACATCGTCCGCGGGGACGGCTTGTTCTACGACGACCCGGGAAGCGCGTGACATCGAAGCCCACCGTCCATCGACCACGAACGTCCGAGTTGACAGCTCCAACAACGAAAGAAGGCCGAACATGCCACCCATCCCTCGCCCGGATCAATCGTCGCCGGCACCCAACGGCCCGACCGGAGCTCGCGATACGAGAGCCCAAACCGGTGATTTCCTGACCACTGCGCAAGGCGTACGTCTACCCGACACCGATCATTCGCTCAAGGCGGGCGATCGAGGCCCGACGTTGCTCGAGGACTTCCATCTTCGCGAGAAGATCACCCACTTCGACCACGAGCGGATTCCGGAGCGCGTCGTGCACGCACGCGGTGCCGCCGCACATGGAACGTTCGAGTCCTATGGGTCGGCGAAGACCGTGACCAAGGCAGGATTCCTGGCCCAGAAGGGTAAGCGGACACCGGTTTTCGTGCGATTCTCGACCGTTCTCGGATCGCGTGGTTCCGCCGACACCGTCCGCGACACCCGCGGTTTCGCGGTCAAGTTCTACACCGACGAAGGAACCTTCGACCTGGTCGGAAACAACATGCCCGTCTTCTTCATCCAGGACGGCATCAAGTTCCCGGACATCATTCACGCCGGCAAACCGCAGCCCGATATCGAACTGCCGCAGGCTCAGTCGGCACACGACTCGTTCTGGGACTTCGTCTCGCTGCACACCGAGGCAACTCACCACGTCATGTGGAACATGAGCGATCGAGGTATCCCGCGCTCGTATCGCACGATGGAAGGCTTCGGCGTCCACACGTTCCGCCTCGTCGCCGAGAACGGCGAGACCAGGCTCGTGAAATTTCATTGGAAGCCGCTTGCCGGAGTGCACTCGCTGGTGTGGGAGGAAGCCCAGATCGCAGCGGGCGTCGATCCGGACTTCCATCGACGGGACATGTCCGACGGCATCAAGGCCGGTGCCCCACTGGAATACGAATTCGGAATCCAGGTCATGCCCGATGACGGCACCGAGACCTACGAGGGAATCGATCTGCTCGATCCCACGAAAATCGTTCCCGAAGAACTGGTTCCGGTGCAACCCATCGGCAAGCTCACCCTCGACGCGAACCCCACGAACTACTTCGCCGAAACCGAGCAGGTCGCGTTCCACACGGGCCACCTGGTGCCGGGCATCGAAGTCACCAACGACCCACTGATGCAGGCGCGTCTGTTCTCTTACCTGGACACCCAGATTACGCGTCTCGGCGGCCCCAATTTCTCGCAACTGCCGATCAACCGACCGCATGCACCTGTCAACGACATGCTGCGAGACGGTATGCACCAGACCGCCGTTCACACCGGCCTTGCCCCGTACCTCGGCAACTCCGTCGACGACGGAGAACCAGCGGTAGCAGGTGAGAAGGACCGCGGTTACGTGCAAACGGAACGCCTCATCGAGGGCCGCGCTGTACGGGCGAATCCCGCATCCTTCGACGATCACTTCACTCAGCCCACCATGTTCTATCGCAGCCTCAGTGCCGTCGAGCAGGATCATCTCGTCGAGGCATTCACCTTCGAGTTGGGCAAAGTGTTCGAGCAATCGATCAAGGAACGTGAGCTCGAGGTTCTCTCGAACGTCGACGCCGATCTGTGCGAGCGCGTCGCCGCCGGCCTAGGCCTGCCTGCACCTGTCGGCACACCCGCTGAGGACGTATTGCTCTCCCCCGCACTGTCTCAGATCGTCGAGGCTCCGGGACCGATTGCCGGACGCAAGATCGGCGTCATCGCCGACGCCGGATCGGACCTGTCCGGAATCGGCAAGCTACGGACGGCAGCCGCGCGCCGCGGTGCCACAGTGCACGTCATCGCTGCGGCCGGCGGCATCCTCGGCAAAGGCATGCGCACTCAGGTGGTCGAGCGAACATTCCTGACAGTTCGTTCGATCGAGTTCGACGCCTTTGTCGTCGCGGGCGGAACAACGCCGACGAACGACATCAAGCTGATCCTGCTGCTGCAGGAAGCATTCCGTCATTGCAAAGCGATGGGTGCCTGGGGCGACGGAGCGACACTGCTCGAGCAAGCCGGAATCGGTGCCGACGACGCAGGCGTCGTCATCGGCGAGACAGCGGTGAAAGCGTTCAACGACGCGTTGTTCGCTGCGGTCGGACTGCACCGAGCCTGGGATCGTGCCCCCGCTGTGATGGCGTCGAACATCCCGCCTGCAGTCCCCGACAAGCCTGCTCGTAAGCGGGCAGCCAAGGCCAAGGCCAAGAAGTAGGGCTACCCCGGCTGGGGCTCGGTCAGCATCGCTGCCATGTCGTCCAACTCGAAGTACTGGGCGATTGCGTGTGCCGATCGAGCTCCGGCTGCGGGGTCTGCGCCTGCCTCCAGCAACATCCGCACAATGGACGTCGACCGACGAAAGACCGCGGCCGCCAACGCTGTCTGGCCGTTGTCGTTCACGCGATCCACCGCAGCCCCCAGTGTCAGCAGTGTGCTCACCGCACCCGGTTGTACGTGATACGCCGCCAGAATCAGCAGTGTGTCGCCCTTGTCGTTGGTCAGGTCGACGGACCCTCCGGCCTCGAACAACGACTGCAACCACGAGGCGTCACCGCTGCGCGCGCAGTCGAATGCATGCCGAAACACCGCCAGAACCTCGTCGTCGTCCACCAAAACATGATTCCCCAAGCGACGAGATTCAACCGAGGTATCGTCGACCTGGATCGAGCGCTGATCCGTTCCATCGACCGCATTCTCGTGTAGTGACCGTGCGGAGTGTTCCCGCACGGAGCGAGACCTCGCGTACGGACCCACCGACGTGGGAGAATCGTGCGGTCCACGGACATGCGGCGTCTGTCGTGTCCGACAAGGTTGTGGGGGGAGTGTCATGACCGGTCCGGTTGCCCAAGGTAGCGCTATGAAGCGGCGAAATCCCGTTGTGGTCTGGATTCTGTTGCCGCTGATCACTCTCGGCATCTACCACTTCGTCTGGTACTACCTCATCCACCGTGAGATGGCCGACTTCGACCGACGCAAGGTCGACCCGCCGGTCGCCGGCCCGTTGCTGGTTCTGCTCCTCCTCGGCTGGACCATCATCGCGCCGTTGATCAGCTACTACAACACCGGAAACCGCATCGCCGACGCCCAACGCGCGGCCGGCCTTCAGCCGACGTGCAGCTCGATCGTCGGGCTTCTACTCACGTTCGTGTTCGGCTTGCAGAGCCTGTACTACCAGCTGGAACTGAACAAGATCACGGCGCGATACAACGACGCTGCACCGGGAACCGTTGTGCCGCTCGCGGTGTGACGATCAAAATCGAAGCTGACGAAACGGACCCGATGACCACCCTCCATCACGCACCGCTCTCGCGCGTCGATCCGAGCACCCTCTACCGCATCATGGCGCTGCGGGTAGCGGTCTTCGTGCACGAACAGAAGATCGTCGACGAGGCCGAACTCGATGGCGCGGACCTACTTCCGACGACCGAATTGTTCTGGATCCAGGACGAAAACGGCGAGGTGTTGGCCACTCTCCGAGTGCTCGTCGACGACACGGTCCACATCGGTCGCGTCGCGACTGCGGCTGCGGGGCGTGGGCGCGGTTATGCCGGACAGCTCGTCGAGGCCGCGCTGAAGGCGTACCCCGGGGTGGTTGAAATGTCCGCGCAAGCTCACCTCGAAAAATGGTACGGGCGATTCGGATTCACTCGAGTGGGAGAGCAATACCTGGAAGCGGGAATCCCGCACGTGAAGATGTCCACCCATCCCAGCTGAATCAGCCCAGTGTCGGTGCGTGTGCAACTTGTGCTCTACTCTGGGCCCCGAGTCGGAGAATCCTCGCGACCGAGGCCCCGAGTGGAGCAGACCTCCCGCCAGCGAAGCGAGATCATTTCTTCTTCGGGTCGTGGCCCCAGTTCATCAGCGAGTAGCGCCATTTGGTGTCGGTGATGTCCCCGTCGGGCCGCTGCGCAAGGTGTCGTTTGCAGTAGCCGACGACCTTTCGCATGTGCTCGTAGTCGTCGTCGGACAGGTCCGCCTTCTTCGTCTTCAGGATTTCGACGATCCGGCGGCCGCTCTCGTGGCCCGTCGACTCGCCGCCTTCCTTCTTTTGCCCGACGTCCTTCGAGTCGTCGGTGCCGAGAAACTCGTCGAGTTCCTTCGCCGTCATGTTGACGAGGTCATCGAACTCCGTCTTGACGTCACTGTCGTCATCGGCCATCGATCCGTCTCCTTCGATTCACCCTCGGTGGTGGTGCCGCGTGTCTCCCGTTCGACCGCATCGGCCTTCGGAACTCGTCTCGTTCCTAATCCTCCGCATACCCACAGTTGGGCGGTACTCAACCTGCTGGTCAGATCGGATCACACCGTTGCAGGACGGCCCACTCGGAAGCCCTGCAGCAGGTCGGCCCCGATCGACGTGGCCGCTTCGAGGTCGTCGTCCGTCTCGATGCCCTCGAACACGCACCTGGCCTCCGTTTTTCGCGCGAACTCGAGCACCAGTTCGGCCAAGGCCGACTTCACGCGATTGCCTTTCATGCCGTGAACGACGAACGCGTCGAGTTTGATGATCTGCGGCTCGAGCACGACGAGCTGCCGCATACCTGCGTATCCGGATCCCACATCGTCCACTGCGACAGCGACGCCGCCGCGTCGAAGTTCGGCCAACACCGCCATCACCGCGTCCTCGTCGTCCTGGGCGGCATGTTCGGTGAGCTCGATTACCAGTGACCGTCGTCGGCCGAAGTCGAGCAGCACATCCACGAGGGCAGCATCGACCAGTAGCGTTGCAGCACTGAGGTTCACCGCAACGAAGCAACCATCCGGCAGACGCGCTGATTCGCCCAATGCCTTGACGGCCGCAGATCTGTCCAGAGCAGGACCGAGGCCGCACTGCGCTGCATCGGCGAACCACGCCTCGGTATCACCGCCACCGGCAGGGAAACGCGACAGGGCCTCGTATCCCTCGATCACACCATCGCGTGCACGGACGATCGGCTGAAAGACGATGTCCGGGCCACCGCCTGCAATCACAGCCTCCACTCGACGCTGCGACCGCAACAGGGTCGAGCGCAGCGGTGTCGACGCTGCGCTAGTCGACGGCACGATTCCACACCCGCACCACCGGGTGGAGCTGAACCGGAGCTGCAATCGGGCGCATCGCGGCAAGGACGGCATCCGGATCCCGATCGCCGAAACTGGTCAGCAGTGCCCTGGCACGCTGCCCATCCGGCGGCCAGCACAGCCCGAACGCGTCTGCTATCGCCACATAGTCATGGGCACGCTGCTCGACGGTCGAGGCTGCGGGACAACGATTGCGCAGTACGAATTCTCGCACCGGCCGCCAGCGCCTGCGGCCGCCGATCAGTCGATGGAGCATGGTGCCGTGGGGACGTCGGCGAACCGATCCATCAGGAACTTTGCAGCGGCGCCGCCGTACCCGTCGATCAGCTGCGGCCCGAAGTGGTTGGGCAACACCGCACCCTGCAGAATCGGCGGCAACGGGTTGGTTCGGAACTCCACCGTGGCCCCTCGCCCACACCAATCCTGAGCCAACTGCCGGGCCTGACCGTACGGCACGGTGTCGTCGTTGAGTCCGCTGGTGATCATCACCGGTGCGTTCGGAGTACTACGACCGATCCGCTGAGCCTCGAGGATGCGACCCGCCTGCGGAATGGTGCCCAGATTCTCGAGCATCGACTTACCGTCCGCGGTCAACGATTCGGTTCGCAGGAACGGGTACTTCAGAATGGTGTCGCCGATGCACTGCGTCGACAGATCGTTCAGCACTGCCTTGCCGTGATCGGTGAGTCGCTCTTCGACGAGCGGCAGCAAGCTCGGATCCCGCTCTACGAACCCGTTGAGGGCATAGCCGATCACACCTCCGATCAGCGTCCCGTCGACGGTCTTCAACACCTCGAGCAAGTCCGCTGTGGGAGCTCCGGCCCAGGTGCCCTTCACATTCAGCCCCGGTGCGTACTCCGAGGCCAGTTCGGCCGCCGCGGCTGCCGCCCCACCGCCCTGGGAGTAGCCCCAGATACCAACGGGTGCATCGGTATCACCGAGAAGCTCGTTCGCGGCGCGGGCACCGTCGAGCACCGCATGAGCCTGCTCGACACGATTGACATAGGTGTGCACACCGGGCGTTCCCAACCCGATGTAGTCGGTCACGAATACGTTGGCACCCATTGATCCCCACAGAGTGGAAGACAACAACTCCTGATTGAACGAAATCGACAATGGTTGTGTCACAGCGTTGACAGTCGTCGGAAACGCACGAGAAGGAGCGCACTGATCGGCCTGACCCACCGTGCCGGGCGCGACGACGATGGTCGGCCGCGGGCCTGCACCGCGCCAGGGCACCTCGGTCTCGATGAACGTGCCCGACACGCCCACCGGCGTATCGTCCTGCGTCCGTGACGAGTACAGCACCCGCTGCGCCTGAACGGGGTAGGCACCGTCCGCACCGGGCAGAGCCGCGAACAGTGACATCGGCTGTGTCCGCAACACGGCCCCCGGGTCGTCGACGACCTGAACTGGAGGGACGTAGAAGTCGTCGACGGGGTCGGCATTCGCGGCCGAGCTGCCGAGCACGGTCAGGGAAGACGCGAGCACGGCGGTGACTGCGACGCCGATCATGTTGCGGTACAGATGCATCGGTCTCTTTCTGGTGGGGGTCAGATAACGGAGCCGATATCGTCGGCAACGATGTTGTCCAACGCACGTTCGGCCAGTGCGGCGATGGTCATGGATGGGTTGCACGCTGCGGTGGTGCCGGGCATGAGTGCCCCGTCGAGTACATACAGGCCTCGCTGGCCGTGCACGCGACCGTCGAGATCACATACCGCGCCCATGTTGGCCCCACCCAACGGATGCCAGGTGGACGGGAACAGTGCATTGGTATCGGTGAGAACACTGCCCGATCCGGCGATACGACGAACCGTCGGATCGATCGAACCGTCCTGTATCAGGCTGTCGCCGTTGGCCGGCCAATGTAGTCGAACCTGGTCCATGGAGGAGTCGTAGCCGAAATGGCCGCGGCCGCTGCTGACTCCGTACCCGACGAGCATCGTGCTGTGGGCATCGAACGACAACGGCGGTATCGAGGCCTGGATGACGGTGTGCGCAGTATTCGGGTCGTCCCAGTTCAGACTGCCGAACACCACCGGACCGCCCTGGGGCGCACCGAAAGTATGCTCGATACTCGACCACACGTAGATGCGATCGGCATTGGTGCCCCAACCCTGTCCGAGCTGGTCCGGCAAGTCCGAGATCGCTCCGGTGGCACCGGCACGCACGAGCAGCTTCGTGGTGTTCAGGCTGCCCGCCGCCATGATCAATGCGCCGGCGGTGAGTACCTTGTTTTCCAGTACCGTTCCGTCGGAGTCGATTCGATCGACATACACCGTCCAACGGCCGTCGTCACGCCGCTCGACACTTGTGACGTGGTGATGTGTCGCAACCGTGGCCAGCCCCGTCGCCTCGGCGGCCGCGATGTAGGTTACGTCCACGGAGTGCTTACCGCCGTTGTTGACTCCGAATGCGCCGGACCCATCGGTGTACGACGGTGCCATCACCCCGCGCGTCTCGTCGAGGGCGAAGTTCCAGTCGATCGGCATCGGGATCTTGGACACCGGCAGACCCGCTCGACGAGCATTGGCCGCAAACACCCGCGCCGCTTGATAATTGGGCGTACCGATCAACTCGTCGGGGGCCTGTTGGAGCTGCAACATCCGTGCCACGCGTGGGTAGTGCACCCGATTCAGAGTCGGCCAATCCAGGCCGGCCGGAAAGTGTTCCTCGAACACCGGCTGCGATGGCTGCAGTGTCATTCCCTGGTAGATCAGGGATCCGCCTCCGACACCGGCCGCGCACAGCGCAGTCATGTGGTCTCCGGGCACCGCCTCGAGGAGGCCGACGTACGGATCGAACGGAACTGGCCTACCGAACAGGTTGGGACTCGAACCGTGCCACAGCATCCGCTTGTCCGGTGACGTGGCATCGGGAAACGTGTCTGCGTTCGGGCCTGTGTTCCAACGCCTTCCGCGCTCGAGCACCAGAACCGGCACCCCGGCTTCGGCCAGGCGCAATGCGGCGACGCCACCGCCGAACCCCGATCCGATGATCACCACACGATGATCCTCGCGGGTCAGCGGGATCTGGACGCGTCGCCCGCCCGCTGCTCGCGCCACCCCCGCGCCCGACAGTGCGGCCAATCCCGCAATTCCAGTCGCGCCGAGAAACGACCGGCGATTCAAATTCGACACGTACCCCCCAATGGTGTGCAGCAGCGCGCATCGAGACCTGTGTCACGTGCACGTGCGAAGCAAAACTAGACAGATGCGGCTTATGGTGTCAAGTTTTTGGGGGTCCGTCAGAACAGGAGCGGAATCAGCCAGCGCCGCAGGTATGACCGCAAACCGTCGTTGTCGTGGATCTGCGCGTCGTCGAACAGGATGACGGACAGCGCCACTCGAACCAGCACTCGCTCGATACCTTCGAACCGAGTCGAATCGAATTGTGGGTTCCGTTCGATGTAGCCATCGAGGAATTGACGCGCCACTGGCTCGGCCCGATCCACGACGTCCGGATCGAACAACGGGTTGGCGTTGCCAGAACGTAGCAGCGAGTTGAGCACAGGCTCGCTGCGAACGAGGTTGCGTGCGGACACGATCATCTCGACGATGAACTCCGATGGCGTTTCGGCTCGATCGGCCTCCTCTCGGATGCCACCGATGATGCTGACGACAAGGCCGACCATGGCCTCGGAGATCATGTCCTCACGGGTGGTGAAAATCGAATACACCGTCTGACGCGTCACGCCCGCAGCCCGCGCAGCCGCGGCAATGGTGACATCCTCGAACCCACCCTGGACGATGAGCCCGAGGGTGGCGTCGAGAATCTTCTGCTTCGAGCGCATGGTCCGAGTATGACTGCATCGCCGGCTCGGCGAGTCATCCGATGAGAGGCCGCCGATTCTTCGTCAATTTTTCGAGCTCGGCCTGCATCGCCCCGTGCACCCGCCCCGCGAACTCCTCCGCCGACTCGTCGGCGTCGGGAAGCATGGGCGCGAGCACCGACGTCTCGAGTTTGGTGGGGAGCGGCAGGTACGGAAGAAGCCCGACCAGACCGAGATTGACGCCCCACGGAATGGACACCGACAACGGAAACGTTTTGAGCCGCAGTACCTTGTCCAACCTCAGCGCCTTCGCCAACCGCTTACCACTGCTGAGTACCAGCAGGGACTCCCCCGCTCCCGCTGTGACGACGGGGACGACCGGCACCCCCGCCTCGATTGCCAAACGGGCGAACCCGGTCCGACCCGAGAACATTATGTCGTTGCGATGCCGCCACGACTTCAAAGCATCGACGTCACCGCCCGGGAAGACCAGGACACTGCTGCCCTCCGCAAAAGCGTCCAGGGCCGTTTGTCGCCCGGCGGGCCTGGCACCGAACGGTTCGATCAGTTTCTCGGCATGCAGAGTCCACGCGATCTGGTGGGTCAGCGTGATCAACTCGCGGTCGATACCGAGCTCGTCGTATGCGGCCGCGAATGCGGACACATTGAGATCGATGACTCCGCCGAACCTGTGGTTGGCGACGAACAGCACGGGGGTATCCGGAACCGGTTGCGCTACGGTCACTTCCAATCGGTTGTAGAGGCGAACAGCACTGATGCTCGCCGCGCGAACGACTCGAGCGATGTTGTCCACCGCCGACTACCGGTCCAGTTGCAGGTCTGCCAGCGCGCCGGCGATCACGAAACCTCCGGCGATTGCACAGCCGGCCGTTCTCGTTCGTTGCGGCAGGTGAGCGGTGAGCGCGAACGCCGCGGTGTCCCAGACGTCGACGGCCACACCTGCTCGCAGCAGAGTGCGCACGGCCTTCGGCGCGTACCGAGTTGCCGCGTAGAGCCCGCCGCCGATGTATATTTCACGAATTCCGAAGGTGCGAGCCGCAGCTCGCGTCGTCGCCACCGCCGCGTCGGGCCCGGCGAGGAGTTCGTTGGCGCGAGTGGGCGCAACCATGTGGGCGATGCCGATCGCTGCCCGGGCGAGCCCGACCGCCTCGGGAAGACGACGAACCAGACCGGACGCAGAGCCGATAGCCATGAAATTCCTTACGTAGTGGGAACAGCGGATTCGCGAGCAAGCCGTCGGAGCAGGCCGACAGCCTTCTTCATGCCGTAGGCAACGATGGTCGTGCGGCCGTCCTCGTGGTTCCACTGCAGCAGCGCCGATCCGTCGTCGACGGAACCCTCTAGCACGGTCGGATTACCCAGTAGCGGAAGAGGACCGACGACCTTGATGGACAGTCCCAGAATCTCGGTCCAGAAGTAGTTGTCGGTGGGCGCACACGTGGGTTCGAGGCCGAGTGCGGAGGCCGCGGCAACCTTGCCCTGCGCGACGGCATTGGACCAGAACGGCGCTCGACCGGAACCGGCACGTGAATACGCGACGTCGCCTGCGGCGAACACGTCGGGAACTGCTGTGGCGCAGCGCTCGTCGATGGCAACACCTCGATCATCGGCGATACCGGTACCGTTCAACCACTCGGTCTCGGGCACATCACCGGCGCAGGTGACCACCACATCGGCGTCGAGGGTGCGTCCCTCGAACTCGATCCCGGTGACGGGGTTGCCCGTCAACGTAACCGGGCTGTCCGCGCCGAGAAACTCGACCGACGCTGCCTCGGCCCGGGCGGTAATCGCGTCGGACAGGTAGGTACCCAGTAGCCGTGTCAACGGAGGGTCGACGTCCACAACGGTGACTGCGATTCCGCGAGAAACGCACGCACTGGCGACCTCCATGCCGAGGAATCCGGCACCGACGACGATCGCCGTCTGCGCCGCATCGAGTTTCGGGCGTAGTGCCCGAACATCGTCGAAGGTCCGCAGTACCGTCTCGCCCGTTTGCCCGGGAGCCGCGATGCGACGTGCGGCCGCTCCGGTGGCGACGATCAACCGATCGTACGGAACATCGGTACCGGCGGCGGTCGTGACTGTGTGGGCCTCGGCATTCACCGATACGGCCCGATCACCGATCGCCTCGATCCCGAGGTCCGACAGATCCCACGTTTCCGCCTCGGCTGGGTCGCCTTTGAGCACGTGCTTGGACAACGGCGGCCGGGCATAGCAACCATCGGCATCGGCCCCGATCATCGTCAGTGGACCTTTGTGTCCGCGGGCCCTCAGTTCGCGGACAGCGGTGCACGCGGCTATGGAGTCTCCGACGACGACGATCCTGCTCTCGAGAGAGCTCACGCCTGTTCTCGCAGTGCCGCCACCGGACACACGCCGACCGCAGACCGGGCCGAGGCCGCGAGGTCGTCGGGAATGTCGTTGCCATCGAAGGCGTAGTGCAGTTCGCCCTCGTCATCGAGGCTGAACACCTTGGGTGCCTGTTCGGCACAGATGCCGTGGCCCTCGCAGCGATCCCAATCGACGTCGATCCTCATGGCTGTGTCCCTTCTGCTGCCACCAATTTGAGCGGCAACCGTTCGTATCGATGAATGACGTTGTTGACAGCTCGTATGGGTGTTCCTGCGGGAACGAACTTCTCGACCCGCTGCGCCAGCACCCGGAGCATGGTCTGGGCTTCGAGACGAGCAAGCCCCTGACCGGCGCACCCGTGCACGCCGGAACCGAAGCCGAGTTGCCGCGCGGCGTCACGGGTGATGTCGAAGGCGTCGGCGTTGTCCCATTCACGCTCGTCGCGGTTCGCCGACGCGTAGACCACCAGTACGCGAGCACCTTTCGGGATTCGTGATCCGTCGATCTCGACGTCACGGACCGCTCGACGCGAGAATGCTCTGATCGGCGACTCGTATCGAACGACCTCGTTGATCGCATTGGGTATCAGGTCCGGGTCCTGCCTGATCGCCTGCCACTGCTCGGGGTGCCGCGCGAACAGGTCGAGGGCACCGGAAATCGCTCCGATGGTGGTATCGAGCGAGGGACCGAGGTAGTCGATCATCAACGCGGGACATGCCGACTTCTGAATCTTGTTGTCGTCGGCGGCCTTCAGAACGTCGTCGCCCATGCTTCCCGGAATCACCGATCGATCTCGCACCACGCGCCGCGAGAACGCAAGCATCTCTGCGGCACCCTTGACAGCGGTGATCGAGTGTCGATTCACGGGGCCGAGGGAGTCGAATGTCGCACCAGCCCAACGGAGTAGATCCTCGCGTCCGTCCTCCGGCCACCCGACGAGATCGGGCACGATCGACATCGGCAGCGCTGTCGCGAGATCGTCCACGCCGTCGACGAATTGTTTCTTCAGTGCCGCGTCGACGATGGCCTCGGCCTTCTCCTGCACCGCCGCCTTCATCTTTCGGACGGCCTTCGGCGTGAGTCGATGCGCCAGCACCGATCGCTTGGTTGCATGCTCGTCGCCGTCACTGTTCAGTGTCGTTCCGCGGCCGAGCCGATTGGCGACGGGATTGAGTGCCACGCCGTCCCCCGAGATGAAGGTCTCGTCGTCTAGCAGTACGGCCTTGCAGTCCGCGTAGCGCGAGACGGCGAACACCTGCTGCCGCGGCAGCCACACCACCGGGCCGAGGGCGCGTAGCCGGGCGTAGTTGGGGTACGGATCGAGAATCGCATCGGTGGAGTACAGATCGGTGCGGTACTGCGGGATCGTCGCGTTCGTCGTCATGAGGTCCTTCGGTGCCGCCGGAAGTCGATACCCCTGCCTTCGCAAGGTGTTGACGATATCGTCACTCACGACACGGCCGTACGTCAAGGCTTTTTGACGAATTCGTCATCATTGATTCGCGATAGGCTGCATCGACACCGCAGAGCAGGAGCAGATCGTGACCGAAGGCAACCGCGTCGAGCGCCGCAAGGCACGCACCAGGGCCGCGCTGATCCAGGCCGCCCAAGGGTTGCTCGCCAACGGGAACACCAACGCACCCGTGCTCGAAATAACGCAGGCCGCCGACGTCAGCAACGGCTCGTTCTACAACTATTTCGAGAGCAAAGAAGAACTGTGGCAGGCCGCCATCGACGCCGCTCTCAAGTCCGTCGGCGACTACCTCGATTCGCTCACCGTCGGTTTCGAGGACCCGGTCGAGAAGTTCACCCAATCGTTCAGACTGTCCGGGCGCCTGTTCCGCCTCGAACCGCAACTGAGCCGCGTCCTGCTCAACTCCGAGGCCGCCGCGTTCGCCGCGGCCGGTGGCCTGGCACCACGGTCGCGTCGCGATATCGAATCGGCCGCAGCGCAGGGGAGATTCGACGTCGACGACCCGGATCTCGCCCTCGCGATCGTCGCCGGTTCACTGCTTTCCATGGGCCGTCTGCTCCTTGCACAGCCCGACCGCGACGAAGCGGCGACGGTCGACGGCACCACCGAGCGAGTGCTCCGCGCACTCGGAATTTCGACCGACGAGGCACGCACACTGTGCAGCAGTCCACTACCGGCGTCCTACAGCGGCGACGTCCACGCGGCCGTCGTCCCCACTGCGTCGCACTGAGCCCCCCTGGGTTTGCCGTCAGCCCCTCTGATGTCGGGGTGGGCCGTGCACGGCTACCGGGG
The DNA here is from genome assembly GCF_002258465.1 of Rhodococcus sp. 05-2256-B1. Lineage (NCBI taxonomy): Bacteria > Bacillati > Actinomycetota > Actinomycetes > Mycobacteriales > Nocardiaceae > Rhodococcus > Rhodococcus sp. 05-2256-B1. The sequence continues at coordinate 33,392 of NZ_NOZA01000017.1, read as the reverse complement.
CCGGAACGGCCCGAGCTACCGGCTCGATCTTCCGACTCCCCCCGCCGGTGTCGATGTCGAGAAAATGCTGGAGTTCGTCGTAAATCGGAGTGTCCGTCATGGGCCTTGACCTTCTCGACCTTCGGAGATGCAGATCGTTCGGCTTCGCTGAACCATTGATGGTGCTCGGTGGACCGTGTGACCCCGACACTACGGCCCTTCGGCATCCTGCCATCGGCCGACGGAATCGACCATCCGAGCCGCCAACACGGCAACTCGCGTGTTCTCTCGCTGCGATTGCTGAACCAACGCGGCGAACGCGGCCCCAGGAGTCATAGATTGCGTTGCCATCAGGATGCCCTTGGCCTGCTCGATGGTGGCCCTGGTCGCCATCGCCGCACGAAGACCGACGACTTCCTGCTTCGCCTCAGCCGTGTGCCGGGAATTCCATACTGCCGCTTCGACCGACGTGACGAACATCTTCACCACCACTTCGTCGATATCGTTGAAGCCACCGGCATCGAAGCCGTAGATGTTGAGCGAGCCTGCATGCTCGGAATCGACTGCCAGCGGTGCCGACAGGTAACTCTGCACTCCGATGTCTGCTGCTGCGGCTGCGAATGCAGGCCAGCGAGTGGTGATCTCGTCGACTCGGACGCACACCAACCGATCGTGGCGCGCAGCTTCGAGACACGGCCCCTCGTCCGCTCGGTACTGATCGGCATCGATGTCCACCACACGAGCGTCCGAGAATGCAGCGGTGGCAGGATTCTCCGAATCATGATGCAGCAGGGTCACTCCCGCCATATCCGCCCCGGGAATTGCCACGACGGCCTGCTCGCACAGGCCCTGCAGCACAGTCTCGAATCGGCTGTGCTCGAGCAATATTCCGCGGAACACATCGAGCGCCTCGAAGGTGTCTTCCGCGAAATACGTCGTCGCACCCGGCACGTGTGATCGCCTCGGGAGTGCCGCCGCGATCTGCTCGTCGAACGCGGCTGCGGCCGCTCTCTCGGCAGCCGAATCGTCCGGCGTTTGCTCGGATGTCCGATCGGTCACGTGGTCCCGCCCCCATACGATGCGGCCATCACACCCTTCGCCGTGAACGAGCAACCTACGGCGTTGGCCCTCGCCGAATGTTACAACCGTACGCCCACTGTCAATCGGAACTGAATGATCCGGACACCGTATTGATCTATTGACTTTCGATAGATTCCTGTCGATACTCGCTAAATGCTGAAAGGATATCGAGCGGTAGTCCTGTTGCTTCGCCTGTTTCTCGCCGCGTTGTTCGCGGTGCTGGTGCTGATGCAAGTCATGTCGTTGCCCGGGCAGTTCGCCCACATGGCCCAGGAATCTCCCGAATCCGCGTACCTGCGATGGCCGCTGACCATCGTGTCGATCTTCTGGGTGCTGTGCATTCAGGTGGTCGTGATCGCGACATGGAAGTTGCTGACGATGGTGAACCGCAACGCCATCTTCACCCGCGCTTCGTTGGTGTGGGTAGACACGATCACGTGGTCGATCGTCGCGGCCTGGGTGGTGCTGGTCGGCGTCTTTCTCTACGTCGGATTCGGAGCCGACGACCCAGGCCTGCCGCTACTGCTCTTCCTGCTCGTCGTCGTCGTCGCCGTCGCCGCACTGTTGATGGTCGTCATGAGGACCCTGCTCAGTCAGACCACGGAACTGCGCAGCGACATGGACGCGGTCATCTGATGGCCATCGTGGTGCGCATCGATGTTCAGTTGGCCAGGCGGAAGATGAGCGTCGGCGAGTTTGCCGAACGCGTCGGCCTGACGCCTGCCAACATCGCAGTCCTCAAGAACGGACGGGCCAAAGCAGTACGACTGAGCACCCTCGACGCCATGTGCCGGGTGCTGCACTGCCAACCCGGAGACCTCCTGGAATGGGTGGACGAATGAGCACCCGCGGCACTACTGCCCGGTGACATCCAGAGCGGCACCAACGATCGAATCGGTGTCGATGTGATGATGCTTGTACACCTCGTCCAGAGAGCCCACCTGACCGAAGTTGCTGACACCCAACGACGTCGACGCCACACGGTTCACCGTGGCCAGGAACGCCAGCGTGTGCGGATGGCCGTCGAGGACGGTCACCATCGGTGTCGCCCGATCGGCCGGCAACAGCTGATCGAGAATCCACGACTCCGCGTCGCCGTGTCCCTGGCGAGCCTGGAGGGCTCGATAGAGCTGGCCCGGACTCGTGATGCACAGGACGTCCGCGAGAATGCCGATCCGCTCCAAACGTGCTGCCGCGTCGAGTGCTTCGGGCATGAGCGCACCCATCGCTGCGATCGTGACGGTGGCTCCGTCTCGTCGGACGAGAGGGTAGCCGCCGGCCACCACCTGCTTGCGCCTGCGTTCGCGCGCCGCCGGATCGCTGGGCACGTCGGCCAACGTCTGATCGACCGGACGGGTCGACAGACGCAGGTACGCCGAGGTGCCGTCGGGACGACCCAACTTCGCGATGCTGGCGAGCAACGTCCACTCGACGTCGATGGCGAAAGCCGGCTCGTACGAGATGCACCCGGGCTGCTCCAGACCGATCGATGGAGTCTTGATCGACTGGTGCGCACCACCTTCCGCAGCCAACGTGACGCCTGACGGCGTACCGACCAGAATCGACTGACCACCCGCGTAGATGCCGTACGACCACGGTTCGAGGGCGCGTTCGACGAACGGGTCGTACATCACCCCGATGGGGAACAATGGCTCTCCCCACCGACTCCACGTTGCACCCAGCTCGCCCATCAATCCGACCAGATTGGTCTCTGCGATACCGAGTTCCATGTGTTGACCGGTGGGACCCTCACGCCAGTGCATGATGGTTTCGGCATCGTCACCGAACCAGTCGTGCCGCTCCGACGACGACCAGACACCGACCTTGTTGACCCAACCGCCGAGGTTGGTGGTGGAGCTGACGTCGGGACTGACCGTCACGACGCGTCGAGCCGCATCCGGGGCCTCACGCGTCAGGTCGATGAGGGTGCGGCCGAGCGCGGCCTGCGTCGTGGCCGTGCCCTTGGGAGTACGGCCGATGTCGGTGGGAACTGCAGGCGGTGCCGAGACGGGCACCGGCTCGCGGCGCAGCCGTTCGGCGACATCGGCGCACAACTGCCCGGCCGCTGTGGCGTCGTCGAAGCGGCCCCAGGGCGAGTCGGCATCCGTGCCGAGAGTGTCTGCGAGTGAGGCATATTCCTCGATCGTCAACAGGGAGGAATGGTTCTGCGGGTGCCCTTGCGTAGGGAGCCCGAAGCCCTTGACCGTGTAGGCGATGATGACTGTGGGCCGGGTGTCGTCGATCTGCGCGTAGGCCTCGCGCAGCGCGTCGAGATCATGGCCGCCGAGATTGCGAATGGACTCGGTGAGAATCAGATCGTCGAGGTCACCGATGAGCGCGGTGATCGCCGCGGCATCGGAACCGTTGCCGGGCAGTCGATCACGCAATTCGGACGCCGAGCACCGCAACAGCCGCTGATACTCGGGATTGGGCATGTCGAGGATGCGACGCCGCAAGGCGTCACCACCGGTACGCGCGAACAGGTTCTCGAGCAGCCGACCGAACCGCACGGTGATGACCTGCCAGCCTGCCGCGTCGAACATCTTCTCGAGGCGACGCGCGGCGATGTTCGGCACCACTCGGTCGAGGGACTGCCGGTTGAGGTCGACGATCCAAACGATCTCGCCCAACTCACCGATGCCCGGATCGATGACGGCTTCCCACACGGCACCCTCGTCGAGCTCGGCGTCTCCGACGAGCGAATACTGCCGTCCGCGAAACCCACTCGGGGTGTCCGCGGAAAATGCGGAGTCGACGAAACGACGCGACATTGCGCCCCAAATAGGTGCCGTCGCACCGATACCCACCGACCCCGTGGAGTAGTCGACGGTATCGGGATCCTTGGCGCGCGACGGGTAGGACTGCAGCCCACCGTACGAGCGCAGCGTCGTCAAATACTTCTCGTCCAACTCACCGAGAAGGTAGTTGATGGCGTGCAGCACCGGCGACGCGTGCGGCTTGACCGACACTCGGTCGCCCGCTTCGAGCTGCTCGAACCACAGCGAGGTCATGATGGTGACCATCGACGCGCACGACGCCTGATGACCGCCCACCTTGAGACCCGTCGGATTGGGTCGGATTCGGTTGGCGTGATGGATCATCGACGTCGACAGCCACAGCACCCGCTCGGAAATGTCGTGCAGGGTTTCGCGCCCCCCGGTGACCGCGTCTCCGTCGGTCGAATTGCCGGTGGTCGAGCTGAGGCTGGTCATGGCGAGCACTCCTGAAATAGGCGACGAAAGATTGCATCGAGTGGACGTGGCGGGACCGGATGGGTCCCGTCACTCCATGAGGCAAGCGTTCGGATTGCGAAGCGCCGAGTCAGTCGCGTCTGTGATGCAACCGGCGTCAGTCGACCAGAACCCGGCGGGCTGCGCAATAGTAGTCTTCGGTATTGAGCAATCTGCGCAATTTTCGGAATCGGCCTTTGCAGTTTCTGGTCGACCTGATCACCGCGGCCCGGCCCCTCGGCGAGTCGCGGAATCGACCACGGCCTCGAATGCGTCGACGATCAGCGCGACCGATTCGTCCAGATCGAGATCCGGCGTCTCGAACAAAGCATCGGCGGTTCGATCGAGAAAGCCTGTCCACCCCGAAATTGCGACAGCAACCAGCGGCGGCAACGGATCCGAGAGTTCGGCCAAGGCTGCGACCTGACGCTCGCCCTCGGCCCGAGCCTGCCAGAGGGCGCTCTCGACGCCTGCCTCGCCGAATTCCTCCTCGCGCACCACCCGCAGGTAGAGCGCGCGGTGATCCCGCAGAAACTCGATGTGCCGTCGGACGAATCCTTCCAGCCGAGCCCGGACGGTCCGCTCCTCGGACTGCGGCCCCTGCGCGTCGGACAATTTGCCCAGAACGTCGGCCAGTGCGGCCTGCACCAGGCCCTGCTTGTCGGTGAAGTAGTAGAAGAGCAACCCGTGCGCCACACCCGCTCTGCGCGAGATCGCCGCCGCACTGATGTCTGCGCTGGCACCTTCGGAGATCATCTCGATCGCGGCGTCGATCAACGCCTGACGGCGATCGCGACGTGGGCGAGCGCGCCGCGACTGCTCTGCATCGTCGACGTCGTTCGAGGGCACCGTCCGAGACTAATGCAGATCGAGTCGGCATTTGCGTCGACCTCTTGCGTTATTTGCTGTCCATCTGCAATATGTGCAACCGAGCCGGAGTTGCCGCGCTCACCATCGAGGAGGTCCGATGATCACAGTGACCAGTGCCGCAGGCGGGATCGGACGGTTGCTCGTCCGGCAGCTGACCGCGCAGAAGATGCCCGTCCGCGCTGTCGTGAAGAACGACAGTCAGGCTGCGACCACCCGTCGAGACGGGGCAACCGAGGTCGTCGTAGGCGATCTGCGGTCGACCGACACGCTCGACAGAGCCCTGGCCGAAGCCGACGTGCTCTATCACGCGGCACCGACCCAGGTCATCGACGAAAGACCGATCATCGAGCACCTGATCGCGACGACTCCGGCAAGTGGATTGCAGCACATCGTGTTTCACTCGGTCATCCATCCGGACCTGCATCAGCTGACACACCATCACCAGAAGGACATCGCCGAGGGTGTGCTCCGCAACAGCGGGATCCCCACCACGGTGCTCAGGCCGTCGCACTACATGCAGAACTACCTGGAAGTGTGGGAGTTCCTGCAAGCAGGCGTCATGCCGTACCCGGTGTCGCCGGACAGCATCATGGGTGTCGTCGATCTCGCCGACGTCGCCGAGGCCGCGGCGAACGTACTGATCGACCCGTCGCCGCACACCGGCCGCACCTACGACCTGTCCACGGTCGAACTCACCCGACACCAGATGGCCGAGATCTGGTCACGCGTGCTGGGGCATGCGGTGACCGCCATCCGAATCCCGCCCTCGTCGCTGACCAACTCGCTCGACGTGCTGCCTGCAGTCCCCACCGTCATCGGTCATGCCCTGCGATCGACGAAGCTGCGTTCGCTCGGACATATCGTTCGCGGCGCGCAGGCCGCGTCGAATCCCCGCGATATGAAGAACTGGCCGGAAGATGCACGTCAGGCGTACCGCACGATGATGACCCATTACGACGGCCATGGTCTGCCCGCGGGAGACCTGACGGTTCTTCCGACCCTGCTCGGACGAGAACCCACCTCGTACGAGGAGTTCGCCCGTCGCTCGGCCGCTGAGCTCGGGCGCTCGGACCGATGAGCCGCACAGCTGGTCGATACAGTCCGGGCCGCTCGCTGGTCACCGGCGCGAGTTCCGGAATCGGTGCCGAGTTCGCGCGTGTGCTGGCTGCCCGCGGCTCCGATCTGGTGCTCGTCGCCCGACGGGAAGATCGTCTGACAGCGCTGGCGGACGAGCTCGAATCGACCTACGGTGTGCGCTGCCGAACAGTGCCCTGGGACCTGTCGGAGGAGGCCAGTGGTCGGCGGCTCCGCGCCGCCGTTCCCGAGCGCATCGACCTCATCGTCAACAACGCAGGATTTGCGGTCCAAGGACCGTTCGTCGACGGCGACGCAGACGACTTCGAGCGACTCGTCGCCGTCGACATCCGCGCGGTCGTGGACATCTGCTCGGCGTTCCTGCCGGACATGATCGCCCGCACAGCAGGCACCATCGTCAATGTGGCCAGCACGACGGCATTCCAACCTGTCCCGACTCTTGCCGTGTATGCGGCCGCCAAAGCCTTCGTGCTGAGCTTCAGCCAGTCGCTGTGGTACGAAGCAGCGCAACACGGAGTCAGAGTGTTCGCACTCAACCCCGGCCCCACCCACACCGAATTCTTCGACGTCATAGGCGATGCGGCCACAGCCACCGGTACCTACCAGACACCGGCCGACGTCGTCGCCACCGCCATGAAGGAACTCGACGCCAAACGTTCACGGCCACATGCTATTTCGGGTCGCCGCAATGCTCTGCAGGCGGCGATGGTTGGTATCGTCCCTGCACGAGTTCTATTACCGTCCCTCGCACGAATGCTGCACTAGACTGTCACGATCATGGCCAGGGTCTCGAGATTCACACTCGCCGATCGCCGAGAGGCGGTGGCACGGGCGTTCGGGGGTTCCGAAAGCCCGGCAGCCGTGGCCACGGACCTGGGCATCCACACCACCACGCTGTACCGCTGGGCCGGGTCGTCGACCACTGACGAACCCGGGCCCGCACCGACACGCCTCATCGAAGCCACCCAGGAGCTGCTTCGGTACGCCGACTACGCAGACATCACGATCGAAAGTGTCGCTGCCCAATGCGGTCTGGCACCCAGAACGGCCTTCCACCACTTCCCCAACAAACGCCAACTCTTTCAGGCCGCCGTCGACGACGCCGCCACCGTTCTGATCGAACGCATCCGTGAACGGTCTGCGGACGCCGGCTGGCCGAGCACCCCACTCGAGCAGCTGCAGACATTTCTGCGAATAGCTGCCGAGAGCATCTACGAGACACCGCGCACGCACGTGCTGTTCCGCAATCTCGGAGTCCCCAAATCCGAAGGCACAGCCGAGCGTTGGCACGACAGCTTCGTCGATGCCATCACCGAACTACTCCGCGCCGCTGCCGAAGCAGGGCAGATCGACAGTGCCACAGACCTCCCTGCCTCAGCCCGACTGCTCACGGGTGCCATGCGCGGCATCCACACAGCGGTGTTCGACGGTGCCGACGCCGACACGGCTCTGACCCTCGTCGGCCGCGTTCACCTTCTGATCCCGCCTGCGCGGCGCGACGCGACCGACTACGACGTCACTGTCGGCCCTGACGCAGCGCAGCGGTGACCGACGCGAACATGGTCGTCTTGATGGCTCCGATGGTGGCTTTGTCCTTACCGGCAATTGCCGAGAGCCGCTCCAGCGCAGCATCGATCACCGAGTCCTCGGCCGCTACGCCGTCGACGAGACCTGCAGTGAGGGCCTCCGCGCTCCCGTACCGATGTCCCGTGGTCATTGCGACCATGGCCGTCTGCGGAGAGAGCTTCGCCTGAATCAGAGCGGACATGCCGGGAGTGAAAGGGATGTTGATATCCGCTTCCGGAAAGCAGTAGTAGCCACGATCCTCGCGCATGAAGCGGTAGTCATGGGCAATGGCGAACATCGCTCCGGCACCGAAACTGTGCCCGTTGACCGCCGCGGCGGTGGGTATCGAAAACGTGAGTATTCGGGCGAACAGCGTCTGCACTCGATCGACGTACCAATCGGCGCGATCACCATGGGCCATCAGCCAGTCGAGGTCCAGTCCGTTGGAGTAGAACTTGCCCGCTCCTACTGTGATCAGCCCGCGCGCCGACCGCTCTATCTGGTCCAAGTGGGCGTCGACCGCATCGAGCCAGTCCGGTGAGAATCGATTCTCGTCCGAGCCGAGCGTCAAAATCGCTATGTCACTGCGAATTTCTAGCGTAGGAGTCATCGTGAGCTACCTTTCGAGGGTGCCGAGGCTATGAAGACTTCGGCGGTGGAGGGGGCGGAGGAAGAGTGAGGACGCCGCGCACGGCGGCAGCGAGTCGTTCGCGCACCGATGCGTCTGGCGCACGGCGACCCCGCAGGAGCAACGCGGCAGGGAGCTCGACGGTGCAATCCTTGATCACGGCTACGGCCGTGCGATCCGCTCGGTTCCACATCTCGGTCGACAACCGCACGAACAACTCGACGAGCGTCGAATCGAGCATACGAAGGTCGTCGGCAAGCGCGTCCGGAATATCGTTCGAGCCCAGCAACTCTCGACGCGACACAATCATGAGAAACTGTCCGGCCGTTGGATGATCGAGTAGAAAGCGCGCCGGCGCATCCGCAGCAGCCACTATTGCGTCCACCGCGGTGCCCGTCGCCAATGCGTCGTCCACGGACCCTCGCTGCACGGTGAGCATGCGCTGCGCGCCGCGCAACCACACTCGGCCGAGGAGTCCGGCCCGCGACCCGAACGCGTGGTAGATCGCCCCGTTGGACACCGAGGTCAGCTCAGACAACGCGCGAATGGTGACCGCGGCCGGGCCCGACTCGACGGCCAACGCCTCGGCCACATCCAGTAGGTGGTCGAGATCGTGCACGCGTGGGCGGGGCATGACGTGACCGTAACAGAGCAACTGCTCTGTTACAACGACACGCTCGGCACCGCACCCATTCCGGATTTTCGACTGACCATCAGTCAATTTATTGACTGACAGTCAAACTGCACTTAATCTGGGTCACACTCCGATCGCGACGAAAGGTCGATTCATGAGCGCAACGCACGATGCACCGACGATCGAAACGCAACGGGTCGCGCCCGACTACATCGCGCATTGGGTCGTCAAATCGGCGCGAACCGAGGAGATGGTGCGCTGGTACGGCACGGTGTTCGGTGCCGAGATCGCCTACCAGGACGACGAGATCACGTTCTTGACCTGGGATGACGAGTCGCATCGACTCGCGATCATCGCCGTGCCCAAGCCGGTGAAGTTCCTGTTCCCCTTCGCCAAGCTGCGGCGCAAGGCCTACGGCATCGATCACATCGCCCTGACGTTCCGATCGCTGGAACGACTTCTGGAGAACTATGTGCGGCTCAAGCGCCAGGGCATCCTTCCGGTGTGGTCCATCAACCACGGACCCACGATCTCGCTGTACTACGAGGACCCCGACGGCATTCGGCTCGAGTTCCAAGTGGAGAACTTCGACCCCGACCACACCGCTGCCTTCTTCTTCACCGAGGAATTCGCACGCAATCCCATCGGCGTCAACATCGACCCCGACTACCTCCTCAGCCGACTCCGCAACGGAGCGACCCACGAGGAACTGCGGCAGCGTGAGGCCGGAACCAGGCCCGGCCGGCCGGTGATCGCCAACAAGAAGACCATCACACCGAAAACTTTGTGACCGATTGCTAGGGGGGATCGAAAGCTATGCCCATCAACATCATTCGGACCACGGACGGCTGGTGGCGTCTCGACGGCGACCAGGCCGTCAAGATCGACACCACTGCGCAGACCACCCGTCAGCTGCTGGCCGACCGGTCGGCGATCGACGCCGCGTCGGGGGCAGGCACGAATGTCGCCGAGCTCGAACTCCTCTCACCTATCACCGCACCATGCCGAGTGGTGGCGCAGTTGCTCAATTACCGATCCCATGCGATCGACGCCGGCTCAGACCCGAAAACCCTGCAGCCGACGTTCTTTCGTAAGTCGTCCGCGTCGATCAGTGGCCCGAACGATCCCATTCGGCAGCCACCGGAGGTAGCGCTGCTCGACTACGAAATCGAGCTGGGCGTGGTGGTCGGTGCCGATATCCCCATCGGGACAACCGTCACCGACGACAACCTCGCGTCCTATGTGGCCGGATTCGTCGTGGCCAACGACGTGTCGGCTCGGGAGATCCAGTTGACGAAAGTGCAGGTGTACGAGAGCAAGTCGTATCCCACCTTCACTCCACTCGGCCCTCGGCTGGTGCTGCTCGACAACGACGAGCTTCGACGACTGCCCGAGCTACGGATGACGTTGGCGGTCAACGGGGAAATCCGTCAGGACCAGACCATCGGCGGCGACCTCATCACTCCGCCCGCCGAGGCCTTCACCAGACTGGCCCGTTTTCAGAACATGACCGCAGGCGATGTCCTGTTGACCGGAACGCCGATCGGCACGGCAATCTCCGCGCCGCCCAGAGCAATCCAGAAGATCGGAGAACTCATCCCACCGGCGCTGAAGTGGAAGTTCTTCTTCGCACGCCAAGCCAAGAACCCGAAATACCTTTCGGTCGACGACGTCGTCACCGCCACCATTCGCACTCCGGACGGGTCGATCGACCTGGGGACCCAGGAAACCGTCGTCCGATGAGCACTCCTGTCGTCATCATCGGCGCCGGGCCGGCGGGTACCACTGCAGCGCTTCTGCTGGCGCGCAGGGGTATTCGAACGGTATTGCTGGAGCGTCGAACCAGTCCGTTGTTCCATCCGGCGGCTCACGTCATCAATGCTCGGACACTGGAGATCTGGAACGAGTACAGCCCCGAACTGGCCAAGTCCATAGCGGCGATGTCGCCTCCGCACGAACAGGTCAATCTGATCAGCTGGTACGGTGACCTGGCCGGAGACGCGATCGGGTCGATCGATCTGCTGTCCGATCCCGAACGCAAAGCCATCGTGGAAAGCCAGAGCCCGTACATGGTGTCGCACATCGGCCAGCACATTCTGATGCCCGTGCTGTGGGACGCCGTGGACGCCGAACCGCTGATCGAATTTCGCCGCGGAGTCTCCGTCGAATCGGTCGAATCGAACTCCGGTGACGCGCGCATCGCCTTCCGCACCCTGACGGGTGACGTCGACGAACTCGGTGCGCCGTACGTCCTTGCCTGCGACGGTGCCAACAGCGCGACCCGCGACGCGGCCGGGATATCGCTGACCGGACCGGTACTGGCCAACATGGGCAGTGCGTTCTTCACGTCGACAACGCTGTTTCCCGACGACGCGCGTCCGCTGTTGAGTTGGATCTACACCCCGGACCTGTGCGGAGTGCTCATCTCGCACGCCGACCACCGCTACATCCTGATGACGGCCTATCTGCACCCAGCGCAGGAGATCGCCAGGAATGGCCGCCGATTCTGGGAGAAGACGCTACCGAAGGCGTTGGGTACGAACGACTTCACGCTCGAATCGACGGGCACGTGGGTGATGACGTCGCAGACGGCCGACACCTTCCGCCACGATCGGCTGCTGTTGCTGGGCGATGCCGCTCACCGCTTTCCGCACACCGGCGGCTTCGGGCTCAATTCGGGAGTGCAGGATGCCCACAACCTCGCGTGGAAGCTCGATGCCGTGCTCTCTGGTGCGGCAGGCCCGGAGCTGCTGGACACCTACGACACCGAGCGTCGGCCCGTGGTGGAGAAGTTCGCCGAACAGAGCGTGGCCAACCACTTCCGCATGGACGACATCGGCAAGCGGGTCGGGATCACCAACGCCATGCTGGCCAAGGCAACTCAAGCCATGGGCCGGGCACCACTGAACAAGATTCCGGGCCGACTGATCGCGCCCATCGCGGCTGCAGCAACCCGCAAGCAGATGAGTCGGTCACGAAGCCTGCGCCCGGACGTCCCCGGGTCGGCGGAACTGCGTGCCCAAATTGCCGCGGCGATTCCACTGCAGTTGGAGCATTTCGTCTCCACCGGCCTGCAATTCGGCTACCTCTACGACAGTCCACTGATCGCCCAGGACGCGTCGACGAAGCCCGTGGAAGATGTTGTCGATTACGTGCCCACCACGTACCCCGGTGCGCGAATGCCGCACGCGCTCGTCTCGGTCGACGGGCAACTCGTCTCGCCGCACGACGTGCTGGACCCGAACATGTTGACGCTGTTCACCTTCGACGGTTCTGCGTGGGAACCGTTGATTGCTGGTATGCGTGATGTACGCCCGGGTATGTCGCTCGTCGTACTGGACGCACCCGTCGGCGTCGATCGCAACGAACTGATATCGCTGTACGAGGTAGGTGAGTCCGGAGCAGTACTCGTCCGACCCGACGGTCACGTCGCCTGGCGTACCAACGATTCGGGGAGTTCGCTGTCCGACTTCCTCGAAACGCAGTGGCGGAAGTACTACGCCGCCTGACTGACCGTCGATCGCCGTGATCGGAGCCTGATTCCCACCGTCACAACGGCGACGATCGCTGCGGCAAATACAGCCGTCCATCCGACCGCGGCGTTCGTCAGCTCGCCACCGAGACGCCCCTGCGCCAGCCATCCCAGTCCCCACACGATGGCGAGCATCGGAGCGATCGCTCCGTCCGAGTAACGCGCCAGAGTCACCCCGACCAGTGCTGCGACGGCGAGTACGACGACTGCCCAGACCGTCGCGCCACCGGTGACTCCGAGATCGACCAGCCACGCCGAGATGTTCGCGATGGTGGCCACGCACACCCACCCGAGGTAGAGACCCATCGTGCCGTCGGTGATCACCGCGTCGACCACAGATTCCGGCCGCTGCTGTTGCAGGAGTACGAACACGCGCACGAGAGCGGCCAACAGCGCGACGATGACCACCACGCTGAGCCACACCTGCCCGAACTGAATCGCGAGAATCCACGCCGGATTGAGCAACATCGACGCGATGACCGGTGCCCGCAAGGCGTCGTGACGTGCAGTTCGACCGGGTAATAACTGCCAGACGGCATAGACGATGAGACCGGTGTAGATCACCGACCAGATCGAGAACGCGGGACCAGCGGGAGCCACCAGCGTCGACGTGGCACTGAGCGCCCCGCCGGCTGCCTCGGTAATGGGCGTCCCTATCCACGCACCGGAGCCGAGAAACGACACCACAACCGCAACGACCGCACTGACAACGACGCCAATCCTCATGGCTGCGATAGTCCCCGAAAATCAGAAGCGACAAACCCTGAACTGCGATGCCGGTGATTCGATGTTGGCATTATCCTGATGTTGACCGACGTCTGGTAGACACGCGGCATGCCCGCATCCATTGCCCTGCCGTCTCGCCGAGTCTTCGCAGCTGCGTGTGGGCTCACGCTGGTGACGGCCGTCGGATGCAGTTCGTCGCCCGCTGCGCCCGAGTCACCCGCGCCCGCAAGTACGTCTGCAGCACAGTCGCAGTACGAGCTGACGGGCACTGCGGGGACGCTGCTCGAATCGGAGGATTTCGGGTCCCGGTCGGCCAGGCTCACTGCGACAGGTGCGACCGTCTATCGCTTCGTGTACGAATCGACATCCGGTGTCGATGATTCTGCGACTGCGGTCTCCGGTGTCGCCGCTGTTCCGCCCGGTACACCTCCGGCAGGTGGATGGCCGATCGTCGTCTACGGCCACGGCACCACCGGCGTACAAGCCGACTGCGGACCGTCCCTCTACCCCGACCTACTCGGATTGGACTCCACGGTCGAGGCTTTCACCGAACTCGGCTACGTCACGGTGTTGCCCGACTACCAAGGACTCGGCAGCGGAGACGGCACCCACCCGTACCTGGAGCCGCGCACTGCAGGACACAACATGATCGACGCGGCTCGCGCCGTCCACAACGCCCTGCCCGGGACCTCTGCTCGGTGGGCGGCCGTCGGACTGTCGCAGGGCGGGCAAGCCGCCTGGGCTGCAAACGAATTGAACTCCAGCTACGGGCAGGGGCTGGAACTGATCGCCTCGGTCTCACTGTCCCCGCCCACGGATCTGGCACCGCTTGCGCGTGCCGCCAGGGACGGCACCCTGACCACACCGCAGAAAGGGCTGCTGCCGTACCTGCTCTACGGGGCGCAACAGGTCGATCCCACCCTCGACCCTCGCGACTACAGCGGCACGGTGGCCCAGACCAACGCAGAACTGCTACTCGCGTGCCAGGGCACGAACACCGCAACCAAGGAGCGCGCGGTCAGCGAGATGGCACCGACGGAGTTCGCACCGAGATCCCCCGAGGCAGAACAGAAGCTGTTCGATCTGATCGGCCGCTATACCCTCCCGCAGGTACGAACCACCGTGCCGATGTTCGTCGCCTACGGTGCGCGCGACGACCTCGTGCTACCGCAGTGGACGGCCGACGCCGTCCGCGCAGCGTGTGCGCTCGGCGATCGGGTTGTCGCTCAGGAACAACCAGAGCAGGGACACAATGTGAGCGACGACGCGGCCGTGCAATTCCTCGTCGCCGAATTCGCCGGTGCATCGGTTCCCAGCACGTGCTGACCAACGAAAGGATTCTTCGGTGAGCGAGAGGATCGCACGCTACACCCATGACGGACTCGAGTTCGACGTCCTCGACCAGGGACCTCTGGACGGACCGATTGTGTTGCTGCTGCACGGCTTTCCCGAACGTGCCGCGTCGTGGTCCGCAGTGATGGACCAGCTGAACGAGGCGGGGTTCCGAACAGTCGCGCCCGATCAGCGCGGGTACTCGCCGGGTGCCCGACCCAAACGCCGACGCGACTATCGTATCGGTGCGCTCGTCGACGACGTCGTGGCCCTCATCGACACGATCGGAGCCCCGGTGCATCTGGTCGGCCACGACTGGGGAGCGAACATCGCGTGGGTCACCGCGGGTCGGCGGCCGGATCTGATGTCGTCGCTGACCGCGTTCTCCGTCCCGCATCCGGGGTCGTTCATCACGGCTCTGCTCACCTCACGACAAATTCTGCACTCCTGGTACTTCGCATTCTTCCAACTGCCGGTGCTCCCCGAGAAATGGATGACACGACCTGGCCAGAGGGCCGAAAAGTGGTATGAGAAAAGCGGTATGAATGCGGACGACCTGGAGCGCACCCGCACGGACATCGTCGACTACGGCGCACTTCCTTTCGCTGTCACTTGGTATCGCGGACTGCCGTTCTCGAACCCGGGCGTCGGTCGACTGCGAATCACGGTCCCGACGTCGATGGTGTGGAGTGACGGCGACACCTTCATCGGCCGCTCGGCCATCGAACGCGCACAACAGTACGTCGATGCCCGCTACACCCTGACTGTGCTTGCCGGAGCAACACATTGGATCCCGACTCAGGCACCGACCGAAGCCGCGCAGGCAATCATCGCCAACGCCTCATAGATGCCTGCGGCAGTGGTGCGGTCATGTGCCTTCTGCGGCGCTCTGCCGCACCACTGCCGCAGGCACCACGGGCATACTGGAGTCATGGATTCCGTCGGACTTCTCACCGAACTGGTCACCCAGCCCACTGTGTCGGGTGATCCTCGTCCCCAGCGCTCGTCGATGGACGCAATTGTGTCCGTCCTCAGGGCCCGCGTCGGTGACCTTGCCATCGACGGCGATCCGGATGGTCCCCACCCATGGCTGTTGATCACCAATCCCTCCCCGCCGACGTCGACGCGGTTGATGTTCGCGTGCCACGTGGACACCGTGCCGGCGGGTGATCTGTCGAATTGGCAGTTCGATCCCTTCGCTGCAGATATCGAACACGGTGTTCTCCGTGGCCGCGGCACCTCGGACATGAAGGCCGGGCTTGTTGCCGCCACCGCTGCGGTGATGGACGCCTTCGACAACGGGGTTCCCGCCGCCCTGTTGCTCACCAGCGACGAAGAGATCGGGTCACTCGGTGCGCGTGCCGCTCGCCACGCCGTCGCCGAGTGCGCCGTAGGAGCGGTCGTGGTTCCCGAGGCGACAGGGAACCAGGTACACCTGGGGCATCGAGGAGCACTGTGGGTCGATGTGACCACCAAAGGCATTGCAGCACACGGAAGTACTCCGCATCGGGGTGAGAGTGCAATCATGAAACTGGTCGACGTGTTGGCACGAGCCCGCACCGAGCTCCCGCTGTCTACGGATCAGTTCCTCGGCGCCGAAACGTTCAACGTGGGATTGATCGACGGCGGCTCGGCACCCAACATCGTTCCCGACACCGCACACGTCGTCGTCGACCATCGCACCGTCGGGGACGGCTCGGCACTGCTGTCCTGGTGGCGCGATCAACCCGAGGTCGATCACGCCGACGCTCGCATCGATCTGCCAGGAGTTCGCACACCCCCAGGCGACCGATGGGTGGATGGCCTTCCGCATACCGTTGCTACAGAACCGGTCACGTACTTCACCGACGCGTCCATCATCGGATCCGCTGCCCCCGGTGCCCCTATTGTCGTGTGGGGGCCGGGGACGCCGGCACTGATGCACGCCGCCGACGAAACCGTCACGCTCGACGAACTCGATGCGGCGATCGTGGCCTACACCGCGGCGACGCGTGCGTGGCCGACCGTCGACTGACGGACCACCAACTCCGGCTGCAACGCGATGTGCGCAGTGCCGGTGTGATCGCTGTTCATGGCCTGATCCAGTAGGCGAGTGGCCTCTTCAGCGATTCGTTCCTGCGGTTGCCGGATGGTGGTCAGCGGCGGATTGCTCAATGCAGAGAACGGAATGTCGTCGAACCCGGTGACCATCACATCGCCCGGGACCGACAATCCCAGAGCCTGGCAGCTCTGCAGCACCCCGAGGGCGATCAGGTCGTCCGCACCCACCACCGCATCGGGCCGCGTGGGAGAAGCGAGGATCGAGCGCGACGACTCACGCCCCCAGTCGATCGAATAATCACCCAACAACGTCCACTCGTCCCGCGTCCGAATCCCCACGCGCTCGGCATGGCGGAAGAAGCCCGCCCGCCGCAACTCCGTCGACGAATTGGTCAGCTCGGAACTGATGAATGCGGCACTCCGAACCCCCTGTGCAGCAAGGTGATCCATGATCAGACCCTGAGCGGCATCATCGTCGACGCCGACCCAATCGGTATGAGTATCGAGAGCGAAGCGGTCGAGCTGAACCACAGGGATCGCACGGGCCGACGCACGAACGGCCTCGGCGGAACGTTCTCCATGGCACGGGCTGATGATGATGCCGTCGACCTGACGCGAGACCAGACTACGCAGCCGTTGCGCCTCTACTTCAGGATCCGATCGCGAATCGCACAGGAACAGCTGCAGTCCACGCTGCGAGAGAACGTGTTCGACGTTGACGACGAGCGAGGTAAAGAACGGGTTGGCAATACTGGGCACCACCATCCCGACCGTGTCCGTGCGGTTGCGGCGCAGAGAGCTGGCGATGATGTTGCCCGAATAGCCGAGTTCGGCCGCCGCCTGCCGAATACTCGCGGCAACGTCGTCCGACACCGGACGTGACCCCGAGAGCGCCCGAGACACCGTGGCTGTCGAGACGCCCGCGCGCTCCGCGACGTCACGAATGGTTGCTTTGCGCATCCAACTCCTACTCTCGCGTGTGAACCGAGGCTAGCGAACCGCACGGTCGCTTGCGATGCTGTTTGCACAGTAGAGGTAATCGTTTACATAAACGACTCAAGAATTCCTTGACACGCCCCGGTGTCGATCCCCTACGGTGCATACATACGAGGCAATCGATTACATCGCCTTGGTCGATGCCCACACCAGAGGAGCTCCTTACGTGAGTACGTCCCCGTCGGATCCGAACCCCTCAGCTTCGCTGGGGGTATTTCCGACAAAGCCGTCGGCGCTGGCCGAGATGTTCACCTCCGCACCCGCACTCATCGGCGCGATCCACCTACCCGCACTGCCGGGCAGCCCGCACTACAAGGGCCAGCCCGTCTCCGAGATCGCAGGCTTCGCCGTGGAGGAGGCGCACGCGTACATCGACAACGGATTCGATGGCGTCATCGTCGAAAATCATTGGGACATACCCTTCCTCAAGCCCGGAGAGCACGGATACGAAACAGCGGCCAGCATGGGCGTCGTCACCGCCTCCGTCGTCGGTGAGTTCGGCAGCAGAGTCGGAGTATCAATCCTGTCCAACGCGGGCGAATGCGGCGTGGCCGCAGCGTGGGCCGCCGGAGCGAGCTTCGTGCGGGTCAACCAGTGGGCAAACGCCTACATCGCCAACGAGGGATTCATCGAAGGCCAGGCAGCCAAGACCACCCGCTTTCGCCACCGCATCGGTGCCGACCCGGTCAAGATCTTCGCCGACGTTCACGTCAAGCACGGTGCCCACGCCATCGTTGCCGATCGCACCATCGCCGAACAGACCGAGGACGCAGAATTCTTCGACGCAGACGTGCTCATCGCAACCGGCTCGAGAACCGGTGACGCCGCCTCGGTCGACGAGGTGTCGGTCATCAAGAACAACACGGTCCTCCCCGTCATCATCGGATCGGGAATCACGGCGGCCAACGTCGCCGACCTGATGAACGAATGCGACGGTGCCATCATCGCTTCTTCGGTGAAGGAGAATGCACGCTGGTGGGGCCGGGTCTCCGGCGAGAAGGTTCGCGACGTGTCCCGCGCAGCCGGGAAGTAGACGATGATCGTATTTTTCGGCTACGCCAACAACGATGTCACGGTTCATGTTCCGCATGTTCCGACCCTCGGAGAGAGGGTGCAGGCCACGACGATCGAGTCGATCGACGGCGGCATGAATGCCAACGCCGCAGTGTCGGCAGCCCGCATGGGAGCCCGCGTCGCGTTCGCCGGCGCGGTGGGCCCGGACATTCGATCCTCCGAATTCCTCGCGGCCCTCGAACGCGACGGAGTCGACACCAGCTGGGCACCGCGCGACGCATTCCTCTCCACCGCAGTGGTTCTCATCGCCGACGGCGGGGACCGATCGATCATCAGCCAGGACGACGCCAACGACGCAGGCAGACTACGCACGGTCCTCGACAAGCTCTCGATCGACGGTGGACGCGTGTTCCTCGACGGCTACCGCGCATCGATGCTCCCACCCACGCTCCCCGACAACGTCGGCCTCGCCATCGACCTCGACGGCTGCGACGACGTCGACGCCGCACTGCACGCATTTGCCCTTGCCGACCACGTCATCGTCGGACGCAGTCTGTGGCAGAACAGCTTCGGCATTCCAGCCGAACGGTGGCCGATACTGACCGCCGAGCACGACACCCACCTCGTCGTCACCGACGGCGAACGCGGGTGGACCCTGGTCACACCCTCGGGTGAGACCATCACCGAACCGGCAGTACCGGTCGACGTCATAGATGCCGTCGGAGCCGGAGACTGCTTCTGCGGCACCTACATCGCCTTCATCGACGCGGGCGAACCCCCGATCCACGCAGCCCGAATGGCGGGAATCTCGGCAGCACTCGCCTGCGCCACAGCCGGACCACGCGGATGCCCCACGCCGACCGAACTCACCGACTTCACGACCACGCTCGCCACTGTCGACCTTCAGGAGACCCGATGATCAAACGCGCACTCCCCCTCGTTCTCGGTGCCGCACTCGCGCTCACCCTCACCTCGTGCGACTCCGCATCCAGCAGCGACACCGCGGGCGGAACCGACGCAGCCGCGTCGAGCATCCCGGATCCGAGCCGCGTCGCCGATTCGTGCGACGGCAAGAACGGCACCCTCAAGGTCGGCCTCGTCACCATCAACCTGCAGGCCCTGTTCTTCAACCAGATCAACAACGCAGCCCAGAAGATCGCCGACCAGACCGGCGTCGAACTGCAGATCATCAGCGGCAACGACGACTCGGTCAGCCAGGCCAACGCTTTCGACAACCTCATCGCCTCGGGCGTCGACGCGATCATCGTCGATGCCATCGACACGGACGGCATCAAGCCCTCGATCGTCAAGGCCGATGCTGCGGGCATCCCGGTCGTCGCAGTCGACGCGACCGTCGACGATCCTGCCGTGGACACGCAGGTCGGCACCGCCAACGCCGAAGGCGGCGTTCAGATCGGCGACACCCTCACTGCGTTGGCGAACAACACCGGCACCGTGGGAATCGTCGGCGCACTCAACAGCACCATCCAACTCGAACGTCAGAAGGGCTTCACCGATACCGTCTCGGCGGCCGGGATGACCGTCGGCACCGTGGTCGACGGCCGCAACATCCAGGAGAACGCGCAGACCGCAGCCGAGAACCTGCTCACCGGCAACCCGGACATGCAGTACGTGTACGCCACCGGGGAGCCTGCTCTGATCGGATTGGTCGCCGCGGTGAACAGCCAGAACGCCCAGGACCGAATTCAGGCCGTCGGCTGGGATCTGTCCGATCAGGCCGTCTCCGCTCTCAACGCAGGGTGGCTGAAAGGCGTCGTGCAGCAGAACACCTTCGAGTTCGGCTACGAGGCCATGAATGCCGCCATCGACCTCGGCTGCGGACGGACCGCACCCGCTGACATCCCGGTACCGACCCAGATCGTCACTCCGGAGAACGTCGGCGACTACATGTACTACCTGGAGAAGTAGCCCTATGGCACAACAAGACCTGACGGTCGCGCCACTGATCGAACTCTCGGGAATCACCAAATCGTACGGCCCGGTGAAATCGCTTCGCGGAGTCGACCTTCGACTCGCCCGCGGCGAAGTACTCGGCGTCGTCGGAGACAACGGCGCCGGCAAGTCGACGCTCATGAAAATCCTTGCCGGTGCCGTCCAACACGACGGTGGCGAGATGCGCGTCAACGGAGAACCCGTGCGCTTCTCGACACCGCTGGACGCACAACAGAAGAAAATCGGCATCGTCTACCAAGACCTCGCCCTCTGCGACACCTTGGACGTCGCAAGCAATCTGTTCCTCGGCCGCGAGCCACGCAAGGGGCCGTTCCTCGATCGCCACGGGATGCACGAACGTTCCGCCAAAATTCTGGCGGACCTGCACGTGAAGGTGAAGTCGACCTACCAGGAGATCGGGCAACTCTCCGGTGGGCAACGCCAGACGGTAGCCATCGCACGCGCGGTCTCGTTTCGACCGGACGTGTTGATTCTGGACGAACCCACCGCCGCTCTTGCTGTGGCAGAGGTGGAATCGGTTCTGAAGCTCATCACCGACGTCGCAGCCCAAGGCGTCGGAGTCATCCTGGTGACGCACCGCCTACAGGACCTGTTCCGGGTCTGCGACCGCATCACCGTCATGTACGAGGGGCAGAGCGTCGACGATGTTCCGATCGGCGATCTGAACATCGAGTCGCTCGTCGGATTGATCACGCGCACGCCGGTTCCCCAGCGTTCACCCTCCTCGCCGGAAGGCCGCCCATGATCACCGTGGACAAGAAAGCCCAGCCGACCGTGGAGAAACTCGCGGCTCGCCCGACTCTGTGGCAGCAGACCAACAAGCCGACCCTGGCCATGCTCGCGGTCACCATCGCAGTGGCCCTGGTGTTCTCGGTGACGACGTCCTCGTTCTTGACCTTCACCAACATCTCGAATCTCGCGACGCAGATTGCTCCGGTTCTCATCATCGCCGTCGCCATGACGTTCGTGATCACCACCGGTCAGATCGATCTGTCGGTCGGAGCGACCGTTGCCTTCGTCGCCGCGATGAGCGCCGAACTCATCCAAGCCGGAGTCGACTCGTCGGTGGTATTCGTCGCGGCACCTCTGATGGGTGCCGCATGGGGCTTGGTCAACGGTTGGCTCGCCGCGTATCAGGGCATTCCGCCGTTCATCGTCACCCTGGCGACCCTGTCGATCATTCGCGGCATCGCGTTGTACAGGACCGAGGGCTTCTCGGTACCGATCACTCCCGGTACCGCCTTCGCGAAACTGGGTACGGCGTCGTGGCTTGGCTTTTCGGCAAGCGCATGGATTGCTCTGGCCGTAGTGATCGTCGGCGCTGTTGCGCTCAACCGCACACGATTCGGCCGCTACGTCACCGGAATCGGCTCGAACGTCGAATCCGTCCGACGCTCCGGCGTCAACACCCGTCGCGTGCTGATGATGACCCTGGTGTTCACCGGGCTCGCCGCGGGCATCGCGGGCCTATTGATCGCTGCACGACTCGGATCGGGATCGGCCAACTCCGCCAATGGTTTCGAGCTCACCGTCATCACCGCAGTGGTGTTGGGAGGCACCAACCTGTTCGGCGGCCGGGGAACGGTCATCGGCACCGTCATCGGTGCAGTGTTGACCGGCATCATCGCCAACGGCCTGACGCTACTCGGTGTGAGCCCGTTCCTGACACCGATCATCACCGGTGTCGTTCTGCTCGTTGCCATCTGGATCAACATGCGCGGGCACTCTCTGGCTTCGCTGTTCAAGCACCTGCAGAGCGCACCGGGTAAGCAATGATCGTCCAGACCGTCACCGGGCCGATCGACTCCAGCGAACTGGGACTGGTGCTACCGCACGAGCATCTGCACAACGACGCCTCGGCCGCGTATTCCGAAGCTGCCGACCCGGCTCTGGCGCAGTTGCTGTCCGGTCCGGTATCGGCGGACCGCGCCTGGCTGCTGCACGACAACCCGTACCACAGCGCAGACAACTGCCGAGTGGACGACGCGGCGGCCGTACTCGACGACCTGAAAGTGTTCGCGGACAACGGCGGTACCACGGTCGTCGACCTCACGCCGCCGGGCATCGGGCGGCGACCCGAGATCCTCGAGCACTACTCACGCGAGACCGGAGTACGCGTCGTCATGGGTTCGGGCTGGTATCTCGAACCCACGCACCCGCCCGAGGTCACCGCGCTCGGTATCGACAACCTCGCGGCCCGGCTCATCGCCGAATTCACCGGCGACGGGCCGCGGCCGGGGGTGATCGGTGAGATCGGCGTTTCGCCGTCGTTCACCGACGCCGAGGCCAAAGCGCTGAGAGCCGCCTGCATCGCCCAAAGAGAAACCTACGTACCCTTGTTCGTCCATCTCCCGGGCTGGCAACGCAGAGGGCATCAAGTCCTCGACATCGTCGTGGACGAGATGGGTGTCGACCCGGCAGCTGTGGTGCTCTGCCACATGGACCCCTCGGGCGACGACCCCGACTATCAGTGCGCCCTCGCCGATCGCGGAGTCTTCCTCGAGTTCGACATGATCGGCATGCCCTTCGAGTTCGCAGGCGAGGGCCAGTCGCCGTCGCCCGCCGATACGGCGTTCGCGATCTGCGGCCTCGTCGGTGGCGGCTATCGATCCCAGTTGCTGCTCAGTCACGATCTGTTTCTCAAGTCGATGCTCCGCAAGTTCGGTGGCAACGGATTGGCCTACGTTCCAGTCTCTTTCGCAGCGCGGCTGGTCCGCAGCGGAATGGACGCACACCACGTCTCCTCGCTCATGCAGGACAACCCCAGGTCGCTCTTCGAGAGCGCCGGAAAAGGATAGAGAACCACCATGGGTAAGAAAGTTCTGATCGCCGGCGAAAGCTGGATGACCTCGTCCACCCACGTCAAAGGCGTCGACGAATTCACCGTCCATTCCTATGTCGAAGGGGTCGGACCCCTGCGTGACGCACTCACCTCGCGTGGGCACGAAGTGGTTCACATGCCCGCGCACCTCGTTCCCACACAATTCCCCGGCACGGCCGAGGCCCTGTCCGAGTTCGACGTCATTGTGCTCTCGGACATCGGAGCCAATTCGATTCAGCTCGCGCCCAACGTGTTCGACCGCTTCCAGGCCGGCGACGACAGGCTTGCCGCACTGCGTGAGTGGGTGAGCAGCGGAGGAGGACTGATCATGATCGGCGGGTACCTGTCGTTCTCCGGTTTCCAAGCGCGCGCCGCGTATCGGCAGACTGTGCTCGCCGACGTATTGCCGGTGACACTGCTGGCCGAAGACGACCGAGTCGAGGCTCCCGGCGGAATGGTTCCCGATGTCGTCGACAGCACGCACGCCGCACTGGGTGCCAGCGGAACACAGTGGCCCGCCTTGCTCGGTTACAACCGAGTGGTACCGAAGGAGGGCGCTGCCGTGCCCGCCACCATCAATGGAGATCCGCTCGTCGCGGTCGGCGAATACGGCTCGGGCCGATCTGCGGTCTTCACCTCCGATTGCTCGCCGCACTGGGCCCCGCCCGAGTTCTGCGAACAATGGCCCGGTTACACCGACCTGTTCGACGGCTTGATCACGTGGGTTGCCGGCGCGTGACCCGCTCGCAGCAACTCGTCGAGCGTCAACAGCCCAACCTCGCTGCTGCTCAGCAAGTTCGGTTCATCGTGCAATCGACGGACGGATCACTCTCCGATGGGGACTTTCGAAGGTACCTGGTGATCGAGGAGGCGTTCGTACTCACTGCAGTCCGCATTCTGGGGCTGGTCGTCGCGGAGTCGACGTCGTTGGACGACGCGTCGGATCATGTGATGTCGATGTCGAACCTCGTCGGAGAACAGCGAGCGTACTTCGCCGGTCTCCGCGAGAAGTTTCCGTTCGACGGCAATACCGAAGAGTTGATCGCGAGTTCCTCGGCGCTGTCGGACTATGCCCTCGGACTCGCGCAGCGAGAAGGTAGAAGTGCCGCTCTGGTAGCGATGTTCGCCGCCGAGACTCTGTACTTGTCGTGGTGCCGAACTGCGATGAGGTTCTCCACCGAACGCGAACCGGCACTTCAGGAATGGATTGCGATGCACACTCGATCAGCGTTTGCCGCTCAGGTCGACGCTCTGGCCCGAGAAGTCGACCGGATGGCCGCCGTGGACGACGAGACACTCGACAGGTGGTTCGAGGGGATGCTGGCCGCCGAGAACAAATTTCACAACGCAGTGTGAGTGCCTGCGGCAGTGGTGCGGTTATGTGCCCTGGGCGGCGCATTGCCGCACCACTGCGCGAAGCGCACTCAGCTCTTCTGCGGCTCGATGGTCTTCTGCGTGTTGTCGTGAGCGATCTCGATCTTGCGCGGCTTCGCCCGCTCCGCCAGCGGGATGGTGACCGTCAGGACGCCGTTGTCGTAGGAGGCCGAGATCTTCTCCGCGTCGACGCCGTCTCCCAGGGAGAGTTGCCGACGGTACGTTCCGGCGAACCGCTCCGACGAAAGCCACTGCACACCATCACTACTCGGAGCGGTGCGATGTGCCGTCAGAGTGAGGGTGCCGCGGTCGATGTCGACGTCGATGGAGCCGGGATCGACGCCGGGTAGGTCGGCGTTGAGTACGTAATGGTCGTCGAGCTTGTACAGATCCATCGGCATGAATCTGGGCGCACGGTCCGAACCACTGGTCGCGCCGAGCATGCCGGCAGCAATGGAGTCGAGGTCACGGAACGGATCGAAGCGAAGCACAGCAACCACCTCCTGTACGACGAAGCGTCCGCCCCTGTGGCGGGCCGCCCTTCACTGTGCAGAACCCAAATTAGCACTCTCCGCCGGAGAGTGCCAAGAGGGTTGTTCGATTTTTTCCGGCCCAATTGCCCTGCAGTGGTGCAGCTATGGGCTCAACTGCACCACTGCGGACATCTCAGGCTGCGTCGGCCAGTCTGACGAGATCGCGACCCTTGGTTTCCGGTGCCAGGTAGGCCGACACCAGGGTGATCGCGGAGTAGATCACGAGCATCGCCGCGATGGGCCACCAGCTACCGGTCCATGCGGTGAGGCTGGCCGCGAGCAGCGGTCCGATGGCAGTGGCGAGAATGCCGCCGATCTCCTTGGACAGCGCGAGCTGCGTGAAGCGGGTACGTGCGCCGAACAGCTCCGCCATCGTCACGCTTTCGAGCGAGAACAGGCCCAGCACACCGAGGTTCAGAGCAAGAACCATTGCGACGACGAGGGCTACGGTGTTGCCGCTGGTGACCATCAGCATCAGCGGGAACGCCAGAATCATGGTGAGGGCGCTGAGCACCATGTACATCGGACGGCGGCCGAACTTGTCGCCCAGGATTCCGATGATCGGAATGGTGGCGAATCCGATGAGCGAGCCGTAGACGATCGCGCTGGTGGCGATGGAACGATCGATCAGCAGCGTCGACGCGATGTAACCGACCAGGAACGTCTGAATCAGTCCGGAGTTGCCCGCCTGACCGAACCGCAGACCCAGCGCGATGAAGAACGCGCGCCCCTTCTTCTGCTTGAGACCGGACTCGAGAACGCTGACCTTCACGTCCTCGTCGGTCTTCTCGATCTCGTCGCGCGAGAGAGCCACACCGTCGACCACATCGGCACGCTCCTCGAAGACCGGGCTTTCCTTCAGGTTCGAGCGCAACCACACCGCGAAGATCATCAGGAAGAAGCTCGCGAGGAACGGCACTCGCCAGCCCCAGCTGAGCAACTGATCCTCGGACAGGACAGCGAGCAGCAGGGCCCAGATAGCCGAGGCCGCAAGGGTTCCGGAGTTGGTTCCCAGAGAGACCAGCGATGCGATGAGGCCTCGACGCTTGTCCGGTGCGTATTCGACCAACATGACCGTCGCCCCGGCGATTTCGGCTCCGGCGCCGAATCCCTGGATGAGGCGAAGGGCGACGAGCAGGATCGGTGCCATGATGCCGATCGCGTCGTACGTCGGCAGTGCGCCGATGAGGGTGGTGGATGCGCCCATCATGGCAATGGTGATGAACAGGACCTTCTTTCGACCGATCCGATCGCCCATCCGGCCGAAGTAGATGGCACCGACCAGGCGGGCCACGTAGCCGACACCGTAGGTGGCCATGGCGGCGATCAAGCCGATCGCCGGGCTCACGTCGGGGAAGAAGATGCGATTGAAAACGATTGCGGCGGCGAGCGAATACAGCTGGAAGTCCATGAACTCCATTGCCGTACCCAGCCAACCGGACATCGCCGCCTTGGTGAGGTCTTTAGTGCTGCGAGTCGGGACGGCGGTGTTACCGCGATCGTCCGTCGACTCGTTGGTGTCCTGTGACATCCGAAGCTCCATTGCTGGTGATGATCGATGAGTTCATGATGCGAGTTCGCCGCGGCCTCCGCGAGACCTGTGCCTCATCGAGGAGGGTTGGTGGCGCTCGCCACAGTGATATACAAGCACTGTTATACCAATACGTCAATGACCCTTCGCGAACCGAACTACGCGGTGCCGAGCGCACTCGCAGAACGGGCCAGTTCCTCTATCGCGGCCCAGTCCCCCGCCTGCACCAATGAGCGCGGGGTGAGCCAGCTACCGCCGACACACACCACATTCGGCAACGCCAGGTAGTCGACGGCGTTCTGCGGGGTGATCCCACCGGTGGGGCAGAACGTCAAGTGCGGCAACGGGCCTGCCAGCGCGCCCAGTGCCGCTGCGCCACCGGAGAACTCGGCGGGAAAGAACTTCATCTCGGTCGATCCGGCCTCGGCAACGGTCATCGCCTCGGTCGCAGTCGACACGCCCGACAGAACAGGCACCGGTAGCGTGCGTACCGCGTCGAGGAGACCCTTCGACGATCCGGGTGAGACCAGGAATCTCGAGCCGGCATCCACCGATCTCATGGCATCGTCGCGGTTCAACACCGTTCCCGCGCCGATGACCACTTCCGGCACGTCCGCAGCGATTGCCGCAATGGCACCGAGCCCGGCCTCGGACCGCAACGTCATCTCGATGATGCCGATACCGCCCGCATAGAGTGCACGCGCCAGCGGCACTGCGTCCTCGACCCGATCGATGACCACCACAGGAATCACCGGGCTCACGCGCAATACGTCGCGAGCGGTAAGGCTTTCGCCAGAAATAGTGGGTTCGAAGGTCATACGAGTACTCGTTTCCACTCGCCGAGCGAGTTGGTCCGTAGGAAGTCGGTCCACGCAACGACCTGCGTGCCGAACGGTGACGTGGGCCCGAGATCGGACCCGAAGATGGACTCGACAGCGAGCAGGTCCGACGCCGACCCGGCCCGAGCCAACTGCGCCGACAACGGATCGTCCAGTGCACGTCCGGCTTCCGTCTCGGCCAGAACGAAGGCGCACCAGGCTGCGACGGCAAGGGCGAGCATGTCCGTCGAACCACCGGCGTCTGTGGCGTCCCGCACGGTTCCGAGTAGGCGCGGTCCGAGCTTCTGCGATCCGTCCATCGCCACCTGCCGGGTGGTGTGTTTCAGCGCCGGATTGGCGAATCGTGCGCGGACCTCGTTGCCGTAGCCGACAGCGTCCATTCCGCCGGTCGTCGTCGGTGCCACGTCTCGGAGAACCATGGCCCGGCAGATCTCGTCGAGCTCCGGATCCTGGACCGCCTCCGCGATGGTGTTGTGTCCAAGCAGAATTCCGAGGTAGGCCAACACCGAGTGAGTGGCATTGAGGACGCGCAACTTCATGGTCTCCCACGGCTCCACGTCGTCGACGAACTGCACGCCCACTCGATCCCAGGCCGGACGCGGACCAGCGAAATTGTCCTCGATCACCCATTGCCGGAAGGGCTCGCACACCACCAGGGCATCGTCGCGCAGTCCCGTTCTTCGTTCGTTGTCCGCCCTGTCCTCATCAGTGGTAGCCGGCACGATTCGATCGACCATGCTGCTGGGGAATGTGACTCGACGCGAGATCCATTCGGCCAGGCCGTCGTTCATGCCGCGGGCCTCGACGAAAGCACTGACGAGTTCGGACAGAATCCGCCCGTTCGACGGTAGGTTGTCGCAACACAACACCGTGAGAGGCGCATCGCCCGCCATGCGTCGAGCCAGGCCCGCCACCAACTGTCCGGCAACGGTGCGCGGCGGCCTGCCGGCCAGATCCGCCGCGATCTCCGGATCGTCCAGGCGCAATCGACCCGACGCGGGGTCGAGTCGATAGCCCTTCTCGGTCACCGTCAGCGTGACGATGTGCGTTGCGGGATCGGCGATGGCCTCGACCACCGCGTCGGGGTTCGCGGCTGCGTTCCGTACGGCGAGCATCGAACCGACGACGGTCGCCGTCGTCTCCTCGGTTCCCTTCTGCACCAGGGTGAACAACCCGTCCTGTGGGGCAAGCTGTTCCACCACGGTGTTACTGCGCTGGGTGAAACCGGTGATGCCCCAATTGGTCTCACCGGTCAGCAGCGCCGCCTCGGAGGTGAACGCGGCCTGATGCGCCCGATGGAATGCCCCGACGCCGAGATGCACGATTCCGCTGGCGGTGGGACGAACGACCTCGGCGGTCGCATCGGACAATCGCGTGGCCACCGTCATGTCGTCACTCGTTCTCTGTGACGTCGGATTTCGGACAGCGGTGCGATGAGACCAGTGCCGCCCCGCCCGCCGACGCTCAGCGATGCCGCAGCAGCTGCCATGGCCGCCGCCTCGCGAAGATCGTCGCCGAGAGCGAGACGCGCCGTCAGGGTGCCGGCGAACACATCACCGGCACCGGTCTGATCGATGACCTCGAGCGCGGGGATCACCGGCTGGTGCGACGTCCCCGCAGCGGTGAAGATGCTGGACCCTTCGGACCCTCGCGTGACCACCACGGAACGTGCACCCCAGCTCATCAGGAAAGCTGCAGCAGCCTCCGGTTCGGTTGTGCCCAGGAGCAATTCGATCTCGCTCGGTGCCGATGGCACCATCACCTCGGTACAGGGAGCAACGCTCTGCAGGAATGCGCGGGCCTCGTCGGCCGTGGTCAACCTGGGGCGAAAGTTGGGGTCGTAGACGAATCTGCCCGAGCGCTGCGCCGCGTGCAGCATCGTGCGGGCGAGCGTCGGCGACAGTGCCGCAGCGATTCCGCCGCCCAGCACGGCACCCGCCTGCTCGATCACACCCTCGGGCAGGTCTGCCACATCGAGCTGACTGCCCACCGATCCGGCTCGGGCATAGGAGAACTGGCGATTCCCCTCCGGATCGATGTGCAGGAAATAGACACCCTGCTGTCCGGGAACTCGCCGAATGTAGGTGTCGTCGATACCGAGTTCACGAATTCGCCGACAGACGGCGTCGCCGAGCTCGTCGTCGGATACCCGCGCGATCAGCGCGACCGAGGCACCCGCGGCCGCGGCAGCGGCACCTGCGTTGACGACATCTCCCGACACCCCGAGCACCCCGTGCGCTCCGTGTCGGAAGGCCTCGGTGGTCGAGACCTCGACGAGGGGCTCGCCGAGCAGGACGACATCGAATTGCGTTGTGGTCATGTGGCGCTTCACCAATCGTGCATGCTGCCGTCGAGACGGCGATTGACGGGCAGATACTTGGGGTTGTACGGGTACTTCGCGGCGGCCTCTTCGTTCACCTCGACGCCGATGCCCGGCTTGTTTCCCGGGTGCATGAAACCGTCGGTGAAGGTGTAGCTGGTCTGGAACACATCGCCGGTCGGGTCGACGTGACCCATGTACTCCTGCACGCCGAAGTTCGGGATCGACAGATCGACATGCAATGCGGCTGCGAGGGAGACGGGCGAAAGATCGCCCGCACCATGAGATCCGGACCGAACGCCGTAGAGATCCGCCAACGAGAAGATTCTGCGCAGATGGGTGATGCCGCCGGCGTGTGAGACCGACGCTCGGATGTAGTCGATCCACCGGTTGGTGATCAGATCCTGGCAGTCCCAGATCGAGTTGAAGATCTCGCCGACGGCGATGGGGGTGGTCGTGTGTTGGCGAATGGTGGCGAAGGCGCTCTGATCCTCGGCTGGAGTGGGATCCTCGATCCAGAACATCCGCATCTCTTCGAGGTCGCGACCCAGGCGTCCGGCCTCGATCGGACTCAGACGGTGATGCACGTCGTGCAGGAGATGGAAGTCGAACCCGTGACGTTCGCGCACGGCACCGAGCATCTGCGGTGCGAACCGCATGTACGGGGCGGTATCCCACGAATCTTCCTGCGGCGCAGCGCCGGATGCGGGTTCGTAGAAGCCGTCGACCGGAATTCCGTAGGTCTTCTTGAGACCGGGAATGGCCGACTGGGCACGAATTGCTTTGTAGCCCTTGTCGAGATGCGCTTGGACGTCGTCGAGCATCTCTTCGATGCTACCGCCGCTGGCGTGCCCGTAGACCATGATCCCGTCTCGTGCAGCACCACCGAGGAGCTGGTAGACCGGCATATCGGCGGCCTTGCCCTTGATGTCCCACAGTGCGACGTCGACGGCTGCGATGGCCGTCATGGTCACCGGCCCACGTCGCCAGTAGGCACCCTTGTACAGGTACTGCCAGATGTCTTCGATCCGATGGGGATCGCGTCCGATCAGAAGTGGCGCAATGTGGTCCTTCAAGTACGACTCGACTGCGAGCTCGCGTCCGTTCAGCGTCGCATCACCCCACCCGACGATGCCCTCGTCGGTGGTGATCTTGAGCGTGACGTAGTTGCGGCCCGGAGCCGTCACGATGACGGTGGCATCGATGATTTTCATTGCGGTCCTTGCGAAGTGGTGTCGATGACGATCTTGAGCTGGCTGGGGTCGGTGAGCGCGGCCTCGAGCGCTGCGGCAGATTCGGCCAACGGGTACGTCGATGTGACGAGCGCCGCGAGGTCCACTCGCGCCGATCCGGCGAGTGCGATCGCGTCGGCGAATGCCGAGGGGCCGTAACGGAAGCACCCGCGGATGTCGAGCTCCCAGCGTTGCACTGCTCCGATGGGGAATTCGGCAGACGCGCGTCCGGGCACGCCGACGAGCGCCAGAATTCCTGCCGGGCCGAGTGAGCGTGCCGCGTCGGCAATGGCTCCGGGGTGTCCCGAGCAGTCGAAGGCGATGTCGAAAGCGCCTTCCGGCAGTGCGTCGTCGCCGGAACGCAACGTCGTGGTTGCACCCAGCGCTGCCGCGACCTCGAGCCGAGCGGGTGCGACGTCGGTGATGGTCGTCTCCGACGCGCCCAGGGCGATGACCGTCTGCAGAACCAACAGACCGATGGGCCCGGCACCGGTGATCGCGATGCGCTTGCCCAACACGGAGCCGACTCTGGCGGCAGCCCACGCTGCGACGGCCAGGGGCTCGATGAGCGCTGCGACATCGTCGTCGATCGAATCCGGGAGTGGGTGCGCGAATTCGTTTGCGAGAACGACGGATTGCCGCAGCAGTCCGTGGTTCGGTGGGGATCCGAAACAGACAACGCTGGGGCAGACGTTGTAGTGACCGCTCAGGCTCAGCGGTGAGGTGCCGTTCGGAATCGCGGGTTCGATGGCCACTCGCTGGCCGATCCGGTCCTGGGACACGCCCGCGCCGACCTCGGTGACGACCCCGAATCCCTCGTGGCCCAAGACGGTGGGCTGCGTCAGCGAGTTGGAGCCGTTGCGGCCGTCGGCGTAGTAGTGCAGGTCCGAGCCACACAGGCTCACGCCGTGTACCTCCACCCTGACCTGGCTGTCGCCGACCTGCATACGGTCGATCTTCTCGATCCGCAGGTCACGTGGACCGTGTAGGACGGCTGCCTCGTCGTTGCCGCTGATCACTGCCATCGCTGTAGAGCCTCCGCCGTAGTGCCTTGAATATCAGTACTACCATACTAGTGATGGGCAGCACTTCGTCAAGGCTTCGGCCCTGTGGGTCACCGACGAGGTCACGTTAGTCTTGACCGGTGAGCACACAGAGCAGCAGGAAAGTCACCGCACGGGAGCGGGCGTACCGAGAATTGCGCCTACGCATCGTGTCGCTGACGCTCCCCCCGGGTAGCCCGCTGTCGGAGAACGACCTCGCCGAGCAGATGTCCGTGAGCCGCACACCCGTCCGCGAAAGCTTGATCCTGTTGGCCGAAGAGGGTCTGGTTCAGGTCTTCCCACAACTCGGCACCTTCGTCTCGCGGGTCGACACCGACCGTGTTGCCGATGCCCAATTCGTCCGGGAGGCAATCGAAACCGCATCTTTGAAAGATGCAGTCACCTCCCGTTCGGACGAGGACCTCGCTGCGTTGCGCGCCAATCTGGCAGCGCAGGCCGAGCCTGGAATCGACATGGACCAATTCTTCGAATTGGACGAGCAATTCCACCAGCTACTCCTCGCAGCCGGAGGACATTCCGCCGCATGGCGATCCGTCGAATCCGCGAAAGCTCATCTGGACCGGGCCCGACGACTCGGTCTGCGCGATACCCGTCCCATCC
Source organism: Rhodococcus sp. 05-2256-B1 (assembly GCF_002258465.1). NCBI lineage: Bacteria > Bacillati > Actinomycetota > Actinomycetes > Mycobacteriales > Nocardiaceae > Rhodococcus > Rhodococcus sp. 05-2256-B1. The sequence goes on along the minus strand of NZ_NOZA01000017.1, from coordinate 382 downwards.
CCGACCTCATCGAACAACACACCGCAATAGTCGACGGCCTCGAAGCCCGAGACTTCGAGGCCGCCGCCCAGTCGATGCGCGAGCACCTGCGCGCCGTGTTCGCCGACGTCGAATACATCAAGAGCAAAAGCCCACACCTGTTCTCCAACAGCAACGAACGCCCGACGCGCAAAGTCGTCTCCAGCTGGGAATGAGTGCGGCTGCGCCGCAGTGGTGCGATTATGTGCCCTCGAGGGGCTGTTGCATTTTGTGTGAGCGGTAGTTCGACGTTGTAAAGGGGTGGCTCGGGTTCGATGCCCGGGTCACCTCTTTTTCGGCCCTGGGGTGCTCATTCAGGCCAGCGCTACGGTGTGTGTTGCGGTCAGGTGGGTGAGAATCTTGC
>NZ_NOZA01000002.1:0-14152 GCF_002258465.1 Rhodococcus sp. 05-2256-B1 | reverse complement strand
CGGGTTCGGCGTACACAGCGACACTGGCCAGCCCGGCATCAGCGGCCGCCCGGATCACCCGAACCGCGATCTCACCACGATTGGCAACAAGAACCTTGGTGATCTGAGCACTGGCATGGCTGGGCACTGAGCCTCCTACAGATGTGTTTTTCGCATCCATCGTCACGAACGTCACGTCGGAGTCTAAGCACCGACTCGGTCGTCGCTGCAATCGGTCCAGGCCGCTGCGGCGCGTCCAGGGCGACAGGATGGGACTACTGGCTGGTAGCGATCCGCCCGGTATCGGAGTGCCCGGGATCGGGATGCTGGGACGTTGCGGCAGAGAAGGAGGCGGTACCGGTGTCGGCCACCTCGGTCAGCAGGGCGCGAAAGGTGCCTATGTATTCGTGTACCCGGGCAGTTGCGAGCTCGGTGTTGGGATAGCGAGCCGCGATGTTGATGCCCTGAGGTGTGCGGTTGATCCAGATGTACACGTCGTGTTGGTACTGCTTGCTGCGCAGCGCACGCGCGTTCCAATCGGGCCAGTGCTCTGCTGCCGGCGCGAACCGCACATCCATGAACGAGACGACGAAACGTGGCCTGGCCGAGTAGCCGAGGGTGGTGAACACCCGATCGAGCGGAACCCGCGCAATCGGTTTGGTCTTCTTCACCTCGGCCGATGCTGCGGCCACGACCGAGCCGAATGACTCCGCGCCGGCGATGTCGAACGAGATGGGACACAGTCCGACGAACCACCCCAGTGCCGACGCCCACTGCGGCTCGTCCCGGGTGTGTACCGGGGTGACAGTCCGAAATTGGGTGCCCCCGCCCAGCTCGGCGCCGGTGATGGCCAGGACCCCCAATAATCCGGCGAACAGACTGTTGCCGGTCTTCCGGCACGCGACCGAGAACGAATCGGCTTGCTCGGGGTCGAGCACCCAAGCAGAGAGCCCACCCTGAGGTACGTCGTCCGGGCTGGGATCACCGATGTCGAGCGGGAAGTCGGGCAGCTGGCCTTCCCCGTCGATCAGCAGATCGCGCCAGATCGCGACGGCCTCGTGCGAATGTTCCAACTCGGCGTTTCGCTCGCGTTCGGAGGACCCGAAGTCGAGATAGCTGCCGGCCTCGAACAGGGCGGCCGGTGCCCCGCCCAGCTCCTCGCCGTACAGGGCCGCGATCTCGTGGGCGACCAGGACAGTGGACAAGCCGTCGATGATCGAGTGATCTGCTGCGAAGAAGACGGTGACCGGCCGCGTCTCGTCCAGTGGTTCGAGAGTGACGAACGCGTAGGCGGGCCAGATCAGGGGCGAGGTGAACTCGTCGAAGAGATACTGAAGATGCTCGAAGACTTCACTCGATTGCGCACACCGTTCCTGCTCGACCTGCCAGATGTCTACGGCTCCCTGCGCGGCGGTCACCCGGGTCATCTCACCGGTGGCCTCGTCGATCGATGCGCTCGACCGCATGGCTTCGTGTCTGTCGATCCAGTTCAGCACCGCCCGCCGGAAAGCGTGCTTGTCCAGGGGACCGGCAATCTCGAACGCCGCGCCGAGCCACGACTCGCGTCCGCGGCGAGGGCTGCTCAGGCTGGTACGCAGGTGCGCCTCGTGGACGTAGGACGTCGGGCGAGGGTCGGGCTGCCACCCGGCGGCTTCGGGAGTGTGGGCGTGTGGGCCGACACTGGGAATCCATTCGGTGAGCGTGCCCGCGGGAACCGCGTAGTCCGCCAACTCGGTGAACTCCATATCGGCAGCAACCAGCCTTCGTCAGACGCATTCGGGGGATTGTTCGGACAGCGGGCGACGATGCCCACTACCGAAGTCTACCGACGGCGGCGTGTATCGATCAAGACGAAGGCCGGGCGCTGCCGACCACGAGGTCAGCGCAGGTGCCTCTTGATACGTGCGAGCATCGCCGACATCCCTCGGAGACGCAGGGGGCTCACCGCATCGCTCAATCCGAGAGCCGAGTAGAAATCGTCCGGAACGTCGAGGATTTCCTGCGCGCTGAGACCGTCGAGCCCCTGCGCCAGGATCGAGGCGAACCCGCGAGTCGTCGGAGCCTCCGGCGGCGCGCTGAAGTACAGCTCGATCCGGGCGGGATCGGATGCATCGACCGACAGGAACAACGGCGACTGACATTCGGGGACCGGCTCCATCGCATCCTGGGCCAGGTGATCCGGCAACGGGGGTAGTTCCCGGCTGAATTCGAGCAGGAGCTGCAGTTTGTCCTGGCCCTCGACTGCGGCGAAATCCTCGACGATCTCGGCCAACGATTCTGGAAGGGAACTCATCGAGCGGCCGGTGCCGATCCGGGCTCCTCGCCCCTGGCGATCGGAACGCGCACAGCATTGCCCCACTCGGTCCACGAGCCGTCGTAGTTGCGGACGGACTCGTACCCGAGCAGATGCGTCAGCACGAACCAGGTATGGCTCGACCGCTCGCCGATGCGGCAGTACGCGATGACCTCGTCGGTTGCCGAAGTCTCGGAGTAGATCTCGTCCAGTTCTGCGCGTGAGCGGAATCGACCGTCCGGTGCTGCTGCCTTGGCCCACGGGATGCTGACGGCGGTGGGGATGTGGCCGCCGCGCAGCGCACCTTCCTCCGGGTAGTCGGGCATGTGGGTGCGTTCGCCGGTGTACTCCGCGGGGGAGCGTACGTCGATCAGAGGCACGGAGCCGAGAGCTCCGAGCACGTCCGAGGCGAATGCGCGGATCGGTGCATCGTTCCGCTCGACGACGGGGTAGTCGGTCGCCGGAAACTCGGGGACATCGAGTGTGGTGTCACGGTTCTCGGACAGCCAGGCATCACGTCCGCCGTCGAGCAGCCGCACGTCCTGGTGTCCGAACAGGGTGAACACCCACAGTGCGTAGGCGGCCCACCAATTGCTCTTGTCGCCGTACACGACGATTGTGTCGTCACGCGAAATACCCTTGCGGCTCATCAGTTTCGAGAACTGTTCGCCGTCGATGTAGTCGCGCGTGACCGGGTCGTTCAGGTCGAGGTGCCAGTCGATCTTGACCGCGCCGGGAATGTGGCCGACGTCGTAGAGCAACACGTCCTCGTCGGATTCGACGACGCGGAGCCCGGGCGCACCGAGATGAGCGGACAGCCATTCGGTGGATACGAGACGATCCGGATGCGCGTAGTCGGCGAACATTGCGTTGGAATCGGTTGGTACAGGCACGTATCGGCTCCTACGGAAGATATTCGGCTGGCGGCCCGCTCGGGGGTGAACGGTCTCCGTCGACAATCCTATGCCGTACCGCCACCGAGTGGCGGGAGCCGCAGGCACAGAGCGCTGCGTCGGTACTGTCTCAGCGTGTCAGGGCCGTTGTGGTGGCCTGGTCGGTCGCCTCGGCCAGCAGCGCGACCAGCGCGCCGCTGAACGCAGTCATGACCGAGTGCGCGAGGACGGTGTCGGGAAAACGTGCCCGCAGAGCCAGACCCGAGGCTGTCCGCGACACCCAGAACTGCGCGTCGTCGGACACCGTCGCGTTGCTGACGTGGTGTGCGTTGGATTCTTCGAGTCGGCGGTGGCCCTCGATTCTGGTGTAGTCGATGTACGACACCATGAACACGTCGTTTCGCGAGAGGGTGAACGTGTCTCCGAGGGATGCCAACACCTGGGGGATGGGCACCGTGCTCAGCGGTAGCGCAGCACGAAACTCTCGTTGGGCCGCGGCGATCGTGTCGACGAGCACATCGCCGACGTCCACGGTCATCGGGGCGTTGGTGGTGAACCAGCCCAGCGCCCGCCGGAACCGATCCTCGTGACGGGTGTGCAGAGGGAACAGGAACGGTATCTGCCGCGGTCCGCCGATGGCGGCGCAGGCCTGACCGATCGCAGCCGCGACCCCGGCGAACATCCCGCCGCCCGACCGAGTACACAGGCGCTCGTACTCGGCAGTGCGGTCGGCATCGAGGATCGGCGCGACAAGGGTTGCTTGCGTGGCAGTCTCACCGTCCGCCAGTCCCAGGTCGAACGGAAAACTCGGCGTCGTACCACCGCACCGAACAAGGAATTCCGACCACCGCACCATGCGCTCGTCATGGCGATCCACTGCCGGCTCGGTTGCTTCGATACGGCAGTAGTCGACGAATCCTCCCACCGGACTCAGCTCGATGTTCGGACTCGACGGGCAGCGCCGGTACGCGTCGTACCAGGCGCGAACCTCGTCCACGGTTACCGCGATCGACAGCGCGTCGACGTTCGAGTGGTCGAATGCGCAGACCACCGTCGAGACGTCCGGCCGGTCGATCGCGACGCACGTGTACGACGGGAACCGTCTTGCGTCGCAACGTAACTCGAGTATTCGGCGGAGATGCTCACGTAGCTCGGTCGGGCAACCGAATTCGGTCCGGTTCGACACCGCGATCTCGACCGAACCGGGGCGATGGAGCATCCTGTCCAGGCCGTCGGTCGCCTGGACGAACGAGCTGCGCAGAGTGTCGTGTCGGTCGATCAGTCGAGCGAACGCCCACGCGAGAGCGTCGGCATCGATGCGGCCGGGCACATCGAACGTACCCGCGATCCATACTCGCCGAGCCTCGCCCAGATCGCCCAGATGAAACCGTTGATTGAACGACGGTGGAATCGGGGACCGTTGTGCGTCCCCGGTGATGTCGGCGGTGAATTCGACGACGGCACCGGCCGCGGGATGGTACTCAGTGATCGAGGTGACCCGCACCGACCCGCTCCTGAACCGAACCGGGCGTCAGGACGTAATCGCCTGTGCGCGCGATCTTTTCCAGTACCGATGCCAGGTGTGCGTGGTACCGCTCGACCGATTCGGCAGCGACGGCCGTGTCGGGGGTCTGCGCCACCAGATACAGATGCTCACCGTCGCGGTTGATCCACATCGACGCGTTGGAGGTCGCGCCCTCGCCGGTGAAATGCTTGGCACGAGTGTCCGCATCTCGCCCGACGCCGGGGAACCAGCGAAAGTCGATGTACGAGAGCATGTTCGGGCTCACGGCGAGTTCGCTTCCGAGCGTTCCGTCTGCGGCGAGAGCGCCGAGTACCGCATGGACCGGTGCTTCGGCGATCTGCTTGGCCCGCTCGAAACCCTCGTGCGCCGGGCCGGCGACGTCGGAGAAGCGCTCGTGACCGGCGATGTCGAACGCGACCGGCGCGAAGTTGACGAACCAACCCTGGGATTGTCCGTAGTCACCGTGGTGGCGAGTGCTCAGCACCGTGATTCCGAAGTACTCCGCGTTCCCCGCGATCTCGAAGTCGGTGATGCCGACGGCAGCGAAGATTCCACTGCTCATCCGTGCGCCGGCGGCCTTGCACGCGGCATCGAACGCTGCCGTCAGTTCTCGGTCCAACAGGTGGCGTTCGACGATTCGGACCGGGGCGCGTTCGCCGGGGGCAAGCCCCAGATCGAGGGGGAACCGAGGCATACGGCCCTCGTGCCTGGTGAAGATGTCACGCCACGCGGCGATCTCGGGGGAGTCTGCACCGAACGTCGCGGCGCGAGCGCGCTCGTCGGCGGCGTACTCGAGGTGACTTCCCGCCGAAGCCGGTTGCGGAACATCCGCCCCGATCTCGATCGCGTACAGATCGGCCAGTTCGCTGATGACCAGAGCCTGTGAACCACCATCGGTGAACGCGTGATCGGCACCGTAGTACAACGTGAAGCTGCCTGGCCTCGATACCACTCCGACGACGAACCCCGGCCAGATGTCGGCGGTGGCCTCGGTCGAGAAGCGCTGCCGCACATAGTGTTGGAACTGCTCGTCGTCGGATGTCTCACCTGCGTCGACGGTATCGAAACGAGCAACTTCCTGGCCGCCGAGGTGTCGAACCACGTCGGTGCCGTCCACCTCGAACCAGCACCGCAGACCCTCGTGCCGCAGCACGTACGCAGTCAGCGCACGGCTCATCGCCTCGGTGTCGATGTCGCCGTCGATCTCGGTGGCCACCCCGGTGTACGCCGTGTGCACGTCACCACGTGCGCGCGCTGCCCACGCTGCCTTCAGGTGGTCTTCCTGAAGAAACGACGGTGGAGTCGAATCGATCGGTGCCGCAGCGGCGCTCGCCTGTGCCGCCGCGGTGGGATGCCACTCGAGCAGTCGGCCGGGCGCGGGGTTCCAGCGGCCCATTGCGGTGATGATCATGTTCGTTTCACTCTTCCGGTTGGGGCGCAGTGGACGGAAACGTACCGGCTGCCTACGCCGCCGTCTCCGTCCACTCCGCATCCACTTCTCCTGCGTGCACGCCTATTCTGCGTCCACGCTCATTCCGCGGCGACGACGACCGACGGCGGGGCCGCCGCGAGCACCGTATCGCTATCGCCGTCGGAGTCGATGACCGCCGTCAGAACCGCGACGAACTCGGTGATGAACCGATGGACATTGGTCGACGCGACATCCGAACTGGGGAAGCGGGCCGAGATGTTGAGCCCTTCGAGTGTGCGATTGACCCAGAAGTAGACCTCGTCGTCGGCGTGGCAGTTGCTCCTGAGCGCCCGCCCCTTGCGCCCCTGCCACTGGGCGGCGTCGGGCAGGAACCGCAGGTCGATGTACGAGACCACGAACCGGGGAATTTCGGTGGAGTCGAGGATCTTGGCGATCTTCGAGTACGGCATACGGGCCAGGCCCTTGTTCGCAGCGCCCGCGGTGGCCGCGGCCTCGAGTGCCTCGACGAAGGTGCAGGCGTTGTCGAGCTGGATCTCCATCGGAAGAATGCCGACGTACCACCCCACCGACGCGGCCCACTTCTGCTCGTCGCGGGTGTGCATCGGCATCACCGTGCGCAGAGACCGACTGCCGGACAGGCGAGCATTCGTCAATGCGAGCGCCGCAAGAATTCCGGCCTGCATGTTGTATCCGGCAGCGCGGCACGCCGCATTGAAGCCGTCCGACTGTTCGGAGGTCAGAAGCCACGACGAGATGCTGCTCTGGGGCGCAGGGCCGGTGTCGGCGCGGGGCCGGTCGCCCGCCAACGGAAGCGGGAAAGCAGGGAAGCGGCCGTCCTCGACAGCGAGGAAGTCCTGCCACGTTCGCACGGCACCGTGATCCGCCGTCAGGGTGTCGCCGAGTGCCCGTTCGGACTGACTGAAGTCGACGTAACTACCCACCTCGGGCAATTCCGGGTCGATGCCGTCGAGGGCCTGCGCGTACAGCCGGTCGATCTCGTTGATCGCGTAGATCTGGCTGTATGCGTCCATGACCGAATGATCGGCCGCGAAGGCGAGCAGGAACGATTCCTCGGGCCCACCGGCGAGAGTGCGGGACGCGTCGTCGGGTTCGATGGTGGCGAGAACGAAATGCGGCCATGCCGTCGGAGACACGGTGTCGCCGAACCACGACTGCAGATGGCCGAACACCTGAGTTTCCGATCGCGACTCCGCGTGTGGGCGATCTGTCACCTGCACGGCGTCGACCGGTGCGGTGAAGCGCTGCCACGAACCGGACTGCTCGTCACGACGAACCTTGGTTCGGAACGCCTCGTGCCGACCCATGTACGCGGCGATGGTGCGGCGTACGGCCTCGACGTCGTAGCGACGATGGATCTCGAATACCGTGCCGATCCAGGAGCCCGGCGCGCTGCGCTCGCAATGGTCCTCGTGCGTGAACGACAGCCCGCGGGGATCGAGAGCCCACTGGGCGTCGTCGACGCGTGGAACCCATTCGGTCAAGCGTCCGGCGGGAAGTGGATAGTCGGCGAGTTCGGTGTATTCCATGGTGTCCTCTTCCGTTCCGGGCTCGGCCAGCGGTATTCGGCAGTAGTGGTGTCTATCGGCATTCGATTACGGTCGAGTGGTGGATGTAACGGCGGAAGTCGTCGGTCCGGCTCGCTTTTATCGGGTGCACTCGCATTGCTTTCGACATTGAAAGAACAACTATTCGACGGACCGTGAAGTCGCCGTCCGGTCGACGTGAGTACGGCACTCACAATAGGGCGAAAGCGAAACTATTTCGCGACGCGTAAAAGTAATTCTTGTCACTGTCGAGGGGGTTGACCGACGGGTGGAACATCGGTCGGAAAACTGATTCTCGCACACATCTGCATTGCGATTCCAGCGTAACCGCACGTCAGGGCCCGATGATTCGAGAGAGCCGATCCGGGTGACGGGCTCGGAACCCAGACCTCGGGCCGGACCGGCACCCCGAGACCGGAGTCACATTCGCGCGTCCGCTCGGTGGAATGGCACCTATTGCAAACATTGAATGAATCGCCCGACGAGAAACAGCACCACCTTCCCGTTTCTTTCGATGTAGTAGGTTCGGCGCGTGACTCGAATTGGATTTGCCGATCACCTTTTCTTGCGAATGCACCACGGCATCGGATTTCCCGTCTACAACCAGTTCCTGTGGTGGTTCGATGACGTCGTGCAGCGAGAAGGCCTGGAAAGACTGCGTGACAACCTGTCCGACGGTCTGCTTGCGCGAAGGGTGGTGGCATCGGCAATTCCGACGGCCCGAGATCGGTGGGTGCCGTCGGCCGCCTCTCATTTATTGGATTTTCATCCAGAATTCATAGACCCGTCGATGGTGCGGCAATGGGCGGACGGCCGTATCGATCCCGATATCGACCCCGAGACCGGATTGGGTTGGCAACTTGCGGCGACGAGACTGAGCGACGGCGGCATGGTGCTGTCGTTGGTCGCCTCGCACATGGTCGCCGACGGTGGTGCCCTGATCGCTGCATTCCGTGCGGCGAACTCCGACTCCGTCGCGTCCCGTGTCGCCTCCGCCTCGGGCGGCCTCGAGGCCCTCGCTTCCGACTTCGGTGACGCCGTCGAGCAAATTCGGTCCGCGGGTGGATGGTTGGTGAACGCGGCGGTGCAGGCTCTGCCTCTGTCCGGACGCTCCGAGCCTGCCGGTGCCACCCAGTCGAGGCCGAAACCACACCGGGCAGCTCCCGAGCGAGCGGCTGCGGCGGACTGGACATCCCCGCACGTGGTTGCCGAGGTGGACGCCGATGCATGGCGATCGACCGCGGAACGCTGGGGAGGAACATCCAATTCGCTGTTCGTGGCGGTCCTGACTGCTGCGTCCGGACTAGCCGGCCGTGCTTCGGTGGGAGACACGGTGCAGTGGTCCCTGCCCGTCAGTGATCGCGGCGACGCATCCGACACCCGGTCCAACGCCACCAAAATCGTCAAGATCGACGTGCCGATCGCCGACCCGACCGATCTGGACCTCCGCCCGATCCGCGCCGCCAGTAAATCGGCGTTCACGGCTTTCGCCGCTGCTCAGGCCGCCGGTGCCGCTCCGGGCGGCCTGTCCCAGGCACTCGTTCAAATGCTGCCCGACGCGGTGGTCGCACGAGTGCCGCAGCCCCGCGACGGTGCCGAAGGGCTGGCGTCGAACCTCGGTTCTCTTCCCGACGACTTCACGACGGTGGCGGGGATCGCTGCCCGGGCGGTGTCCGGTCGAGCGACGTTCGCCGGAGCCGACGCCGACTTCGCTCGTTCGCTCGACGGCGGTCTGACCGCATGGTCGAGCGAGACCGGCACCAGTGTGACCGTGACCGTCCACGCCATGGACCCCGACCGATGCCCGGACGAGCACGTACTGCGTGAACACCTGACCGAGGCGCTTCGGAGATGGGGACTCTCGGCACGCTTCTGGTGAGCGGGTCAGCGGTCGCGCGCTGCTGCTTCGGTGATGTCGGCGGCAGCGGCCGTCGCCGTTCGAGCAGGCGTCATCGTATCGGCTAGCGCTCGCGCGGCCAGCCGGGCGTCTTCGGTCATGAGATCGGAAATTCCCTGTTGTAGAACGGATTCGGTCAACGTCGAGAACTTCGTGCTCGACCCGGCTCCTACGCGCCGCAGCGCGGATCCCCAGAACGGTTGGTCGGCGCTGAACCAGCACACCAGGGTCGGCAGCCCGGCTCGTGCCGAGGCTGCAGTCGTCCCTGCGCCGCCGTGATGAACCGCGGCCAGGCAGCGCGGAAAGACCGTGGCGTGATCGACCGATTTCACGACGAAGACGTTCGGGTTCGATCGATGGACGGCTGAATCGGACTCCAGCAGATCGCTCCAGCCCGCGCAGACCAGGGCGCGCACGCCCAATCGATCGGTGACGTTGTCGATCATGCGCATCAGTGCAGCCGGTTCGGGCACCGGCATGCTGCCGAAGCCGAAATACACTGGCGTAGTTCCTGCGTCGAGCCATCGGCGCAACGCGGGATCCGTCTCGGTGACTCCGTCGACCAGGCCGATGAAGCCGACGAACGGGCGTAGCGGGCCCCACTGTCGGGCAAGCCCGGGGAACAGCGCCGATTCGTAGGCCTGAATCTCGATACCGCCGTAGCGCGCCGACCTCACGGGCGTCGACTCCGTGGTGGGAGGCAAACCCAGTGATGCCCTCTGCGCGTTGTCGCGCTTCTTCATCGACTTCCAGCGCAGTGCCTCGAGGGCCGCCCACATCGACCGATTGACGACGGCAGGTAGGTTCACGCCCGGTGTGATCGACACTGCATCGTTGCGCCTGAGGGGGCAGTAGTGCAGGGACACAAACGCTGTGTCGTGCGCTTCGGCCACGTTCAGAGCCATCTCCTGACCGAGCGAGCCGGTGACGATTCCGTCGCACCCTGCCGCCATTCGGTTCAGCTCGGACGTCATGTCGTCCCAGCCGTGATGAGCCAGCTCGGACAGCGCAGCAAAGCGGGTCCGCGGGTTTCGAGACTTGATACGCACTCTGACCAGATCGGACTCCAACAGCTGCTGCGTGTCGGGCCCGAACGGTTGAACCTCGATACGTTCGGAGGATGCCGTGGCAGCCGACACGACATCGGTGAGATTGGGTGGTGCACCGAACAGCACGTCGTGCCCGCGATCTGCGAGTTCGAGCCCGAGAGCGATACCGGGGGTCACGTCGCCTCGGCTTCCGTTGAACGGCATCACGAACTTCACAGGCGCACTCGCAGACGTGTCGGCGTGGGGAGGAGCTCAACCTATCAGCACCGTCCGGACCGAGCCGATACGAAAACATATGGCGGGAAACACATTTGCGGCCGTTCCACCTACGTGGGCGGGCAGGGATAGTCTCTCGTGGTGGAGAGATTGACGTACGACGACGACCTGTTCCTGCGCATGGAGTGCGTACTCGGGGTGCCCGTGGTCAATCAGATCGTGTGGCGGTTCGACTCGGCCGTCCCGCTCGACGCACTCGAATCCATGTGGCAGTTGCTTGCTACCGGCCCGTTGGATCGCTCCGTACGACGCTCGGCGGTGCCCGGTGCCCGCGATGGCTGGATCACGGCCCGCACGCCCGCCGCCCCGGTCGTCATCGGACACGCGATCGCCCGGGACGGCATCGATCTGTGGATCGAGAACGAGGCAGCGGTGACGCTGGACCCCATCGACGGACCTGCGTGGCGTTTGTCGGCGACCTCGGTCGACGGCGGCGGCACAGTGGTCTCTCTCGTCGGATCGCACGTGGTCGGTGACGGCGGTGCCCTGACCTCTGCGGCGGCAGCAGCTCTCGCCGGTCGGGCGACTCCGGACGACTTCGTTCGCGGCGGGCTCGACCACGTTCCCCCGCGGTCGTCGGTACGTGCCGACATCGCGGACGGCGTCGGACAGATCGGTGCGGCATTGTCCGGGGTGGCGCGAGCGCTCGGACGTACCGCAGTGGACGCGGTACGTTCGCGAACCTCGTCCGACGAGGTAGCAGCGGGCTCCACGGCACCCGGCCCGACTCCGAGCCGTGCCCTGGCCGTCACCGCGGCACGAGAAGGCAAGTGGGTACCGAGCACGGTGGTCGTCGACTGCGCATCGGGGGACTGGGCCGCGGCCGCAGCGAGCAGGGGCGGGAGCTCGAACAGTCTCCTTGTCGCGGTCGTGCTCGGCATTCTCACCGCGAGTGGACGCGTCGGTCCGCAGGACCGGGTACGGGTGGCCCTTCCTGTCAGCACCCGAACACCCGGCGACAGTCGCGCCAACGCGACGTCGGGGGTGTCCATTCACGTCGACGGGGGACAGGGCTACTGCGACGATCTGACGGCCATCCGCGCATCGAGCAAGCAGGCGTTCACCGACCAGGCCGACAGTACGATGACATCGGTGTTCGAGCTGCTCAAACCACTGATGCAGGTGTTGCCCGACGTCGTCGTCGCCAAGCTGGCGGCATCGGGCTCGGCACCGCTGTGCCTGTGCTCGAACCTCGGCGATCGGGGCACGCGACTGCGCACCATCGGAGGCGTCGACGCCGCGGCAGTGGCGATGCGGTCGATCACCCAGAACACCGATGTGGCGTTGCTCCGTCGCACCGCCGGCGGGGTCAGTGCCTGGTGGAACGACTCGGGTGACCGCGCGACGCTGTGCGTCACCGGTCTCGACCCGGACGCGTTCCCCAGCAAGGAGCACCTGCGTGGGCTGGTCGAGGCCGAGTACACGAACTGGGGCCTGACTGCCGAATTCTGGTGACCTCGAGACAAATCACAACATCGGGCGTACGCGGATTTTCGGCGGGATCCCCGGTACGGCTATGCTTTTGCGACTGTTCGAGTGTTCGAGCGCATGTGAGAAAGGGGAGCGATCCATGGCAGTGGTCGTGTTGTTCGGGTCCGAGACCGGTACGGCCGAGGAGGTCGCCGACAAGATCGCGGACGTGCTCGGTGATCACGATGCCGAGGTGCGAGACATGCTCGAGTACGAGGTCTCCGACATCGACACGGACGACTTCCACGTCGTCATCTGCTCCACCTACGGCGACGGAGAGCTCCCCACCGGCGCGGAGCCGTTCTACGAGGCACTCGTCGAGGATGCCCCCGACCTCGCAGGACTGCAGTTCGCAGTCTTCGGTCTGGGAGACAAGGTATACGAGGACACCTTCAACCGCGGCGGCGAGATCATCGCCGAAAAGCTCACCGAGCTCGGTGCGAAGCAGGTCGGCACCCACGCTCGGCACGACAGCTCGTCTAACATCAAGCCCAAGGCAATGGCCGAGGACTGGGCTCGCGAGCTGATCGATCTGTTGCCCTGAGGTAGGTCTCGCCGGTCAGATCCCGATCGGGTCGTCCGGCGAGCCGTCCCAGAGGGCGGCAAGCGACGTACCCACCCGCTCGAGAAGAGTACGAACCAGCGGCAAGCCGATGCCGATCACCGACGAGGGATCACCCTCGATGCTGTCGACGAACCAGCCGCCGAGACCGTCGAGCGTGAATGCTCCCGCTACCTGCAGCGGTTCGCCGGACGCCAGATACGCGTCGAGATCGACTGCAGACGGGGTTGCGAAACGAATCGTCGTCGAGCTGTGCGCTGCAGCCTGCGCCACCACGACTCCGGCGGTCACTCGCAGAACGGCATGACCGGTCAACAGCGCCCCGGTCGACCCGGCCATCGTCCGCCAACGCTCACGGGCCACCTCGACGGTGTGCGGTTTACCGTGCAGCTCACCGGCTATCGACAGCATCGAATCACACCCGACGATCACCAGATCCGCCGAAGAATCCGAGAAGGTCTCGGCGACTGCGGCGGCCTTGGCCCGCGCGAGTTCGGTGACCACGGTGGCGGCGGACACGGACGGCCCCAGTTCGGCCGTCACCGCGTCCTCGTCGACTCCCGACACCCGGACGATCGGCTCCACGCCGGCATTACGAAGAACTCCGAGGCGAGCAGGTGACGCCGACGCCAGAACGAGTCGTACCGAATCGGCCCGGGTCGTCACGGGCGGCACCGTCACCGCGAGTATCGGCCCGACGCGGCGTACGAATACGCCGACTGCGCCGCGAAGCCGCGGTGCATCGACGACGGTGCACCCCACAATTCCCGGGGCCGAGAATCCGCGCTCGATGCCGAATCGTTCTGCGCCGCAGTCAACACCGCCACCAAAGCCGCCACGTCCTCGTCGTCCGGATTGCCCTTGACGACCCGAATTGCCGCGGACATGCCTGAATCGGCAACGGCCTGACCGTCGTTCACGACGTCATGCTTTGATTCGCCGCTCACTGCGTCATGCTTCGCTTCGCTCATAGTGGGATGTTTCCGTGTTTCTTCGGGGGCAGGGTCACTTGTTTGCGTTCGAGCAGTCGCAACGCGGTCACGATCTGTCCGCGGGTGTGACTGGGCGGGATGACCGCATCGAGATATCCACGTTCGGCAGCGACGTACGGATTGACCAACGTGTCCTCGTACTGCTGCTGCAACGTCAGCCGCAACGCATCGACGTCCTCACCGTTCTTCGCCGCCTCGAGCAACTGCTTGCGGTAGACG
>NZ_NOZA01000004.1:0-17213 GCF_002258465.1 Rhodococcus sp. 05-2256-B1 | reverse complement strand
AACCGCCCCGGCCGCGCCTCCCGCAGCCCCTCCCGCCCCGGTTCGCTCCGAAGCTCCGGAAGTCAGCCTCACCAAGTCCAAGCCCGTCAGTCTGTCCAAGGGCCAGAAGGTCACTCTCCGCAAGGACGGCGGCGTGGCCCTGACGGTCATTCGCATGGGCCTCGGCTGGGACCCGGTGACGACCCCGAAGAAGGGTGGACTGTTCGGCGGCGGAGGCCGTGCGGCGAACATCGACCTGGACGCGTCGGCAATCATGCTGGCAGATCGCAACGTCAACGATGTCGTGTACTACGGCCAGCTCAACGCCAAGGACGGGTCGATCACGCACAAGGGAGACAACCTGACCGGCGAGGGCGAGGGCGACGACGAGGTCATCGTCGTCGATCTGACGCGGGTACCCCAGCACGTCACCGGCATCGTCTTCACGGTCACCTCGTACCGCGGCCAGACGTTCGAGCAGGTTGCCAATGCGTTCTGCCGGCTGGTCGACAACACCACCAACACCGAACTCGCCCGCTTCACCCTGCAGGGCGGCATGCCGTTCACGGGATTGGTGATGGCAAAGGTCTACCGCCAGGGCAGTGAATGGAAGCTACAGGCCATCGGCGACGGCATCCAGGCCAAGCACGCCGGTGAAGCCGTCAAGCAGCTCGGCCGCTATATGTGACCGCACGCCGACCGGTTCGATCTGCAGCGCCGTCGAGTACGCCACCGAGCGGGTCGACGGCGCTGCCGTTTCGAATGAGATCCTCCGACGGCCGGTAGATCTGCCGAACGATCAACGCGCACAAGCCGATCACTGCGATATCGCGCACGACCACGGTGGCGGTGAACCACTGTTCGGGCAGACCCTTGTTGTCCACGCCCAGGTAGTAGTACATCCGGGGGAACCAGACGAACGCGTCGATTGCCATCCACGCCAACAGGATTCGACGATGCGGTAGAGCCAGCACCGCGAGAGGGACCAGCCACAGCGAGTACTGGGGACTCCACACCTTGTTGGTCAGCAGGAACCCGGCCACCACCAGAAACACCAACTGGGCCAGCCTCGGCCGGGTCGGAGCCGTCGTACCGATGTAGGCGATCAGCGCACACACGACGGCGAAGAACAGCAGCGTGACTGCGTTGAGAACCATCGGCTTGTCCCCCGGATAGAGGGGGCCGTCGAAGCCCGTCCATCCGGTGAAGGAAGTGACGACGTTGTACAGCGAATCGGGGTCGGCTCCGCGCTCGGAGTTGAGCCGGAAGAACTCGTACCACCCCGTCGGATACAGCAGGGCCAGTGGAAGATTGACCGCAAGCCAGGCCCCGAGGGCAGCCGCTGCGGTCAGCCCCCACTCGCGCATGCGGCCGGCCCGCCAGCACAACACCAGCAGCGGCCCGAGGAACAACAGAGGATAGAGCTTGGTGGCACCGCCGAGACCCAGCAGTATGCCGGCCAGTACGGGCCGCTTCTTGGCCCAGGCCAGCAGACCGGTGAGCGCGAATGCCGTTGCGAGAGCGTCGAAGTTGGTGAATCCATGCACGATCACCAGCGGTGAGGCAGCCACCAGGGCAGCGTCCCAGATGCGTCGCCCCGCCGAGATCGCCGTCGCCCACACGGTGACCAGCCACGCGACGGCCAATCCCAGAGCGACGACGTTGAAGTAGACGACCACAGGCAGGGCTTGCGGCAGGAAACTCAGTGAGTTCCATGCCTTTCCGACGACCATCGAGCCGTACTGGTACAGGCCGGCAATGACCGGATATTCCATGTACCGGATCTGACTCGACCCGTCGGCCTTCGTTTCTTCCCAGGACTTCTTGTACGGAAACGCGCCTTGGTCGAGCCGCTCGGCACCGTAGAGCGGCACGGTGTCCGAATAGCACATCGCCACGTACTGGCGACTGCCGCTCCAGTCGAGTCCGAGTTCACCGTTCGGACCCACCGGTGCCTGTTGAATGCACGCTGCCTTGGCGAACCAGCCGAAGCAGAGAAAGACCACAGCGAGCAACAGGATGACCCGCAGCGCAGTGAACCACCGTTGCCGACCGACCAGAGCGTGCGCGCCCACCGGCCCGCCGATGACCGAGGACAGTTCCTCGGTCATCGGATCGGTACGGCTGGGTGCGTCACGGTCCGTTGCACTCGCCGTGTCCAGGCGACCAGGACTGGCAAGGGCTCTGCCCTTGCGCTCGGGTTCGGTCGTCACCGTTCGGTGCTACTGGCCGGGAGTCGCCGGTTCGGGGGCTGCCGGCTCGGGTGCTGCCGGTGGCTGTGCGGGCTGAGCCGGGGCCAGACCCGGCAGCGGAATGGTGACGCCCGGCAGAATCTCGACCTGACGCGGCGTGATGACCACCGGCGGCGAAATCTCCGTCGGGATCGGCAGAGTCACGGGCGGCGGCGCGGACGGAGCCACCGTCGTGACCGGTGCGGCCGGTGCCGAGTACTGCGGGACACCTGCCTGACCGGCGATGGCCTCGGGCGTCGGGAACGTCTCGTTCGAGGTGCCCTCGAGCGTGCCGTCCATCGTCGCCTTCCAGATGTCCGACGGTATGCCCGATCCGTAGATCGGACCGCCGTAACTGTTCTCGAGCGGCAAGCCCTGCTCGGTACCGACCCACACCGCCGTCGACAGTGACGGGGTGTACCCGACCATCCAGGCGTCCTTGTTCTGCCCGGTATCACCGAGCTGCGCGGTACCGGTCTTCGCCGCCGATTGACGACCACCCGCGAGGTTGTGACCGTTGGAGTACCCGGCGATCGGACGCATCGCCGACGTCACGTTGTCGGCCACCGCCGCCGAGACGACCTGCTGACCGGCCTCGGGTGCACGATCGAGCAACACCGTGCCGTCGGCCGTGACGACCTTCTGCACGAAGTGCGGGGTGTGGTAGACGCCGGAGGCTGCCAGTGTGGCGTAGGCCGAGGCCATATCGATCACCCGCGACTGGTACTGGCCGAGCACGATTCCGTAGTTCGGGCCCGCGTTGTCGGGCTCGGTCAGCGTGGGGCCGACGCCCTCGATCTCCTGCGGGATACCGAGCTTGTGTGCCATGTCCGCGATCGCCTGCGGGCCGTTGTTCATGCCCAGCATCATGCGGTAGAAGCTCGTGTTCAGCGACCGCTTGAGGGCTTCGGCGATGGTGCACGTGCCACAGGATTCGCCCTCGACGTTGCTGATCTGGATGCCGTTGACGTCGAGCGAGGAACTGTCGTACATCTTCGACAGCGGAATGCCCTGGTCCAAGGCAGCGGCGAGGCCGAACACCTTGAACGACGATCCGGTCTGCAACCCGGACTGAGCGAAGTCGAAACCGCGCCCGTCCGCGCCGCCGTAGTACGAGCGGACCGCGCCACTGCGCGGATCGATCGACACCGACGCCGTGCGCAGCTCCGACGGCTCACCCTGCAGGTTGTTGTCCACGGCCTCGACCGCGGCGGCCTGCGCCCTCGGATCGATCGTCGTCGTGATCTGCAGACCCTCGGTGTTCAGATCCTGATCACTGACCCCGACAGCCGACAATTCACGCAAAACCTGCGCCTTGATCAGACCGTTGGGACCTGCGTCGGCGGCATCACCCGAATCGACCTGAGAAATGGGGACCCACTGCGGATACTGCATCGCCGCACGCTGAGTCGCATCGAGCTGGCCCTGCGAGACCATGCCGTCGAGCACGTAGTTCCACCGCGACTGAGCACCGGTGGGGTTGACTTCCGGATCGAGTCCGGACGGTTGCTGGATGGTCGCAGCCAGTACTGCGCCTTCCTCGACCGAGAGCTGATCCACGGATTTGCCGAAGTACGCCGTCGACGCGGCAGCGATGCCATAAGCGCCACGACCGAAATAGATGGTGTTCAGATACGCCGCGAGAATGTCGTCCTTGGACCATTGGCGAGCCATCTTCGACGAGATGACCAGCTCCCGCATCTTGCGCGTCAACGTCCGCTCGGAGCCGACCACCGCATTCTTGACGTACTGCTGCGTGATCGTGGAACCGCCGCCCGCGCTGTCACGTCCGAGAACGTTGTCGCGCAGGGCACGGCCGAAGCCGGTCACCGAGAACCCGGGATTGGAATAGAAGTCGCGATCCTCCGCCGAGAGCACGGCGTTACGCACGTGCTCCGGAATCTGGTCGATCGTGACATCGGTTCGGTTGCCCTCGGGTGGCACCACCTTGCCGAGCACGCTCGACCCGTCGGAGGCGAAGATCGTCGCAACCTGATTGGTCCTGAGGTCACCGGGCCGCGGGACGTCCACCAGCGTGTACGCCACCATGAACAGCAGAATCGGCACTATCAGGCCCAAGGCGACCAACGCATACAACGTGCGTCGAACTACCCGCCACTTGGACTTCTTCTTCGTTTTCGCGGCGGAACCTCTTTCGGGGGGCTCGGGCGGTTCGTTGCCCGAGGAGCTAGCTGATGGATCGTTCGGTTCGTGTGGCGGCGGGACGGATCCCGATCGAGTGACACCTGCCGCGGCGTAGCGACCGTCACCGGACGGTCGACCCTGCGGTGGCATCGGACGCTGCCCAGGAGGGGGCCCGGGGCGCTGCCCAGGAGGGGGCCCGGGGCGCTGACCCGGAGGCGGTACCGGACGCTGACCCGGAGGTGGCATCGGCGGTCGACCCTGCGGTGGCATCGGACGCTGCCCGGGAGGCGGTCCGGGGCGCTGACCCGGAGGCGGTAGCGGACGTTGGCCCGGAGGAGGCACCGGACGTTGGCCCGGTGGGGGTACCGGACGACGTCCGGGCGGATCGGAATGGCGGCTGCCGCGCGGTGGTCCGGGCACGTCGGGGCGCCGTCCGGAGTCGCTACGGCCAGGTTCGTTGTTACCCGGGTTGTTGTCGTAGGGGGAACTCACGTACGAATCTCCAGTAATCTCGGCGGCCGCGTCGAATTCTCGGTGGCTGGGTTCAGCGAAGCGATTGTGTCATTCACTCGCAGTTCGACGGTTCGGTTGACGGGATCCCGATCGTGGGCGACGGGGTTGCTTGGGTGCGGGCACGGCCCCGAGGACGTAGGACTGGACGAGGTGATTCCAGCTGCACGAGCGGCAGACCTCGACCACATGGACCGAAAATTCCTCTTGGGTGGCAGCCAGCCGACCGAGTTCGTCGGCCGTTCTCGCCGAGCCGGACAGGGGGCCGAGCTTCTCGCCGAACACCCACGACACCAGCGTGAGCTGCTCCTTCCGGCAGATCGGGCACACTACTTCGCTGCCGCGGCCGTGGAACTTGGCGGCACGTAGAAGATAGGGATCTGCATCGCAGACCGCTGCCACGCCCGTCCTACCGGAGTAGACCTCGGCCAGCAGCGACCGACGCTGAAGGGCGTAGTCCACCACCTGTCGCTGAAGTCGCACGAGAACCAGAGTACGTGCGGCAGTGTCGATGGAGACCTGCGATCCCCGCCTGGACGACGATCGGCCCCCATTCCTGGGCCGAGAAACTATGCTCCACCTGTGCCGACGCGACTGTCACCCAGTACGCGAGCGCGTGATGTGGATCGCACCGATACTTGCGCCACGTTGGACGAAGCACTCGCCGATGGCCAGCTGTCCGATTTCGAGCACGCCGCAAGGATCGATCTGGCGAAGGAAGCCGACACGATCGCCGATCTGCACGCCCTCATCGAGGACCTTCAGAACGACACCGATCTGCCGCCGATGGCCGACCCGATCGAGTTCGCGCATCCGATCACGACGGCAAAGGGCTCACGCCTGGGCTTCATGGCCGTCGCGGTCCCTGCCGTTGCCGCACTCGTGGCGCTCACCTTCGGCATTCGCGCGTGCTCGAACACCGATGACCCCGAATCGGGTCTCGGGTCGGCCGGGTACAAGAATCCTGCAGTCGTCGTGGATATCGTCGATGCACTGCAACAGAAGATCGGCACGTCGGTGGTCGACAGACTCGGGCTGTACGAGGACTACGCCGTCATTTCGGCACCTGCACCCGGGGTGCCACAGAAGCAGGTCAGCTACACCTATCGCGACGGTGTGATCGACGACTACGACGACAACTTCTCGAGCACCCGCGACTTCGACGAACCTCAGATCGACCTGGCGACGGTCGATCTGACGAAGGCAGCGGGGATCATCGCCGGTGCCCGCGAGAGCTTGAACATGAGTCGAATCGACAGCTACACCGTGAGCTTCCACGGCAGCGACAACGGCCCGCAAATATCCGTCTCCGCCGACAACACCGACCAGGAAAGCGGAACTCTCCTGTTCGATCCCGCAGGCAACTTCCTGCGTGTCGCGCCGTTTTCGTTCGGCTGACCGGTCCGGAAAGGAAGCCCGCAGGTGGCTCAACGACCCGATTTTCGCGCTCGCGACATAGACCGCGCGCTGACCGCCACCGTTCTGGATTCCGCATACGCCGACGGCCAGCTCACCTTCGACGAGCACCGCCTGCGTAGCGAACGTGCGCGGGTGGCCATCACCCTGCGTGATCTGCGACGACTGGTCTCCGACCTACAAATCGACATCGACCTTCCGGAACCACCGCCGCGAACATCCGAACCGAAGAACCGGCTACTGCTGGCACTCGGCTCGGTCGTCATCGTGACTGTAGGGCTGGTGGTGTTTCTGTCGACCAGGACCGGCGAAGAACCGGTTCCGACTGCTGCCGTCGTCGCGTCCACGACGACGCGCAGCGTGACCCCCACCGTGCCGATGGACCTGCCGGTCGACGTCACCCCGATAGTCGCTCGCCCGTTCGTTTTCGACACGGCAGCCGGACTCGACGATTTTCGAGAACGCTACGTGGAACGCTTCGGCAGTTCGCAGGTTCTCGAGGTGTTCATTCAGATGGACGGCAACCGTGCCGACGTCTATCGCCCGACGGCAGAGGGCCGACGAGAGCGTGTGTTCGTCTCCGGGGGGTTCGAGATGTATCACGAGACCGACGCGCCAGACGCACAAGAGGCTCTCTTCGACTGGGCCACAATTGATTCCGCAGTTCTGGCCGGCCTCGTCGCGGGAACGCCCGAGGCCGTCGGGGTTCCGGACGCCGCCGTCGAGTACGTCATGATCACCGATTCCCGCGGCGAGCAGCGCATCTCGATCACCGCACACAACGACGACGATCAGGGTGGCCGCGTCGAAGCGGACTTCGCGGGCAACATCGTCTCGGTAAGCCGATAGACGCCGCGAATCATGTTGCGTGTCGGCTACTTCGGGCTCTCGTGCGTGATGGCGCGGTAACCGGTTGCCCCTGCCCTGTCGACTGCGGCCTTGACGACGCCGAACACCGCACCGTGGACGGCTGCCGCGATCAGCACCTCTCGGACGGAGCGATTCAGATCTTTCGGGTCGGGGGCCGCCGCGTCGTCGTCGCCGACGTGCTTCCACACCTGCTTGAACACCGCGCCGGCCGCCAGCCCGCCGAGCACACTCGTCGCCAACGACATCGGTCTGTAGAACGCCTTCGATACTGCACTCATCGAAACACCTTTCTCGTACGTCGGCGACGAAGAAGAACCGTCACCAACACTGCGGTCACCACGAAGCCCACGGGCCCCTGCGGCAGTGCCGGGCCTACTGCGCACCGCATCGGAGGCACGTGTCGCCTGTCGAGAGGCCTCGTTGCCCACTCGAGTGGGGATGTCGGCTTTGGCCGCGAGAGCGGCGACGGTGTCGGCCAGTTCGGAACGCTGTTCCTCGATGCTGGGCGGCTGATCGGAGTTGCCGGAAACACTGTGGGCCGGTGAGTCGGTCATCGGATGCCCTCCTTCACTGCGGTGATGTCGTCGCCGATACGTGCTGCGGTGTCCGCGGGAATCGGCGGCAAGGCCTTCTTTGCCCGTGACGCGCCGACTGCGGCCAGGATGCCCCCGATCGCCAGCACCACGATCGCGACGATCAGCGCTGCGAGCCATGCGGACAACACTGTTGCCAGTCCGAGCACTGCGGTAGCGATCAAGGTGGCGAGCCCGAGGAACAGCAGCAGCGCACCCGCGCCGGAGATTCCGACGCCCACCCCGAGGCGACTTCCCTTGCTCTTGACTTCGGCGAGTCCGGCGTCGATCTCGGTCCGGACGAGCGTCGAGACCTGAGTCGCCAGTCGCTCGATCAGCTGCACCGTCGACAGGTCCGCCACGTGGGAGCCCCGCTCGGACTCGGCGTTCGACAGTGGGGGCGGTTGATCGTATTCGTGCATGATGCGCTCCTTCGATGTAGTGCCGTCCTGTGTCGATACCCGCGAAGGACCCCGAAAAACACGTCCGCAAATGCCGGTTCGCGCGATGTAACCGGCCATTGGTTTGTCACTTCATGTATCGGCGCGATACATTCTCCGATAGTGTGGCTCATCGCATCGCCAGGATGTGATCGTTGGATTCGAGAAGGGGGAGTTGCATGCTCGAACTCGCAATTCTCGGACTGCTTCTCGAATCACCCATGCACGGTTACGAGCTTCGCAAGCGGCTGACCGGCCTGCTCGGAGCATTTCGTGCGTTTTCGTACGGATCGCTGTACCCGGCGCTCCGTCGACTACAAACCGACGGGCTCATCGCCGAGGACGCCGGTCCCGAACTGCTCGTGAAAAGACGAGCAAAACGGGTGTACGTGCTCACCCCCCTCGGCAGGGAACGATTTGCCGAACTGGTGGCCGACACCGGACCGCAGAACTACACCGACGACGGATTCGGCGTACATCTGGCCTTCTTCAGTCGAACCCCGGCAGAAGCTCGGGTCCGCATTCTCGAAGGCAGACGACGCCAGGTCGAGGAGCGCCGAGAAGGCCTCCGCGACGCTGTGGCCAAGGCGAACGGAACACTCGACCGCTACACCCGGCAACTCCACCAGCTCGGTCTCGAATCGAGCGAACGCGAGGTGCGCTGGCTCAACGAAGTCATCGCAGCCGAGCAAGCCGCCCCCAACCCAGCACCGTCCCACACAGCACCAAACAGGACAGTCAAGACAGAAGGAGAACCCGACCATGGGTGAGAACAACAACGCAATCCGCGTGGCCATTGTGGGTGTGGGCAACTGCGCCTCATCCCTGGTCCAGGGTGTCGAGTACTACAAGGACGCAGACGAGAACGCCACCGTTCCCGGCCTGATGCACGTCATGTTCGGCAAGTACCACGTCCGCGACGTCGAGTTCGTCGCCGCGTTCGACGTCGACGCCAAGAAGGTCGGCTTCGACCTCTCCGAGGCCATCTTCTCCAGCGAGAACAACACCATCAAGATCGCCGACGTGCCCCCGAAGGACGTCCACGTCCTGCGCGGACCGACCCTCGACGGCCTCGGAAAGTACTACCGCGAGACCATCACCGAGGCCGACGGCGAAGCAATCGACGTCGCACAGGCACTGCGTGACGCCAAGGTCGACGTCCTCGTGTCCTACCTCCCCGTCGGATCCGAAGAAGCCGACAAGTTCTACGCACAGGCCGCCATCGACGCAGGCGTCGCCTTCGTCAACGCCCTCCCCGTCTTCATCGCCTCCGACCCCGTCTGGGCCAAGAAGTTCGAGGACGCTGGCGTCCCCATCGTCGGCGACGACATCAAGAGCCAGGTCGGTGCCACCATCACCCACCGCGTCATGGCGAAGCTGTTCGAAGACCGCGGCGTGCAGCTCGACCGCACTATGCAGCTCAACGTCGGCGGCAACATGGACTTCCTCAACATGCTCGAGCGCACCCGCCTCGAGTCGAAGAAGATCTCCAAGACCCAGGCCGTCACGTCGAACCTGCAGAAGGAATTCAACGCCAAGGACGTCCACATCGGACCGTCCGACCACGTCGGCTGGCTCGACGACCGCAAGTGGGCCTACGTGCGCCTCGAAGGCCGCGCCTTCGGTGACGTTCCCCTGAGCCTCGAATACAAGCTCGAGGTCTGGGACTCACCCAACTCCGCCGGTGTCATCATCGACGCAGTCCGCGCCGCGAAAATCGCCAAGGACCGCGGCATCGGTGGACCGGTCATCCCGGCTTCCGCATACCTGATGAAAAGCCCGCCGAAGCAGCTGGCCGACGACGTCGCTCGCGAACAACTCGAAGCCTTCATCATCGACGCGTAACTCTCTGCGGCACTGACGCCCGCCGGTCCACTCAACGTGACATTGACCCCCCAATAGGCCACCAAATGTCACATTGAGTACCGGCGGGCGCTCGTCTATCCCGCCGCGACGATGGCGCGCGGGTCGAATGTCACCCTGATTTCGGTGATTTTGCCGTTCTCGATTCGTTGCCAGTTCGCGGTGGGGGCCGGGGGTGCGATCGACGTGTGCAGCTCGAACCACGTCAGCACGTTCGGGCCATCGACGAAGACGTGCGCGATGTCGATGTCGGTGACGATCTGCGACATTCCCTTCAACCCGGCGACGCATTCTTCGCCGCTGTCGGCGGTGCCCAGTGGCCCCCGAAACGTGGCGTCTTCGTGCAGGATCGACGCCAGAGTGTCGAAGTCCTTCGCCTTCCAGGCCTCGAAGTAGGTTGCTGCAATTTGTGCGGGTGTCTGTGTCATGGATTCGAGTCTCGAACCCGCCGCGCCAGAAGTCCAACAGTTGGTTCCGATCATCACTAGAACTTCTACTCATAGCCGCAGCTAGACACCACGCGCTATCGTTCTCGCGTGGCCATCGATCCCACCTCGAAGCATCCGATTCTCGAACGCGTTCGCGCTCTGGCGTTCGCGTACCCCGACGTGACCGAGAAGGTTTCGCACGGCAGGCCGACCTTCCGCACGGCCTCGGTGTTCGTCTACTTCGGCGGCGGCGTCAAAGGCGGCGATCAGTTCGATCTGTCGATCATCGTCAAATGCGAGAGCGCCGAGGAGCAGCGAGCCTGCGAACTCGAGCCGCGCTACTTCCATCCCGCCTACCTCGGGCCCGCAGGCTGGGTGGGATTCGACCTGAGCAGTGACCGCAAAGACAAGGCCGACAGCGATGTCTGGGCCGAAGCCGCCGAACTGATCGACTGCAGCTACCGCGTCACCGCACCGAAACGCGCGATAGCCCGACTCGACGCCGGCGAGGGTCCCAATCTTGGAATGCAGCAATGGAACTGAGGCAGCTCGAGTATTTCGTCGCGGTGGCCGAGGAAGCGAACTTCACCCGCGCTGCCGCCCGCGTTCACATCAGCCAATCGGGGGTCAGCGCGCAGATCAGGGCGCTCGAGCGCGAACTCGGTGCCGAGCTGATCGACAGATCCGGTGGCACAGCCACTTTGACCACAGCCGGCCAGGCGGCGTTGCCGCAGGCCCGCGCGACACTCGCCGCGGCAGGATCCGTCAAACAATCCGTCGACGATGTGACGGGCCTACTGCGCGGCAGACTGAGCGTCGGTATGGTCACCGCCTGCACCGTTCCCCCACTGTTCGACGCGTTGGCGGGCTTCCACGCGGCACATCCCGGCGTCGACATTGCTTTGCGCGAAGGTAATTCGGACGATCTCGTCGCGGATGTTCGATCCGGCGAGCTGGATCTTGCGTTGGTCGGTCTCGCTTCTCGGACCCCCGCCGGACTCGAATCGATGGTGGTGATCGACGAGCGGATCGTTGCCGCCGTGCCGGCGGAGCATCCACTGGCGGCGCAGAAGGACGCGACACTCGCCGAGGTGTGCGAATATCCGATCGTTGCCCTTCCGTCGGGCACCGGAATTCGTGCGGTGTTCGACAGGGACTGCGCCGGGGGAGGTCTGTCACCGTCGATCACGTTGCAGGCCAGCGCACCTGACGCGGTAGCCGACCTCGCCACCCGCGGTTTGGGGGTCGGGATTCTCAGCCGGTCGATGGCCGAATTCTACGGCGACCGGCTCGTCGCGATCGAGCTGACCGACTCGCACACCGCCGCGCTGCTGGCCCTGGTGTGGCGCAGCGCGATGAGTCCGGCACTGGCCGAATTGGTGGCCGTAGCGACGACGAGTTTCAGCGAATCTTCTTGACCGCGAACCACAGTGCGACCAGCAAGCCGAGCAGCGCTACGGACGGCAGCACGCCGGGATCACCTCCGATGATCCCGGCTACGGCGAAACCGAGAGCTACCAGTGCGAAGAACCCGAGAATGCCTGCCAACAACTGCAGGTGGTCCTGCGCTGTCACGACTTGACACCGCCCGCCGTCAGTCCGGAGATGATGCGGCGCTGGAACAGCAGCACCATGATCACCAGTGGAATCGCAACGATGGTGCCCGCGGCCATGATCGCGGCATACGGCACCACGAGCGGATCGTTGCCGGTGAACCGCGCGATGGCGACGGTCACCGGTTCGGTCTTGTCACTCGAGAGCTGGCTGGCGAGCAAGTACTCGTTCACTGCGGCGATGAACGCGAGAATCGCGGTGGTGAACAAGGCAGGCGCGGCGAGCGGGAGCATCACCAGGCGGAATGCCTGGAATCGTCCGGCGCCGTCGATCCGCGCGGCTTCTTCGAGCTCCCAGGGCAATTCGGCGAAGAACGCCGCCAGCGTATAGATCGTCAGCGGTAGGACGAACGAGATGTTCGGGATGACCATCGCCTGGTAGCTGCCGATCCAGCCGATGTTGGTGAAGAACTGGAACAGCGGGGTCACCAATGCGACGACGGGGAACATCGACGCACCCAGGATGATGCCCGTCACCACGTACTTGAAGCGAAAGTCGATGCGGGAGAGCGCGTATGCGGTGAAAATGCCAATGACCAACGCGATCAGTGTGGTCGCGCCGCCCACGATCAGGCTGTTGCCCACCGCACGAAGAAAATTGTTGCCGTTCGCCGTCGACAACGCGTTCTCGAAGTTCTCCCACGTAACGTGCGTCGGCCACGGCGTCGTGTCGAAGGTGTAGCGCGGGTCGCGGAATGCGGTGACGACCATCCAATAGAACGGTGCCAGTCCCCAGACGAGAATGACGACGACGCCGAGATAGATGCGAGCTTGCTTCATCGGCCGGGCCCCTTGCGCTGATTGTCCTGAGTGGCAACGGCATTGGCACCGAGAAACTTCACCAGGATGAACGCCACGACGAAGATCATGATGAACGAGATCGTCGACAACGAGGCAGCGCTGTTGAATCCCTGCCGAATCTGATCCACCACCAGGATCGAGATGGTCCGGGTGGCGGGATTGCCCTCGGTGAGGATGGCCGGCAAGTCGTACATACGCAGCGCGTCCATGGTGCGGAACAGAATTGCCACCATCAACGCGGGCTTGACCAATGGCAGTGTGATCTTGGTGAATCGCTGCCACGCCGACGCACCGTCGACGCGAGCCGCCTCGTAGACGTCGGCGGGAATCATCTGCAACCCGGCCAGAATCAACAGCGCCATGAACGGCGTCGTCTTCCACACGTCGGCGATGATGACGGCGAAACGAGCGGGCCACGCGTCACCGGTCCACAGAATGTTCGTTCCCAGAATGCGATTGGCGACACCGTCGTACGCGAAGATGAAGTACCAGAGCTTGGCCGTGACCGCCGTCGGGATCGCCCAGGGGATCAGGATTGCCGCGCGCAACAGGGCGCGTCCGGCGAAGGTCTTGCCCATGATGACGGCCATTCCGAAGCCGATTACCACCTCGATGGACACCGTGACGACCGTGAAGAACGCGGTGTTTCCGACGGCGCCCCAGAACTGCGACCCCAGCGTTCCCGGCGGGCAGGGCACCAACGTGCCCGACGCCGAAGTGCATTGCTGCAGGATCCAGTGCGTGTAGTTGTCGAAGCCGGCAGATCCACCGGTGACGAACATGCCGGTGACGGGATCGAGACCGGGATCCTTGGAGAAGGACATCACCAGGGCCCGGATCACCGGGTAGACGATGACGATCGCGAGGATCACC
The DNA here is from genome assembly GCF_002258465.1 of Rhodococcus sp. 05-2256-B1. Taxonomy (NCBI): domain Bacteria; kingdom Bacillati; phylum Actinomycetota; class Actinomycetes; order Mycobacteriales; family Nocardiaceae; genus Rhodococcus; species Rhodococcus sp. 05-2256-B1. Next base: position 3,472 of record NZ_NOZA01000004.1, on the reverse strand, counting down.
ATCGTCGGTGCGATCAACAGCCAGGCCCGACCCTGCGTCAGGCCGAACCGCTTGTTCTTGGACCGCACATGCCGACCGCGGCCGGGGGACGAGCCCCCGGCCGCGGTGGTTGCGGCGGCCCCACTGGTCACACCAGCAGGTACAGCCATTGGTTCTCCCGAAATCAGTTGGCGCCGGCGGTTTCGATACCGGCCTGCATGTCCGTGATCGCCTGGTCGACGCTCTTCTCACCCTTGATGGCGGCAGAGACGTTGTCCTGCACGGCCTTCGAGACGGCCGGGTAGAACGGGGTGACGGGACGCGGAACGGCGTTCTCGATGGATGCCTTCAATGCGGGAAGGTACGGCATCGCGGCGATCAGTGCGGGATCGTCGTACAGCGAGGAGAGCACGGGCGGCAAAGCACCCTCGGCGATGATGCGCTGCGCCTTCTCGCCCTGCATGAAGCGCAGGAAGTCGGCAGCAGTGGCCTTGTTCTCGGAGTACGCGCTGATCGCGGCGTTGTATCCGCCGAGCGTCGAGGTGCCCACGCCGGTGACGCCGGGAAGCGGTGCGACCGCGTACTTTCCGACCACAGCCGAACCTTCTTCTGCGGCGGTGCCGTAGACGTACGGCCAGTTGCGCAGGAACAGTGTCTTTCCGTCCTGGAACGCCTGCTGGCTGTCGGACTCCTTGAACGTGGTGTCCTGGGCCGGGATGACGCCGGTCTCGAACGCGGTGACCAGAGTCTGCAGTCCGGCCTTGGCTTCCGGGCTGTTGACGGTGGGGGTCTTGCCGTCTTCGCCGACGATCGATCCGCCGTGCGCGTTGATGATCTCCGACGCGTTGGCCGTCAGACCCTCGTAGGGGGCGAATTGCCCTGCGTAGCAGTCGATGTTGTTGTCGCGGGCGACCTGGCAGTCCTCGGTGAGCTCGGCCCAGGTGGTGGGCGCTTCGGGGAGCAGATCACTGCGGTAGTAGAGCAGTCCGCCGTTGGTGTTCTTCGGTGCGGCGTACTGCTTGCCGTTGTAGGTCGCGCTCGCGACGGTCGCCGGAAGAACGCCTGCGTTGTCGAGTGCGAATTCGCCCTCGAGCGGCACGAGCCAGCCCTTGGCCGCGAACTCGGCGGTCCAGACGACGTCGAGTGCCATGACGTCGTAGTCGCTCTGCTGCGCCTGGAGCTGCTGAACGAAGTCGTCGTGGGCCTGATCGGCGTCGGCGGACTGCTCCTTGAAGGTGACCTGCTGATCAGGGTTGGCGGCGTTCCACTCCGAGATGATCTGCTGGACGACACCGGTCTCGGTGGTGTCCTGGCCCTCTACATACGTGATAGGTCCACGGCCGTCGGCATTTTCGGATGCAGCACCCGAATCGCCGCTCGAACCGTTGTCGCTCGAACATCCGGTGAGCGTCAGCAGCGTGGCTGCTGTCGCAACCACTGCCACCTTCGTGATCAAAGACGCCATTGTTTTCTCCACTTACTTCTACGCGGTGGTATGCGCCCGGAGATGGGCACGCAGAATCGTGCTGTGATGCTCCCCCGACACATATGTCGATGGGTACTGTGGCACACAACTCACCGCGTAGGGGTCATTATCGAGTTCCTGAATCGGTCAACCCGGACGTGTCGGAGGTGCCCGGTACCCTTTCGCTCATGAGTTCGGACAAGATGCTGACGCGAATCGGCGGATTGCTGCGTCAGGCGGAGTCCACCGACAACCCCCACGAGGCCGAGGCCTTCATGGAGGCCGCGCAGCGTTTGGCCACGTCGGCGTCGGTGGATCTTGCGGTGGCGCGTTCGCACAGCGCATCCCGCGAACGGCAGGCGACGCCGACTCAGAAGGTCATCCCCATCGGTGAACCGGGCAAGCGTGGACTCAAGACCTACGTTCAACTGTTCGTCGCCATCGCTCATGCAAACGATGTCCAGTGCGATGTCGCCAGATCGTCGACGCAGGTGTTCGCCTACGGTTTCGACTCGGACATCGAGACCACCGAAGCCCTGTACTCCTCTTTGCTGATTCAGATGGTCCGAGCGTCCGACGCGTACATCAAGTCCGGTGCCTACAAATCCGAGACGGCCATCCGCACCATCACCGAGGTCAAGAATCGTCGCCGCTACACCCGACGCGAGGAGGTGCCCGTCGCCGCCGTGACGGCACGTCTGAACTTCCAGACGGCATTCGCGTCGCGCATCGGTCAACGGCTCGCGGAGGTCAAGAAGGACACCGAGGCCAAGGCCATCGCGCAGGAGACCTCCGGTGCCGGAACCGCTCTGGTGTTGCGAGACAAAGAGATCGAGCTCCGCGACTACTACCGCCAGACGTCCACTGCACGCGGGCACTGGCGAGGCCAGAGCGCGAACGCCGGGTACTCGGAGGGCGCACGCAAGGCCGGCGATCGAGCGGGACGAAACGCGAAGATCGGTGCCCACGCAGAGATCGGCGGAGCAAGCCGGCAGCTGGGACGCTGACTGCTACGTGGCCGGTGATGCCGTGAACACCGGCCATCCGATGTCGGTACGCCACAGCGCCGAGTTCTCGGTATCCCGCGGCCCGACGACATAGACCTCGCGAACCGGCCCCGCGATGGCCAGGCCGTTGGTCTCCACGTGCACCCCGAGCGCGCCATAGGTGACGTCGATGTCGTCGTGGGGTCCGTGATGAACCGTCACCGCGAGTTCGACGGGAGGCAGCGTCATCGGCCGAACTCTGCCGACGGACGGCGCATCGACGGTGGGAACGTAGACGGTCAACTCACCCCGCCCGTCGGTGAAGAGATCGTTGTCGTACAACCCGCCCGGCGGCCCGGTAGTGTCCGATACGACCGCGTCGATCTCGGCCATCGCGTCCGAGTACCAGCCCAGCACGTCGGACGCGTCGACCACCTCGGAAATGGCTGCGACAGAACACTGTTCGGTGAGAATGCGTCGGACATCGATCGCGGGCGGAGTGGGATCGAGCAACCGGCGCAGCGCCGTCACGGCTGATCTGGTGTCGTCCAACTGACGCTCGAGTCGAGTGAGATGTTCGGTGATCAGTCGAGCGCGGGCATCGGGATCGGGTGTCTGCACGATTGCCCGCACCTCCCGCTCCGGCATCTGCATCTTCCGGAATCGACCGATGATCTGCGCGACCCCGACCTGATCGGTGGCGTAGTACCGGTAGCCCGAGTAGTCGTCGACCGTCGCGGGCTCGAGCAAACCCGACTCGTGATAGCGACGCAGGGTCTTCACCGACAGATGGGTGATTCGAGAGAACTCGCCGATCGTCAGCAATCCGTTCATGTCGCTATTCTCGCCCCTCCCCGTGGGGGAGAGTCGACTCTCCAGGGGAGGGGTGACGCCGGATGTAGCCGAGGCCGCCGCAAACGCGCGCGCGTTCGCCAGGTGCGCGCGGAATAGCCCCGAATTCGAGGCGAATCCACTCGCGTATGACAAACGCGCGCGCGTTTGCGGGAATTGGGGGCGGCGGGATGGGGACGACGGCGGGATG
>NZ_NOZA01000035.1:0-21190 GCF_002258465.1 Rhodococcus sp. 05-2256-B1 | reverse complement strand
CACCGACCGCAACGAACTCTTCGCCTCGAAAACCCTCAACGGACGTCTCGTGGCGAAGATGGATTTCGATGCGATCACCGGAGAAAAGCTGCTCACCGCGCTTTCGCCGTTGACCGAACCCCGACCCGCCGCAGACGGCACCCCAGACGACCGCAGCCCCGCCAAGCGCAGAGCCGACGCCTTCGGGCACATCCTCGACCGCTACCTCGCCTCCAGTGACCGCCCCACCGAGGGCGGTGAGAGGCCGCACGTCAACCTGCACATCCGGTTGCAGGACCTCCAGAGCCTGAGCGGTCAGAGCAGTGACGACATCACCGATGACGAAACCACATGCGCTACAACAGAATTCGACTCAGACCTGGTCGACCCGGTCGACATCGACACCACAGCAGAAACCAACAACGAGGCCGGTTCAGTGACTGCGGATCGTGGCGCATATCGGGACCTGTTCGGCGACGGCACCACCGTCGGCTGGCTGCCCTGGATGGGACCCCTCTCCCGCAACACTTCCCGCCAGTTGGCGTGTGATTGCCTCCTCACCGCCATCGTCATGGACGAGAACGGCAACCCACTCAACCTCGCCCGCACCGCCCGCACCGTCACCGCGAAACAGAAACGCGCCCTCACCGCCCGCGATCACGGTTGCGCGTTCCCCGGCTGCGGCAAACCCGCCGCCTGGACCGAAGGCCACCACATCTGGCACTGGACCGACGGCGGACCCACCGACATGAACAACCTCGTCCTGCTCTGCGGGTTCCACCACCGCCTGATCCACCACAGTGACTGGGAAGTCTTCATCGGCACCGATCAGCACCCCTGGTTCGTACCCCCGGCAACCGTCGACCCCTACCGACAACCCAGACCATCCCACGCCCGAGCAGGCCCCCACATCGCATAACCACCTGAACGCACACCAGCCCCGCACCGAGAACACGGTGCGGGGCTGGAAGAGATTGTCCGACAGCTACTTCAGGAATCCCGAGATGCCGTCACTTCAATGCAGCAAGGTTCGCCACCGACTGCTTCACATCGGTATCGAGTGCACGGGCGACCACCGAACCCACCGGACCGAACAGCACGCCCCCACCGAATTTCGCGTCGAGTGTCAGCTCCGAACCGCCCTCGGCCTCACGCACGTGGACGGTCAGCGAGATCCTCACTCCACCTTTGCCGCGGCCCGACATCTCGATCAGCTTCGGCTCTTCGTACTCGGTGAACTCCCAGTTGATCGTGTTCTTGAAACCCTTCACCTTCACCAGCGACTCGACCTTCGTGCCCTTGCCGACCTTGTTCGGCGGCGGACTGCACCAACCACCGTGGATGGTCATCCACTCGTCGAACCGGTCGAGCGCGGAAGCCTTGTCCCACGCGCCCTGCGGGTTCTCGGGCATCTGTACCGAGACACTGATCGTTGCCATGCATTCGAGCCTGTCACAACTTGGTCGCAGGTTCAGACGGCGAGCACTAACCTGAGACGATGGCCACGCTCGAGATCGAAGGCCGAAAGGTCTCCGTCACCAACCTCGACAAGGTGCTGTTCCCAGAAACCAGCACCACCAAGAGCGACATCATCGAGTACTACGCTGCCATCGCCCCGGCGATGCTGCCGCACGTCGCAGGACGCGCCGTGACCCGCAAGCGATGGCCGAACGGCGTCGAACAATCCTCGTTCTTCGAGAAGAATCTCGCCGCATCCGCACCCGACTGGCTCGACCGCCGATCCATGCAGCACTCCGACCGAGTCGTCACCTACCCGTTGTTCTCCACCGCAGCGGATCTGGTGTGGCTCGGGCAGCAGGCGGCCATCGAAGCGCACGTGCCGCAATGGCGTTTCGACGGCACCGAACACGGCCCTGCCACCCGCATGGTCTTCGACCTCGATCCCGGCGACGACGTCGACCTCGCCCGATGCGCTGAGGTGGCCTGCGAAATACGTGACCTCATTGCAGACATCGACATGACCGCGTACCCGGTCACCAGCGGCAGCAAGGGAATTCACCTGTACGTACCACTGGACAAACCGCTGTCGACGTCCGGCGCATCCACCGTCGCCAAACGCGTCGCCACCCTGCTCGAAGAACGGTCACCGGATCGGGTGACCGCCACGATGGCGAAAGCGAAGCGCACGGGTCGAGTATTCGTCGACTGGAGTCAGAACAACGGAAAGAAGACAACCGTTGCGCCGTACTCACTTCGGGGCCGGTCCCTGCCCACCGTCGCGGCCCCGCGAACCTGGAAGGAGCTCGAATCGCCAGGACTGCAACAACTTCGATTCGAGGAGGTTCTGGAACGGTTCCACGACACCGGAGACCTATTGGCCGATCTCGATCCGAAGCCGGCAGCGGACGAACACGACACCTCCGGCACGGACAAGCTCGGCAAGTACCGCAGCATGCGTAGCGCGGATCGAACTCCGGAGCCCATCCCGAAAACCGCCGAGCCCCAGGGTAACGACGATACGTTCGTGATTCAGGAACACCATGCCCGACGCCTGCACTACGACTTCAGGCTCGAACACGACGGAGTCCTGGTGTCGTGGGCCGTGCCCAAGAACATCCCGGTCGAGACCGGGCAGAACCGTCTGGCCGTCCACACCGAGGACCACCCACTGGAATATGCAACATTCGCCGGACGAATTCCCAAGGGCGAGTACGGCGGCGGTGACGTCTCGATCTGGGACAGCGGAACGTATGAGCTCGAGAAGTGGAGGGACGACGAAGTCATCGTCGTTCTGCACGGAGCCAAAGCGAGCGGACGGTTCGCCCTCATCCGCACCAAGGGCAACCAGTGGCTCATGCACTTGATGAAAGACCAACCCGGACAGGACAGTGCACACAAGAAAAGCCAGGAGAGCCCGTCGACGGACAAGCCGGTGCTGAAGAACATCTCACCGATGCTTGCAACAGCGGGCGACATACTCGATCTACCCGAGGACGAGTGGTCGTTCGAGGGTAAATGGGACGGCTTCCGCATCGTCGCGGAATTGACTCACGGTTCGATGTCCCTGCGCACCCGAAGCGGAAGCGACTACACCGAGAAGTTCGGAGCCATCGGCTCTCTCGCCGAGGACCTGGCCGATCACGACGCCGTCATCGACGGTGAAGCGGTCGTCTTCGACAGCAACGGCATCAGCAGCTTCGAGAAGCTGCAGAACGCCGCCCGCGACGACATCCGGTTCATCGCCTTCGACCTGCTCCATCTCGACGGCACTTCCCTCGTGCGCAAGAAGTACTCCGACCGGAGACGATTGTTGGAATTGCTCACCACCGGCCTCGACTCGGTTCTGGTACCACCGTTGCTGACGGGTTCGGCTGCCGACGCCATCGCCGAGAGCCGTGAGCGGGGGTGGGAGGGAGTCGTCGCCAAGCGCACCGATTCGATCTACCAGCCGGGCAAGCGCGCCCACACCTGGATCAAGTACAAGAACTGGCGCACGCAAGAAGTGGTGATCGGCGGTTGGCGACGCGGCCAGGGGCGTCGTTCCGGCGGATTCGGCTCACTGCTGATGGGGATCCCCGACGGCGACGGTCTTCGCTACGTCGGTCGCGTCGGCACCGGTTTCGACGATCGCGCGCTCGATTCACTCGCCGGTCTGCTGGCTCCGCTGGAAACGTCGGACAGTCCTTTCTCCACGACGCTTCCCACTGCCGACAGGCGCGGTGCCGTATGGGTGGAGCCGGTTCTCGTCGGAGAAGTGCGGTTCTACGAGGCCACCGAATCCGGCCACCTGCGTCACCCGAGCTGGCGCGGACTGCGCCCGGACAAGTCGCCGACGGACGTCGTTCCCGAGTAGCCCACGCCGGTATTACAGCGGCGAATTTTGTCGAATCCCAGAAACCGGCAGAAAAACCGTTCTTCGGTTGCCATAGAATCACCGGGTGCGTACCGTTGCGCTCATCGTCGCCCGGGGAGCGTAACGAGTCACAGTTCAATAGCTATATCGAGTTGCGGGCCGGCTCTACGGGGGCTTGCCGAATCGTCGAAACGCGCGCCGTTTCGATTCAGGCATGGAGGGGTTTACCAGATGCGGGTTCTCAAGTTGGCAGGCGCTGTCAGCATGACGGCGGTCGCTGTCTTTTGTTCGACGCTTGTCGGTGCAGGTCAGGCCGCGGCCGACCCGTTGATGCCGACCCCGATCGCAGACGGATTCGGTGCACCGCCAGCAGATCTGTCGGGAATGCAGCCAGGCGACGTGATTTCCAGTCGGCCGATGCCGCCCCCGCCCGGATTCTTCGATGTCGACGTGTGGCAGCTGAAGTTCCGCTCGACCGATTCGGCGGGTGATCCCATTGCGGCGATCAACACGATTCTGGTTCCGCGCAACAAAGCGCCCAATGGACCTTTGCTTTCCTACCAACACATCATCAATGCGCTCGGTCTCGAATGTGCACCCTCACAAGCACTCTGGTCGAACGACCCCAATCTGGCGATCCGTGAAGCTCCCGCTCTGAACGCTGTTCTGCAACGCGGTTGGACGGTCGCCATCGCCGATCACCTCGGACCCAGAAGCGCCTACGGTGCCGCGAAGCTCGGCGGACAGATCGTGCTCGACAGCATTCGCGCCACGCAGCGCTTCGCCCCCATCCAGGTTCAGCAGAGCCCGGTTGCGTTGGCCGGCTACTCCGGCGGCGGCATGGCAACAGCGTGGGCCGCGGCGCTCCAGAACGACTACGCACCCGAGCTGAACATCGTCGGCAGCGCGAACGGTGGCGCTCCGATGAACCTCGAACGCATGGCCCGCGATCTCGGTTTCGCACCGCACCCCATGTTCGGTCTGGCGTTCGCGGCCGCTCTCGGTATCGAACGCGAATACCCCAACCGCATTCCGATCAGCTCTCAGCTCAACCCGGTGGGTAAGGAGATCGAGCGCAAGATCCAGAACGGGTGCACCAACGACATCATCGCCGCGGGTGCAGGCAAGAGCGCCATGGAGGTCGCCGGCACGCTCGACCTGATCAACAGTCCGGAAATGATCGCCGCCGTCAACGAGAACAGTGTCGAGCTGTACCCGGGAGTCCCGAAGGCCCCGTACTTCGAGTGGCACAGCCCGTCCGATGCATTGATCCCGGTCAGCGCCATCGACAACACGATCGCCCGCTACTGCCGCGCCGGAGTGCTGGTGACAGAGGTGAAGGTGCCGAGCAACGATCACCTGACAGCAGCCGTACTCGGACTGCCACAGGCGCTCGAATGGATCGATCAGCGGTTCGCCGGAGTACCTGCCGTTTCCAACTGCTGACCGTATTGTCCGACCCGGTGCGTGCTGGATGAGCACGTGGGTCGGTTAGGCTAACCTCGCAAATACACGCGCGAGGAGTCCCCATGAAGAAGACCGTCCACGTAGTCGCCGCCGGTGCCGCAGTCATGGCACTGGCGGTCGGCTGTTCGTCCAGCGACGAATCCGCTGCCTCCGGCAACGCCGAGAACAGCGGCAGCTTTCCCGTCACCATCGAGCACCACTTCGGTGAGACGGTCATCGACGCCGCACCCTCCCGCGTCGTGACCATCGGATTCAACGAGCAGGACTTCGCGCTGGCGCTCGGAGTCAAGCCCGTCGCCACCCGTGGAAATCTCAGTTACGACTACCGCCAACGCCCGTGGGCCCAGGAAGCATTGGGCGGCAACGAGATCCCCGAGGTCGGCAGCACCGACCTGAACCTCGAGCAGATTGCTGCGCAGTCACCCGACCTGATCCTCGGACCGTACTCGTTCATCGATCAAGGCCAGTACGACCAACTTTCGGCGATGGCCCCGACGATCGCAGACATCGGTGGATACGACGACGTCCCCGCGGCCACGTGGCAGCAGGAATTCGCCGTGGTCGGCGAGGCACTGGGCAAGAAGCAGGAATCCGACGAGCGAACCGCCGAGCTCGAGCAGAAGTTCGAGACCACCCAGACCGACAACCCTCAGTTCGCCGGCAAGGCACTGACACTCGCGTTCGTCATGGACGACGGCAGCTACTTCGTTCTCGGTAAGGACGACATCCGAGCACTGTTCTTCACCGACCTCGGCTTCGAGATCCCCGACGCCAGCGAAACGGTCAGTCCCGAAAACCTCAGTCGACTCGACACCGACGTCCTCGTCATCGCCGGGCAGAGCCGCGAACAACTGCAGGCAAACCCGCTGATCGCCGCACTCGACGTCGTGAAGCAGGACCGCACCGTCTACATCGGCTCGTTCAGCACCGACCTACCGTCGGCTCTCGGCTACTCGAGCCCACTGTCCCTGGACTACGCAATCGACGGATTCACCCCGATGCTGGCCGCCGCAACCGACAACGACCCGGCCACCGTGGTCCCAGATCCGATGTCATAGGTCACTCCGCAGGCTGCGCTCCCGGCCTTCCTAGCTCACTCCGCAGGCTGCGCTCCCGGCCTTCATAGGTCACTCCGCAGGCCGCGCTCCCGGCCTTCATAGGTCACTCCGCAGGCTGCGCTCCCGGCCTTCCTAGGTCACTCCGCTGGCACGGTGTGCGCGAACTGTGTTCGATGCAGCTCCTCGTAGCGGCCGCCCGCTGCGAGGAGCTCGTCGTGTGTTCCGCGCTCGATGACCTGTCCGTTCTCGATCACCAGGATGGCGTCCGCTGCTCGGATGGTCGAGAGCCGGTGCGCGATCACCACCGACGTCTTACCCTCGAGCGCCTCGGCCAGCGCTGCCTGCACGGCGGCCTCGGACGTCGAATCCAGTGAGGCCGTAGCCTCGTCGAGAATCACCACCCGCGGCTGCGCGATCAGCAGCCGTGCGATCGTCAGGCGTTGACGCTCCCCGCCGGACAGGCGGTAGCCGCGCTCGCCGACGATCGTCTCGAGCCCGTCGGGCAAGGAACGCACGAGATCGGCGAGCCTGGCCCGCGACAGTGCGTCCCACAGTTCGTCCTCGGTGGCGTCGGGCCGTGGCAACAGCAGATTCGAGCGAATGCTTTCGTGGAACAGATGACCGTCCTGAGTCACCATTCCCACTGTGTTGCGGACGGATTCGGCGGTCAGGTCTCGCACGTCGACGTCGCCGAGCCGCACTGCGCCGCTGTCGACGTCGTACAACCGAGCGATCAGTTGCGCGATCGTGGACTTGCCCGCACCGGAGGTACCCACCAGGGCGACCATCTGACCGGGTTCGGCCCGGAACGACACACCGTGCAGAACCTCTTCGCCGCCACGGGAATCCAGAGTTGCGACCTCCTCCAGGGACGCGAGCGACACCTTGTCGGCCGACGGGTATGCGAACCTGACGTCGTCGAGTTCGACGGCCACCGGCCCCGGGGGCAGCACCGTCGCGTCGGGCTTGTCGGCGATCAGAGGAACGAGATCGAGCACCTCGAACACGCGCTCGAAACTGACCAGCGCGCTCATGACCTCGACACGGGCACTCGCCAGTGCGGTCAGCGGCGCGTAGAGCCTGGTCAGCAGAAGGGACAGTGCGACAACCGAACCCGGGTCCAGTCGACCACTGAGTGCGTAGAAGCCGCCGAGTCCGTAGACCACAGCGAGGGCCAGAGCCGACACCAGGGTGAGCGCCGTGACGAACACGGTCTGCACCATCGCGCTCCGAACCCCGATGTCGCGGACTCGGGCGGCTCGAACCGCGAACTCGACGGATTCCTGGTCGGGATGCCCGAACAGTTTGACCAGTGTCGCTCCCGGGGCCGAGAAACGCTCGGTCATCTGGGTGCTCATCGCCGAATTGTGCGCTGCCGCTTCGCGTTGCAGACGTGCGAGGCGTCGACCCATGCGACGTGCCGGCAGCACGAACACCGGCAACAGGATCAGCGCGAGCAGAGTGATCTGCCACGAAATTCCGATCATCACCACGAGCGTCAGAGCCAGCGTCACCACGTTGCTGACGACTCCGGACAACGTGGTGCTGAATGCGCGTTGGGCACCGATGACGTCGTTGTTGAGGCGACTGACCAGAGCGCCGGTTCGGGTGCGGGTGAAGAAGGCGATCGGCATCCGCTGCACATGGTCGAACACTGCGGTGCGCAGATCCAGAATCAGACTCTCACCGATGTTGGACGAGAGCCACCGGTTGATCAGACCGAAGCCTGCGTCCACGATGGCGATCACCGCGATGGCCAGAGCCAACAGCACCACCACACGTAGCTCTCGCCCGTCGACGATCGCGTTGACCACCCGCCCGGCCAGTACCGGAGTTGCCACCGCAAGCACCGCCAGCGCGACGCTGAGCACCAGGAAGCCGCCGAGGGCGCGCCGATGCGGTGCTGCGAACGACAGGATCCGACGCGCAGTCTCCTTGGAGAACGAAGACTGCGCGCCGGAACTGTTCATCGTGCGATACATCTGGTTCCACGCGGTCATCTCCATGCTCATGACACCAACGTAGAACCTCGACCGAACTCGAGGTCAAGCAGAGCCCGAGAACGGTCGCCGTCACCTCACGCGGCAGCGGCAGCTTCCGCCGGTTCCAGCGCGAGCGCCAGTATGTCGGCCACGTCGGTCATCGGCCGAACGTCCAACGCCTCCAGGACCTCCGCAGGGACGTCGTCCAGATCGGGTTCGTTGCGTGCCGGAATGAACACCGTCTTCAGCCCGGCGCGCTGAGCCGCCAGCAGCTTCTGCTTGACTCCACCGATCGGCAGCACACGTCCGTTGAGCGTCACCTCTCCGGTCATTCCCACGTCCGACCGCACCGGACGCCCGGTGGCCATCGACACCAGGGCCGTCACCATCGTCACGCCCGCCGAAGGACCGTCCTTGGGCACTGCCCCGGCCGGAACGTGCACATGGATACTGCGATCCAGTGATTCGGCAGTGACGCCGAATCGAGCTGCGTGCGCTCGCACGTAGGACAGCGCGATCTGCGCCGACTCCTTCATCACGTCGCCGAGCTGGCCGGTGAGCGTGAGGCCCGCGTCGCCCTCGGTGGAGGCCGCCTCGATGAACAGCACGTCGCCGCCGAGCCCGGTCACTGCCAGACCCGTTGCGACGCCGGGCACTTCGGTTCGCTCGTGCGCCTCGGGGGTGAAGCGCGGACGACCGAGGTAGGTCACCAGATCCGGCTCGTCGATCTCGAGCACGTCCGTGGTGCCCGCGAGTTTCGTCGCCACCTTACGTAGAGCCTTGGCCAGCAAGCGTTCGAGTTGCCGCACCCCGGGCTCGCGGGTGTAATCGGCAGCGATCTTGCGCAGTGCGGCGTCGGTGACGGTCACCTCGTCGGATGTGACTGCCGCCCTCTCCATCTGACGCGGAAGCAGGTAGTTCCGAGCGATGACGACCTTGTCGTCCTCGGTGTATCCATCGATGGTCACCAGCTCCATGCGATCGAGCAGTGGGCCGGGAATCTGATCGATCACGTTGGCGGTGGCGAGGAACACGACGTCGGACAGGTCGAGATCCAGATCGAGGTAATGGTCGCGGAACGTGTGGTTCTGCGCCGGGTCCAGCACCTCGAGCAGTGCGGCGCTGGGATCACCACGGTAGTCCGAACCGACCTTGTCGATCTCGTCCAGCAGCACAACAGGATTCATCGATCCCGCCTCGCCGATCGCCCGCACGATGCGGCCCGGCAATGCGCCGACGTAGGTGCGACGGTGGCCGCGGATCTCGGCCTCGTCGCGAACCCCACCGAGGGCAACACGGACGAAGGTACGACCGAGAGCGCGGGCCACCGATTCGCCCAACGAGGTCTTACCGACACCGGGAGGTCCGGCGAGAACCATGACGGCACCGGAGCCGCGTCCGCCGACGGACTGCATACCCCGCTCGGAGCGCCGTGCGCGAACGGCCAGATATTCGACGATGCGGTCCTTCACGTCGTCGAGTCCGTGGTGGTCGGCATCGAGAACGGCTCGCGCCGAATCGATGTCGGTGTTGTCGGTCGTGGTGTTGTTCCACGGCAGATCCAGCACGGTGTCGAGCCAGGTGCGGATCCACCCCGACTCGGGGCTCTGATCACTGGCCCGCTCCAACTTGCCCACTTCACGGAGCGCCTGTTCGCGCACCTTCTCGGGCAGGTCCGCAGCCTCGACACGGCCGCGGTAATCATCCGCACCGTCGGGTTCGTCCTCGCCCAGTTCTTTTCGGATAGCAGCGAGCTGCTGGCGCAGGAGGAACTCCTTCTGCGTCTTCTCCATGCCCTCTCGGACGTCGCCGGAGATCTTGTCGTTCACCTCGACCTCGGCCAAGTGAGCCTTGGTCCACTCGATGAGCGAGTTCAATCGCGCTGCCACATCCGGGTTTTCGAGCAGGTCACGCTTTTGCACGTCGGTGAGGTACGACGCGTAACCCGCGGTATCGGCGATCGCGCCGGGGTCGGTGAGCTTGTTGACCGAGTCGATCACCTGCCAGGCATCGCGGCGTTGCAGCATCGCGACGACGAGTTGCTTGTATTCGGCCGCGAGCGCCTTGAGGTCGTCGTTCGGGGTCGTATCGGCGACGGGTTCGGCCTCGACCCACAGGGCCGCCCCGGGGCCACTGACCCCGTGGCCGATGTGCGCACGACGAGTTGCCTTGATAACGGCGGCCGGGCGACCGTCGGCCAACCGTCCCATCTGCACGATGGTGGCGAGAACGCCATAAGCGGCGTACCGATCTTCGAGTCGGGGAGCGACGAGCAGCGTGCCGTCGTTGCTCGCCTTCGCTGCGTCGACGGCGGCGCGTGCGGCCTCGTCGAGTTCGACGGGCACCACCATTCCGGGCAGGACGATCGGGTCGGTCAAGAACAGTACGGGGACACGAACGGTTTCGGTCACTTCTCCTCCAAAGGATTGAGCTATAGGGGCTCAACTTCGAAAGGAGTAGTGATGTTCCCCGAGCGGTCGATGTTCTCCGTGGGCAGAACACCGACCGTCCACGGCGTTTTACTTCAGGGCGCTGACCAGCTTCTCCGCGAGAGGACGCGTCGATGCGGGGTTCTGGCCCGTGTAGAGGTTGCGGTCGACGACCACATGCGGCGACCAGGCGTCGGCGTTCTCGAACTTGGCACCGTTCTCGCGCAGCCGGGTCTCGAGGAGCCATGGGGCCTTGTCGGCCAGCCCGGCCTGGGTCTCTTCCTCGTCGGTGAAGCCGGTGAGCTCGTACCCGTCGAAAGCCCAGGAGCCGTCGGTACGGACGGCCGGCAGGAGGGCCGCCGGTGCGTGGCACACCGCCGAGACCACCTTGTTCGCATCGAGGAATTCGACCACGAGGGCACCGAAGCTCGTCGAGACGGCGAGATCCTCCATGGGTCCGTGGCCACCGGGGACGAACACGACGTCGAAGTCGGAGGCCTTCTGGTCTTCCAGCTTCGCGGGCGAGGACAGGATCGACTCGATCGAGGCCAGGTAGCTCTTCTGGTCCGCCACCTCCTGCTCGTCGCCGCCGTTCGCGTCGACGGCCAGACTGCCCTCGTCGACGACCGGAGCCTTGCCACCCGGCGTCGCCACCGTGATGTCCCACCCGGCCTCTACGAATGTGCGATGGGACTCGACGAGCTCCTCGGCCCAGTACCCGGTGGGGTGCTTGCTTCCGTCGTTCAGGGTCCAATGGTCGGCAGCGGTTACCGCGAACAGCAAAGTAGTCATGGTCGAACAGCCTCTTTTCTCTATCGGGATCCGTTCGGGAATGCCACGAAACGCCCCAGTCGAAACGCACAGTCGAAACGCGCCTCCGAAACCGGCCGTGTGGCACTCGACTCGTCACGTACGCGAAGCGATCACGACCACCGCGTCGAACTCGTCCGATGTGCTCACCCGCGCGTGGAATCCGCAGTCGCGCACTGCCCGCAGAGTCGAATCAGCCAGTGCTGCACTGCTTTCGATCAGCAAGTGACCGCCGGGGGCCAACCATGCAGGTGCCCCCTCGGCCACGAGACGGTGGAACCGGGCACCGTCTTCGCCGCCGTCGAGCGCGATGCGTGGCTCGTGCAATCGCGCTTCTCGCGGCATCAGTTCGATGTGGGCCGTCGGGACGTACGGCGCGTTGACCACTATCGCATCGAAGGAGCCGAGCAACTCCGGTGGTAAGGCGTCGTACAGATCGCCGCGGTGCACCGTGCCACCTACGGCAGCCAGGTTGCGCGTGGCGCATTCCACGGCCGCTGCGTCGAGATCGGCGGCATGTAATTCGGTGACGCCACCGACCGACAGTCCTACCGCACCGGATCCGCAGCACATGTCCAATAATCGCGACGGCTGAAGTGCTGCAGCACAATTCACCAGGAATTCAGTTCTCCGACGGGGCACGAATACCCCCGGTTCGACGGCGACGCGTCGGCCACAGAACCACACCCAGCCGACGATGTGTTCGAGCGGTTCCCCTGCGACACGGCGAGCGAGCAGGGCGGCGAGATCGTCGCTGTCCGACGCAGATTCGATCAGAATGCCGGCTTCTTCTTCGGCGAACACGCAGCCGGCCCCGCGCAGACCGGACACGACCTCGTCGTACTTGGGTCTCACCATGGATGGAGCCTCCTCCAAGTGCCTGCGCCCAACTGCCCCGCGCTGAAATACTGTAGCCCGGCATGTGTCACAGGGAGTCGAATGAACTGGGAACCCGAGGTCCGACAGATGTGTCTGGCGTTGCCCGAGACCTACGAGGAGCAGGCGTGGGTCGGTACTCGATGGCGGGTACGCGGGCGCACCTTCGCACACGTCCTCGACATTGTCGACGGCACTCCTCCGGCATTCGCAACAGCGGCGGGGACCGACGGACCGGCGCATGTCCTCGTATTCCGTTCCTCCGGAATAGAACTCGACGCATTGTCGAAGCGGGATGGCTTCTTCGCTCCTGGCTGGGGACCCGAGATCATCGGCATGCTGCTCGACGAGTCGGTGGATCGAACGGAACTCGGCGAGTTGATCACGGAGAGCTACTGCACCCGGGCCCCGAAGAAGCTCGTCGCACTCCTCCGACGTCCGGAGTGACGATTCTCGTTTGACGCTGCGGCCGCCCGAAGGACAGAGTGAGCACATGAGCCCACCCGAGAATCTGCTCGCCGATTGCGGCAGCTGCTTCGGACTCTGTTGCGTTGCTCTGCCCTTCGCCAAGTCGTCGGATTTCGCCGTCGACAAAGCCGCCGGGGAACCGTGCCGCAACCTTCAGCAGGACTCGCGCTGCGGCATCCACTCGTCGCTTCGGGAGAAGGGCTTTCCCGGATGCACGGTGTACGACTGTTTCGGTGCGGGGCAGAAAGTGTCGCAATCGACGTTCGCGGGGCGGGACTGGCGGCAGAAGCCGTCGAATTCGTCGGAGATGTTCGCGGTGTTCCCGATCATGCGGGATCTGCACGAGTTGCTCTGGTACCTGGCAGATGCATGTGGCCGGATATCGACCGCATCCCTGCACGGTCGGCTTGCCCACGAGTACGAGGAGCTGGACGCTCTCACGTCGGAGACTCCCGAGGTCCTGTTGTCGGTCGACGTCTTCGCAGTGCGCTCGCGGGTCAACGAGGTGCTGCTCGATGCCAGCGATCTGGTGCGCGCAGAGGTGTCGGGCAAGAAGAAGAACTATCGCGGTCGCGACATGATCGGAGCCAAGCTGGCCGGTGCGGATCTCCGCGGTGCGAGCTTGCGGGGTACGTACCTCATCGGGGCGAATCTGCGCGGTGCCGACCTGCGCTGGGCCGACCTGATCGGGGCCGATCTTCGCGGTGCCGATCTCCGCGGTGCGAATCTGCGCGAGACGATCTTCGCGACTCAATTCCAGATCAATGCGGCGCTCGGTGACAGATCGACACAGCTACCCGAGGCGTTGACCCGTCCCGGACATTGGACGTGACCGTTCAGCTCAGTGACCTGCCGGTGCGCTCGAGCGCTTCCTGAACGATCCTCACTGCCTTCGGTCCGACTCCGTGCAGTGACGCGAGCTCAGCAGCGGGCACCCCGGCCAGGTCGTCGAGACAGGTATATCCCGCAGCTCGCAATGCCCGCATCGCGGGGTTTCCGATCCCTGCCGGAAAGAGGGGTTCTGCTGTACTCACCGGCGCATTCTAAAACAGACCGGTAGCCTGTTGCCGTGCCCGAAACCAAGCAGAAACGCGTTGTCATCACCGGAGCGAATACCGGTATCGGCTACTACACAGCTTTGGAGCTGGCCAAGCGCGGCGATCACGTGACGCTTGCCTGCCGCAACCAGGACAAGGCCGACGCCGCAGCGGCGAAGATCCGCGCGGAGGCCCCGAACGGAACTGTCGACACGGCCACCCTCGACCTGGCCGACCTCGGTTCGGTCCGCAAGTACGCCGAGTCGGCTCCCGAATCGATCGACATTCTGATCAACAATGCGGGCGTCATGATGCCGGCGAAGCGAACCGAAACGAAGGATGGGTTCGAGCTCCAGATCGGCACCAACCATCTCGGCCACTTCGCGCTGACCGGGTTGCTGTTCCCCAAGCTCGCCGCCGACGCGAAGATCACGACCGTCGCCTCGGTCGCGCACCGTCAGCGCCCCAAGCTCGACTTCGACGACCTCCAGCTCGAGCGTGGCTACAACGCGCAACGCGGATACGCGAACTCCAAGCTCGCCAACATCCTGTTCGCGCTGGAATTGCAGCGTCGGATCGACAAGGCCGGATCCAAGGTCACCAGCAATGCGGCACACCCCGGCATCTCGTCGACCGAGCTCTACTCCAGCCCGGACGGCCTGGGCAGCAACAAGATCCTGGCGGCCCTGGCACCCATCGGACTCAAGTTCATCTCTCAGTCCGCCCGAGCCGGAGCGCTTCCCACACTCTATGCAGTCGACGTCGCAGGCGGCGGCACCTACAGCGGTCCCACATCGCTGTTCGAGTCCCGCGGCAAGCCGGGCCCGGCGAGCATGACCAAGATGGCTCAGGATCCCGCACTCGCAGCCCAGCTGTGGGACGCCAGCGAGAAACTCACTGGCGTCGGCTACCCGTTCTGAGACGGAATCCCGGCGAGATAGACCGATATCGGAAGCCGTAGTCCCGCAGCCCCTTTCGCGGTTCCACGGCCGAAAATCGCGTCGGCCATCAGTCCTTCGCACAGCGAGACCAAGCCGTCTCCGTGGGCTGGCTCGTCGAACAGTTCTCTGGCCCGTTCGAGTGAGAAGAACGAACGGGCCAAGTCGGCCCTGATGTCGGCCGGGACCGCAGGATCGAGCATCAGCGCGTAGCGAGCCCGGAGCTCGACCATGCGATGGGTGATCGCAGCGTCGAGATAGCGTGCGATCACCGTCGCAACATCGGTTTCGGTTCCGACGATCTCCAGAAACGATGCCCGCGAGAGCTCGATCAGACGGGTAGCCACGGCGGCGAGCAGATCGGCCTTGGTGCGGAAGTAGTACGACGTGGACCCTGCCGGAAAGTCCAGCGCAGAATCGATCGACCGGTGCGTCAACACGCGCAAGCCGTCACGGGCGATGACACCCAGTGCGGCGTCGGCGATGGCGGTGCGGCGGTCCACAGCAGTGACCCTACACACGCCCTCTACAAATGTAGAGTAGCGGGGCGTACGGTTCGTGACATGAGGCCGACCGCATCGCGACACGTCTTCGACGCTGCCTTCACTCTCGACGACGCCCAGGCCGCAGCGGCAGACATGCTGTCGACACCCGGCGACAGAGGTGTCTACCTGTGGGGACCGGTCGGGCGTGGCAAGACCTGGCTGTTGGACAGCTACTTCGCCGCGGCCGACACCACTGCGAAGAAACGCGTGCACTTCCATAGCTTCTTCCGCGATCTCCACGCGGCGTACTTTCGCCACGGGTTTTCCATCGACGCAGCCATCGACGATGTCCTGTCGACAGGATCGGCTCCGGCGGCACTGCTGTGCTTCGACGAATTTCACGTCCACGACATCGGAGACGCCCGCCTCATCACGCGCATGCTCGACGCACTCTTTGCCCGTGGCATCGTCCTGGTCGTCACCTCGAACTACGCGCCCGACGATTTGCTGCCGAATCCGCTGTTCCACCCGGCGTTCGTCCCGACCATCGAGAAGCTGAAGAAGTGCCTCGACGTAGTCCGTGTCGACGGCCCCGTCGATTACCGCGCCGCCGGCGCCAGTGGATCGCGCTTTGCCTCGGGGACATGGACCGTGGGGCCCGTCTCGGGTGGTCGAACGTTTGCCGAGCTGTGTTGCGCTGCCCGCTCGACGGGCGATTACCTCGAGATGGTCCAGAAAGCACCGCAGCTGACGATCACCGACATTCCGGCTCTCGCGAGCGTGGACGACTTCGCGGCTCAGCGCTTCGCGAATCTGGTCGATGTTCTGTACGACCGCGATGTGCGTACCGAATTCCACAGCGTGGTGCCGCTGACCGAATTCGCCGTCGGACGTAGCGGACTCGATACCGACAGACTGATCAGTCGACTCAGCGAACTGGGCTCTCGGTCACGCGAGTGCGCGGCGGACAGAGTCAGGATCCCCGGCTCGCAGTAGCTCTTCACCGCGAGCGAGGAGAACGACCTCGTTACCGTCGAGCGCGAGCCCACGGCACGCCAGGCCGGCTCCTTCCCACAGCAGAACGAGCTCGAGAATCAGCCGCGCGAGAGTGGCGTCGGGATTGCGGCCGATGCTCCACGACCAGTTACTGACTCGGATTCCGGCGTCTCGGGCGAGCGCCTCACCCAGCCGAGATCCGGTAACCCACGGATACATGTCGTCCAGGACCGGCGTGAAGGCGGAGGTGAGCAGTGCCGCAGCAAGATCACGACGGTCTCGCCCCAGCAGCGCTCGAAGTTCGGCGGACAGTTCGGTCTTGGATGCCGGCATCTCCGAATCCTAGACGCGCGCTCGATTCGAACTGCGGCACGTCGGTGCATCCAACGAACTCGAATACGGGCCTACGGTCGCGCAGCACGCAGTTTGGTCATCACAGCTTCGTGCTCCTGGGGAGCAAGGGGGTAAGGGACTCTGTCACCGGTGTCGTTGAATCCCATGCGCCGATAGAACGCCTGGGCGCGTTGATTGTGCTCGTGCACCTCCAGCGTCAGCTGGTCGTGCCCACGTTCGCCGGCCCACCGCTCGATTTCGAGCAGCAAGGCTTCGGCCAAGCCTTCGCCCCGCAGGAGCGGCGTCACGTAGACGCCCAGCAGAAATGTCCTGCCGTCCTCGACCCGAGCCCGCATGATCCCTACCCATCGACCGGCGTCGTCCACCGCGGCGAATCCACACGACAGCGCAGAACTGGTTTCGGCGGCTCGCCGCAGCCAGTCGTCGTCCGATTGCCGCGACGCAGCATCGAGAGTCTCGCCGAAGGCCTTCGGCGAATCTGCCAACATCTCGAGGCGAAGCGCGCGGAACGACCGCCACGACTCGGCCGTGACAGGAACGATACGAAACGCCATGAAGTCGATGCTAGGGAATCGGAAGGCCGATACGGGCTCACGGCCCACCTATGGCGTCCAAGACGAAGCCACTGCAAAACAAAGGGAGACACCCACTACTGACGGCGGTCGGGGGCGACAGCAGTAGCGGGTGTCTCATTGACCATTCGGGGCCCGTCGCCGGGTGGATGGGTAGCGGATGGGAAATTCTTTCGAAGTTTTATCACCGACCGAGGCATAGCCTGTGACCATGCCTTTCACAGCAGCGAACCACTACGACTTCAGCGGTGACGACCTCACCGGAACCGTCGACGCCCATCGCTCCGCCGGAGTGTGGGCGGCGCAGCTCGTCCTCAGTGGAGAGACGCTGGAATCCACCGACGTCACCCGATCCGATCTGGGATTCGAGGTGCGGAGCGTCGTCGAAACCCTCTCGGACGGTAACCGGACCCACCTGCTCGTCGTTCTGCCCCGCGTCAACATCGATACGGACGACGGCCAGGACGTCACGTTCACCTCGTACGCAGTGCTGTACACCGTGCACGGCGGAACCACCGAGCAGCACGGCCCGACCGAGTCGTACGACGTGCGGTTGCTCACCGGAACCGCGTCGCTCGTGCAGTGACCGCCGCGGAAATAACCCGGACCGCACCCCGGTTGTACGGCATAGTCAATGCAAACGCATGAACTTGTCGTTCGGGTAGGAGCACGCCATGCAGTTCGGAATCTTCACCGTCGGAGATGTCACCACCGACCCCACCACCGGGACGACGCCCTCCGAGCACGAGCGCATTCGATCGATGGTCACCATCGCCAAGCATGCCGAGGACGTCGGTCTGGATGTTTTCGCAACCGGCGAGCATCACAATCCGCCGTTCGTACCCTCGTCACCGACGACCATGCTCGGCTACATCGCGGCCACCACCGAGAAGTTGATCCTGTCGACGTCGACGACGCTAATCACGACGAACGACCCGGTCAAGATCGCCGAGGACTACGCGATGCTTCAGCATCTGTCCGAGGGACGCGTCGACCTCATCATGGGTCGCGGCAACACCGGCCCGGTCTACCCGTGGTTCGGACAGGACATCCGTCAGGGCATCCCATTGGCTCTGGAGAACTACCAGCTGCTGCGACGCCTGTGGACCGAGGACGTCGTCACGTGGGAGGGAAACTTCCGGACGCCACTCGACCGGTTCACGTCCACTCCCCGTCCGCTCGACGACATTGCGCCGTTCGTCTGGCACGGGTCGATCCGCAGCCCGGAGATCGCAGAAATCGCCGCCTACCACGGTGACGGCTTCTTCGCGAACAACATCTTCTGGCCGAAAGAGCACTACATCCAGCTCATCGATCTCTACCGGGAGCGCTACGAGCACTACGGCCACGGCCGCGCCGACCAGGCCATCGTCGGTCTCGGCGGTCAGGTGTTCATGCGCAAGAACAGCCAGGACGCGGTGAACGAATTCCGACCGTACTTCGACAACGCACCCGTCTACGGCCACGGCCCCACGATGGAGGAGTTCACCGAGCAGACCCCGCTGACCGTCGGATCTCCACAGCAGGTGATCGAGAAGACGCTCGCATTCGCAGACTACTTCGGCGACTACCAGCGTCAACTGTTCCTGATGGACCACGCCGGCCTGCCGCTGAAGACAGTGCTCGAGCAACTCGACATCCTGGGCGAGGACGTCGTACCGGTATTGCGCAAGGAATTCGCTGCCCGACGCCCGGCCGGCGTTCCGGAGAGTCCTCCGACCCACGCCTCGATGCTGGCAGAGAAGGCCGCGGCCGCTGCGAAGGAACCAGCAGTTGCCGTCTGACACGGAGGTGGCGGTGAACGCCTGGGAGTCGCTGTTTCGCTCCCAGGTTTCCCTGATGCGCCGGTTCGCCGCCGACGACATCTGGGATCCGATCGGCATGCGCGAATACGACGTGCTGTTCACCCTGAGCACCAGCCCGGACCGCAGACTCCGACTGCGTCGACTCAACGACGAGATCCTGCTCAGCCAACCGTCGCTGAGCCGGATGTGCGACCGACTCGAGGCGATGGGTTACGTTGTCCGAGAGCATGATCCGTCGGACAAACGCGGGACCGTGATCTGCCTGACGGACGCGGGATCAGACCTGCAGGCCTCGATCGGACGCAAACACGCCGCCCGCATCAGGCGCTACGTCGGCGATGCATTGGACACCGACGAACTCAGGACACTCGACAGTCTGTGCACCAAGCTCAGACTCGCCCAGACCGACATCCGGGAGCACTGATGATCCAGGTCCTCACCCCACGCGAGGTTCCACTCGGCGGCCCTCGTGCCATGAAGGTGCGCCGCACCCTGCCGCACAAGGACCGATCCCTCATCGGCGCATGGTGTTTCGCAGACCACTACGGGCCCGAGCACTCGCGCATGGACGTCGCACCGCACCCGCACACCGGCCTACAGACCGTCAGCTGGCTGTTCTCCGGTGAGATCGAGCATCGCGACAGCGTCGGATCTCATGCGATGGTGCGGCCCGGGGAGCTCAACCTGATGACGGCCGGGCAGGGCATCAGCCACTCCGAGGTGTCGACACCCGACACCGACATCCTGCACGGGATGCAGCTGTGGGTGGCACTGCCCGCCGTATCCCGTTTCGTGGCACCGACTTTCGAGCACTACGTTCCCGATTCGATCTCCCGGCCCGGCCTGACCGCTCGGGTGTTTCTCGGATCGCTTCTGGGCGAGACCTCGCCGGTGTCGACGTACACGCCACTGCTCGGAGCGGAGATCGTGCTCGACGCCGGGGCGCGGGTCAGCGTCGAGATCGACGAGTCCTACGAACACGGAGTTGTCGTCGACCAAGGATCGGTGACGCTGAACGAGACCGATCTGGCCGCAGCCGAACTCGGCTACCTCGAACCCGGGCACCGGTCGATGCAGCTCCACAATCCCGCCCGCGAACCGGTTCGATTCCTCCTGTTGGGCGGTCCGCCGTTCGGTGAACAGATAGTCATGTGGTGGAACTTCGTCGGCCGCAGCCACGAGGACGTGGTGGAGTATCGGGCCGCGTACGAGGCCGAGAACGGTCAGTTCGGCACCGTGGAGGGCTACCCCGGGCCCAGGTTGCACGCACCGGAACTACCCAACGCGCGGATGAGACCCCGCGGCTGATCCGGAACATGCGCGCGGCTCGGCCGTCAGAACAGGGTGGCGATCTCCGGTTCGGACGGGCGCGGCGCAGCGGGAACGGATTCCTTCTGTGCAACGGGTCCGCTGCGAGCCTCGGTCGGTGCAGGCACCGCGTTCGCTCCGGCGGCCGCGATGGCACGGGCGGCTTCGCCCGCCAGCGCGTCGGCTGCTTCGTTGAAGTGATTGCCGACGTGGCCGCGAACCCACCGGAATCGCACCGGCCCCTCGCGTTCGGTGATGGCTCGCTCGATGCTCTGCACCAGATCGAGGTTGCGCACGGGGGTGCCGCCCGCAGTCTTCCACCCCTTGCGCTTCCAGCCTGCCAGCCACTCCGACGCGCACTTGATGGCGTACTGAGAGTCCGATTCGATCAGCAACGGCTCCGGGCCGGGGTGGGCCAACACTGCCTCGAGCAAGGCGCGGAGCTCGGCTACCTGGTTGGTGCCCGAGGGCTCGCCGCCGGAGTTGCTCGGACCCGTGTGATTGACCCACGCCCACCCGATTGCTCCGCCGGGGTTACGCAGACAAGAGCCGTCCGTACTCACGATGATCACGGACAGGACCCTACTTCGGGCCACCGACAAACCCCGGCTGACTCGCCCCGGCAGCCGGGAGAGACTTCTCCCAAGCTGGGCATCGCTGACACTGTGCTGCGAAACATCGAACCTCAGTTCCCGCGGGCGATCCATTCTTCGAGGTGCGGGGACTCGTCCCCGATACTCGTTCCGTCTCCGTGCCCGGTGTTGACCCGGGTCTCGGCGGGCAACGCGAACAACCGATCCCGGATCGAGCCG